>JBGCFD010000222.1:0-70966 GCA_045106765.1 Saprospiraceae bacterium | reverse complement strand
GTGCTTCGGTATTAAAAATAGTATTTTTAAAATCTAATTTCTTTTGATCACTAAAGAGTAAGTAGGCATACTTCATTGTTTCCGCTAAGAAAAAACTTTGCATGTCATCTTGTTTTTCCATCGTTCTGACATCTTTTATTTCGGCATAAGCATCTTCTGTTTTGCAATGTTTGACGATACTTTCAAACATGGTTTTCCCCATTTCAAAATATTTTTTATCGCCTGTGTGATGAAATAGATAAGCCGCAGACTCAATATTCTCAGGTCTTAAAACATAAAACCCATTGAGTATTTCTCCTTTAGCATAATCATATTGTTCAGGTTCGATGCCGTGATCTGTCCATAATTTATAACAAGATTCTTGTACTTGTTTGGCTGTTTCTAAGTCTCCACCGAGGGCAAGCATCGCAGGCATAAAAGCATCTAGTGCGCCAAATTGAGTTCTAATTCTTTCTCCTGAATCCATATTCACATGACTGTACCACCATCCATTTTCAGTTTTATCTAAACAATATTTATTTACGGCAGCGATACTCGTGTTGTACATTTTAGTGTACTCCTCATCTTCAAAAAGAATTCCCATCTTGAGTAAATACTCATAGTAAGAATCGATCATTCCACTTATATGGCTATCCTTATTGTACCAAGTACCTTTATTGACATCGATGACCAATCCTACTAGACCAGTCTTTGGAGATCTTTTGTCGTAAAGGTATTTCATAGCGGCATCTGCTTTTTCTTTATAAATCGGATTGCCTGTCAATTTACTCATCATAGCAAATTCTAATTGAAGTGTTCCAATTTCAGCAGGGTTGTTTAGGTAGTCGCTGGTTTTACCTGTTTTTAGATTAACCATCCGATAAGGCATTCCTGTTGGAGAGTTAAAAGCAGGCAAAAGTTTATCGCTTAGCTGTGTAGCCAAATCAAGAAATCTTTTATCTCCATCTAATTGGTAAGCACTTATCAATCCACCTAACAATCTAATTACAATTTCAAAAACTTGCACTTCCATATCATGATCGAAAGATAATTTTTCAAAAATTAACTTTTTACATTCATTCGCTTCTTTGTCCAAATCCATTAAGATCATGGTGTCAAAAGCATCAATCGGAGTCATGACCATCGAATGAGCATACCAGTTGGATCCTTTTTTAGAAAGTGGTTTTAAGGAGTCATCGCCCCAGGCATATTTTTTATAGCCATTCCAAGCGTGGAGAAATTCAGCTTTGACTTTTTCAGCCATTGCATTTTTTTCTTTGGAAAAAGCATCTTCAACTTTAGGAGTGGTTGAAGATGTAGCTGTTGTTTCTGAATTGTTTTGGCAACTCAAAAATGAAAGGATAAATAAAAAAGAAAAGAATGTTCTTGTCATGTTTCTTGATTTTGATTTCTAGTCAATTTTTTTGCTAAAAATCATTGTTTTAAAATTAATGATTAGGTTGATTACTCATCTCCATTTCTAGCATTCCACCACTCATTAAATCTTCATGAGAAATATAGAATTTGTCATAATCTGCGCCATTCCATTTTACTGATTTAATGTATTTATTTTCAGCGGAAGCATTTCTTGCAATCAACGTAAAAGTATTGTTATTTTTTACAGGGATTTCTACTTTTTCAAATAATGGACTTCCAAAAACATATTTTCCATCAGCAGGATTAAATGGATAAAAACCCATTGCGCTGAAAACATACCATGCTGACATTTGCCCACAATCTTCATTTCCACACAGTCCAGTTGGTCCTGAATTATATTGTGTCGCTAAAGTTTTTCTGACGATTTCTTGCGTTTTGTGTGGTTTGCCCGCAAAATTATAAAAGTAGGCGATATGATGACTTGGTTCATTTCCATGAGCATACTGACCAATCAATCCAGAAATATCAGAAGACGCATTATCTCCTTTAATTTCAGAATCAATGGTAAATAAGGAATCTAATTTTAGGATGAATTTTTCATTTCCTCCATGCAATTGAATCAATTCATTTGGTGCATGAGGCGTGAACCAAGAGTGTTGCCAAGCATTCCCTTCTGTGTATTCTGCTACATCAAAATTATGATCTGAGTATTGTGGATCGAATGGTGTTTTCCATTTTTCATTGGCATATTTTGCTCGCATAAAACCTGTGGAAGCATCAAACATCGCTTCGTAATTCTTTGCTCTTTTTAGAAAATATTGATAATCTTTTTCTTTACCTAAAGCTTTTGCCATTTGTGCGATACACCAATCATCGTAAGCATATTCTAGGGTTCGAGTGACAGATTGACCTGCTTTGTCATAAGGAATATAGCCATAGTCTCGATAAAAATTAGTGCCTCGAATATCTTGCGCCGCACTTTTTTTCATAGCTTTAAAAGCAAGTTCTGCATCGAAATCTCGGTACCCTTTCAGATAAGCATCAACGATAACTGGAATAGCATGATAGCCAGTCATCGTATTCGTTTCATTTCCCAACAAAGACCAAACGGGGAGTAACCCATATTCTTCATAGTGGGATAACAACGACTTTACAAAATCATTAACTTTGTTTTTTTGGATAATGGTGTAGAGTGGATTGGCTGCACGGAAGGTATCCCAGAGAGAAAAAATTCCATATTTATTATATCCTTTTGCGGTGTGAGTTTGATGATCAGCACCTTTATAATTTCCATTGGCATCCGACATTTTTACGGGAGCAAGACAGGTGCGGTAGAGAGAGGTATAAAATATTTTTTTTAAATCTTCGTCAGGAGTTTGAATAACGATTTTCGATAATTCTTTTTCCCACAAATCATTAGCGGCTTTTTTTGTTTGGTTAAAATTCCAATTTGGAATTTCTTTTAGCGAAGCTATTGCTCCGGCTTCGTCGGCTGTGGAGAGTCCAACTTTTATTTTTAAATTTTCAATTGTTCCAAAAAAAAGTTGAGTGCGTAAATGTTTTCCTTTATAGTTTTTGGTTTTTGCTAGGGTAGAAGTACCATCTACAATAGCATAATTTTCGATTGGCTCAGAAAATTCAGCAGCAAAAAATACTCGTTGATCTTTAGCCCATCCAGTTGAAAACCGATAGCCTGTGATTAATTTTTTTTCTAAGTCAAATTTTAGATGAGTTTCAGTTGGGCTATCCCAATTCATTGCGAAAGCTAAATCAATTAGAAGCGTTGCATCTTTTCCTTTTGGGAAATTATAATCGTGAAAACCTACTCTTTCGGAAGCGGTTAATTTTACGTCAATTCCATTATCTAATTTTACCTGATAAAAACCAGGTTTGGCATTTTCATTTTTATGAGAAAATTTGGCAGCATACACACTTTTTTTAGGATCTACTTTTTTCGAAAAATCAACTATTTCTTGCGTCGGCATTATCGAAATGTCATACAAATCTCCGATTCCTGTTCCGCTCAAATGAGTATGACTAAATCCTACGATAGTATCTGAAATCCAATTATAACCTGAACACCAATCCCATGCTTGCGTGCCATTATCGGGACTTAATTGAACCATACCGAATGGCACAGTTGCGCCAGGATAAACATGACCATGGTTGGCAGTTCCCATAAATGGGTTTACATATTGGGTCAGAGAAGGCACATTATCTTTAATAGTTGGAGTATCAGTATATTTTTCTCCACAACTATTGGATAAAAATAATGCAAAAAAGAGGCAAAGTACAAGAGGTCTTTCTTTCATGATAACTTTTAAAAAAACACAGATGAATTTGAAATTCATCTGTGTGGTTAAAACTCAACTATTTGTTGAAACTGTATGAAAAATATTTAAAAAATCATTACCCTGTAAGGCTTTTAAGAGCATGTTTAAAATAAAATCTCGTAGGGTAATATTTTTTAAATAACTTTTAGAATTTTATTTGTCCCACCAAACTGGAACAGTTAACATATTAACAAAGTCAGTAGTCATTCCTTGACGAGAAAGTGCTGCATCTAAATTTGGATTTAAACCGATTTCACTTTCAGCATACATCATTCGCAAAGGAATTGTTCCACCAGTTACATTTCCAGGATAGTTCACAGGAGTAAGCGTTGGCGTTCCAGTTCTTCTCCAATTAGCGTAAGTCTCATATTCGTTCAAGAAAGTAGCTGCCCAATATTGCCAGCCGATTTGCTCAAAAGTATCATCATAAGGATTCGCAGCTAAGTAATCGTTGACAGTAGCATCATCTACTGCTAAAGTAGCATCATAGATTTCCCAT
Source organism: Saprospiraceae bacterium (assembly GCA_045106765.1). GTDB lineage: Bacteria > Bacteroidota > Bacteroidia > Chitinophagales > Saprospiraceae > CAJQQY01. The sequence continues at coordinate 66,778 of JBGCFD010000222.1, read as the reverse complement.
TGTTGCATTCCACCTCTTACTCCATTGTTATAATAAGTTTCTGCATCACCAGATGCCCATCCTCGCTTAATTGCTTCTGCAATCAACAATTGAGTTTCTGCGTAAGTTTGGAAAACCATCGGAGAAGATACTTGGACCAATAAAGGATTAAAAGAACTAAAATGAGCCGTAGTAGTATCTGATGGATGATGAGTCAAAATAGTTTCTTCATCCAAACCGTTTGGTAATCCATTGTGACCTCCACCATTTGCTGGAGTAACTCCAAAAATATCTAATCGACCATCATTAGTGCTTAGCATCCAATCTACCATAGTCTTACTTAATCTAGGGCAGTCATCTCCGAATCCAGCAGCCTTGTCTAATACTTCACCAATTCCATTTTGGTTTATACCTTCTGGGCCTTGCGTATGTTGGATGTAAGCATTATCAGCATTACTCTCCATCACTCCAGCAGCAATTGCTTTTGATGCCCACGCTTGTGCTGTTGATGCATCTGCTTCAGAAAGTCGCATGGCTAAACGTAACATCAAGGAGTTACCAAATTTTCTCCATTGATCAATATCTCCATCATAGATTAAATCTCCACTTCCAAAGCCACCATCAGAACCTAAAAGACTTACTCCTTCTTCCAGTTCATTTAGCATGTCAGCATAAATAGCATCTTGTGCATCATAGGCAGGAAAATCAATTCCTTCCAAAAATCCTTTCCCTGCTTCAGAGTATGGAATATCTCCATACAAATCAGTTAAACGATGGAAAATAACGACTCGCCAGATTTTTGCCATACCAAGCATAGTTGGATCTCTATCTTCACTAGTTTCCAAAGTGTTGATCAAATCTTGAATATCCTTAACTGCCTCAGTATAGGCTCTATCAAATAATGAAGAAGAATACCCTGCATTATAAGTGTATTTATCTCCGGTCCAATATCCACATAGAGCGGCAAAGTGCTGCATCATCATAGAAGAATAAATTAATCCTGCTCGCCAATTTTCATATCTACCACCTGAGGTTCTAAGTTGTACCCAAGTGAATTGAAATTGAGGGTTGATATCAGGCGAAGCTGTTGGATCAACATTTAGTTCATCGAAACCATCATCACATGATGTTTGAAACATCAGAAGTGCAACGACTATTAATATATATTTTGAAAATTTCATTTTTTATTTATTTTTTCTTAAAAATTAAAACTTAATACCAAGGTTGAATTGAAGTGATCTAGTTTGAGGTACCCCAAACATTTCCAAACCTTGTCCATTACCAGAAGTATAAGTTGACTCTGGATCAATATTATCTACAGTACTTGAAATCAACCAAAGATTTCTACCAGCGACTCCAATATTGATAGATTCAAAAGGAAGATTCCCTAACATTGATTTAGGTAAGTTATAAGAAAAGACTAACTCTCTTAATTTAATAAAATCTGCCTTTTCAACAAATTGCTCTGTAATATTGAAAGATATTCTCTGGTAATAATCTTCTACATTTTCAGCAGCTACTACACCAATTCCAGTTTCTCTTCCTTCCAAAGTATTTTTATGTAATCCTCTATTATATGCATAAGCATTAGTTGCAGCATAAATATAACCTCCAAACTTAGAGTCAAGTAAAAAGCTTAAAGACATATTTTTGTAAGTAAATGTATTGCTAATTCCAAAAGATACTGGAGGTACTCCTGTTCCCATTGGAACTAAGTCTTCTCCTCTTACTGGTAATCCTTCATCATCTAATATAATTTCTCCATTATCATCTCGTGCATATTCAAAACCGACAATCTGGCTGTATGGCAAACCTTCAACTACTTCGATGTAAGCATTTCGAGTTCTACTTTCTTCCAATCGGATACTCTCTCTATTATCACCTTCTTCTATTTCTTCCGTTAATAACCGAAGTACTTTATTTTGGTTATTAGCATAGTTTAAAGATACATCCCATCGGAAATTTTTATTCTTAACTGGAGAACCATAAAGCATTAATTCAACTCCTTTATTTTCAATACTACCTACATTTACAGTTTTACTTCCAAATCCTGAAGTAGGAGAAACTTGAGCACCGATGATATCATTAAGTGTCTTTTTATTGTAAACAGAAAAATCTACTCCTAATCTATTTTGTAAAATTCTAAAGTCTAAACCAAATTCATATTCTTGAGAAGTAAGTGGTACTAAACCAATAGGAGGAATACTACTATTGGCAATTCCACCAAGTGGTTGTCCTTGATGTCCTTGACCAAAAATTCCATAAGTAAGTGATAAAAGGTATGGATCCGCAGCTCCACCTCCTACTTCAGCATAAGATAATCTTACTTTTGCAAAATCAATCTGAGAAGGCAGATCAATCAAATCAGAAAGGACAGCACTAGCTCCAACTGAATAGTAAAGCTCACTATTATCAGCAGAATTATCAGTAGTTGTTAAAGTAGAAAACCAATCATTTCTTGCAGTTGCAGTAAGATAGATTGCTTTTTTAAAAGCAATTTCTGCTGAACCGAAAACAGAGTTTACACCTAATTCTCGGATATCATAAATAGTAGATCGGTTACCTGCATTGTTCAAAGTATGCAAGAATGGAATACTAAAAGTATTTCCTGAACCTCCTAAGGTCTCAAAAGTATTAGTCATCATATTTCCACCAGCAAAAAGGCTGATGCCAATAGTCTCATTTAAATCTTTGTCATAACCCAAAATCAGTTCTGAGTTAAGTTCTTGGAAGTTATTAGTTTGCTCATCCATAGATCCAAAAGGAGTAAAAGCAGTTCCGTAAGGTTCTAAGTTAGTTCTTCGTCGATCATATCGATCCATAGAAATTCTACCTCTTGCATATAATCCATCGTAGATATCATAACGCAATTGTATATTCCCAATCGTTCTATTTTTAACTGACTTATTAGAAAATTGGTAAGTACTCCAATATGGATTCGTCACAAATACATTATCATTAAATTGCAACTCTGTTCCATCTGGATTAGCACCCAATTTATCAGGGTCACCCATTAAAGTTTCTACATTAATAGATGCCGGCAAAGAGAATACCGTATAATTAGCGTTTCCTGGAGAATCAGAAAGTCTCGCTCTATTGTTTACTGTCTCATTAATGTAATTGACGGCAACCGTTCCAGAAAGCTTTTCACTAAAACGAGCACCAACCTTCAAAGAAAAATTATACCGATCCAAACCAGAATTTGGTACGACATCTTTATTGTTTAGAGCTGATCCAGAAAATCGGAAATTATATTTTTCATCTCCTCCTGAAAGGGTCAATGTATTAGAAAAAGTAGTTCCAGTTCGATAGAACCTATCTACATTATTTCCTACTGCAGAATAAGGACGACTTTCTCCGTCAAATTGGATAACATTACTTCCATCTAATTTTCCTCCCCAAGAAGATAATCCTTGTGCCAATGCTTGTGTTTCATTAGTAGGAGCCGTTCCATTTAATCCATGACCATATTCTTGTTGAAAATCTAATTGGTCAATAATTGATTCTGTTCTTACTTGACTACTAAACTCAACACCAATTCCTTTTCTTTTCCCACCTGACTTAGTTGTTATTAAAATAACTCCATTCGATGCTCTAAAACCATAAAGTGCTGCTGCGGAATTTCCTTTCAAAACAGTATAAGTTTCAATATCATCAGGATTCAAACTAGAAATTCCATCTCCCCAATCTTGTCCACCCCACATTCCTGAAGAACCCAAGTTTTGGTTATCAATAGGTACTCCATCCACTACATAAAGAGGTTGATTATTTCCTGAGATAGAACCATTTCCTCGAATGACAACTCGAGTAGATCCACCAGCCCCCGTAGCAGTACTAGCAACATTAACTCCTGCGACTTTTCCAGAAAGTGATTGAATCACATTCATTGCACGAGCTTGAGAAAAGTTTTCGCCACCTACTTCAGTTACAGAATAAGATAAAGCCTTTTTATTTTTTTCAATACCCAAAGCAGTTACGACAACTTCATCAAGTGCCACTCCTTCTTGTAAGACTATATCCAAAGTAGTTTGATCCCCTACTACTATGCTTTGACTCGCAAAGCCAGTATAGGAAAAATTAAGCGTTGCTCCATCCGAAACATCTAAAGCATAATTACCTTCGATATCTGTGGAGGTGCCATTGTCTGTCCCTGCCTCTAAAATAGCGACCCCTATCAAAGGGAAACCATCAGAACCAGTAACATTTCCTGTGACTCTTTTTTGAGCCATAGCTGTCATTGATCCTAATATCAGGAACAAAAAACAGAGTAAATGATTTTTCATAATTAAAAGTTTTGTTTTAACAAAATGATTGAGAATAATTAAAATCACGCTAAGGAAAAATCAACTAAACAGTTATGATTTTTTTAGCATGTGAGTAGTTTCAAGAAAAAATAAAAAAAATATTCTAATACTGTGTGCGCACACAGTCAATTTTTTATATTTTTCTTTATTATTGAAAAAGTGTTTAATTTGGCGGTGAATAATTCTAACTTTAGGCGCAAATTTGTGATTTTCAGTAATATTACTTAGAAAGATGAATAATCGAATAGGGATAAAAGATATAGCTAAAAAAGCTGGAGTATCGAAAGGTACAGTAGATAGAGTATTGCATAATAGAGGTAATGTTTCTCCTATCGCTCGCGAAAAAGTAAATGCTGCCATGAAAGAACTCGATTATGTTCCCAACGTAATCGCAAGTGCTTTGGCTTCTAAAAAATTATGGAAAATTGCAGTCTTAATACCTGATCCTAAAAAAGATCCTTTTTGGAATCAACCTAAATCTGGAATTTTAAAAGCAAAAAAAGCCTTGCGAGATTATCGGGTAACAATTGACTTTTTTCTTTTTAGAGATGCGGATACGAATCACTTTAAAGAGTGTGCTGATGAAATTTTGTCAAAAGATTATCATGGTTTACTCATTTCGCCTAGTTACTTAAAAGAAGGGCAGAAGGTTTTAGAAAGATGTGAAGCTAAACATTTGCCATACATCCAAATCAATACTTTTTTAGAGAGAAAAAATCCCTACTTCCTTTCTTTTATCGGTCAAGATTCTTACGCAAGCGGAATGCTTGCAGCTAAATTATTGAATTTTGGAACTGAGGAGGGAGCAACTTCTATGATTTTACATTTGGAAAAGGAGGCTTATAATGCCAAACATTTATTAGATAAAGAAAAAGGATTTAAAGATTTTTTTGCGAAAAATAAGAAGCGAAAAATTAAAATTCTTAGAGGTAGTTATGGTGATATTTTTGACAAAAAAGGATTGCATCAATACTTAAAAAAAACACTAGAAACAACACCTAATGTTCAAGGTATATTTGTCACTACTTCAAAATTATTTCACATCGTTCCTATACTAAAAAAATTAGGTAGAACTGATATCAAACTAGTCGGTTTTGATTTGATTGAAAATAATCTTAAATATCTTTATGATGATAAAATTCATTTTTTAATTAATCAAAATCCAATGAAGCAAGGATTTATGGGAATCATGAATTTGTTCAATCATTTGATTTTGAAAAAGGAAATCAAGCAGCTACAACTGCTACCTCTTGATGTAGTGATGAGAGAAAATGTTCAATATTATCTGGAGGAAAAAAATGAGGAAATACATCTTGTATTTTGATTTCTTTATGGAAAAATTCGGTAGGGTATGAGTGTGGAAAAATCAACTAATAGCATTTCGAAAATGTATTGTTATAACAATAACAATACATTTTGCTTTTTCAATATAAACTTGCCTATTCTATCTTTTATTTTTTCCCTATTTCTTTTTTCTTCCTGTGAGAAAAAAGAAGCGATCAAATTTTATGATGTTATTGTTGTTGGAGAAGGAACTGGTGCAACTAGTGCCGCCATTCAATCTGCAAGAAGTGGAGCTAAAACGCTGTGGATCAATAACTTAGCCTGGGAAGGAGGAATGTTAACTGCTGCAGGAGTGAGTGCTACGGATGGAAATCATAAATTGCCCGCAGGGCTTTGGGGAGAATTTCGGACATTAATTTGGGATCATTATGGAGGGGCTGATTCGGTTTTTACAGGGTGGGTAAGTAACACGATGTTTGAGCCAAAAATTGGAAAAAAATACTGGGAGCAACTGATTAGAAAAGAGGAAAATTTGGAAGTGTTATATTCAAAGAAAATATTGGATATTCAAAAAGGAAAGGAGAGTGGGAATTGGCACATCACTATCCAAAATAATCAAGGAGAATTAGAAGGTCTTCACACTAGTTCAGGTAAAAAAAATGACCTAAAAAAATATACTGGAAAAATCTTAGTGGATGGTTCTGACCTTGGAAATTTTGCCGCATTGGTCGGTGCGGAATTCGATGTAGGAATGGATGCTAAAAATAAAACTGACGAAGCAATCGCTCCTGAAAAGTCGAATAATATTATTCAAGATTTGACCTACGCAGCTATTCTAAAAGATTTTGGAAAAGAAAATAACAACATACTTACAAAACCTAAAAACTATTCTCCCGAACAATTTTATTGCTGTTGTAAAAATCCAAAATGTGATGACAAAAACGTAACCTTATCCTGCGATAAAATGCTCGATTATGGAAAATTACCCAATGGAAAATTTATGATTAATTGGCCAAAGTCTGGTAATGATTTTTATAGTGATTTGATGACGCAGAGTAGTAAAAAAAAGATAGCATACGATGCTAAACAAAAAACGCTACAATTTATTTATTTCCTTCAAACAGAATTAGGATTTACAAATCTTGGTTTAGCGACAGACGAATTTCCAACCAAAGATCATTTGCCACTTTATCCATATCATCGAGAGGGAAGAAGAATTCATGGCGAAGTTCAATTGAATGTCAATCATATTTTAAAACCTTATGATTATAATTTATATCGAACGGGAATTGCTGTCGGAGATTATCCGATAGATCATCATCATGCTGAAAATCCTGACGCTCCTGAAATTGATTTTCCAAAAGTACCTTCTTTTAATATTCCAATCGGTAGTTTAATTCCTAAAAATGTGGATGATTTAGTCGTTGCTGACAAAGCAATTTCAGTAACAAATATTGTCAATGGATCTTCAAGGTTGCAACCTGTAATTATTCAAATTGGGCAAGCTGCAGGGCTAATTGCCGCTGTCGCAGCAAACAAGAAATTGTCACCTAACAAATTGATTATCAGAGATTTACAAGATTTTGTCTTGGAGTACAAAGGATATCTTTTACCTTTTATTGATGTTCCTGCAGAAGATGTTCATTTTGAAACTATTCAAAAAATTGGAGCAACTGGAATTCTTAGAGGAAAAGGAATTCCATATCAATGGGCTAACCAAACTTGGTTTTATCCTGATACCTTTATAAATGTAAATACCTTGTTAGAAAATATAAATGACTTTGAGTCGAATCTTAATTTTCAAATAGAAGCAGATCAATTAGACATCGAAAATGCGATTCAACTCGTTTTTGATTTAGATAAAAAATTGAATATAAATCGAATAAAAGTAGTTCAATCTATTTTTTTCCAACAAATCGCAAAACAATGGTCAAGTGATTTTGAGCTCAATAATTTTGATAAAAAAAGATGGATTACTAAACGAGAATTTGCAGTTTTGTTAGACAAAATTATTGACCCATTCCATTCGAAGGCAATTAATTTTAAAGGACAATTCAAATAGAAATCAAACAGATGAGAATATTTTTTTGGATTTTAATGTTGACCTCTCCAAGTTGGATTACTGCTCAAAGTAACTCCAAACTTTTTACATTACTTGCTCCTGAAAGCACCAATGTCTATTTTCAAAATAGCATTACGGACGAAAAAGATCATAATATTTTAATTTATAGTAATTATTATGGTGGAGCAGGAGTTGGCGTTGGAGACTTCAACAAAGATGGTTTAGCAGATTTATTTTTTGCAGGAAATCTAGTGAGTGATGAAATATATTTTAACCTCGGTGATTTTAAATTCCGACAAACAAATGAGCAATCAGGTATCAAAGATAATGGTGGATGGTCCTCAGGGGTCGTGGTGGCCGATGTCAATAATGATGGCTGGGAAGATATTTATGGAACGCGTGAATTATATGATGACCAACCTGAATTGAGAAAAAATTTGCTGTATATTAATACTGGAGAAACTTTCGATTTAGGCAACGGAAAAAAAGGTGTTCGCTTTGAAGAACAGGCGGCGATCTATGGTTTGGATAATTCTGAACGAACTCGCCATGCAGGTTTTTTGGATTATGATAATGATGGTTGGCTAGATCTTTTTTTATTAAATCAACCACCAAATCCTGGTAACTATTCTGATCTTTTAGGAACTAATTTGATGCAAGAAAAATGGTCGCCTCGACTTTTTCATAATAATGGTTCGAATAAAAAAACAACGTTTACTGATGTCTCAAAAGAGGCAGGAATTTTATTGCCTGGATACGCTAATAGTATGGTTGCAAGTGATGTCAATAAAGATGGTTGGATCGATATTTATTTGACAAATGACTATGAAGCACCCGACAGATTATTCCTAAATAAAGGTAATGGAACATTTTCGGAAGTGCTACAAAGTAAAATGAATCATACTAGTTTTTACTCTATGGGAGTGGATGCTGCGGACATTAATAATGATGGCTGGCAAGACTTAATGACCTTGGATATGGTCGCAGAAGACAACTTTAGAATCAAGGCAAATATGAGTGGGATGAATCCAAAATCATTTTGGAATGTAGTCGAAAATGGAGGACATTATCAGTACATGTTTAATGCCATGCAACTGAATAATCAAGGTGAAAATTTTAGTGAAATTTCTCAACTTTCAGGTGTGTCAAGTACCGATTGGAGCTGGTCAAATTTAATCGCAGATTTAGACAATGATGGGTGGAAAGATGTATTTGTAACCAATGGATTATTGAGAGATATTCGAAATTCTGATGCCTCAAAAACTTTTCCAGAATATGTACGAGAAGTTATTAATGAATTTATTGAAAAAAATCCGAATGCCGGTGAAGTTGGAATTTTTGATATTTTAGATTTGGAAGAAGCATTGGATTTATTGCCAAGTGTTCCGCTTAAAAATTATGTTTTTCAAAATAATGGTGACCTTACTTTTTCTAAAAAAATTGAAGCGTGGGGGTTAGATCAGGAGACTTTTTCGAATGGTTCAAGCTATGCCGATTTGGATAATGACGGCGACTTGGATTTGATAATTAATAATATAAATGCACCTGCATTTATTTATGAAAACAACTCAGATAGGTTAAATAAAAATAATCATTTAAGAATACAACTGATTGATAATGAGTCAAATACCAACTTATTTGGAACTAAAATATCAATAAAGTTTGATGACGTAAAAACTCAATTTATTGAACTAACTAATGTGAGAGGAATGTATTCTACTAGCGAAAACATTGCTCATTTTGGCATTGGAAAATCGAAAAAAGTAGATGAAATTATTATCACTCTACCCAATGGAAATCAAATTGAAAAGAAAAATATTCCTGCTAATTCATTTTTAAAAATAGAGATCAATCAAGAAGTTATTTTGAATAAAAAACCTATTTCAAAAAATGTAAATAAATTGTTACAAAGTGTCGATGATTCTAATCTTTCTAGTTTTAGACATCGAGAAAATGATTTTGATGATTATAAAAAACAAGTTTTACTTCCACATAAAATGTCTCAATTTGGTCCAGCCTTGACCAAGGGAGATATTAATGGAGATGGTTTGGAAGATGTATTTATTGGAGGGGCAAAAGGACAAGTTGGGCAATTTTTTATCCAAAAAAAGAATGGTGAATTTGAAGCGATTCCCATGTCGAATGATTTTAAAAATGATGTGGATTTTGAAGATGTAAATGCATTGTTATTTGATTTGGAAAATGACGGAGACTTAGATTTATATGTAGTGAGTGGTGGCAATTTTTATGCACCTCAAAATAAGATGTATCAAGATCGAATTTACCTCAATGAAAATGGAAATTTTAAAAAGGACCAAACTAAAATAGCAAAATTCCGAGAAAGTGGTGGAAGTGTTCATGCAGCAGATTTTGATCAAGATGGCGATTTAGATTTACTAGTTGGGGGAAGACATTTACCTTGGTCTTACCCATCGCCGACGGTTTCAAGATTACTTAAAAATGAAGATGGAATATTAAAAGACATCACTAAAACTAATGCATCTGATTTGATTCAATTAGGAATGGTGACAGATGCAGTTTGGACAGATTTCGATGGTGATAATGACCTTGATTTTATCGTAGTGGGAGAGTGGATGCCGATTAGTTTTTTTGAAAATAAAAATGGTTTTTTTGAAAAAAACAATACAATTACAAACTCAACTGGTTGGTGGTATAGCATTGAAAAATCAGATATTGATAACGATGGAGATGATGATTACCTCATTGGAAATTTGGGTTTAAATTATAAATACAAGGCCTCCTCAACTGAACCTTTTGAAGTGCATTATGATGATTTTGATGAAAATGGTTCAAAGGATATTGTGTTGAGTTATTATAATTTTGGTGAGCAATTTCCCTTGCGAGGACGCTCATGTTCTAGCGAGCAAGTTCCGCTAGTTGGAGAGAAATTTCCCACCTATAATATTTTTGCTTCCTCTGATATAAATACAGTTTATGGCGAAGATAAACTAGGTAGAGCATTGCATTATTCCGCTGAAACATTCGCAAGTATCTATCTTGAAAACAAAGGAAATGGAAATTTTGAAATGAATGCTTTACCAAATGAAGCGCAGATTTCAAGTATCAATGATTTTATCATCAAAGATTTTGATGGCGATGGGAATAAAGATGTTTTGCTTGCCGGTAATCTATTTACATCTGAAATTGAAACGACTCGAAATGATGCTGGAAATGGATTAATCTTAAAAGGTGATGGGCAAGGAAATTGGTTGCCGATGGCAAATTCAGAAAGCGGAATCAATGTCCCTTACGATGTAAAAACAATTCAATCTATAAAAATTTCAAATGGAGAATATATTTTATTTGGGTGTAATGACTCGAATCTTAAAATTTATAAAATTTCAAAAGTAAAGCAATAGACAAATAGATAATTGAAATCAAAAAACAAAACATGACTAATAAGACGAATTACCAAACTGCTTTTTTCTTTCTCGTTTCTCTCTTTTTTATGTGGGCATTTCTGACTGCACTTAATGACATTTTAGTACCATTTGTAAAAGAACTTTTTGATTTTGGATATACTGAAGCTGCACTAGTTCAATTTTGTTTTTTTGGGGCATTTTTTATTATGGGCTATCCAGCTTCGGTGATTTTAGATAAATATGGATATAAAACTGGGATCGTGATTGGACTAGCCTTAATGGGCGTAGGAGCATTGTTATTTTATCCAGCCTCGGTGGTTGTTTACTATCCTCTTTTCTTAGGAGCCTTATTTGTTTTAGCTACGGGTGTGACGATGTTGCAAGTAGCGGCAAATCCTTATGTTGCCGTTTTAGGTTCACCTGAGACAGCTGCGAGTCGATTGAATTTGGCGCAAGGAGTTAATTCTGTGGCAAAAGTTTTAGCACCTATGTTTGGTGGAGCGCTTATCTTGAGTGGGCTGGAAGGCTTACCAAAAGAGCAACAAGCTGAAGCAGTTCAAATGCCTTATGTTGGATTGGCGATTGCTTTATTTTTATTGGCAACTGTTTTTGCATTTATCAAATTACCGAATTTGGGTGATTTAGATTCAGTCAAAGAAAGTAATAAAATAGCTGTCAAAGGTAAAAATTCAATTTTCGATTTTCCATATTTGTTATTGGGAGCAGGAGCCATATTTATGTATGTCGGAGCGGAAGTAACGATTGCAAGTTTTATGGTAAGTTTTCTTGGGGAAGAAAGTATTGCTGGTTTAGATAGCGAATCAGCTAGTAAATATTTATCATTTTATTGGGGCGGATTGATGGTCGGAAGATTTGTTGGAGCGGCTGTTTTACAAAAAATGAAGTCGCAAGTTTTATTGGCAATTATGTCAATAGCAGCAATTTTATTTTTGATTACAGGAGTTACCATGTCAGGTTGGATAGCAGGTTGGGCGATTATTTTAGTTGGATTTTGTAATTCGATTATGTGGAGTAATATATTCACTTTAGCTATTGATGGTTTAGGAAAATTCACTAGTAAAGGTTCTGGAATATTAGTCATGGCAATTGTTGGAGGTGCGTTTGTTCCTTTGCTACATGGATATTTGGCGGATAAAATTGGTTTGCAATCAAGTTATGCGGTAGCGGTAATTTGTTATGCTTATATCTTATTTTATGCTGTAAGTGGTTATAAAATAGGGAAAGTGGAGGCTTAAATAATTTTAAGTTAGGTACATTTTTTTACCATATAGGCACATAGATAACATAGGATTTTTTATTTAGAATATTAGCTGTAAGAACTATATCTTCTATGTGCCTATATGGTAAAAAAACAGTAACTATCACACAAAGAATTCAAGACAAAATGAAAAAACGAAAATTTATTAAAACCATCGCAGCAGGAAGTTTTGGGTTAGCGACAAGTAGTACTTGGATAGTTTGTAATTCATCAAATGAAAAACCTTCTCCAAAAAATAAAACAACTATAAATACTCCTACAAATTCTCTTCCTGACAATTGGGTTTGGGTTCGTCCAGACTTAAAATGGAAAAATGATGATTGGAAAAAAACATTTGACCGATTAAAAAAAGTAGGTATTGATGCCATTGTTCCTCAAGTTTATTCGAGTAGAGATACCCTTTTCGATCATCCTATTTTGCCAGTAAAAGAAAGATGGTTAGAAAAAATAATTCCATTGGCGCATGCTGCCGATTTGGAAGTACACGCTTGGATGTGGACGATGCCATTAAACGATAAAACACTTTTAGAAAAACATCCTGATTGGTATTCTGTCAATCGAAATGGTAATCCTGCGAATACTCATCCAGCCTATGTTGATTATTATAGATTCCTTTGCCCTTGCCATCCTGAAGTCCAAGAATTTGTAGCAGGCAATGTTGAGGCACTCGGGAAAATTGAAGATTTAGATGGTATTCATTTGGATTATGTGCGACAGCCTGACGTAATTTTGGCAGAGGCATTACAACCAAAATATAACATCGTGCAAGACAAAGAATATCCTCAATATGATTATCCATATTCTGAAAATTGTCGAAATCTTTTTAAGGAAAAACATGGAATTGATCCAATGGATTTGGGTGATGATGCACCTGCTCATAAAGCTTGGCGACAGTTTCGATATGATGCAGTCTCGAACGTAGTGAACAACTATTGTGTACCCATGGCTCGAAAATATAACAAACAAATTACGGCTGCCGTTTTCCCTAATTGGGAGAGTGTTCGCCAACAATGGCATCGTTGGGATTTGGATGGATTTTTACCGATGTTGTATCAAGGATTTTACAATAAAGAAATTGAATGGATAGGAGAGGAGGTGCAAAAAGCATTGGTCAGATTAAAAAATGCTAATAATACAAAACCAATCTATAGTGGATTATTTTTACCACACATCAAACCTGAGGAAATGGAAAAGACGTTGAAAATAGTAACGAATGCAGGGGCAAAAGGGATTTCGTTATTTGCTCATGAAAATATGACGGAAGAATATTGGAAGGTATTGGAAAAGATCTTAAAGTAAAAAAAGTACAGTATTTTTATGGATCTGATTCTAGACTATCTTATGCTAAAAGATATATCTTATATCTCTTGTGATTCCATCACTACAATAATTAGAAAAAGGAAAACTACGTTTTTCATAAATTTCATTAATCTAAAAATCATTTTACTAAAGTTAGATCTCCAGAAAAAATTTGACTAGTTCCATCCAATAATTCTACCTCCATCATCCAAACAAAAATACCCACATTCATTTTTTTACCCTTAAATTTTCCATCCCAAATATCAATACTCGGATTTGTAAGTATATTGTTTTTTTCTAAAATCAAATCACCCCAACGACTAAAAACGCTTACCTTTTTAACATTAGTAATAAAATTATTTTCCGCAAAATAAATCGTGAATAAATCATTCTCTCCATCGTCATTTGGCGAAAAAGCATTGGGTACATAAAATAAATTATTGATACAATCTGGATTATAACTTTCAGGATTAAGCAATTCAATCGTCTCTGAAATTAGACAATCATTTGCATCCGTAAGACTAATGTTATAAGTGCCTGCTGTTAGTTCAGTTGGATTCATGTCATCGTTGACTATTTTATCCCAAAGAATAGAATAGGGTGGAATACCTGCTGAAACATTTAGATCAATTGAACCATCATTTGCACCGGGGCAAGACGGAGGAGAAAAAGTATAACTCAACTCAACTCCATTAGAAGTGACATTCCCAATGCCGACTGCAATTCCTTCACAATACGCATCCGTAAAATCTAATAATTCATACTCTCCAGTTTCATAAATAGGTAATGTAAAAGGATTGTTAGAAATATTTTCTAGCGTCGGTTGTTCCAATCCATCTATCGAATAATTAATTGACCAAGGTGGATTTCCTTCCATTTCCACATTCAAAAATGCCGTATCACCTTCACAAATTTGCGCCGTTCCGCTAAGTGTTGCAGTCGGCTGATTTTGAATGCCAATGCCTGCAATGGCAAGCGTCGTATCACCACATCCATCGGTAATTGTTACGGTAAAATGGGTGGGCTGATCAACCGTTTCTGTCAACCTTGGAGTAGTGGCAGAAGTATTCCAAATAAATTCATAAGGCGCTGCACCGCCCGTCACCGTTGGCCCGATGGTGAATTCTTGGTCTGGACAAACATAAATTTCCTCAAAAGTTCCTTCTAATTCCACTAGGTCTTCAATGAATAAATCTGCTGCTGAAGATGCCAAACACTCACAGTCAAATAAAATATCCAAACGTAATAATTCGGGAGTCTCCACAAGATTATCAGGTAAAATATTGACTGGAAGGGTGTACGTATTTTGTCCTACAGGAATAGTTATGGACGAGGGCAAAGGTTCAAAATCTACTCCTGAAATAGCTTCCGAAATTGGGCTAATCACAAAGTCAACTGGTAAGGGCTGAGACAAATTTGAATTAGTCCCACGAGTAAAAATGAACTCTCCATTTCGACAATTTTCGTAGGCAATTGGTTCATTGCTTCCAGCAGATTTGGCAACGACACTTACTTCCCCACCAAGGTCAAAACTTTTTGTTTCTAAAAAAACAGCTGAGTCTAATTTATCATCTCCCACATCACCAACCACTAATCGAATATGATAAGTCTCACATGGAATGACATCAATCGTAGCTTTGAGTGGCGTGGTAAATCCATCAAATTCTATTTCCTCCAAATAGTTAGCACTAGAGGGAATTCCACATTGAGTAGCATCTTCTGGTAGTTCATTTTTTACATAAAAACTAGAATTTGAAATATGATTAACGGTGTTGATAGAAACATAATCATTGGAATTGGGAATCGTCGCTACATTAATCGCATCGTTAAAAAATTCTCCACTAATACCTGGACCGCTGACAAAAAATCCAAAATTATCATTAAAGATAGATCCTACAAATTCACAATATTCTTCCGAAGCAAAAGCATATTTAAAAGTCACTTGATTCGAAAAAGGAATAAAATCAAATTCAATTCCTGTGGCATCGATCACTACACTCGTAGAAAAAATATCTAAATCTTCATCTCCAATAATATTATTAAATGTTGTAGTCGTTCCAATGTCATTGTTAGGGCCTACAGCATCTTCAATATTACCAGTAGAAATAATGATGCCTTTAGAAATTCCTAGAACGTCTTCCGCATTGGAAAAATAGCCAAGCCCCAATTCATTCCCGATGGTTTGAATATTATAAACATTTTGGCAACTGCCTTTGATAAAATGGTTTTTGACTAATTCTTCAGGAGTAAAGGCAAATGTCGTTTCAATACTATCCATAACAGTTGGCATTTTTGTAAAACCAATGCTACAAAAACATAAGAAGAGTACAGCGATATATGGAGTATATTTCAAAATATAAATTTTCTATAAAATATCACATAAAAATCATACTTGCAAAAGCTGTAACAAAAACAATTATCCAATGTTTATTCCACAATTATTTCATTAATAAATAAGCATGTATTTTTTCCTTCTCCAGACATTCCTGTTGGAATTTTATCTTGTCGTTTTACTTTGATTTTTAAATATCGAGTATTTTCATTTTCTATTTTTTTATAGAAAAAAGAAATTCCCTCAACTGGTTTTTTTTTGAGCAGAAGAAAGCTCAATGAAATTTATTTTTGTAATTTTTTATATCATTTGAAAAATGAAAACTCAACTCCTTCTGGATAACACTATGGTTAATGCAAGAACTAAAAAAATGATAGATTTAAGTTTCATCTCATTTTATTTTATTTTAGATAAAACTTCAACTTCCCACCTTTCACTAAATCATGATGATTGATAAAATAACTTTTATGTTTTTTCTTATTCCACTTAATTTTTTCAATCAAATGGTTATCGTTTTTATTATTTGAGGTCTCGATGATGATGTTTTTTCCAACATAAAAATCAGGATGTAATTGTATTGTTATTTTATCAAAAATAGGAGAGGTTAAAGTGTAATCCATATTCCCTGGGCAATCAGGATAAAGTCCCATCATACTAAATAACAACCAAGTCGAAAGTGTTCCAGTATCATCATTCCCAGGGATGCCGTCGGACGCTTGGAAATAATATTTTCGAATCAGTTCACGTACTTTTTTCTGCGTTCGCCATTCTTCGCCTTTTACATAATTAAATAAATATGGATAGGTGATGTCAGGTTCATTTGCCATATCATAATTATCGGTATCAAAACATTTTTGCAACTCCTCAATGAATTTTTTCTCTCCGCCTAGTAGTGAAATTAAACCTTTAATATCATGCGGTACATAAAAACGATATTGCCAAGCATTGCCTTCGACAAAACCAATGACTGGTTCAAAATTTTTTCCAGCTTCAGGGTTAAATGGGTCGAGCCAGTTTCCATCATCCATAATTGGGCGCAACATACCAGTTGAATTATCAAAATATTTTCGATAAGATTTGGAGCGTTCCTCAAAAAAAGCAGCATCTTCTTTTTTGCCTAATGCTTTGGCAAATTGCCCTAAGTTCCAATCCGAAATATTATATTCCAAAGTCGTAGAAACTGTTCCACCCCAAATATCACCTTTCGTACTTTCGGGAATGTAACCCATTTTATCATAAAATTGAATGCCAGGACGTAGCTTATTATTTTCAAGTTGAGTGGCTGATTTTTTCATAGCTTCGAAAGCTAATTCGGTATCGAAATTTCTCAGACCTCGCAGATAAGTATCAGCAATGACAGGAGTCGCGGGGTCACCAACCATGACGGAAGTTTCCATGCCAAGCAGTTCCCATTTGGGTAAC
This sequence comes from Saprospiraceae bacterium, assembly GCA_045106765.1. Lineage (GTDB taxonomy): Bacteria > Bacteroidota > Bacteroidia > Chitinophagales > Saprospiraceae > CAJQQY01. The sequence continues at coordinate 49,434 of JBGCFD010000222.1, read as the reverse complement.
CAACCACTTTCTTTATACATTTCTAACATCGAATTTACCATGTCAGTTTGCAAGTCAGGATAGACGAGCGAAAGGAAAGGATGAACATTTCGATAGGTATCCCAAAGCGAAAAAACAGTATAACGATTCTTTCCATTAGCATTTTTTACGCCATAAGATTCCATGGTTGGATATTCGCCATTGACATCTTGAATGATATTTGGATGCAGTAAAACGTGGTACAATGCCGAATAGAAAATAGTTTTTTCTTCTTTTGTTCCCCCTTCAATTTTTATTCGATTGAGCAAGTCGTTCCATTTTTTAACTGCTTGATTATGAGTGACTTGCAAGTCAAAATTGGGTTGCTCCGCTTCTAGGTTTTTTCTGGCATTTTCAATACTCACGTAGGAAACCCCTACTTTTACTTCAATCGTTTCTCCTTCCTCTGTGTCAAAAGAAAAATAAGTTCCAATATTTTCACCGACCATTTGATGGTGATATTTTTCATAAGGTTTGTATTTGTCATTGTATTTTGTCCAAGCACCTTCGACACCTTTTAAGGCTGGCATTTTTTTCCAAGCACCATAATTTTTAGCAGGCTTAGAAAATTTTGCCACAAAAAAAACTGGTCGAACATCTTCTGGATTGTAGCAAAAAGTTCCAATCAATTTATAACCTTCTATTTCAGTATCGGATTTGATTTGCAACATTGCACCTGTCTCATTGGTAAGTCCTAAACCTAGATTTAAAAAAATATTACTTTGCCCTTCGGGAAATGTGTAACGACTGATTCCTGTTCGAAGCGTCGCTGACATTTCAGTTTTGACATTGTATTTATCTAAGGTGTTGGTGTAGTAACCAGGAGATGCTTTTTCATTAGAATAGGTGGTCCCATTTTTTTCTGAGTCAAATTCTAGTTCGCCTGTAGTGGGCATTAAAATGATACTTCCCAAGTCAGGACAACCTACGCCACTTAAATTAACATGAGTAAATCCTGTTAAAAATTTATTTTCAAAAACATAAGGTCGGGAGTGCCATTCGCTATCTTTTTCAAATTTATTTTCTTCTCCTTTTTTAAATGCTACATTGAAAGGAACGACGGAAACCATTCCTGCGGGCATTACTGCTCCTGGGTTGGTTGCGCCGTAGTTTGATGTTCCAATGAATGGATCAACGAAGTCAATGGGCGTTTGAGCGAAAGAAATGATTGATTGTAAAAGTATTGTTATAATGAGTGCTTTTCTCATAAGTTTGTTTAATTTAGAATAATTAATTTTGGCGGAGTTTCTAATTTTTCATTTCAAAAACTAATTCTCCTCCTTCCATTATTTGTTGATGAGTGATATAAAATTCGTTTAATTTTTCTCCATTTAATCGAACTGATTTCACGTAAACATTTTCTTTTGACTGATTTTTAGTTTTGATTTGGAATGTTTTTTTGTTAGGTAAATGAATCGTCGCTGATTTCACTTCAGGACTTCCTAAAATATATTTTCCATCCGCTGGATTCACAGGATAAAATCCTAATGCACTAAAAAGATACCACGCAGACATTTGTCCACAATCTTCATTTCCAGCCAAACCATTAGGTTGAGTCGTGTATAATTCATCCATGATTTGACGAACTCGTTGTTGTGTTTTTTTTCCTTCACCTATATATTGATAAAGATATGGCACATGATGACTAGGTTCATTTCCGTGAACATATTGACCGATATATCCAGAAATCCAATCTGGTGTTTCTTCAGAAGATTGTTGGAGCTCAAACATTCTATCTAATTTTTCTCCAAAAAAATTTGCGCCTCCCGTCAATTGAATTAAGTCATCTACATTTTGCGGAACATACCAATAGTATTGCCATGCGTTCGCTTCGCAGTAATCTTCGGACTCGTAAGAAAGTGGATCAAGATTTTTTTTCCAAGTTTTATCTTTTGATTTTGCTCGAAAAAATCCAGTAGTTGCATCATAGTGATTTCGATAATTGGCAGAGCGTTTTAAGAAATATTCATGGTCTTCTTTTTTCCCTAAATGATTAGCAATTTGTGCGATACACCAATCATCAAAAGCATATTCTAATGTCTTTGAAACATTCCAACTGCCATTTTCAAAAGGGACATAACCCAATTCTTTATATTCTTTTATCCCAAATTCATCTTGCATAGCACTTGCCTTCATCGCTTCGTATGCTTTAGTTTTATCTATGGAAAAACCTTTTAAAATAGCATCTGCTAAAACAGGTACTGCGTGATAGCCCATCATCATATTGGTTTCACTTCCTTGCATATTCCAAACAGGCAGCAATTCATTTTCATCATAAAATTGTAACATGGAGTAGAGTAGTCCTTCCACTTTCTCAGGAGCTGCAATGGTCAACCAAGGATGCAAGGCTCGATAAGTATCCCACAAAGAATAGGTGGAATAACGCGCATGATTTTCAGTTTTCCAAATTTTCCCATCGGTGCCTTTGTAATCTCCATTGATATCAGAAAAGAGTGTCGGCGCAAGCATAGAATGATACATGGCGGTGTAAAATTGAGTCAAATTATCTGGACTAGCTTGAACCTCTATTTTTTGGAAAGCAGTTTCCCAACGTTTTTTTGCCGCTTGATAAACTCCTTCAAAATCAAAACCAATTTGTTCGCTAGTTAAGTTGAGTTTTGCATTTTGAGTGCTGACTGAACTGATTCCTGTTTTGACCATCACTTCTTTTTCTGAAAAAGAAAACTCCGCTAAAATATCTTTTCCATTAATCGAATCACCGGTTACTTTTTTCCCAAAATCACTCAACTCATAAGTAAAAGGAGAAGAGAAAATAGAGGTAAAATAAACCTTTTGATCTCTTGCCCAACCTACTGAATTTCGGCAACCAACGATAGTCGAATCGTTGACGATTTTTACATAACTTTCTGTGATGCTATCCCAATTTCGAGTATATCCTAAATGCAATCGAACTCGTTTATCTTCTTTTTCAAAAGTATATTTTTGCAAACCTGTTCTTTCTGTAACGGTCAATTCTACATTCACATTATAATCATCTAAATATACTTGATAGTATCCTGGACTTGCTTTTTCTCGCTCATGAGAAAAACGGGAATGTATTGTTACATTTTTATTTAAATCATCTAATTTAGCTTTTCTTAATTCTCCTGAAATTGGTAAAAATGAAATATCATACAAATCACCCGCACCTGTTCCACTCAAATGTAAATGACTAAATCCTGCAATCACCGAATCAGGATAAAAGTAGCCTGATATCCAATCCCAACCATTTCTTCCATTGTCAGGACTGAGTTGAATCATTCCAAATGGAACAGCTGCACCAGGATAAGTTTTCCCTTTTCCATCGGTCCCGATAAATGGATTAGCGTGAGAAGTGAGAGAAGGAGAAATTGGAGAATTGATTTCATTTTTTTCACAACTGAAAAAGATGAGGATGATTAAAAAATAAATTGAATAGGATTTCTTCATAGTTTGTTTTTCCTTAGAGTTTTATGGTTTGTTGATATTAAGTCTTTTCAAAGAAATATCTTTTGACAATGACTTTTTGGATTCTAATTAATTTCATTGAGGTGAATTTCTCCCGTAGATTACATCAACCAACTGAAGTTGGAGTTGAACCTGTTGCTAGGCCCAAAACACAAAGTTTATTTCGTTCTGTCTTTTCTTTTATGAGCGCATCTATCTCTTTTGCAACTGCTCTGGAAACCTCAAATGAACTATTATAAATTTTGGTTGGAATATCCTCGATATCGAGTTAAATAGTTTTTTGGGGGAGAATCAGTCATTATTCTTATTTTTAATGAAATAGATTCTTCGACAAATTCTGTATTTCATTTTTAAATTAACCTCAATCACAGAATTTGTAGAAGAATCTTGAAATAAGCTATAAATTTAGCTAAAATTTTTTCTGTGTGCGAACACAGCCAAATTATTTTTTTTAAATTGTGCATTTTTATTGCTAATCTTTCGCAAACGAAAAACTGTATGAATCTCCATCCTATCGATATTTCTATTGTTATTTTTTATTTAGTCACAACTGTGTTGATTGGTTTTTGGATTTCTAAAAAAGCATCTCGTGGGTTAAATTCCTATTTTTTAGGAGACAATAAAATCAAATGGTACTACCTCGGGCTGTCCAATGCCTCTGGGATGTTTGATATTTCAGGAACAATGTGGACGGTTACAATTTTATTTGTCTATGGATTAAAGAGTGCTTGGATTCCTTGGTTATGGCCTGTTTGGAATCAGATTTTTGTGATGATATTTTTAGCCATCTGGCTGCGGCGGTCCAATGTGATGACGGGAGCGCAATGGATTACGACACGATTTGGAGATGAACTAGGTGGAAGACTTTCACATATTATCGTGACTATTTTTGCGGTCATAAGTGTATTTGGATTTATCGCTTATTTTTTTGTGGGTATTGGAAAATTCGCCACTATATTTTTCCCATGGGATTTATCATTTATGATTGGCAGTTTAGTCATCACATCTGAGCAAGCTTATGCTTTGGCAATCATTGGCATCACGACACTTTATGCCATCAAAGGAGGAATGTATAGTGTGGTCATAACAGAAGTTTTACAATTTGTAATTATGACGATTTCATGTTTTGTGATTGGTTATATTGCTTTTACAAATGTGAGTGCGGAGCAGATTACGGAAGCCGTTCCTGAAGGGTGGGAAAACCTATTTTTTGGTTGGGAATTGGGATTGGATTGGACGGGTTATTTGGATAGTGTCAATGATAAAATTGATTCGGATGGTTTTCAGTTGATTGGTTACTTGGTGATGATGATGATTTTTAAGGGAATATTTGCGAGTCTTGCCGGCCCGGTTCCGAGCTACGATATGCAGCGAGTACTCTCCACTCGGTCTCCTGCCGAAGCTGCCAAGATGAGTGGCTTGACCAATTTAGTTTTATTCTTTCCGAGGTATTTGATGATCGCAGGATTTGCGGTTTTATCTTTAGTCTATTTGATTCCAGAATTTCAGGCAATGGGAAAAGATGTTGATTTTGAATTAGTCTTACCCTTGGCGATTGAGCGATTTGTCCCGATTGGTTTTCAAGGACTTTTACTTGCAGGATTGTTGGCTGCATTCATGGGAACATTTGCGGCGTTTATTAATGCTGCCCCCGCTTATCTCGTCAATGATTTGTACAAAAAATATATCAACCCAACTGCTTCTAGCAAAAGATATATTCGAATGAGTTATTGGTCTTCTTTAATTTTAGTTGTGATTGGAGTAATCGGAGGTTTTTTTGCGGAGTCGATAAATTCGTTGACATTGTGGATTACTTCAGCACTTTATGGTGGGTATGCTGCGGCGAATGTTTTAAAATGGATTTGGTGGAGATTCAATGGATATGGTTATTTCTTTGGAATGTTTGGAGGACTCTTGGCTTCGACTTTTGTGCCAGGTTTATTTCCAGAGACTTCTGCGATTTATATTTTTCCCATCATCTTAGCGGTGTCATTTTTGGGATGTATTTTAGGAACACTTTTGACTCCGCCTGACAATGAAGAAGTTTTGAAAAAATTCTATCATGATACTCGCCCTTGGGGTTTTTGGAATCCAATTATTAAAAAATTAAAAGCAGACAATCCTGATTTTAAAGCCAATGAAAATTTTAAAATCGATATGTTAAATGTCTTAATTGGAATTGTTTGGCAAATGACTTTGGTGGTGATGCCGATTTATTTAATCATTAAGGCATTTCAAAATTTCACTATCGCTTTTGTGATTTTTCTAATCACCAGTTATTTATTAAAAATATTATGGTACGATAAATTAGATGGAGAATGTTACCCATAACAGCTACTTTTTTAGATGAAATTTCTCATGACATTCCTCATCAAAATTGGGGAGAAAAGGAGTGGGATGCCGATTTTTTTCACATGAAAAAAATGGGAATTGATACCGTCATTTTAATTCGATGTGGTTATAAAAAATGGATGACTTACCCTTCTGATTTTTTAGAAAAAACCGAAAATGTATATCGACCACCACTAGACTTGGTGGCACTTTTTTTAGCTCTTGCGGAAAAATATCAAATGCAATTTTATTTCGGACTATATGACTCTGGAAAATATTGGTGGGAACAAGGTGACTATCAAAAGGAAGTAGAAATAAACCTAAAAGTGATTGATGAAGTTTGGGAAAAATATGGAAAAAATCCTGCCTTCAAAGGTTGGTATTTGTCGCAAGAGGTGAGTCGAAAAACAGGAGATATTATGTCACTTTATACTCGTTTGGGTACACATTGTAAAGGCATCTCAAATAATTTGCCGACACTTATCTCACCTTACATTGATGGAAAAAAAGCCATCCTTTCTAGTCAATCTTCTCTCACTAAAATCGAAAGTATTTCTATCCAACAACATGAAAAAGATTGGAACGAGATATTGGATAGTATCAAAGATGCGGTTGATATTTTAGCATTTCAAGATGGTCATGTGCCGTATCATGAGTTAGCTCATTATTTTTCTATCAATAAAAAACTAGCAGAGAAATATGAGATGAAATGTTGGACCAATGCAGAATCTTTTGATCGAGATATGCCAATTAAATTTTTTCCAATCAAGTGGGCAAAGTTATTATTGAAATTGGAAGCAGCTAAAAAAGCAGGTTTGGAAAAAGCAATTACTTTTGAGTTTTCGCATTTTATGAGTCCTCAATCAAGTTATGTACAAGCACATCATTTGTATAATCGATATATGGAAAAATTAAAAACTATAGGCTAAGTAATTTATAGATAAAAACTTGAAAATCAACTATTTAAAGGCAATGAATGCTACAAAACTTTCACTTCAATATAAAAATGAACTCCTCGAAAACATCCTTCCTTTTTGGCTGAATCATTCCAAAGATGAAACTTATGGTGGTTATTTTACGTGCCTTTTAGAGGATGGAAAAGTCTTTGATACTGATAAATTTATTTGGTTGCAAGCTCGACAAGTTTGGACATTTTCAATGTTGTATAATCGATTGGAACAAAAAAAAGAATGGTTGGATTTTGCTTTACATGGAGCTGATTTTTTGGAAAAAAACGGAAGAGATGAAAATGGAAATTGGTATTTTTCACTCAATCAAAAAGGCGAACCTTTAATTCAACCTTATAATATTTTTTCAGATTGTTTTGCGACGATGGCATTTGGACAGCTTTATTTAGCAACGAAAAAAGAGGAATATGCCACCATCGCAAAGGCCACTTTCCAAAATATTTTAAAAAGAAAAAATAACTCTAAAGGAATTTACAACAAGACATTTCCGGACACTCGTCCTTTGAAAAATTTTGCTCTTCCGATGATTTTATGTAACCTCTGTTTGGAGATAGAAACGCTATTGGAAAAGGACTTAGTTGAAGCAACTATTCAAAATTGTATTCATGAAGTTATGGAAGTTTTTTATCATCCAACATCAGGTTTGATTTTGGAAAATGTAACTCCTGAGGGAAACTTTTCAGATTCTTTCGAAGGACGATTATTAAACCCTGGTCATGCGATAGAAGCCATGTGGTTTATCATGGATTTAGGAAAAAGATATGATGATAAAGCCTTAATTCAAAAATCCGTAAATATAATGTTACAAACTTTAGAACATGGTTGGGATAAAGAGTTCGGCGGCATTTTCTATTTTCTAGATTTTAAAGGTTATCCACCGCAACAATTGGAATGGAATCAAAAATTATGGTGGGTTCATTTGGAAACTTTGGTTGGACTTTTAAAAGGTTATCAGTTGACAAAAGATGAGCGTTGCAAAGTTTGGTTTGAAGAGGTTCATGCTTACACTTGGGAGAAATTTCCCGAAAAAAGATATGGCGAATGGTGGGGATATTTGGATAGAAAGGGGAATCGATTGTTAGATTTAAAAGGTGGGAAATGGAAAGGTTGTTTCCATGTGCCGAGAGGTTTGTTTTGTTGTTCAGAGATTTTGGGGACGATGTAGATTGTGAGACTGTTTAATAAACTACTACTGTCGTTCATGATTTTGACATCCGAGGAATAGATAATAAAACTTTTGCACAGCGTTTGTTCCAAAAAAAATTCCTGTCATTTTTGAATTTGTGTTAAAAGATGTGACATCGTTTTCGCAGCCTAGACAAAGGAAGCGCAAACCTTTGAAAACACTAACTGTCCGAGCTTAGAAACATACCCTGATGAGTTAAGTGTCAACCTATTTTAGGACAATACAATAAAGCCGATAAATCAACTTATGTTAAGTATATAAGAAACCGTTTGCTGAATTGTACTGAAAAAGGTTGACCAGTAAAAGTATCGATCAATGAAACACAAACAGCCTTACTATTCAAAAAGGACAAAAAAAGAAATGTAATTTTAACACCTAAATACACACAATAATAGTTTTGTTAAAAGAAAAAAATAAAAACAAATTAATTGAGAAAGGGCTGCTACTCCTCTTTGACAACGAAAAAAGAGCACGAATTCTCAAAAACAACTCTCAAGGCAACTTAATTCCGAATAAAATATTTGGTCCAATAGTCGAGTTTGACCTTAATGGAAATACAGTAAAAGAAATATTTTCTAATTGTCCAATAATGATATTACGACATGAGGAAGAATCTTACCGAATAACCTGTTGGAGTTGGGTTCCTGGTCCTGGGCCGGGAGACTTTGATTTAAAATTTACGAATGAAGACGCTTTAATAGAATTCATTGAGTCTTACTACTTTGGAAAAAACAAATATTTTACTGAACGATTAAATCACGAACTCAAGTAACACTAGTAATTTATGTTAAATTATTTTCCTATTGCATTAAAATCGACTGAAAGTGACAAATCAATTTGGATTGAAATACGTAATTCAACAATTGAATCTGGAAAAAAATACCTATCCTTACATATTCATTGCCACTCAGGATTTGTAAATAAAGGTGGAACGAAGAAGTGGTTTCATGAAGGTATAGAAGAAGGATTTAGGCAAACTGTTTTTAGAATGCCCGTTTTAAAATCTGAGCTTGAAAAACTAGTTAAAGACATCAGGCTAAAAATGAACCCAACTGTTGATACTTTCAAATTCAAATTCACATTTTTATATAATAACGAGTCGCAAATTCGAATTCACATTTTTAAATTTGAAACTGATAACAGTTTTTCGGCCCAATTTGGATATTTCAAAGAAGAATTTGAATCAATCTTTCAAATACAAACTTCATCTAAATCCATATTACAATTTGTAGATGAATTGGATCAAAAATTACAAATTTATAGTAGTTAACAACGTGCCAAAGATTCATACTCCTTTTGCTCCGAGCTTTAACTTACATTGAACTACTCCGCAGCAAGCTGACGGAGAATCAAAAAAACAGTTTCATAGATATCAATATAGAATTTCACCTATGTTTTCTATGTGCCTATATGGTGAAAAAAAATTGGTCGTGGAGGGATTTTTTCACTTATGAGATATCATTGCTGCTGTTGCACCCGATGCAAGCATAGGGGAATTCTTTAGATTAAAAGGACAAAGCATACGAGCACTAATGCTTTGGGAAGAGACTGTTCAAGTAACAGTGTCAAAATTAAAATTTATTAAACTTAATCATTCAAACACAGTTTATCATGAAAAAGAAAAGACACTCAAAAAATCAAAAAGTCAAAATTTATGGGATCATGATTCCCATTTCAATCAAGAAGATTTTTCTTGGCAAGAATTTGAAGATCAAGCAATTGATCGACTCAAATCAGTCAAATCATTGTGGCTGCTAATACTTCCGACAATAAAGGCTGTACAACTTTTTCTGATATTTTAAGTTTTCGTGAAATATTTTTTCCTTTGACTTTTAAATTATGACTAATTAGCAATCATGTGCCAAGTTCTAATTGATTCTTTATTAAAGAGAAATAGTTTCCTTTTTTATCAACTAAATCTTGGTGGCTTCCTTTTTCAACCACCTCTCCATTTTTTAGAACTATAATTTGATCAGCATTTTTAACCGTACTTAATCTATGAGCTATTAGAACCACAGTTTTTTTCTTAAAAAATTCTTGTAAATTATCATGAATAACTTTCTCATTTTCCGCGTCGAGAGCAGAAGTTGCTTCGTCAAAGAAAATATAATGAGGATTTTTATACACAGCTCTAGCTATTAAGAATCGTTGTTGTTGACCACCACTTATTCCATTACCAGAAGTGCCAATTTTAGTATTAAATTTTAATGGCAAGGATTCTATATATTCAGTAATATTAGCAACATCAACTGCTTTTTTCAACATAGTTGGATTAATCTCTTCATCGCTAGTTGCAATATTTCTTTCTATAGAATCTGAAAAGATAAATCCATCTTGCATAACGATACCACAATTCTGTCTTAAGCTTTTGGGTGATATATCTATAATATTATCATCATTATAATATATTTCTCCTTTAGTAGGATTATAAAAATTTAACAATAATTTCATCAATGTAGTTTTCCCACTTCCACTTGCTCCCACTATTGCTGTTATTTTACCCTCTGGTATAAATATGTCAACATCTTTAAGTACAAATGGAGACTTTGGTCCTTCGTATTGGAAGCTTAATTTTTTTAAATGAATTCCTTTTTCTATTCCATTCTCCTTTTTTTTCTGTTTTGGATTAATATGAATTTGTTCCTCATTTTCTTCAGCAGGATGGTTCTGCACTTCATTGAGTCTTTCTAGACTTAATTTTGCATCTTGCAATGATCTGAAGAAAGTTAATAATTGACTTATGGGAGAATTCATTTGTCCGATAATATAGGATACACTCAAAAGTGCGCCTAAAGTCATTTTACCTTCAACTACATATGTAGCTGCAAGAAAAGTTACAAGAATGTTTTTTACCTGATTGATAAATTCGAAACCTGATTGTTGGAATTGATCTACTTTAAGGATACGTATATTTATTTTGAAAAGTCTTTCCTGTACTCTCTCCCACTCTCTTCTCTTATATTCTTCAAAATCATTCAACTTCATTTCTGTAATCCCACGTATAATTTCATATATAGATTCTTGGTTTTCAGCTTGTTGTTGAAAACGAAAATAATCTAATACCTTTCTTTTTCTAAGCCAATAAATTGACCAAAATATAGAAATGACGGTTAAGGCTAGATAAACTAATAATATTGTAAGATCGTAATACCATAATACTCCAAAGAATACAGAGAAAGTAATTATAGAGAAAAACGTTGTTAAACTTTGAGAGGTTAAAAACTCTTCAATTCGATCATTATCCTGAATCCGTTGTTGAAAATCTCCCATCATCTTGGTATCAAAAAACTTTAGTGGTAATTGTAAAAGTTTTTTGAGAAAATTCGAAATGATACTGATACTCAATTTAGTGCCAACATAAAGCATTAGCCAATTTCTAAATATTTCAATGGTGATTGAACCTAGATATACTCCTAATTGTGCTAAAAGAATAATAAATATAAAATTCAAATTTTTAGCATTAACTCCTTTATCTATTAATGCTTCCGTTAGAAAAGGAAAAATTAATGTCAAACAGCTTCCTAGTAAAAGAAGTATTGACATAGATAGTAATTGTTTTCTATAAGGAATTAGATGCTTCAGTAATCCACTAACTGTTAATTTATTTCTAGTAGGGGGTTCTTTTTCATAAAATTCATCCGTAGGATTAAGAAGTAATGCTATTCCTTCTTCATTATCAGAAAGCCATGCAGAGTTGAATCTCTCTTGTGATAAACTGATTAGTCCGTGAGCAGGATCTGCTATTTTGTAAGATACTTTTCCGGTAAAAATATTTTTTGATATTTTGTACAGCACCACAAAATGATTTTTATTCCAATGTAAAATGGTTGGTAAATTTAACCCTAATTCATTTTTTGAAACACTTATTTGTCTTAGTTTATCAACACTTAATTTAGCGGGATAAGTCTGTAATCCGATTTTTTCAGCAGCTTCTGTGAGTCCTAATAAGGAAACGCCATTTCGAGTTAAAAAACAATTGTCTCGTAAATATTGTAAATCATAATATTTACCATAATGTGAAGATATCATAGCTAAAGTTGCGGCCCCACAATCCATCCTGTCATGTTGTAGTATTATGTTCATAACTTACAAAAATTAGTGTGTTTTAAATTAATAAGAACTATTCTAGCCATTTAGAAGAAGAACATTTTATAATGATCTTAATAAAAATTAATTACCTCTATACTTCTCATCAAATCGTATATTCTTATTGTTTCCTTTAACTTTCTTATTACCAAAATTATAAGTTAAGCTAACCGTAAAACTTCTACCATCATAGTAGTTATTATAATTTTGTGTAAAGCCTTCAAAAAATATTTCGCCTTTACTTACTGTTCCTAGGAATATATCGTTAGCAGTCATACTCATAAGTAATATTTTTTTTACGATAGGAAATCTTAATCCTAGTGAAAAATTAGAAAGTTGTTCACTAAAAACATTGCCTTGTCTTGCAGGAAGGTAATGCCAAAAGTTGACTAATAAATTAACTTCTTTTTTACTACTTAAAGTAAATGTATTATTTATACTATAACTAAAAGCCGTACCTTTTTGAGGAATTATTTCATCAAGAGAAGACTCAGAGCTTGAGTAATACAAGTACGTACTTATATAGCTTTCCCACCATTTGCTAGGAGCTAAATACAAACTACTATTTAGACCAATACTACTTTCTGTTAAGTAATTATCAAAATCAATTATCTTTTCCACACCATTAACTACACGTATAGTACGTCCATATCCATTACTTACTCTTTGCGCATATGCTGCAAAAGATAATATTCCTTTATATCTATATGATACTTCAATATTATTATTAAACGAAGGTTCCAATTCTGGATTACCAGTATAATATGTAAAGGGATTTGAGTACCATCGGAACGGATTTAAAGTTCGAAAAGAAGGTCTATTGATTCTTCTAGAGTAGCTTAGGGCAAAGTTGTTATTTTCACTTTGTCTATAGCTTAAATAAAATGTTGGAAATAAATTTCCATATTTATTTTTATTTAGTTTGCTCGTTGTTGGAGAGAATCCTTCTATAATTGAGTATTCATAACGCAATCCAATTTTCATAGAGATTTTTTCACTAAAGGTTTTGCTTGAGCTTATATAACCTGCAATATTTTGTTCATCATATTCAAATAGATTACTTTTGGTTGCATCTTGAACTTCTAGCCCATTGATAAAATCAAAATAACTGACGTCTGAATTATTTGTAAAATTAGTAAACTTTAACCCCGTTTCTATTTCCCCCCATTTAGCTGGATAAACCAAATCAGATTGTATTGACCAAATAGTATAATCTATATCACTATTATTTCTCACTTTATTACTTGCTGGGGTTAAAGAAGAGTTTGTTATAAAGTTAACATTCGTAATAGGTAAATTTGAAAAATAATTACCGACTATGCTTATTGATTTTCCTTTGTCATCTAATTTAATGTCATTATAAACGCTAAGGGTTTGAGAAATTGCAGCATTTCTATGCTCGGAAGTTGTAGTTAAAACCGAGTCGATTACATTTGAAGTGCTGTAGCCTGTAGCATTATTAATATCCATATCCGAATCTGAATCACTAATATCGTAAATAATTCCAATACTAGATTTCTCATTAACTTGGTAATCTATACTTAAATTTGAACCTATCCCCTTGAATAAATCTTCTCTAATATCTTCACTTAGGATAGAATTAAATCCTATGATATCAATCTTTTCAGTAGTTCTCATTTTTCTATGAAAATGTCTTAACTTAAGAGAGCTATTTATTTTATCAGATCTATAATTTAAGCTTATACCATTTGTACTTGATGAGTAAGTAGCTTTGGTGTAAGAAGTTGATACATTTCCACTCCATCCTAATTTCGGGTTTTTCTTTAACACAATATTTATCAATCCACTATTTCCTTGAGCCTCATATTTTGCTGGAGGGGTGGTGATTACCTCTATTTTTGCAATATCATCTGATCTTAAAGATCTTAAATAGTTTATCAAATCGATTCCATCTAGGTTTACCATTTTATCATTGACCATTACTCCTACTCCACTTTTCCCGATTATAGAAACTCCAAAGTCATCAATCTGAAGCATAGGAGTCATTGATAAAACTTGAGTTAAATCCATACCATTAGATGCTATTGAATTACTTACATTAAAAACCAATCTATCTACTTTGTTTTCTATTAATTTTCTTTTAGCAACTACCGCAACCTCTTCAAGATTTATGTCTTTGTTGATTGTTATATTTTTCTCAGTAGTATTATTAATTAGAATTTCTTCTGCAAATACTTCAATTCCAAAGTTGAATACTTTAAGTAAGTAGGTTCCTTTTTTAGGTAAAACGATGGAATAATTCCCTTGATCGTTAGTTAGCTCAGCTTTAACTATGGAACTGTCACTTGATATTAACACTACTTCTGCATAATCACAAGGTTGTCCTTTTTCGTCAATAATTTTACCACTAACACTTTGTGATAAACAAATGAAACTACTTAATAAAGCGACGATTAGAAAGAATATACGGCTTTTCATCTTTTTTTTTTATGAGTTAAATATACTACTAAAAAATATACCCATGAGGTTTCACTCTTTTTTAATTAAATTTTCTTGAAGTGATGCTTTTTAATATCGTTCCGTAGGCGTTCGTAAGTATTGAATTGGTTTAAGCAATAATCTTCTAATTTTTTCAGCGCTTCTTTTTGTCCTTGATATTCGCTATTAGATATAAATTTGCTTAGTTCTATTAATAAAGAGATTTTTAAAATATCGTAATCATGACTAGTCGGCTGACTGAAATAATAATTTATTGAATCAAAAAAATCATGATAGTCTCCTTTTGTAAGTTGATTATTGATATAAATCCAATTATAAATTAATTGTCGATCAGGACTATTTACCTCAAAGTCCAAATCTTTATACCATTCATTTGGATAGTATTCATTTGGAGATTTGAAATTAAATCGGATGATATCTTCTATTATCATACAAAACATTTGATAGGTATAAGACTCTCTTAGAATAGGTACTTTCTCCCAAAATTCTTTGTAATTTAAGATGCTGCCATTCAGGTTATTACTGACTCCATTAAACATGTAGTGAAATAAGTTTTTTAAAATTTCAAATCCCGCTTCAGTTTTTCCTGCTCTTAATAATATTCTAGAGATATTTTTATTTTGCTCTATCACTCTTAAATTTAAAGTATACATTCCTAAATGAATTAAATAATCATTTAAAGCTATACATTCAATCGTAACAGCAATTGCCTCATCCCATTGTTTTGATTTATAATAATAAAGTGACTTTACAGATAAAGCTAACTGCTTTGCAAAAATGTACAAGTCCCCAGATACCTCGAGCTCAATTTTATTTTCAAGTACTAAATATTCTTGTATTGATTTTTCTAAGTCAGCTTCAAATACTAAATCTTTAACAATCGGACCAAACTCAATATCAATTTTATCAACTTGATCAAATCCTTCTTGCCCTACTTTACAAATTTCTTTAATCTCCTTCTCCCGAAGAATACTTACTAATTTACTTAGATCATATTGTATGGTTGTATCCTTTACAGACTCTGGAAAACTTTCCAAATTGGATAGAAATTGATCAACCAGACTTTGAGTTGTTTTTGTTTTTGTTATTTCCATTTTGATTATAGTTTAAGCAACGAAAGTAAGTTCTGCAAATGATGGTAATTCATTATCTGAATACGCCATTAAAGTAATTCCAACCCCGATGATTCCCCATCCAAAAGAAATATTCCATAATTTAGAATCCTCATCTAATCTACTTTGGAATCCCGCAAAGTCATTGTTATGAATTTTATAATTTGGTATTTCATCATACCAATATTTTGCTCTATCCTTAAATCGGACATCATCAGAAACTTTTGCCACCTGGCTAAATGCAATAACTAACCCTGATGCACCATAATAGATACCAGGATCCAAGGTTAGATTATCTTTTTTATTTCTTAGCAAACAATCACTTAATACTAATTCTGTAAATGTTTTAATTCTTTCACTTTCTAAAACCTTTGATGCTCTATAAAGTGCATAACCGTTTCCAATATCTCCATAGCAAAGAGCAAACTGCATATCATCTACTTCATCACCAATCTTATTAGGAAATAATCCTTTGTATTTAGATTTTCCTCTGAATTGTTTGATAACAAAATTGACGGCTTTTTCAATAATTCTTTTACATGCTTCTTTCTCTACATTACATTCATAAGCCGTACATAAAAAAGATATCATAAGACAGGAACCGTGAGAAATTCCTAAATAAACCCTATCGTAAAGAGAAGGACTTTGCCAGAAATAATCACCATCAGAATCTTTTTCTGCAAAATTTTCAAGACTATGAACGATGTATTTAATTCTATCTTCTACAGGCACGCCTTCTTTCAACCTATCTAAAAAATAAAAACCTGAAGCCATTGCTCCACTACCATAATCAAAATCTTTTATTGAAATTTTACTTTTCACTAAGTCAAATAGAATATCATCCAATTTTAAAAGGTAATCTTCTGCATCAATATTTAACAGGTTATGTTTTCTAGTAAAGCAAACAAATCGACCGATTTGAGAAAGGTGTGTATCAATAGAATCTGTATCATAGGTTCTGTGAAAGTTATTTATATCAAGAGCTGCTATCGCTTTTTCAAAATATTCTTCGGACGTTGCAATATGCTTATCTTCATTTTTATATTTAGCTAAATATGCATAATAAAGAGAATACCCAAGTAGCCCTGTATCATAAGCTGTGTTATGAAGAGTCAATTTTGCTGTTCCTTTGATAGCTGAGGTTATCTCATCTACAATAGTTTCAACATTAATAGTTAATTCAGATTGCTTTTTCATGTATCTTATTTTTTTTGCGTGCTATAATTGATTCATAAAATTTATTCATAAAATGGTAGATGACTAATTCATGCTTCCTCTGATTAGCAATGAATAAGCGATTCATCGTCATATGGATATAACTTGCAACTATACTGTCTCTCTCGTTTTTAGAAACACTATTTATTTTTTCTGTGTGATGTTTTATTATTTCACTTCTTTCCTCAAAACACCTGTAAGCATCAAGTAAATCGGGATCTATTTTTGATTTATCATTGGATAATAAATTAGCAATTTCAAGTTTGTATTTTCTATATCTATCTCGTATTGCCTTGGAAACATACTTCCCTCCAGATTCACTATGAACAGTAAACTCCTGAAAAAAGTCTGCACTTAGGTTGGCTAATAACTCTTTCTTTTCTTTCCAACTAAATCCAAAATCATTTAGTAATAAATCAATACTAATAAGTCCAAATTTCCATCTCACTTCCTCTCCTTCATTTCCATGTAGCATTCCAGCAAATTTGTAAATCGCAACGCTATCAGCATAAAAAATAGATTCGCTACTTTCTATCGTTTCTGAGCCATATCGTTCTAATTCTCTTTGATAAGTATCTACCATAATTTTTAGCGTATGTTCTTCTTTCACATAATCATTTAATTTTGCTTGTAGGTGTTCTAGTATTAAATACCAATCAGAATTATCGCTTTTATTTGATCGATGAAATCTTACTCTCAAATGATAATCAGGATCATCATATCTAAGAAAAAACCATTTATCTATTATTTGTTTTTTAATTAAGTCATCTGCAAATGGACCTATTATTTCTGTAAGAATTTCTTCTAAAACTTTAGTTCCAGAATAAATTTTCACAAAAAGCCATTCTGAACCGGGAGCAAATATTCTGGTTACTTTATCCTTTAATCTGACATCATTCGAAAAGTATGGTTTTGTTCTATACATAGGATTTCTAGTCCCCATTGGAATGATTAATTCATTTGAAAAACTTTTCCCGTTTTCTTTAACAAAACAATTCTCTGGAGTCTTAAGGAATTCAAATAAAATTACGTCATCTCTATTAATGTTCTTTCCTAATATATATCTACAAATTTCATTGTCTAAATCAATTAAAAATTCGTTATCTCCTGCTGAAATTATTAGGTATCTATCCAATCCAACCTCCTCTTTCAGTTTTCCAAAATATTCTAAAAGTGCATCATCATCTTTATAATTAAGAGCAGTCTTATTAATAAACCATCTTGCTCTCTGGAGAATAAATTTTCTATATTCTATTCTAGGCAGGTATGGCTGTTTATAATTACGACTACCCCAACTCCAACCATATCCATGATTAATATTTTGTAATCCGACTTCACATAAAAACTGATAAATAGGATTTCCAAATTCAGCATCATAAGTATTTGTTACACATGGAATTATTTCTTTATTTAATTTTATTGATCTCAAAACTACTCTATCATTTCTTATCGAAACAGTTAGATCATTAACATTTATTTGATGTGATAAGGGTAGACTTGAAGTAGAAGAATAAACTATTTCATAATCCCTCAAAGGTGTACATAAATTAATATTGGCATATTTTCCATCTGGGATATATAATACTTCTGCAAAAATCACATCTGGATTTGCTTCCTGTTCGTCTTGAATGGTTTTTTTCACCTTTTGATCTAAGGTCTCATCCCCATGTAAAAATCTGGACAATAGTTTTCCAGCGTGAGGAGAATGGGCTTGAACAGGTCGGAATTTAAAATCTCCATTATCTAAAGATTCCAAAGAGTTGGCTAATAAACTACCAAAGATATACATACTTGTTTTAGTCTGCCCATCAAAAAGTTCTTGCTTTTCTTCCACCATGGATAGCCACCTTTTTATGTCCTCATCAATGTGAACAACTTTAGCATTATTTTGAAAATATTCCTTTTTTGCTCTATCCTGTATAGATTGCAATATGCTGTCAATTGGTTGAGTAGTTTCAGGTGTAGGCGAAATTGGTATTCCTTCAACAAGTGGCGTATATTCAGCGATTCCACTTACTACTAGTCCATATCCAACACCAAAATTTGGATCAATAGCCTGAACAAATAAGACTTCTCTGCTTTCATATTTTTTATGAAATGCTTGCTTAAACGAATCTAATCGTTCAGAGGTAAAACCAGGAATAATTCTTTTTAGATCAAATGAAATATCACTAATTTCCTTTATAACCTTTTCATTAATTTCATTGGAATTAAGATTATAAAATAAATCAGTTTTATAAAAATCCTTCCTTTTGGATATGCTATTTTCATCTTGCTCATTAAAATGTTTCCTTACAAGTTCTATGTCTTCAATTTTATTGACTTGTTGGAATTTGTCGTAAATAGACTTTAAATCATTAATTTGAGGGTTACCAATAACCTTGGATTCTATTTTTTGAAAAAACGATCCCATAAAATCTTTGGAAGAAGTACTTGGCCACAACTCACTAATTAAAACTTGTGATTGAATTAAACTATTAATAAAACCTATCTTTTGCTCCTCAGTAACATTATCAATATCAATACAAGAAGTTAATTCGATTATCGTTGCTCCATCCTTTGCTCTATCCAAAACTTTTTGAATATATTCATTCAAAGTAATAGAAGTTAAGTTTGAAATTTGATAACCATCTGAATCGATTTTTTCAACGAAATAAATCTTTTCCCCAAGAGAATAAAGCGTATTATTAATATAATAATTAAGGGTATTTATTACTGACGGATCAACTGCATTAAACTTTCTAAGAAATTCCGTTATCGTTTGAATATTAAATTGGAGAATGGGCTTGAATTTTTCTTTATCGAACTCAATCTTAGATTCAGACTTTGTTGTTTTCCCTGTAGTTAGCCCAGCAAAAAGTCCATAAGGAGTACTTCTCAAGGACATCCTTGAATAATACTTATAAAGAGAAATTAGCAACATTTTAAGTTCTAATTTATTGTGGTTTTCTTTTTCATTAATTTCAACCCATCTGCTGAATAGTTCTTTGGAAGAAACAAATATGGCAATTCGAAAAAATTGGTTTGAAAACAATTGTTGAAGTAGAATCTTTATAGATTCTATACTTTCAAGATCATGCTTGTCAATTAATTTGTTAAACTCCAATATAGCCTCCAAAGGTTGAGCTGGAAACCTAAGACAGTAATAATCATAATTAAAATAATCTGGATGTTCCTTCATTTCTATTTGAATATATTTTAGCTAATATTTATTATTTTTTAAATTCAGTTTTTCCACTATCCATTTTTACATATAAGTTCTAAGATAAAATTATTTGGTCCGACAAGTACTTGATCCAGATCCACATCCTGTAGAGCCTCCACCGCCATTTGAACTCCAATGACCTGACCCGCCTGGCTGACAAGCAGCGGTCATCCCTCCTGCAATAGTCTGTAATTGGTTAAAATCTAATAGAGCAATAGTTTGCTTGTGGAGGGATAATGGATTTAATGATAACTTTTTCATCATAAAAGGATTTAAGATTATGCCTACTCTTTGAAGGATTTTCAGCTTCCACCTCTTGGGAAATATTTTAAAAAAATCCCAATTTGATTTAAAATGTGAGGCTGCCAAAAAACAGCCTCACTAACTAATCGTTTCAACTATGCGCCTACAGCACGACAAGTACTTGATCCAGATCCACATCCTGTAGATCCTCCACCGCCACCAGTAGATGAACTAACTCCTTTTCCACCAACTACATCATGTAATTGATTAGAATCTAAAATTGCAATTGTGCTTTTGTCTAATGACAAAGGGTTTAATGATAACTTTTTCATAATTAAAAAATTTAAGATTATGCCTACTCTATTAATAGGTTTTTCGGCTTCCACCTTTTAGCATTCAAAAAATTGATACATTTGAAAAGCTAAATCTTGTATTTCTTTTTATTACTATAATCCAGTCATAATTTAAATCTGAAATTTTTTAAACCTTTCATTCTAATCAAAAACTCAATATGGTATTATCCAATATTGCTATTCTAAATGGAGTCACACTCTGTAGATTCTGCCCTTGTAAATAGACGCTTGATATTGACCCGATTTTTTTTTTAAAAAGACTCATCTGTCTTTCTATTTCTTTTCAGCTTACACTAGATTTCTCTTTTTGAAATATTCTTATCTGATAAAATTGAGATTACTAAATGCAGCCTCACAAATTAAAGGTTACCTTTCTTTTAATGGACAAGTACTTCCTCCTGATCCACATCCTGTTGACCCTGCTCCTTTAGGACAAGTACTAGCTCCAGATCCACATCCTGTTGAATCAGAAGCAAGTCTAGCTAATCCACCCACAACATTTTGCAGTTGGTTGGCATCCAGTAACGCGATAGTCTGTTTATCGAGGGTTAAAGGGTTTAACGATAATTTTTTCATTGTAAAATATTTTAAATGACGCCTACTCTTTGAAGGTTTTTCGGCTTCCACCTTTGTCTTTTATTATGAGTCAATGATCCTTGCAAAAAGAGTGAGACTGTTTAACCAGCCTCACTAATTTTAACTTACTATCTCATCATCTTTGCCTTTGGACAAACACTAGCTCCTGATCCACATCCTGTAGATCCTCCAGCAGACCCACAAGTACTGGCTCCTGATCCACATCCTGTAGAGTTAGCAGCAAGTTTAGCTAGTCCACCCACAACATTTTGTAATTGATTTGCATCCAATAAAGCAATAGTTTGCTTGTCAAGAGATAACGGGTTTAGTGATAACTTTTTCATAATAAAAGTATTTAAGATTATGCCTACTCTTTGAAGGTTTTTCGGCTTCCACCTTTGTCTTTTATTATGAATCAATGATCCTTGCAAAAGAGTGAGGCTGATAACCAGCCTCACAAATAAGTTTCAATTACTTCGATAATCTTCTCGAAGCTTTTGGACAAGTACTTCCTCCTGATCCACATCCTGTAGATCCTCCAGCAGATCCGCAAGTACTACCTCCTGATCCACATCCTGTAGAATCAGCAGCAAGCTTAGCAAATCCACCCACAACATTTTGTAATTGATTGGCATCCAATAAAGCAATAGTTTGCTTGTCAAGAGATAACGGGTTTAATGATAACTTTTTCATAATAAAAGTATTTAAGATTATGCCTACTCTTTGAAGGTTTTTCGGCTTCCACCTTTGCCTCTTCATATAAACTTATTACTTACAATCTCTTTAAGCAAACAAAAGATTTGATTGAATATTTGCTTAAGATGTATTTGAAAACAATTACAGAATATTATCGCTTTAGCTTATTAAAATCACAAGTACTTCCTCCTGATCCACACCCTGTAGATCCTGCACCAGAAGGACAAGTACTATTTCCTGATCCGCATCCTGTAGAGTCAGCTATAAAATTTATAGTCTTTCCTCCCACCACTTTTTGTAACTGGTTTGTATCCAATAAAGCAATAGTTTGTTTATCGAGAGTTAGTGGATTTAATGATAATTTTTTCATTACTACAAGTTTTAAATTATGCCTACTCTTTGAAGGTTTTTCAGCTTACACCTTGATATTTATCCATCTAAACTCATTTCTTATACGCTGACCATTTCGTCAAAATATTTAGATAACTATTTCGCTTAAGATCAAATCAAAAACAATCACAGAAAACATTATTGCGTTTTATTATTAATCAAAAGTTTGTTACTTAAAATAACATATACTTCTTTCTAATCCACAGTTAACAAAATGAGTTCTTACCATGACATTTATGTGCTTAATCACATTTATATAGGGTAATAGTTTATTCATTTAGAGTTAGCGGATTTAATGATGCTTTTCTGAAAAAATTAATTTTAAAATGGTATAATAATTCTGCATTTATCAATACAAAATTTAGATAGCTATATCATCTGTGATAATAATTTGTCCTTGATAAGTGCTATTTGCTTGGTTCCAATTTTCTGTATTAAATTCTGATGGGGAGGTAATAATTCCAGTAGATAATAAAATTGAAATAATTAGATTAATCATAGTTATGGGTATGTTTTAGTTAAAAATGCTTTCAAGAAGTTGTCATTCTTTCATAGTACATTTCAAACATAAACACTCAAAAAGCGAATTCAGAAGCAAAAAACAAGAGAAAAAGACACCCGAAAATTGATTATAAAACTTATAACTTTAATCATAAAAACTTGACAGTCAGCACTATACAATGTATTTTGCATATGCATAACGTTAAAGAAAAGACATACTCTATGGATTTCATACAAGAAATAGTTATTCTACTTGAAACTTTTCAAGTAAACAAGATTGAAATAATTGGAAATGATAAAAACTCAACAACTAAACTAAATCAGTTTTTTCAAGGTATAAAGAAGGGAGATATAGGAAGTGACGAAGACGCAATTAAATATCTATACCAGAAGAATAGTAATAAGGCTAGTTATAACAAATTAAAATCTAGATTAAAAGAAAAGTTAATTAACTCTATTTTCTTTTTGGACACCAACCACATTCATTATACAGACATCCAAAGAGCCTATTATTATTGTCATAAAAATTGGGCAGCATCACGAATATTGTTTGGAAGAAGTGCAAAAGAAAGTGGAGTCATTTTAGCTGAAAAAACTTTTAAGAAATCTTTAAAATTCGAATTTACAGAGATTATAATTAATCTTAGTAGAATGTTGCGGTTGCATTTTTCTACAATAAAAGGAAGCAAAAGAAAATATAATTACTATAATAATTTAATCAATGAACATCTCCCAATTCTTCATGCAGAAATAAAAGCAGAGGAATATTATGAAGAGCTATTAATTCACTTCGCAAATTCAAAAGCAACTAAACCCAATTTGGCCGCTATTGCATATAATTATAGTCAAAATCTTAAAAGTTATAAGGGCGTTTCTTCTTATAATTTTTTATTCTTCTCACATACTATTCATGTTATTCGGTATGAAATAATTAATGATCACATTAATGTGATTAAGGAATCTTCTAATGCTCTAATAAAATTAAAAAAGAAACCATTTACTTTAAGGAATCAGCTTTTCAGTTTCCTTATACGTAAATTTTCATGCTATTTGAAGTTAGGTATGTTTGATGAAGCTAAAATCGTAAGTAGAGAATGTCAGGAGACTCTTGTGGAAGGAACTGTCAACTGGTTTAAATTTCATCAATTCAATTTTTGTTTATTGACTTATACTAAAAATTATCACCTAATCCACCAAATGATTACTCCTGTTACTAATCACCCAAATTTAAAATTTCAAAGTGATAATGTTAAAGAGACTTGGAAAATAATTCAGGCTTATACTTTTTTCTTGTATCAAAGAAAAAAGATTTCTAAAATTGAAAATATGGAACAATCAAAATTCAAGTTAGGGAAATATCTGAACGAATTGCCTAAATTTTCAAAAGATAAAAGAGGAGCTAATATCCATATATTAATTACACAAATCCTAATTTCATTGGTCCAAAAAAAATATGATTTCATTATTGATAAAACAGCAGCTCTAAGCAGGTATTCAACACGATATTTAAGAAAAGATGAGACATATAGAAGTAATTGTTTTATTCAAATATTAATGAATCTTCAAAAAGGGAATTTTTATAAAGATAGTTTTCTTTTATATTCAAAGAAATATATCAAGATGTTAAATAAAAATCCGTTGTACTCAGCGAACCAAAGTGCTGAATTTGAATTTATTCCATTTGAATATCTTTTGAACGATGTAATAGATTTATGTAGAGTATAAAATAAATCTTAGTTTTCTTATTCTTTAGAGTTTATTCGTTAGACATTTTCACATACAATTCTACTTAGAATAAACTTGAATAGTGAGGGAAATAATAAAGCTGAACACAATTAACTTAACTAGCGATTACTCATAAGTGTTTATTCATTAGCACTAAAAACTTGATAGGATTTCAAAATAGTTTGAAAGGTATTCTATGCCTCTCCAAAAAGCTTTTAGTCCTAGATTAGGTTGACTAAAAAAATTAATAAATCTGCTGAGTCGAGTAATAGTAAAAATAAAATCTTTGATTGAAAGCAGATGCATTGGATCAAATTTTAATCAACTATCTACATTGGTGCATAGAAAAAAGAGCTTTATGTTCTAATTCCGAAATACCTACTTCATTCTATTGTCCATTGCGGATACACCCTAGCCAAAAGAAGAAGAGAATCATTGGCATACCAACATCGAAAACGAAGATATGGAAGGACTACTAGTCTAGATCCAAACAGCTTTCTTTATTTTAGTCAGTATCCTTTAAAATCTGTACTTTTATCCCCACTTAAAACACTATTTGGATGGCAAAGAAAACAATTAATTTAAATGGTATTGAGGTTCGCACAATGGATACACCGTTTGGCGAATATCTCTGTATTACAGATTTGGCAAAAGCGATTGGTGATCGTACTGGTCTTGTAATTGGCGATTGGTTTCGGTTGATTGGGACAATGGAATATTTAAAAGAATGGGAACTTGAATATAACAACGCTGATTTTAATGTCAGCAGATATGCCGACATTAAAATGCAAGCGACGGAGCTTGGTTTTAGACTTTCGCCTAAGCGATGGGTCGAAGAACTTGGCGGTAAGTGTATTATTTCAAAAGCAGGGCGCTATGGCGGATCATACGCACATAACTCAATTGCTTTAGAATTTTGCACAGTTGTTAGTCCTAGATTTAAATTGATGGTTTTTGTTGATTACTTGAAATTAAAAGAATCTGAATCCAAAGCATTGGGGGAAGCTTTTGATTTTACAAGATTAATGACCAAAAGTACATTTCCATTATTGACCGAAGCCATTAAAAAAAATCTTGTTCCTGAAATTCTATATAATACGAAAGGCGAACATATTGCGTACGCTGATGAAGTTGATCTATTGAATGTTGCCTTGTTTGGAATCTCAGCCAAAAATTGGAAGCTAAAAAATCCTAACCTCCCAGGGAATATGCGCGACTATGCAACGGTATCAGAAAAGCTTGCTTTAACAGTTTTGCAAGGTCTGAATGCAAAACTGATAGAATGGGATACAGATAAAGAGCAGCGTTTTGAAATATTACGAACGACAGCACGGCAATGGCTTACTATTTTTGATAGTAACCCATCAGTTAAAAAGTTATCTAATAAACTCAGACCTCCAAAACTTAAATAATTCTAATGTCGGCATATCTGCTGACATTAGAATATGAGGTATATTTTACCTTTTGGGGATTGAACTACCCCACAACAAGCTAATGGGAATTTCTTCAGGATAAAGTTATTTATTTTTCTTCTTTGATTTATAAACCTGGTTAGCCACTCCCCTAGCCTTTCATGTTTATATAATTTTGTAAAAAAGATGACAAGATGAATCGAAGTTAAAATTTGAAATAAAGTTGAGACTGATTAAGATGAGGTGTTGGATTTTCTT
Source organism: Saprospiraceae bacterium (assembly GCA_045106765.1). Lineage (GTDB taxonomy): Bacteria > Bacteroidota > Bacteroidia > Chitinophagales > Saprospiraceae > CAJQQY01. The sequence continues at coordinate 23,252 of JBGCFD010000222.1, read as the reverse complement.
TTTTTCGCGCAACTTTTTTTTACATTTCAAAAAAAACTATAGCACGGTAAGCAATGTCTTAAAAATGAAATTTAAAAAGTCGTCCCTTTTTAAGACTTTTAGTCATAGACTATTTAGTCTTTCTTTATTAGCCATAATTTTCATCAAATAAAAGGATAGAAGAAGCTATATATATAATAACTTTCCGCTCGAAATGAGTACTAGTTTAGGGAAGGTCAAAAGTGTACGTTTTTAGGGCTTTTTTGCCTTTAATGAGTACTTTTTTAGGGAAAAGATAATATATAATGAGTACCTCTTTCGGGAGTAACGTGTACCTTTTTAGGGTTTTAGTGTGTAAAACTAAATTTGCAAAGTACACATATAGGATTTACATTCGCTAAAAATGTATTAATCCTATACTATGAATCATCTGGTCGCCAGAATAGAAAACGAATTTCTCCTCAATGCAAGATACCAACTTTCTGCCAAAGAGCAGAAGGTCATTCTCTATCTGATTTCTCTTGTCAATCCAATACTTCAGTCTGATTTTCATGTTCAAGTAGTCAAAATCAAGGATTTAGAAAAGATTCTTCGAGCAGATGCTAAGAAATGGGGAGGCCTGTACAAGGAGATGGTTACATTTCAAGAAAATATCAAAAAAAAATCCATCACTTTTGATTCAGAGGTAAAAATCAATGGAAAAGTGCTCCCAGGTTATGTGAGTTGGTTTCAGTCGATTACACCTTTTAAAGATGAATTGGGACATACTTCCTTGAAATTTAAGTTTTCGGAAGACTTGAAGCCATTTTTGATTGACTTAAATCAGTATGCTCGAATTAATTTGTTAGAAACGCTAAAAATGAAATCAGGTTTTTCCATTCGTTTATTTCAAGTCATGCGAGCACATCGAAACAAAATGGCTACTTACCAAAAAGTAAGTGAATTGAGGTATGGATTGGATGGATTGAAGCAACTTTTAGGAATTGTAGGTAAATATGATGATTTCCGAAATTTTAAAAAGAAGGTTTTACAAGTTGTCGAAAGAGAAATTAATCAATACACTTCGATTGAAATTAAGGAAATTGAGTTATTGAAGACGGGCCGAAAGGTAACGGGCGTAAAATTTATTTTTGTTGATAACAAAAAACCAGTTGTTAACTCTTTCCCATCTATTCCAGAATTATCGCGAGCTCAAATTATAGCATTTAATACATTATCGAATTTTGGAGTTACTCCTGCGATAGCGATTAATAAGTTATTGCCAAAGGTAGTCGAATCAGAGTTTTTAGGATTTGAAGATTGGTATTTCGAAGAGGCTCTTAAGATTTTTAATATCAAGACCAATCAAAAAACGAAGGATGCCAAAGCAGGGACCTTTGTCAAGTGGTTTTTGGATGACTTTAGATTGGATAATTTTTCTTTGATTCTTGAAAATATTCAACATCGAAAAAAAGCATTACAAAAAGAAAACCCAGAAGCTTGGGAAAATAGATTAAAAGCAAGAGATCTTTCCGATGAGGAATTTATACAGCAATTGGAGCGGTAAGTTTTAGCAATCGAAGCGTTAGTTTAATCAGGCTTGATGTAAAATTTTAATTTAAAATTTTAGTTTGACAAATTACTCTTACATTAAATACTTTTTTACTTTTGCACTTAATTACTTTTTTACTTTAAACTAATTAAATATAACATGAAAATAGGAATAACTAACTTAAAAGGTGGCGTAGGTAAGACGACAGTATCTCAAAATCTAGCAGTTTGTCTAGCTCATATGAACTATAAAGTCTGCTTGGTGGATACTGATACCAACCAAAACTGTATTTCATGGGTAGCCGCTAGAGATAGCAAATATCCAGAAATATTGACTGTTGGTGTTACAGAATCTAAAGCATTAACTCAAGCAATCAATCGCTTGGACCAAGAGAATGATTTTGTGATTATTGATGGTACACCTAACTTATCAGAAATGACCACTCGGATTATGTTAGATTCTGATTTATTGGTTATTCCAATATTGGCAAGTGCTCATGATATTCGGGCTATCAATCAATTTATAGATAGATATAATCAAGCATTGGAATTTAGGCCAGAGATTCCAGCATATTTCTTATTGAATAGATATGATGATGCATTGAATGTACATAAAAGTATCAAAATGCTGATTCAAGAACTAGGAATTCCTTTGTTGGAATCTAGTTTTAAAGAAAGAGTAGCTTACATAGAAAGTGCTATTGACGGAAAAGGAGTCTATGAGTATTCTGATGCAAAGGCAAAAGAAGAAGTTACTAAATTTGTAAACGAAATAATCTCAATCGCAAATGGCTAAGAAAAAGTTTAATATCGGAAATTTAAGTGCCTCTTCCTCCCCTACTCCATCTTCAAGAGAAAAAAGTAAATTAACTGATGATGCGGTAGCTAAAATTCATGGAACTGAGTCCACCGCACCAGCAAAAAAAATGGGTCGCCCTCGAAGAGAAGAAGCGGTGACTAGATTGACTGTAGATTTACCAAAACCTATTCATAAGAAATTGAAAATGCGTGCTACGGAAGATGAAATTAGTCTTCGTCAACTTGTTATTGATATTTTAATGCGAGAAGTAGAAAAGTAAAAAAGTATTTAAGTAAAAAACAACATGCTCACCCATTTTACCCATCTCATTTAAGCGATTTTAAGAGGATTTTATCTAAAAAGAAGCTATTTGCTTGTTTGGATGAAAAACACAGAAGGAAGACCTCTTAAAATCGCAAATTTCACACTCATCATTTCATCTTTGATATACAAAATCTTGAAAGTAAGAAATTACTCAGTTGGTAGAAACATTTAAAATGTGTTTATTTTAAAAGCAAAAAAGTATTTAAGTAGAAAAGTAATAAATACTATCACGAAATGAAGCTACTCAATTATTATGATTTGATGCATCTTCTAAAAAGATGAAAAATCATTTCAATAATAAAATTAGACATAGCTCTCGACATAAATCTTGAGATTAGATAAAAAAAACTTATTAAATGGGATGAAATAAAGTTTGTCCAAACTAGAGTATCCTGACATTAACAAATTTGATGTAATAAATGTGGATTACAAATTTCAGATATTTGCTGATTGCATATTGTATCATTTTTATCAAAAGAATCCCTTGATGTTTGCGTCGGGTGCAATAGCAACAAGTATTTTTATAGTGCCAACTCTTAAGTTGGGGAAAACTAAAATTTTGACTTTAATTCTCCGTCCGCTTGCGGCGAAGTAGTTCAATTTTCAAAGAGGAAGACATTGGATTGATTATTTTAAGGTTTAGAAAAGAAGTAAATATCTCTGCTCAAAAAATCTCCAATATTAGATTTTAACTACGGCGATGAAAGAAATAGATATGGCGATTCCAGTTAGTGCATTATATAATTTGTATGATGCCTCGGGAGTTTTTCGTATTTGATAGAGCGTTTATTCTGCTTATGACTTTATTTGTTAAGAGTACTCTGCGATATCAAACAAAATACAGTAAAAAAGTAATTAAGTAAAAAAGCATTAAAGTAAATAATAACAACTAGAATATAGTATTTTGGCTTTTACCAACGATCACTCAGTTAAATTGAAATGACTTTTAGATTTAAACTGCTCTATTATGGAAGAACAGAGATATAATCAAATTTACTGATTGGGAAGATTTAGTATCGTGTAAAGTAAGTTCTAAGTTAAGAGTAAGGAGTTGCAGATGAATTTCCTTCAGAGTTTAGTGTGTATGAGGGCTTTTAAAATATACATTTTCGTGAAGGGAGATTCGCCCGTAGTTTGTGGAAAATAAGATCTCCATTTTTTCAGTTAATTTAATATTCACCTTTATACTTAAAGTTTCCTTTTTGACTTAAATAATATTTAGCCAATGAAATAAATAATAGTAGCTGTATTTTCTTAATGTGTACCTAAAACACATAATTCTTCTGGCAAAACCTATAATTTAGATCAAAAAGTTACCTTTTAGAGTAAAAAAGCAATAATGTAAAAAAGTACTAAAGTAAATAAGTATACTTTTCGCTTTTGTAACCCTAAAAAGGTACACATTAAGAGGGCTTATGGGCTAAACGTTCAGAAATTATACTCATGAAGAAATTATATTTCTAGTTATTCCCTGAAATAGTACACATTAAAATTAGCATATTCATATGCTCAATCGAAAGTGTTTGTATTTTCTGATATCTATGTCAAATGCAAGAAAACAAGAATTTTTAGTTTTTTGTACTAAATTAGGTGAGGCTAAGGAATCAACTAAGTATTAAAAACTCAAAAAAGTAAAAAAGTATTAAAGTAGATAATTAAGCATTTCCCTGATAAGAAATATTTATTCAAATCCCACCTTCCAATAAATAAGGATCACTAAAGACAAATAATGTTCATTTACACATTAAAAATATAGATCCCCTAAACAAGTACACATTGACAAATCGAAAAGAAATCCCGTAAGATTTAGAAGTACTTTACAAGCGCAATGAAGTAAAAAAGTATTAAAGTAGTTAATTCGATATTTGGAATAACATTCTATTTAAAATGATTTTCAAATAATATTGAAATACTAATAAGTGATTTTAGCCCCAATACCTAAAGCTTATTATCATTAAACTTGATGACTAATTAATCCCTAACTAAGTACACATTTAAATACACTTCTTGATAGGTATATTAAGAAGTTTAGATCATTTCCCCTCCTCATTCCCTTAAAAGGTACACGAATAGTAAAATGGGAAACCTCTGAACAATAGTACTAATTAGAGTAAAATTGCAGAGAAAGAATTGATTCTATTTTGATTATTTAGTCTCCCTAATTAAGTACACATTTAAAACTAAAGAATCCAAATTATAGATTTTTTACAAGTCTACGTTTATTAAAATAAGCGAAAGTATTAAATTGAGGTTGATTAAAAGATTCGATTTTTGATCAAAAGAAAAATATCAACAATTCGGCGATTTTTATGAAATCACTCGACTGATGACTTAAGGTACTTTTCCTTTATTGACTGATGGTATTAAAGCGTCAATGCTTATTAATGATGGTTGGCACTAATCAAGAGGGGAGTATTTTGCCAGCAAAATGGACATGATTAAGGTAGTCTTGTTTGGCGTGACAACTCAACAATGGAGGATCAAAATCTAAATAGTACGATTTGAGAGAATATGGGAAAGTAAGCTTTTGCTATTGAATTATTGATGCTGTCTGCCTTGCAAGTCTTGGATGATAGGGCTGCGATAAACAGTAACGTTTTAATTTACTCAGGGAAGAAGCTAATGATTGGGAAGGAATATTAAACGATAGTAAAACCATCCAACAATTGGCAAAGGCTACCAACGATCAAAAAACAGCAAAGAGTAAAATAGTATTAAAGTAAAAAAGTAATTTAGTGCCAAGAACTTATGCATATATTCTTTTCTATTTTGCTAGATATATACCATTCTGATTCTTTGCTCAGACTAATTTTCCAACTAACAGGTTTATAAATCGAAATCATAGACATAGAACGGTGGCTATAATCTAGCAGAGTTAACTGTGATTTGTTTATTTACTTAATTACTAATAAAAAGTGTGTAATATCAGTTAGGCAATCAGAAAAAGATTAGCAATAGAAAAACCAATTTCATTTTGGCCATCTGAGGCTACTTTTCTCATTTGATTTTTGATATAACTTGAAGATTCGGATTCGAGAATCGAAAGAAGTGGATAAAATTAAGAATCAAGAAAAAAGGATGGAGGTGGAACGGAAGAATAGGGTAGGGTAGTGGAATCCTTGATTTGCATAAATCCTTAATTTTATATTGAATATTGAGTAACCAAATTTACTTATTGAATAGTATCTTCTTGACGACCAAAACCAGGCAATAATCTTTCGTAGAAAACTTGAGCGTATTTCATTTTATCGTAAAAGTGCTGTTAGCGTTCTGGAAAAAAATGACATTTTTAAAATGCACCCAAAAACTCACCAACTAAATTCCCAAATAACCTTTTATTATCTTTGAACTCATTATGAATGAATATTTTAAATCAATTATTTTGCAGAGAACTGGAGCTTCTTCTTTATTTGAAAAAGAGATGATTCAGGAATTGTGGAGTGGGTACGGGAAAATTATGCGAATCGGATTGAAGAATGCTTCTGTCCAAAGTGTAGTAGTAAAATACGTTCAGTTGCCGACACATAAAAATCACCCCCGTGGATGGAATACTAATTTCGGTCATCAACGAAAAGTTAAATCATACCAAGTAGAGACTACATGGTATAACAAATATAGTAAAAATAGTGCTGCCCGTCTTCCACAATGTTTAGCTATTGGGACACAAGATGATGAAGTGATGATGGTACTAGAGGATTTGGATGAGGCAGGCTATTCCTTGCGAAAGAGAACAGTTACATGGAAAGAAATAGCTTCTTGTTTGAAGTGGTTGGCAGAATTTCACGCAAGTTACTTGGGAAAAAAATCATATGGACTTTGGGAAGTGGGAACGTATTGGCATTTAGAAACCCGACCTCAAGAATTAGCCGTATTGGATGACCAAAGATTGAAAGAGTCAGCCTCTGCCATTGATGAAAAATTGAATACCTGCCAATACAAAACGTTTGTTCATGGAGATGCCAAACTAGCTAATTTCTGTTTTACTAAATATGGACAGGTTGCCGGGGTAGATTATCAGTATGTAGGAGGTGGATGTGGAATTAAAGATGTGGCGTATTTTATAGGAAGTTGTTTGAGCGAGAGTGAATGTGAACGTTTAGAAGCACAAATTTTGGACACTTATTTTGAGTATTTACAAAGCGAAATGATGGAAAGAAATGAAGCGCTAGAAAAAGAATGGCGATCTCTATATCGAGTCGCATGGGCAGACTTTCATCGATTTCTAAAAGGATGGAGTCCCGGTCATTGGAAGCTTAATAGTTATAGTGAACGTATCACAAACGAGGTAATCAAAAGTCTATAAAATGGATTTAGTACAGCTTAATAGTATAGCAATCAAGGCAGCTCTTTCGGCAGGGAAAATTATTCAGGAATATATGAATGAAGATGTCTTGGTGGAAAAAAAGAAAGGAGGAGCTAGCTTTGCATCACAAGTCGTAACTGCAGTTGACAAAAAATGTGAAACAGCCATTCTTGCTCACCTACTTTCTACCTGTGACGAATTTGGTATTGCACTCTTATCAGAAGAGACCGTAGATGATGGTAGTCGATTTGAAAAAGATTTTTTTTGGTGTATTGACCCGATGGATGGAACGCTTGCGTTTATCAACAAAAGACCTGGTTTTTCTGTGTCGATTGCTCTAATAGGTAAAGACGGAACACCGTATATTGGAGTCGTGTTTGATCCTAGCAGGGATACATTGTACCATGCTATTAAAGATAGAGGAGCTTTTAAAAATCGTAAGCCTTGGAAAATTAAGCAGACAAATAGCTATTTAACTTATGTGACAGATCGAAAACTGGAGGATACCCCTCGCGTAGTCGAAATAAAAATTTTGCTAAATGAGAAGGTCGAGCAGTTGAACTTGAATGGAGTAAAAGAAATCGCTGGAGCGGGGGCAGTATTGAATAGTATCTTTGTCCTAGAAAATGGTCCTGCATGCATGTTAAAGTTTCCGAAAAAAGAAAAGGGGGGAGGTAGTATCTGGGATTTCGCTGCTACGGCATGCATATATAAAGAATTGGGATTACCCGCAACAAATTTTGCAGGAGGAAGATTGGACTTAAACAGAAAGGATAGCACATTTATGAATCATGAAGGTATTTCTTATGCTAATTTTTAAATCTACGTAATAGCAAAAAATATGAACTACTTAAAACTATCATTATCCTTATTTTATCTTTTTATTTTAGTCACGACTAATGGTCAGTTTACAACAGATTTTATTGAAATGCGCCCTGAGAGTTATTTTTACCAAAATCAAAAAACTAACAAGCGAGAGTTGGGTAAAATCTTAAAAGTAGATAAAGAAGCATATATTTTTTATAAAAAATATAAAAACAATCGGAATATAGGTAGAGTACTAGGCACTACTGGAGTTCTCTTGGGGACTCATAAAATTATATTGATGTTACAAAGTGATAATGAAGGAAATATTCCATTATTTGGTCAAAAGTTACTTTACTTTAGATTTAGTGGTTTAACATTTATAGTGCTTGGATCGACTTTTTATGGGATAGGAGTGAAACGATTTAGGAAATCGGTAACGATATATAATAATAATTTGAAACAAAAGAATACGATAGGAGAGAAGCCTTTAGATTTAAATTTTGGACTTGTAAATCATGGAATAGGGTTTAGTTTGAATTTCTAATTTTCTTGGACAAATTCTATACACAGAATTTGTCCAAGAATTTTTTTCAAAATTATTCCACCATAATCTCATCCACAAAAATCCAACAAGCTGCGCCTGGAGCAGCATGCCATTTTGGATTAACTAAATTACTTTTTACTTCCACTTTTATATAGCGAGCATTTTGAGCTTCGAAGGGTAAAATAAAATTTTGAATAGAAGGAGGTTCAGGACCATCTTTCATTGGAATAGATTTTTCAGCCACCTTTTTAAAGTTCTTGCCATTTTCTGAAATAGATACGTTTATTTGTTTTGGGAAAAAGATATATGAATTATTTCCATCCAAAGCACTTACGGAAACATTCGATACCTCCACATTTTTTCCCATATCCAAAGTTGCAATCATTCCTGATTTTTCATAACCCAACCATTCTCCTTCGGTAAAATTAGTCGTCCCTTTTTTGAAATTAATTAACGAATTTGGCCCTTCTGCTTGGTAGCGTTCATGAGGAAGTTTGTCGAGTGCAATATCAGCGATTTGATATTTGGCTCGCACCACAGTTTTCTGTGCGATAAGACTGGTTCCCCAACCTTCTTTTTTTCCAACCACTTTAATCTCAGCTGTTTTTTTCAGATAAAAAGGTTCTGAATATTTGAGTGAAGTCGAGTCAGGAGTTGTTCCATCTAAAGTGTAAAAAATATCTACGCCTCTAAAATTAATGACAAATTTTACTAAAACTGAATCTGTAAAAATATCTTCCTTGACCATAATTAATGGTGATTTCAATTCTGCACTCCCAAATATTTCATCATCAATTCCTGTATTCACATTTAATCGAGGACGTGTATTTTTGAGCTGCTCAATCGCTTTTGGGCTAACATTAGTTTGCCACAAATAGATACTTTGCAAATTGGCTAATTTCGTAATCGGCTCAAGTGCTTCGTCTTCCAACGGGGTGTTGTAAAGGTTCAAATACTCTAAATATTCTAATTCATCGAGCACATCTAAATTCTTTCCAGTTACTTGAGTTTTTTGTAAAAATAATTTTTGCAAATGCGGAAATTCATCGAGGTAGGAGATGAGTTCGTCATTCATATTCGTGTTGCTCAAATCTAATTCGATGAGTTGCTCTGAAATATTTTGTAGTTGTTTTAAAACACTTTTATCCAAATCCTTTCGGCCTCGAAGAGATGCGGTGACGAAGGGTTTTTCCTCCGAAATAATTTCGATTGGAATTCCTGCTTGCCGCAATTTTTGAATTGTACTAGGACTAGCAGGGTCAACGTTGAGTGCAAAAATACTTTTATCGACTTCAGTATATTTTGCCAAAATGGTTTTGATTTCTTCAAGTTGTTCAAGGTTTGCCACTTGCTTATCAAAATCTCCGCCTTGCTCTACCCACCATTCTAACAATGTAATTTCATCTTTTGTCAATTGCTTTTTCCCTTTAGGTGGCATGTGTTCTTTTTCCTCCAAAGGCAAATGAGCACGTTGTAAAAACAAACTTTTAGAAGCATTCCCTGCAACGAAAAATGCACCCGTTTTTCCTCCTTTCTTAAATCCTTCGACTGTGGTCATCAATAATTCTCCTTTGATTTTAGATTCATTATGACAGCTTACACATTTCTTTTTAAAAATTGGCTGTACTAAATCTTGAAAAACCATCGCGCTATCCATATTTGAAATGGCTACTTCTTCATTCTTTTTTTCTCCTGAAAATGGCTCAGTTAAAAAATCACTTCCATGAGTCAATGATCCTCCCAAGTGTCCCGTTGCTCCAATTAATAACATTAAAATTCCGAAAATAGGGAAGTATAATTTTTTACCTGCCCGACTATTTTTTCCTTTGTGTAAAAAATAAACGATGACTGAAATTGCAGCAGTTCCAATGCCCAACCACTTATGTTGCCAAAGCATCGTATCATTATATCCACCTTCCCAAGAAAGTAGGTATCCTGAACCACAGGCCAAAATGGCACTCCACATTCCTAACTGAATCGCAAAGCCAACGGCAGGAAGTAGCTTGGCATATTTTTCTTTTCGTCCTGCCCATTCCATGAGAAATGCTACTGCTAAAATTCCTATAGGCAAATGCAAAATGATAGGATGTAATCTGCCGAAAAATTGAATAATTTCCATTTTGTTATTTTTGTTGCTGCTTTGAAAGTATCCGATACTTAAAACAACCTTTTACGATTTAATTTACAATGAGTTCATCTAGAAACAACCAAGCCTTTCCACCTTTTCCAGGATGCCAATCAGGACATTTTCCTTGGTTCTCAATTTCAAATTTTATAAACTGTGCTTTAGAGTCTTTTATTTTTTTCTTAAATTCTATTACTTCAAATCCTTTGTTCGTTGGAGCATTGAGATAATTAACCTGTGCAATTTCATTATAATCTTTTCCATATTCAGAAGCCAAAATTTTAATAGTTTTTGGAGAAAAAATCCACGAACCAGGATGACTTAAAAAACGAACGCCAACTTCTTGAATCGGTTGTATTTTTTTTAATTGCAGTATTGCGATTACATTTTCACTTTCGTAGCCCAACCAATTTCCGCTATGGAAATCATCACTTCCGTTGGCTCCATCTAAAAGAGTAATTTTTCCATTCCCTGCATATTTCTGAGAGGGGAGAGGAATCAAGTCTAAATAATTTATGTGCGATGAAATTTTAGCTTCGGCGGAATAAATTTTTCCAAATTTTTTATCATCCAAAAAAAGTGCAGCTCGAATCGGATGACTAGTTTTAAGAGAAAATGATTTTTTAAAAAGCGGACTTTTTAAGGTTGGTTCACTTCCATCCAAAGTATATCGAATATCTGTATTTGGAAAAGAACTTGACATGAAAACTTCCACAGGGGTATCAAAATTATTTTGAGTTAATTTGATGTGAGCTTGAATAAAGTCATCATTATTATCTTGAATATTTTGAGCGAGTAAGGATGCTAACTTTTTTTTCTTTTTGGAAAAATTAGAATCATTGGCGAGATTATTTAATTCCCATTCATCTTGATTAAGATTAAATAATTGTTCCCGCATTTCACCTTTGACAAAATAATTGATGAGTTTCCAATTATCATCAGTTCGGACTGCTCTCATCTCTTTTGCGTGAGCTAAAAATAAATGATCTCGATGTTCCTTTTCTTTATTTTTTAAAATGGGAAATAAACTTTCTCCTTCCACACTCGACGGAATTTCCAAACCTAATAAATCACAAATCGTAGGAAACACATCATACAAATAACAAAGTGCTTTGGTCTTTTTTCCTCCATCAATATTTGGAGCAGCAATCACTAAAGGAACTCGAACACTATGATCGTAAACACTTTGTTTTCCTAGTAATCCATGTTGTCCAACTGCCAAACCATTATCTCCTGCGAAAACAATAACGGTATTTTCCATTAAATTTTTCTGCTCCAAAACGTCTAAGACTCGACCGATTTGAGCATCGACTTCTGAGACCATTGCATAGTAAGCGACGAGTTCTTTTTTGATCATTTCCTCCGTTCGGGGGAATGCAGCTAGGTTCTCATCACGTGTTCTCAGATGCCCATTATCGAAAGAATGTTCAGGCTGAAAATTTTTCGGAAGAGTAATGTTATTAAAATCATACATCTGGGTAAATTCCTCAGGAGCTTCACGTGGATCATGCGGCGAAGAGTAAGCAACATAGAGACAAAATGGTTTTTCATCATCTTGTTTTTGGATGAAATTAATTGCTGCATCACTAAACATTTCACTCGAAAATTTCTCTGCTTGCCATTTATTTTTTTTGTCAAAAACTGCGGTAGAATCAAAATGCCAAAGTTGTGGTTTTCGATGTCCACCATTTTTTGGCCAATGCATTCCACCAATAAAAATATTTTCTCCATCGGAAAAACCTTCTCGAATTTTGGAAGTATTATTATGCCATTTTCCAGTAAAAAAAGTATCATATCCCTTTTCTCTCAACAACTCTGGAAATGTCACAAAATCAAAATGAGTGTCAGGAGTCGTTACGCCCATATCAATATATGCTCTTGGTATGTTCATGTATGGTTTGCCAGAAAGCAACATCGCACGACTTGGTGCGCAAACACCCCCATGATGAGAACCCATGATATGAGCATGTGTAAAACTAGTTCCCATCTTGACGAGTTTATCCATATTGGGTGTGTGAATTTCTTTATTTCCCCAAGCATGAATAGTATTGAATCGTTGATCGTCGGTGAAAAGAACGACTACGTTCATTGGCGGTTTTTCTTTTTCGCAAGAGAAAAGAAATATGATTAGCAAGAAATAAAATATATTTTTACTCATCTATTTTTATTTATGAAAATCAATTTTTCCATCTTGGCGAATACTCCAACTTCCATCTTGTTCGCACGACTTTGCTACGATCTCAAATAAGTTTGGAGTGATAAAGATTTGTGGTTGAAATTCACAGTCCGATTTTTCCAAAACAGGAATTGTAAACTGATTTAGATCATCCGTGTACACCTTGTTTTTTTTCTTAAAATCAACTTGCTGAAAATATAAATTCCACAATGCCCATTTAATTTTTTCATCTTCATGTTTGATGAAATCAGTAGTCTCTTTTCCAACTTTTTTATCTGAAAATTGAACATAACCCCATTGCTCGGGCATGTGCATATTGACAAAACCTGTCGGGGACCAAACCCAATTATTTTCGGGAAATATTTTTCCTGTTTTTGGATTAATGGCTTTGGAATAATTGTCATTATTCATAGTCCAATCTACTCTTGAAAAATTGATGCGCCATTGGTCACCATTTTTTGGAATTGATTTTATAGTCGAAAATTCTTTGAGTGCGGACCAAGGAATAGCCATTTCTACTGCCCAATATTTATCTTTGTCTTTTGGATTATTCAAAGTTCCTTCGACATGAATAGCAGATTTGATATTTGGAATATTCCAATTGTTTAAAACTTTGTGTTGCTGATCCACTCGGTAGGGGCGAAGCAAAATCAACTCCCACAGAGTGTTGAATGCATTGACCTCCAACTCATAATAATTGTGACTGTCGCCATCAGGATCAATAAAAATTTCAAAGTCATCGTCGTAAAAAATGACAGTATCTCGTTGTCGTAATTTTGCCCAAATATGAGGTTCATCCATTTTTGCATAAAAATAAAAATAGTCATTGTCCCAGAGCATTTTTACTTTTGTGTCATGAGTTGGTTGGGGTTTGAGGTTGCCTTCGATGTCCACAAAAGATTCTGTCCAAGGAGCATTTTGCCAGTCTGATTCATTCGCTTTTCCGTCAATATTGATCGTAGCATTATTTTTAAAACAAACATATTCTTTTGGCGAAAAAGGAATGGGATGTTTATGGGTTTGTTTTTCAATGGTAGTTTGAGTAGTCTCTTTTGTTTGACAAGCAAAACAAAAAATGGTAATGAAGAGATATATTTTACCAACCTTCCATCCGATATTTTTATATTGAAATATATTTTTCATTCAACTTTTATTCAATAATTATTTCATCAATAAATAACCAAGGTGCTGTTCCTTTTCCTGGGTGCCATACTGGAATACTTGAGATATTTTTTACGATTACTTTTATAAATTTTGCTTTGTCTTTTGGGAAAACAACTTCTTCGAAATGAAGTCCAATTGATTCTCCTTCTTCCGTTGGTTTTATTTTTTTAGTAGCTAATAATTTAAAATCTTTTCCATCTTTAGAGCAGTAAACTTCGATTGCTTCAGGCATAAAAATCCATGATCCTTGATCGGATAAAAGACTTGTCGTTACTTTTTGAAAATTGGTTTTTTTCTCTAATTCGATAATCGTTTCCAAGTCTCCACCTGCAAATCCCATCCAATGAGAAGTTCGAAAATTAGTTGTTCCTTTCTTTCGATCAACCAAACCTTTTGCACCTGTGCCTGGGTAATTTTCATGCGGAGTTTGATTGATAGTGATGTTTTTTATAGGAAGAGTTTTTTTCAATTTTACAAATTGAGCAGAGACTGTTTGGCTTGGTAAGCATTGTGGATGAAATGCTTTTGCTTTTAAAATGGAAGATTGATCGATGATAATTTGCTTTGAAAAAACTGGTGAAAGTTCAGTTGGAGTCGTTCCATCTAAGGTGTAATGAATGTTTGTATTTTTTAAACCTAATGATAAAATCACTTTATTTTTTTTATCAAAAAAAATGGATGCACTTTCGATAATTGGAGGAGCTAAAGTAAAAACAGTTGCTTTTGCATAAGTATCATTTTGGCCATTACTTATCGAAGTAAGACCAAATGTAAAAATAAAAAAGAGGAGGATTATTCTCATTTCGCAATATTTTATTCTACAATAATTTCGTCAACAAATAACCAAGCTTCATGTCCACCACCTTGCATCCCTTCTGGTATTTTTCCAAAACGTTCTACTAAGACTTTTACAAAAGTAGCCTTTGAATTAACTTCAACAGTTGGAGTGGCAACTTTGGTTTTGGTCGCGATGGAAGTTGTTTCGCCTGCAAGCGTATATTTATTTCCATCGTTGGAAACAAAGACACTTACTTTTTTTGGTAAATAAATCCATTGACCTTCTCCCTTGAAAAATCGAAAACTGATTTTATTAATTTCCGTTTCTTCTTTCATATCAATTACTGCTTCCATATTCTTCCCCTCAAAACCTAACCATTCTTTATCTCCATATCGTTCGTCACTTCCTTTGATACCATTAATCACCGCAGCAGTTCCTCCTGCTGCAAAATGAGGTGCAGGTTGTTTTTTTAGAGAAATCGTTTTGCCGGTAGCTTTATGGAAATTTATATCTTTTTCGAAGGACCGCCCTTTTTGTTCTTTATTAATAAATCCAACAGCTCGTAATTGACTCGAAGCATTTATTGGAAATGTATTGTTATAGATATTTGATTGTAGAGTAGGAGTGCTTCCATCTAATGTGTAGGCGATAGTTGTATTGGCTACATTTGATTTTAAAGTTGCCATAAGTTTTCCATCTTGAGAAGTAAGATCGCCGTCAATATCGAATACATTCATCGCAGTATTTACACCATAGACTGTTAATCGCTGAAGGTGAGTATTTAATCTTTCGACGAAGTCGGGAAAATTCCTTTTGCTCTTTTCGGTCCAAGCGACTTCTGCAAGTGCACAAGCACGAGGGAAAGCCATGTAGTCGAGTTTCTCGGAGGAAGGAATATATTCTGTCCAAAGGTTGGCTTGCACACCTTTAATATGATGTACTTTGTCAGCAGTAATTTCTTCTGGGATTGGTTGATAACTATATACTTTTTCGATGGGTAAATATCCGCCGATTGCCAAAGGTTCATCTTTGTGTTGTGATTGATAATAATCAAAATAGCAATGAGAAGTCGGAGACATAATTACGTCGTGTCCTTGAGTGGCGGCGTCAATTCCACCTTGCACGCCACGCCATGACATGACGGAAGCATTCGGTGCTAAACCACCTTCGAGAATTTCGTCCCAACCGATTATTTTTTTTCCTTTTGAATTAAGAAATTGTTCAATTCTTCCAATAAAATAACTTTGTAATTCCATTTCATCTTGAAGCCTATTTTCTTTCATTAAGGTTTGGCAAAATTGACTTTCTTTCCATTGCGTTTTTGGACATTCATCACCTCCAATGTGAATGTATTGTGATGGAAAAAGTTCAACAACTTCGGTTAGCACATTTTTCAAAAAAGTAAATGTTTCTTCTTTTGGGCAAAATACATTATTAGAAACTCCCCACTTTGTCATGACTTCTAATGGCATATCTGAACACCCTAATTCAGGATAAGCTGCAATTGCAGCTTGTGCATGACCGGGTAATTCTATTTCAGGAATGACAGTTATAAACCTTTCAGAAGCATATTTTACTACTTCCTTAATTTGTTCTTGGGTATAAAATCCGCCGTAGCGTTTTCCATCAAATTGATGAGGCTGATCATTATAATGTCCCACCAAAGTTTCTTTTCTAAAACCTCCAACTTCGGTAAGTTTTGGATATTTTTTTATTTCAATTCTCCAACCTTGATCTTCGGTCAAGTGCCAATGGAAAGTATTGTACTTGTGGATTCCCATCAAATCAATATATCTTTTGACATCGTCGACTGAGAAAAAATGTCGAGCAACATCTAGGTGCATACCTCGATAAGAAAATCTTGGGGAGTCATTTATTTCAACTTGTGGAATATTAAATCGTAAGTTGGTTGTTTTATTTTTTGAAAAAACTTCGACAGGCATTAATTGTAACAAGGTCTGTACGCCAAGGAAAGCACCGTTGGGTGTTTTTGCTTTTAGTTCGATTTCGTAGGCATTGATGTTGAGTTGGTATCCTTCTTTTTGGGAAATATCATCGCTTTGAATTATTCGAATGACATCTTTTTCTATTTTATTATTTGTGGTTGTGGGTAAACGTTTTGAGGTAGAATTATAAATTTTTTCGTTGAGGTTTTGTGCTACTAATTTCCATTCTTCCTTATCATTGGGCAAAGTGATTTGGACATTTTCATCAAGCAGGAAGTGGCCTTCTTTTTTGATTAAATTCGATGGGGCGGGGATGATGTCAGCTACTCCTTGAAGAGGTGGAGTTATTGGTTCAGTTTCGCAAGAAGTCATCATAAGGATTGCTAAAAAGAGAATTGAAAATATTATGTTGGTAGAGTTTTTCATTAGTTATTGTTTGCTTTGGAAAATAGGAAGGTTGCTTTATTTTAAAACCCATTTTAAGTTCGCACCAATTTTATCGGATAAGTTTTCCCAGAATTCCATTGTGCGATATATAAATTTTCATCGTCATCAACGCATACATCATGTGGATGTTGGAACACTTGAATGGTTTGGTGCATAGGTTGCAATACGCCGTTTTTATAAATTGGCGTGCTTCCTCCTGGTGCAGAAATCAATTGATTTTTTTTATCTAAAATAGAAACAAAACCAGTATTAGCACTTCCATTTCCTGACCAAATGGTAGCTAAATAAACATGCTCTCCATGAATCACAGGACGACAAATAAATGCACCTGGCAACGGAATCACTTCCAGTAAATTTCCATCCAAAGAGAATCGTTTCAACTCATTGCGCTGTCGAGCGGTAATGAGTAAGCAGGGATTATTTTTATCTCGACCATCATAACAGATGCCATGAGCATTGTCGAAGAATTCATCTCCCTCGCCTCGTCCACCAAAGATATTTTTTAATTCTCCTCTTGAATTATAATGTAAAATGTGTTGAGCACCATAACCATCTGCCACGTAAATATCTCCATTGGGCGTGATGGTTGTTTCGGTAGGAATGTATTGTTCCCGTTTTTCGTATTGCTTAGTTTCTTTTGGATAGGGGAGTGTCATTACAACTTTTCCATCGATGGTCGTTTTGATGACTTCATGTCGATTATTGTCCGCAATGAAGAGAAAGTCTTCACCGTTTTCTACATTTAAAGTAAGACCGTGAGCACCTGGAAAATCTGTTCCCCACACTTCAATTAATTTTCCAGACTTGTCATAAATGATGACATTATTTTTAGTGTGATTAGTCAAAAGGATAATTCTTCCTTTTGAATCTTGTACCATTTCGTGGCAATCGTTGACTGGGTAAAAATCGGCATTTAAGGCACCCCAATTTAAGTCAATTTTATATTGATGAGAATTATGTCCAATTACGAGATCATCGAAATTCCTTTTTCCAAAAAATGTAAAAGTATTAGCGCCAGCGTTATTTTTTGCAAAAAGAGAAGTTCCTCCTAATGCAATTAATGATGTACCAATGAATTTTCTCCTTTTCATTTTGTCTTATTCTTAAGCGATTAAATCTTTCATTACTTTTCCATGAACATCAGTTAATCGGAATCTTCGACCTTGATATTTATAGGTCATTTTTTCATGATCGATTCCTAATTGATGCAACATTGTCGCTTGAAAATCATGAACATGAACTGGATCTTTGACAATATTATATCCAAATTCATCAGTCTCTCCATAAACCATTCCTGGCTTCACTCCACCACCTGCCATAAAAATGGTAAAGCATCGTGGGTGATGATCTCGACCATAATTGGTATCGGTCAAGGTTCCTTGCGAGTAATTGGTTCTTCCAAATTCTCCCCCCCAAATCACTAAAGTATCTTCTAACATCCCTCGCTGTTTTAAATCCATAATCAAAGCAGCAGTCGCTTGATCCACATCTTTGGCTTGCCCTTGAATTTGTGATGGTAGATTTTCATGTTGGTCCCAACCCATGTGATACAATTGGATAAAACGAACATCTTGTTCCGCTAATCTTCTTGCTAATAAACAATTAGCAGCGAATGTTCCAGGTTGCATTGAGTCAGCTCCATACATCTGATAAATGTGGTCAGGCTCTTTTGAAATATCGACCACATCAGGCACAGAGGTTTGCATTCGATAAGCCATTTCGTATTGAGCAATTCGACTGCTGATTTCTGGATCGCCAAATTCTTCCAATTGTTTTGCATTTAATTCTGCGATCTGATCGAGCATTTTTCTTCGGCTTGATCGATCGATTCCGTCTGGATCTTTGAGATATAAAACGGGATCTTTTCCTGATCGAAATTGTACCCCTTGGTGAAGAGAATGTAAAAATCCATTTCCCCACAAACGCGAATAAAGTGGTTGCCCAAATTTTCTACCTGTTCCTCTTGACAACAAAACGGTGAACGTTGGAAGGTTATCATTCATACTTCCCATTCCGTAACTTAACCATGAACCCATGCAAGGTCGCCCAGGTTGTTGAGATCCAGTTTGGAAAAAAGTAATGGCAGGATCATGATTGATGGCTTCGGTGTGCATAGATTTTATGATGCATAATTCATCCACAATTTTGGAAGTGTAAGGCATCAAGTCAGACATATAAGTTCCGTTTGCACCATGTTGGGAAAATCCAAACTGCGACCCAACAAGAGGAAAAGCATCTTGCCCTGAAGACATTCCTGTGAGTCGTTGACCATTTCTGATGGACTCAGGAAGATTTTCACCACGTCGTTTGTTGAGCAAAGGTTTGTAATCAAAAAGTTCTATCTGTGATGGACCTCCACTTTGGAAAAGATAAATGACTCGTTTAGCTTTTGGAGCAAAATGAGGTGCATCTAAAATTCCTTGCAAGTTATTCTTTTGAGTCAAAATTCCGTTTTCAGATTGATCGTATAAATTACAACCACCAAGTAAACTTGAAAGTGCAGCGACTCCAATTCCTGTTGCCGACTTCGAAAGGAAAGATCGGCGGTTCATTTGATATTGTCTATCTTTTATTATTTTACTCATGGTTAATTATCCTTTTGTAATCGTTTCATCTAAGTTGAAAATCACATTTGCAATAATTGTGTAGGCTGCCATTTCTGGCGTTTCTAACAATTCTCTTTGCGGGTATTCTCCAATTTGTAACAATTCTTTTGCAGCTTTTGGAGATGCTTCAAATCTGTTTTTTTCCTCCTTAAAAAATGCTAATAAATTATCGAGTTCGTCAGTTGTGATTTCTCTAGAAGTGGCTAGTCGAAACATCATAGCAATTCTTTTTCCCAATGTTTCTTCTTTTTCAATAGATTGATACGCAAGCACTCTCGAAGCTTCGACAATTTGAGGATCATTGAGCATCACTAATGCTTGAAGTGGAGTACTAGTCGTTTGTCTTTTGACTGCACAAATATCTCTAGTCGTTGCATCAAATGTCATCATACTTGGAGGAGGAACCGTTCTTTTCCAAAAAGTATAAATACTTCGACGATATATTTTAGAACCTTTATCTTGAATATATTTTGCGAGACTACCGCCGCCGCCGCCAATCGTTTCCGCCCAAAGTCCATCAGGTTGGTAAGGTTTAACACTAGGTCCACCAAGCGTCCGGTCTAGCAATCCACTTGTTGCGAGAGCATGATCTCGAATCATTTCAGCTGAAAGTCGTTGGCGAGATGCACGAGCTAAGAAATTATTTTCAGGATCAATTTCCAATAACTCTTCGGTAACTTTTGAAGATTGTTGATAGGTTGCTGACATCACTATAGTTTTTAAAGACGCTTTTAAGTCCCATCCATTATCCATTAAGTTAGTCGCCAACCAATCCAATAATTCAGGATGAGTAGGTAATGCACCTTGATTTCCAAAATCATCAGGAGTGGCGACAATGCCTGTTCCAAAACATTGTTGCCATAATCGGTTAACCGTTACTCGTGCAGTCAATGGATTATTTTTGGAAAAAAGCCAATTAGAAAGTCCTAGTCTATCCTTAGAAAACTTATCATCAAAAGCTAAAATAGATTTTGGCATTTCTGGATTGACAGGAGTTGTTGGCTGGTCATAAGCTCCTCGATTGAGAATGTGCGCTTGTCTTTTTTTAGGCATTTCTTGCATGACCATCAATGGAATTTCCTTCAACGTATCTAAGTTATTGATAAAGGTTAAGGTCTCTTCAATTTCTTTTTGCGTCAACATAATATATGGCTTCGGAATTGCACCATAAGGTTCGATCAATCCTTCTTCTGGAATATTATTGAAAAAACTAAAAAGACTGAAATAATCTTTTTGCGCAATTGCATCATATTTGTGGTCATGACATTTGGCACATTCAAAAGTTAAACCAAGGAAGGCTGTTCCAAAAGTTTGCGTTCTATCCGAAACATATTCTACTCGATATTCTTCGGGAATTACTCCACCTTCTTGTGTGATTTTATGATTTCGATTAAATGCAGTAGCAATTATTTGTTCTCTAGTTGCATTCGGTAAAAGATCTCCTGCCAATTGCCAAGTAACAAATTGGTCATAAGGCATATTTTTTTTGAAGGCATGAATCACCCAATCTCGCCAAGGAAACATGATGCGCTCGAGGTCATCTTGATAACCATGAGAGTCGGCATAGCGAGCAATGTCGAGCCAGTTGGTTGCCATAGTTTCAGCATAAGCGTCAGATTGTAACAATCTATCTACAACTTTTTCGTAAGCGTCAGAACTGCTATCTTTTTCAAAATTATCAATCTCTTCGAGAGTAGGAGGCAGGCCGGTCAAATCAAAAGTTACTCTTCGAATGAGTTGTGCCTTGGTTGCCATACCCATTGATTGTAAATTTTGAGCTTTGAGTTTTTTCAAGACAAAATTATCGATCTCATTATAAATAATGCCTTCTGAAACTTGAGGTACATCAGCATCTTTTATCGGTAAAAAAGACCAATGCTCTTTCCACTCTGCTCCTTGCTCAATCCATTTTTTTAAAATCTCTTTTTCATAATTACTTAAAGTCAGATTAGACTCTGGCGTAGGCATAATATCTTCAGGATCTTCTGAAAAAATTCTTTGGACCAATGTACTGTTTTCAGCATCATGTGGAATAATGGCGTAGTGGTCTTTGTTTTTTCCCAATGCTGCAAATGCACCTTCTTGGGTATCAAATCGTAAATTTTCTTCTCTGGAATTTTCATCAGGTCCATGGCAAGTGAAGCAACGATCTGATAAAATTGGTTTGACATGAAAATTAAAATCTATTTTAGCAGGAATAGTTTTGGTCAGAGCAGGGGAAGATATTACTTGATCCGTTTTGCAGCTACTAGGAAAAATTAATAATGCTGCAATGGCTAAAACAGCAATCATTATTAATGGTGAAATGGTGATTGATTTTTGAGTATTCATAATTTAATACCAACATTTTTTATAAATCTAATTTTTTTTAATCTATTCTTCACTCATAAATTGCTTATTCCGATCAATCAAATCTATTCTTTGCTGAACACAATCGTAAGTCATTCCAGCATCTTCAGGAGTGTTTAAAATGTAGTCGATTAATTTGGGTAGAGTGGTGGTTGCCACATGCATTCGAGTGTCTGATGAAGCATAATAAATCAGCACCTCACCATTTTCACGAAGCACCCATCCATTGCTAAAAACAACATTAGAAACATCACCAACTCTTTCGATTCCCATAGGAGCTAAAAAGTGACGATTGGGTTGTCGAATGACTTTCCAAGGCTCATTCAAATCGCAGAGGAAAAGGTACAAAACATATCTCAACCCTGCTGCCGTTCTTCTGACACCATGTGCTAAATGTAACCAACCTACCTTTGTCTTTAATGGCGCTGGCCCTAGTCCATTCTTAACTTCTTTAATCGTATGATATTTTTTATGTTCAATGATTATTTCCTTTTCTAATTTTGGGAATTTTATGTCTTCACAAGTTCCCCAACCAATGCCGCCACCGCCACCAGTTTCGATAAAACCATCCATTGGACGAGTGTAAAAAGCATATTTTCCATCAACAAATTCAGGATGCAAGACACAATTTCTCTGCTGAGGAGAAGAGGTCATAATATCTGGAAGTCGTTCCCAATTGATTAAATCTTTCGTTCTGGCTAATCCATTTTTAGCGATTGCTGCAGAGGTATCTTGAGGCTTAGTTTTATCTTTTCGCTCAGCGCAAAAAAGGCCATAAATCCATCCATCTTCATGTTCCACTAGTCGAATATCATACACATTCATTTCAGGGTCTTTCGTTTGTGGCATGACAATAGGGTAGTCCCAAAACTTAAAATTATCAACTCCGTTGCTACTTTCCGCAATTCCAAAAAAAGATTTTACATCATTACTTTCAATTCGAGGAACGACTAATATTTTTCCATTCCATTCGATTGCTCCTGCATTGAAAACCGAATTGATTTCTAACCGTTCCATAAAATGAGGATTGGTTTCAGCATTCAAATCATAGCGCCAAAATATTGGTGTATGTTGAGGTGTAAGAATTGGATATTTATAGCGATAAAAAATACCATTATAATTTTTTTCAACTCTAGGATTAGATCGTACGACCAATTCAAGATGTTCTTGCGCAACTTGATTCTTTCTTTTTTGAAAATCTGTGTCTGCCTTATTGGTTTTATTAGTTCCTATCATGAGTTAATCTTTAATATTGAATTTTGAAAGGGACGAAAATTTTTGAATCATCTTTTTTGATAGAATTCAAAAATCATAATTAATGTTACCAAGTCTTTTGTATAGGGTGTGCTTCGGTATTAAAAATAGTATTTTTAAA
>JBGCFD010000221.1:0-16914 GCA_045106765.1 Saprospiraceae bacterium | reverse complement strand
ATGTGGGAGAAAAAAATATTTGCATAGCAAGTCAGATTTTTAAAGATCCGACTTGCTATGTTGCAAATTATAATCCCATGAACATATCCAATTTTAGGTGCTGATCTTTCAGCTTTGATTGCATCATTTTGCAATCTCTCTGTTCTTTCCGCCTCGTTTATTTTTATCATGAGAAAAAGAAGTAGGTCAGAACCCTAATTAACTAGGATTCTGACTAACTACAACAAATTATAATCCCATGAACATATCCTTATTTTACTGCTGATCCTTCAGCTTTTGATTGCATCATTTTGCAATCTCTCTTTTCTTTCCACCTCTTTTATTTTTATCATGAGAAAAAGAAGTAGGTCAGAATCCTAATTAACTAGGATTCTGACTAACTACAACAAATTATAATCCCATGAACATATCCTTTTTTTCTTTTTTTTATGTTAACTTTTTTAACCTTTTTCCTTTCATTCTCTACGTTTCCTCCCGATTACATAACAAATATAGAGCGGTCTAGCCCCTTAGACAAAGACAAAAATCACTTATTGTGAACTTTCAAAATGCTCCTTCTTTTATTTTTTCATTTTAAATAAAACCATAAAATACTGATAATCAATAACTTAAAATAAATCAGCCTTTTAAAACAGGTAAGATTTGTGAATTATTTATTATTAATTTTCATTAAAAAAAACAAAAAAAAAGCATGATTTTAATTAAAAAATCATGCTCAAAATTCTATGAAATAAAAATGAGTTTCATGGTTACGATGCTGAAATCGAAAAAAACTATTTCAGAACCGTACCATGAAGTGAATTCATCTATTTTTCACTTTTAATTATTGGAAAGGTTAAAGTTTCTTCAGATGTGTGAATACTTAAGAAATAGGTACCTGAAGCAATCTTTTCATCAATTTCTAGCGTCAGATCTTTTAAATCCTCAAATTGAACCGATTCAAAAACTACTTGTCCGAGTGTATTTAAAATTTGGATATTTTGCAAAACTCCTTTTTCAGGAAGATTCATGATGTTAATTTCTCCTATAAATGGATTAGGAAAAATAGCTACATCTGTAAAAGTTCCAAAATTTAAACTACGAACACCTGAGTAACTGAAATTTCCATTCAAGTCAAATTGTTTTAAGCGATAGTAACGATACTCGGATTTCAATGGGGAGTCGTCAGTAAAAATGTAATGATGGTTAGTTGTTGTTGTGCCATTACCGAGTACCGTTCCTATATGCTTAAAATTCTCATCTGTAAGTGGTAGTGGTGATTTTGCTACCTGTATTTCAAATCTATGGTTATTAAATTCTGATGCGGTTTCCCATCTAAGGACTGCATTCATTCCGTCTTTTACCGCTGTAAATGATGTTAATTCAATTGGTAATGGAGCCAAAGAAATTACCTTAAAGTTGTCTAGCGCATAACCTGAATTTCTCCCTTGAGAAAAATGAATTTGCGTACTACTGCTAAACTGTTGTCCGTTATCTGAGAGTAAACCACTCAAATCTAGCTGCCCTGAATTCAACCAATCACTATCGAGCACTAACTCTGTGGCTTCGATCCATGTATCTGTATCTGTACCTCTTAGATAAATATAATCTCCATCACCTAAATTGTTAGGAGCGCTATATTTATAATCAAAACTGAATTCTAACTCTTCGGTTCCAACATAATTAGACATATTCAGAGTGACGGTTAATCCCTCGTTAGTTCCACTATTCGAAAAATCTTTTGATTCTAAACATTTATTGGATCCTTCATTGACAAAGTTGAGTTTACCATTAGTATCAGGTGTAAAATCCCATTCTTCAATTCCTGTCAACCCTACAATATTTTCAGTAAAAGTGGAAACTGAAATCCCTTCAAAATTCTGTTCATATGGTAAAGAAATCGGCGGATTAGCCAGTTGAGTCACTTGATAAGTCCCAACAATTTCATTATTCATAAGATCCACATCTTCAGGAATATTGACAAATCCGTCTAGTTGATATGTTCCAAAATTTGAAAAATTGGCAGCAGTAGTAAATGTTTTTTCTAATGTATCTCCAGAAAGAAGTGTTTCATAAATCATTTCTGTTTCTAGGTCTCCACCATTTATTTGATAAGAAATTTCAAAACTGTCAAGGGTGTTAAGACCTATATTTTTAAAACTTAACTGGATTTGTTCTGCATTTGACAAAGCCAAAGAAGTATTTTCTCGCCCTACTTGAATCGTAGATAACTCCAGTAAAGTCACATCATAATTCCAAGGACAAACGCCTCCAGATTGAGCAGTAACTCGGAGCGCTATCGAACGTTCTGTTTTACTTCCTTCATTCGTCATTCCTCGTACAGCATACCAGTATTCTTCTCCCACCACTAGGGTTTCCGTTTGATATGTATTGGAAGAAACCGTATCAATAGCAACCATATCAGATCCAATCAAAGTATATATTTCATAAAAATTTACATCTGGAACAACATCCCATGTCAATTGTAAATGTCCTTCACAAATAGCTGTGTATGAGAGATTAGTCGGTCTTTCTAGAATGTAAAAAGGAACTAGATTTTGACTAGTTTCAGAGCCATTATTTTTCAAAATTCTGATCACACCTTCCTCTGTTGTAATAGAAGGAACTCCCCATGAATATTGTCGAACTTCAGCTGCTACATTTCCATCAATTAAATCCCAAGTAGAACCTCCATCATCAGAAAACTCTAGAGAGAAACTAGATGAGTTGTTTACATCAGCATCCCATTGAATCATTTGAGTGGAACCTGGTTCTATACCTTCCGCTCCATATGGATAGGTCAAAACTACATCAGTCGTTACATAATCGTAAACAATAAAAAACTCTTGTGGTCCAGTTGGAATACTACTTCCATCAATATTAATGGTATAAGTTCCAGCAGTTGGGTTGTCAATTGTAACTTGTTCTATATTATTAAGTGTATCTAGTTTTCGAGTTGCTAGGTCAGTTACATGAGTGGTATCATGATTCAACACCCAAGGCAAATAATCTGAACCTCCTGGAGTAGTTAATTTTAAATCTAGATCATTAATTAAAGTCTTCGCAGAGTATGCTGGAGCTTCCACATCATGCCAGTACAACATTACTTTTAATTGTCCCAATCCTGAAGGAACGGTAATATCAAAAGTTTTTGTTTCCCCATCTGAAATTGCATCCTCATTATATCTTGTATTTTCTATACATTTGGCCGCACGTCTTCCATTTATTAATCCATAGCCATAAGCATAATCAGGCCCAGTATTTCCTAAATCATCTGCGGTATTACAAGCAATTGCTTTCATCAATCCACCTTTAGGAACATTTCCTCCATTCAACTCTCGGTATCTTTGATTTAATAAGGTCAACGTTCCAACTGCCGATGGAGAAGCCATACTTGTTCCTGTTCCATTATAATAATCAAAATTTCTTCCAGTAGACATTACATCTGAGCCAATGGCTACAATTTCAGGTTTTAATCGTCCGTCAGCAACGGGTCCTTTACTACTTCCACCATTCAGTTCTCTACTTTGTCGGACATTTCCAACGGTCAAAACATTCTTTGCACTTTGATAATATCTTAAAACTGATTTGTAACCATCTGGATAATTTCCACAAATTGAAAACCCACTATTTCCTGCAGCATAGACGTGAAGCATTTCAGGCATTTCCCTCATTTGCCAATCTAAAGAATTACTGCTGTAATTGTAAGTTCCATTGGTTCCGCAATTATATCCAACTCCATAAGAATTATTAGTCATCACCATTTCGTGATTGTCATAATATGTTTGAGCATTAGAAATAATTGAAGTAGTTTTTTGAATAATCAGATTGGAAGATGGCGCCATTCCTCGATGAACTGGGTCGACATTTCCAGCACCGCCTACGATACCCGCCACGTGGTCACCGTGGGCACCGAATGAAGAATAAGTTCCGTTGGCGTAGTTGGTCACCCGATCATTGAAATCAATGTGGTCGCCCAACTCGCCTCCGTCCCCTATTCCTACATAGATGCCTTCACCTCTTAGGTTTCGAGCCCCAGGAACATTAGATTGGAGTACATTCACTTTTTGTAAGATTCGATTTTCATGGTTAAGTCGCTCTACCGCAGGTTCGATTGCATCTACATGCGCAACCATTGGTGAAGCAGTAAGTATTTGCAAATCACTTTGAGCGATACGCCCAATGATGAGATCACCTCCTCGAAGAGGTGTTTGCAAATGTGTAATGTTAAATGTGTGAATGAATTGAAGACGATTGGCTTCCAAATTATCTGTCAAAAGTATTGCTACATCAACAGTTCCAGGCGATTTTACAGCCCACTCTGGAAATCGTCCCTCCCTAATTTCAGGTGAAAGTTTTTCTTGAATATTGTACTTACGTAAAGTTTGAATCCCACATTTCTTCAACTCAAAAGAGTTTATCGTTGTAGGTACCTTAGCTAAGTAGGTATTTTTATATTGGTAATTTATTAATTCGATCCCTGCATCTTGCAAGGTTTTCATTTCCAATTTTGAAGGAATTTTATCAAAAGAAATAACTAATACATAGTCCTCTCCTAATATGTCTTCTTGGAAATTTTGTTGCTGTTCAACAAATTGTTGAGGCTGCATTTTCTTTGTGGTTGAGTTGTCGATCGATTGATTTTGACCGTTCACCTCCGTTACGCATATCATCAAAATGATAGCGCAAAAACTCATTATTGCGTTCTTCATAAAATCGTAACACTTTGAAATGTTCATTAAATAATCACAGGAATGATCCAACCATCAGCTATTAATTATTTTGCATCGTAATTTTTAGCTAATACTTTTTTAGAAAATCTGTAATAAAAAATGTGTTACTGTTAATAGTGTAGTTGTTTGCGAAAAACTAAAAGCGGGGAAAAGTTGTGGGGATTTTTATGCTGTTCTTAAATAAATTTTCGTGGTCAAGTTAAAATCAAAAACGACCAGCAGAAGTGTTGATTGTTATTTTTTTTTGACTTCAAAAACTAAATTTTTTCTAAGAACTTTTACTATGTGTATCCTGCATAGGAACAGTTATCTATTAGACAAACAATATGCCTAGAAGTCCAATTTTAGAGGCAAAAAAACAAAAAACTTAATAGTACTGTGACAGCGTTTTTTATTTTTATACGAAAAAAAAATTATTTGAAAAAAAACTAATGTGGAGCCTTTTTTTGTTAAAAAACCTAATAGAATCAACACTTTTAAAAAATTGTGATTTTCATATAAAAAAAACAATATTGCGTTATTGACAAAACTGTGGGGGGTAATTCGAGAGATTTTAAGATAAATTATATGTGTTTTTCTGAGAAAAAATATAATAAAAATTTCTCTTTAAGGTAGAAGCTTTAGTTCTAACCAATTTAGACGTATCAACATTTAAATTTCATTTAATCATATCCTAAGTTGTACTGGTCGAACACATGGTAATTCGAAGAAATATAATAATAAGGTTTGTACAAGTCAGTATTGGAAAGTTGGCTTAAATAGTCCCTAAGGTTTTATGCCAGTTTTCTAAACTCACTTAAAATAAAAAAGCAAGAGAAAATAGTATATAAAATAAAATCGAATGAGAGATCCCCGACTTACATTAAAAAGGACTCAGAAATGCCGGATTCTTAGTAAAAACAGTATCGGTAAGTGTGTGTAAAAAGTTAAGCAAATCTTGTTTTTGCTCATCCGTCAATTCCAAAGGGCGAATATTTACATCTACATTTGTAGCATTGTTGTGATTAGGACTTTCATTATAAAAATCAATAACTTCTTCCAATGTTTCAAATCGGCCATCATGCATATAAGGTGCTGTCAAAGCAATATTACGCAATGTGGGTGCACGAAACTTTCCATTCTCAAAAGTATCTTGTAAGACTCCTCCTAATCCCAAATCAATAAATTCTGTCAAAGAGCCCACCGAATCTAATCCATTATTAAAAAAATCATCAGTAGTCCCTAAATGCAAGGCATGACAATGGGCACATTCTGCATCAGGCAATCCTCCTTGGGCATCTGTAAACATTCTCATGCCTCTATCTTCAGAATCTGTAAATGCAGCTTGCCCCTGAAAAACGACTTTATCATATTTTGAATCAGCACCAATTAAAGTTCTCTCAAATTGTGCCAGAGCTTTAGCTGCCAATTCTTTAGTTATTTCTGATCGATCTTCTATTCCAAAAGCTTCTCTAAACATCTCAGGATAACTAGGATGAGCCTTTAATTTTGCTTCCACATTTTCCCAAGTATCATGTAATTCAACTGGATCTTCAATTGGAATCAATGCTTGTTCCTCTAAAGTATTAGATCTTCCATCCCAAAAAACACCTCTTTCCGCATAGCCAATATTCAATAAACTCATTGAACTCCGCACTCCTGAAATGCCATCAATCCCAACACTCGTCGCTACTCCATCTGTAAAACTTAAAGAAGGTAAATGACAACTAGAACAGGACATAGTGCTATCTGCCGAAAGTATTGGATCATAAAAAAGATGTCGCCCTAACTCAATTCCTTCAACTGTCATTGGATTATCAGCAGGAATAAACATGGAAGGAAAACCGTCAGGTTTGGTAATCGAAAAACTTTGAGGATTGTACGGAATATTGGAAAGATCGCCTGTAACACCGCATTCTACTGGTGTATCATCATCACCGCAACTCAATATAGAAAGGAGAAGAAAAAAAGAAAGGAAATATATTTTGTTCATAGTTATATAGTTGGAGGTTAACAATTTAGGGTTTTGGAAAACCCTAAATTGTTAATTTATGATGCTATTCAATAGCTAAACATTTCTCTTGTAAATTATCCATGATCTCATTTACCAAATCCATATCATTAATATTATGAGTTCCTGTTTCCGTCATCACATCAATATCTTCAAACATCATTTTGGCATCAACTGTAAAGGATACTTTTGAAGTTGCATCTTCTACAAGGCTAATATCTTTCGCAAAAAATCTAGATCGATAAGCGTCATCTGATCCTGTATGATAAGCTAATTTATGAGAAAAAGTACCATCTGAATCTACATCAATTTTTGCTTCTGTTTTGGAAAAAATAAAACTATTCCAAGCAGTCCAATAATGTCCTGCATTACGAAGTGGATGACCAGAACCATAATCTTCAGGGCCAGTTTTATTCAAATCAGAAGCTACTCCTAGATTAATTTTAATTCCTGAATATTCTCCAACTGGAATATTGGGAGCCGTAATCACAAATCCTTTGGTGGCATCGTCAATATCTGCTGGCTTGAAACTCAAATCAACAAAATTGATTTCTAATAATTCCGTTTCTTCTGGATTTCCAACAATTTCTTTCACCAATACTACATTAGAAATGTAAAAATTAAATTGATCAAATCTGATTGGATTTCCATCATATTCATAATCCTGATTAATCATCAAAACCTCATCGGCATATTTACCTTTAAAGATTAGTTCCACATCAGTAGTTGCCTCTAAGGTTGGATCTGGTTTACAGGAATATTGGAAAAAAAGGAATGAAGCAAATAAAGTAAAGGCTAATAATTTTTTCATAGAAATCTTTTTTTATCCTAATTAAAGGCTTTCTTTCTTTTGTAAAAAAACAATTGTTTGAATTTCAATAGTAGAACGAAAATATCCCTTATTCAGTTTTCAAAAATGATAAAAATATTGATGATTTTTATCATTTACTCCCCTATTTCAAATGCCTCTGCCGTATTACTGACAATAATGGATTTAATCGTTTCTATATCATTTGACGCAAAATTTATGCCTTTAAGCCACGTTGAGTAATTTACTCTGAGGGGAATTTCTGCATCAAAACCTGGTTCTAATTCTCCTGTTAAAAGAAAGCTTAATTGAATTGAGTTAGTTGTTTCTTTTCCCATTTGATATACTTCTACTTCAGTTGAATTGGTTGAAGTATCAGCCACCAAAGAAAATTCTTGATATACAAATCCAGAATCCCGAGTTCCAAAATGCATTAAGTTTTCACTACTCAAAGGATGAGAACTCGCTAATGTATCTACATCAATAGAACTTAATTTCTCATCAATTCCAACTGTAAATCGTAGTTCTGTAAAAATACCTGGTTTTCTAAATTCACCTATCGTATAGTTAAAAGAATTCCGTGTAACTAACACAAAATCATCTTTGACTGTAGTGTCTTTTGAAATTTGAGATATCGCATCTTCATAGATCATAAAAGTCATTTCATCTTCTACTTCTGCCACGCTTCCATCTAACATAACTAACTGAAAATCAGATAAATAGAATTCCATTCCTTTGATTTGAAAAAAATTGTCATCGACATTATTAAACGTAGAATCAGCGGAATGATTAATCACAGAATCTTGCCCAAGAGTGCCTTGGGTCGTGATACTGTGTGTAATTTTTAAATTCAAATTGGGAAAAGTACAACAGTCATCACAAGGTTCATCTGCTGAGGCATTGTAGTTGGTGGCATCTATATTTAGACAACCTTCAGTTGGAGTGTAGCAACTACTGATTAAAACGAGGAGTGATAAATGATAAGTGATGAGTTTTAATATATTGGAAAGTCTTTTAGGATTTCTAGAATTCATTTTCTTATTTTTTATTTCTGTAGAAGCAATCTCTTGTGGTTACCCCTACCTCGTGATCGTCATTTCAATTAAAAAAATATTTCCATCTTCTCCCAGAGGATTGGCCAACCACAAGGGATTGCCCCTCCCAAATTATTTCCCATATTCTTTCACTAATTTTTTAACTAACTGTTTTACCTGACTCGAAAATTCTTTATTCAAAATCCAATTATAATATGCTTTGTCTTTTGTCAAAACTTTCGCAGCATCTTGTCCTTGATATTTTCCGAAATTAAAAACAATCACTCCCTCATGATTGTATTTTAATCGCATCGTTGCATCAATCATTTTATCATCAGTTGTAAATTTATGCAATGCTTTCATGTCATTTTGTACAGGTTTCTCAATGATGTTTCCATCTCCATCTTCTAAATCAACGTCTTGATATCTTTCTAATTGTCCTTTTAACACATCAATAGTTGCTCGAACATCAGCTAGCGCATCGTGTGCATTTTCGATTTTTTTACCGGTGTAATATTTTAAAGCTGCACTCAAAGTACGAGGTTCCATTTTGTAAAAAATCCGTTGCACATCGATCGTTCTTCGTCGATTCATATCTAATTCAATCCCCACTCGTGAAAATTCTTCCATCAACATTGGTACATCAAAACGATTGGAATTATATCCTGCTAAATCTGAATTACCAATAAACTTGAACAACTGATCAGCCACTTGTTGGAAAGAAGGTTTGTTCGACAACATCTTTGGAGTAATGCCATGAACATTCATCGCCTCTTCCGAAATCGGAATTCCAGGATTTATCATCATTTCCAGCTCCACCGGGTCACCACCGTTCTTTGGATACTTGATAATAGCAATTTGCACAATTCTGTCTCGCACTACATTTAGCCCAGTTGATTCAATATCAAAAAAGCAAAGGTCTCTTTCTAAGTTAAAATCCATGTTTCGTTTTATTTTTTAATAAAAATTCTATTCTACAATTGTTCCTTCAAATCCTTTTGTATAAAATGTCTCCAGCTCTCCCGCCTCATTAGCAAAAATAAAAAAGGCATCTATATTATTTAGTTTTTCAGTTAATGCTTTTGATTTTTCTAATCCCATCACCATCATGGCGGTAGCATAAGCATCGGCACTCATGCAATCGTCAGCCATAATTGTAACGCTGAGTAAATTGCTTTTTTCAGGAAAACCAGTTTTGGGATTGATCTCGTGACCGTACCATTCTCCATTGACTTCGTGAAAGTTACGATAGTTGCCAGAAGTAGCGATGGCTTTGTTTTTTACTTTTATAATGGCTTCGTACTCATTGAGTTGAGCATTAATTTTTGGAGTGTTGATGGCGGTGGTCCAAATTTTCCCTTTGGAGTTTTTTCCTAAAGTTCGGAGTTCACCGCCGATTTCGACGAGGTAATTTTTGGAGTTTTTTTCTTGGAAAAAATTAGCGACGACATCGACTGCGTAGCCTTTGGCGATGGCAGAAAAATCGAGTTGAGTGTTAGGATTTTTTTTTGAGAAACCACAAATCAGACCAAGAGTAGTTCCATCACAATTGATTTTTATTTTCTCAAAACCAATTAAACTTTTTAAAGAATCAACTCTAAAACTATCAACTTCCGTAATTGCTTTTTTCTCCGTATATCCAAATCCCCAGTAGTTTACCAAAGGCATAACTGTAGGATCAAAAAATCCTTCGGTCTCTTGAAAGATTTTTTGCGAAGCTAAAGTTACATCTCGAAAATATGGATCAAATGAATTTATTTCTTGGTTCTGATTAAACTTAGAAATATCAGAATCTGGAATATAAGTCGAAACAGCTTGATTTATCTCCACTAAAATGGAATCTACCTCTTCCTTAAAATTACGCCCTAAACTATCTTCATAAGTAATATGATAAGTCGTTCCCATTGTCTCACCTGCAATTTTTAAAAATTTAGGCGTGGAAACTTGATGTTCATTTTGACATGAAAAAAATAAAACGAGGAAAATAAATGGAAGGAATTTTCTCATGGACTGCTACTTTTTAATAGAACAAAAGTAGGAAAAAAATTGAAGCTCTAAGTTCCGTTCTAGGTTAAAAATATCATAAGGTATTTTTCAAAAAAATAGACCTACTCAAATCAATGAGTAGGTCTATTTTTTATCTAAATAAGTTAAAATTATATTAGTCTATTTGATGACAAATATTTTTGCTTGCCTTTCCCCTACAATAATCATATTATAAGTTCCAGCTGGATAATTTGAAATATCTAATTCAAATTTATTTGAAACCCCACGATCCACATCAAGATTTAATCGTTGAATAGTTCTACCTAACATATCATTGATTAGGATCTGAGCCTGAGGTTTTGTTGAAACAAATTCAAGGTTTATAATATTTGAATTTTCATCTACTGGATTTGGGAAAATAGTCAACGGTGCATAATCTTGTTCACATTCTTTTATTGCTTGAACCGTTTCTGAGTATTTGAATGAACCATCAAGGTTGATAATTTTTAGTCGATAAAAATTATTAAAAGAAGAATTTTCATCTAAAAAAATATATTGCATATTACTTGGTGAAGCTCCAGTTGCGTATTCAGAATGAATTTTTTGAAAAGACTCTCCATCTCCACTCCATTCAATTTCAAAATTTTTTATCCCATCTTCTGTCTCTGTATTCCAGAGTACTTTTACTTCACAATCTTTAACTACTGCTGCAAAACGACCGATATCACCTGAGCAAAAATTGTTGGAATTAGCTGTGGAAGATTGAGTTAATAATAATAGAAAAAATAAACACGTAATGGTTTTTTGGAAAATAGAAATAAGTTTAGTTTGATTGTAAATTAATTTCATGGATATAATTTTTTTGAAATAAAAAATAAGGGAGGAGATTTCTTGGATGGGAAGTTGAAAGGATATATGAAAAAAACATGCCATTCTTATCTCTACCTTTTGACATTTATTCTTCAATAAAAAATGGCAATCCCAAACAAGTTGTTGGAACTGCCATTTCATTTTTCTTTTAAAAAAAACTATTCGCTAATGATAAAAATATTTGATTTCTCTTCACCCGAAATAATTAAATTATAAGTTCCAACAGCAAGATGAGAAAAATCAAATTGCATCTTGGACATTTCCCCGATTGAGGTATCAATAACACTTCTATGAACCATGCGTCCAGTCATATCAAAAATGCTTATTTGAGTTACCACATTTTTTGATTTGAATTCAACATTTAATAGGTTCGCTTCGCCAGCCATTGGATTTGGATAAATATTAGTTGGAATATCAATTTCACAATTTGATTTTATATAGATCACTTTTGATAAATCAACAGAACCATCTAAATCAACCATTTTTAAGCGATAGTAATTATGTGTTGAAGCATCTTTGTGGATGAATGAATAAGCATTATCGGTGCCTCCTTTCCCTTCAACATTTATTACTTTTTTAAAATCATATCCGTCTCCACTCCATTGAATTTGATAGGAATCAAATTTTTCCTCAACAGCTGCATGCCATGTAAGTTTTACTTCACAATCTTTTTCAATTCCTTCGAATCGTGTCAATTCAACAGGCAATGCAACCAAAGATGTCATATCTCTCCAATCGTTATCATTTCCTCCATTGTTGTCAGGAGTTGGAGCAGCTGTTCCATTTTCACTAGCATCAAAAAGTGCTACCAATCCATTATTATTATCATCTTTCCAAAAACTAGAATTTTGATCTAAAAATGGTGGTCTTACATTTTCATCATAACCTGATACTAAAGGTTGATTGTCCAACCAGTCTGGAATTCCATCTGTATCGGAATCGGTGGTAGTATAATATCCAAGACTAGTCGCTGTTTCGAATGAAGTAGCCATAAGAATAATATCATCATCTGCCACTCCATTATTATTTAGATCATATCCTTCCGTCCAATCATAAGCACCATCTTCATCGGTATCTGTATCCAAATAATCAGGAGGATTTGTTCCATCATCGTCATCTTCATTTGGAGTAGTTCCGATGTTGCTTCCAGCATTTGCATTGCCAGAAGTTAAATTTTCATACATATCTAATACTCCATTTTCATTAGTATCATTTCCTGTAGGATTTGTAAAAGTAGGGCAAGTAGAACAAACTCCTTCGAGGTAATCAACAATTCCATCATTGTCTGCATCAATATCCAAGAAATCAGGTAATCCATCTCCATCAGAATCAGTAGTAGAAGTATTACTCGGATCATGCCATCCGTCATTATCAGAATCAGTAACCATAGGATTATCACCAACGATCCCATCTAAATTTCCAGAGCTATTATCAGCAGTCACAGCACCTCCTGCATTTTCTACAACATCAGTAATTCCATCATTATCTGCGTCTAAATCCAAATGATTTGGATAAGGATCACCATCAATATTAATTTGATTAGTATTCCCTGCTGACATGGATTCAGAATTGTTAACTCGTTGGTCATTATTGGTATCGGCAGTTGTTTCGACTAAAGCAGTTCCTGAATTATTTTCATCATAAATATCTACCAAACCATCATTGTCTGAATCCCATGGAGCGGCTAAAACATCCACCATTCCATCGTTATTTGGAGAGGTTCCTCCTGCTTCAATTAAATCGGGAATTCCATCATTATCTGCATCTAAATCAAGGTGGTCAGGGTAGCCATCATTATCAACATCTTTATCTAACCCCGTAGCTCCATCGAACATTTTTCCAGTACCATCAGTTTCTACGATTGGAGTCCCCATATCCTCATCGCCATCCAAATCATCCTCGTCAGAATCATAAATATCTGTATATCCATCTCCATCATCATCAATATAAATATCGACCAATCCATTTCCGTCAGTATCAATTCCACCTGCTTCTACCAAGTCAGGAATACCATCATTATCTGCATCCAAGTCAATGTAATCTGCTAAACCATCCGAGTCAGTATCTTTTACATTACCTCCTGGAACCAATGAAGATGTAATGGTAGAAATATCATTATCATCATTATCATAAATTCCCATCAAGCCATCTCCATCAATATCTGCAGTGCTATCAATCCGTCCATCTCCATCAATATCTACTCCACCCGCTTCAATCAAATCTGGAATTCCATCATCGTCTGCATCCAAATCAAGTGGATCAGGAATTCCATCTCCATCAGAATCCAAAGCATAATTTTCAATTACATCTGGAATTCCGTCATTATCATCATCTACATCTACTGAATCAAAAATTCCATCATGATCAGAATCTGGTCCAGAAGAATTATAGCCAAAGTTATTATCGCTATCTGTTGCACCACCAATTTCATCGCTAAAAAGTGCGTATTCTAAATTATTGGTTGTCATTACAGAACCTCCAGGTAAGTCATCCGTGTCTATGATAAAAATAAAATCTACATTTGCACCTGAGGAATAGCTCCAAAATCCTGAAACATTGGTATCTGTCGAATCGAAAAGAATATCACTTCCATCAATTTTTCCATTATTATTTAAATCATTGTAGAGATAAATTGTTACTCCTGCTAAACCATTTTCTCCCCCTTCAATTATCTGATTTCCATTGATATCGTTCCACACATTTCCAGAAAGATTATTAGGTGCGGCAGTCAAACAATCACAACTTTCATAATCATCCCCGTAATCATAAGTTCCAACTTCAGTTACAATAGCAGTATTTAAATCAACGGTGAATTGAGTCTCCGCCTTAGTACTATTATTTCCTGTGATAGCTAAGAGCAACCCAAAATTGGTAAATCCAAATCCTTCAACATCTCCCACATTAGTTCCATTTGTATATTGTAAAGTGTCAATTGCAACAGCGGTCCCAGTCAAATAATCTATTTCTACTAAAATGTCTAATCCACTTTCATTAGCAACTCCATATAATTTTCGAGTATCAGGATCAATGGCAATGTCATCAATATCAGAAGGTAGATTACCCGCTAGGTCTGCAATGACTACATAATCATTGCCCGTTCCAAAAGCTTCTGGAATATGAGCACCTGTTATTGTATCAATTTTTATTAAAACATCTCGGCCACCTCGTCGGTGAGTTCCCCAAAGTTCTCCGTTCAATGGATCAAATGCTAATCCGTCCACATCATCAAAAGTTACATCTGGCAAAGTAGAATGTCCTCCTATTCCAAAGGTGTTAGATTTTGGTGTAAAAGAACCTGTAGTAGTATTTACAATACCTAATTGATTTTCATTAGCTGCATAATATTGAGAAGTAATCGGGTGAAAACAAGATGCCTCTACTCCATTTGCCCCTGTAGCAATTCCAATCAATAAATCCTCTCCTGTCATTCTATTCATAGCCGAAAGTCCAGAATCATCTCCTCCATCTGACATTCCATAACACAATACCACCTCCCCTTGAAAAGCGAAATCTACATTTGTTGTCGCACCTAAACCAGTATCATAAGTATAATAATTAGATGCTGCTGGAATTGAAATTTCACTACCATTGGCTAGTTCTGTTTCTTCTAAAACGATATGAATTTTTGATCCTAAATATGGATTATCATATTCAACAACCAATTCAGGTGCTGTACCAGTACCATTTTCAGACCATGCTTCTCTTTCTCCTTCACCTGTTATAATAAAAGTAACAGCACTACTATTATCCCAACCAGATTGGTTAACTAATTCTGAAACTACTGCTGTCAAATCAGGTGTTGTGTAAAAACTATTATCAGCCCAATCACCTGGTGTCCAAGAAATAGAGGCAGTTGTGGTATCTCGAGCTGTGATCTCATCATCCGTACCATCAAATGTTGCTGATATAATACTTTTCTCTGCTGTAATATTAAGATTACACGCCAATGTTGTAGATTGTTTTGCTTCAAATCTGATATATGCATTCGTAATATTAACTCCTGCAGGAATTCCAATCCTATTAAATCGAATTCCTACCTTTTGAGGAGTCGAGCCACCTTCATCAGCCATTTCCAAATCTGAACTCGTTAACCCTACTGCTCCGGTTGAAACATTCTCCTCTGCATCATCGGATCCAGTTTGAACAAAAATAGAATCACGAACTGATCCTCCAGAGATATCTAAACTCAAAAAATAATTACCAAAAGCATCTGTCAAATCTGACTTAACTAATAAATCTCCAGCATTAAAAACACCATCTCCATTTGTATCATCATATGCTTTAATATTAATTACTGGATGATTATAATCTGAAAAATTTTTTATTCCATCTTTATTATGGTCTAAAAAAACATTTCCTGAAAAAGTATCTTGAGCTAAAATTTGAAAAGAGGATATAAAAAGGAAGAAAAAGAAAAAGGTGGATTTACGTGTGTAAAACGATTCAGGCATAATGTGATTTATTTGTTAGTTATTAAGTCACGATAGACTTTAAAAGATTTATTCTTTATAGGTAATATTAAACATAGAAAAAGAGTGCCAATTTTTTTTTTGGCACAGTTAAATGTCTTTTTTTTTCACAAAATGTGACTTCATTATTCCCTACATATAAAAAACATCTTATAACTAACTGATTATGAACACCTTACAAATAATTTCATCATTTTTCCTTAGATGAGTTCACACTAAAAAAAGCTATAAAAAATAATAGTAACGTTTTTAATAAAAAAAAGGCATCCACACAATGTGCGAATGCCTTCATATTTAAACTAATCCCTTAAAAGAACCATAACGGACTCTAGGAATCCTAATGGAACCTAATGAGTAATTACTTACTCATTTTCTTTAATCCGGACGGTCGTGTAGAAATGAATTCTCGTTTCTGATTTCAGGTTCTACATCATCCGTAATCGAAAGTCTAGACAAATTCGTTTCCTCATTACTATGAGGAATATCATCTAAATTTACTTTTCGACGTAAGTAAGCTGGTTCATTTTCCAACTCATTTACAGTTTGTGGATTATTTAACTTTACGCTGAGATTTCTCAAACGTTCTTCTCTTTTTTGTGCTTCGAATTCAAGTCTTCTTCTTCTCTCCTCTTCCATTCTTTCTTTGTCCTCACTTTTCACATAAGGCTCTTCGTACGAGTATCCCATTTGTCTTTGGTACTGCTCGTAGTTAGATCGAACGTTATCAAATTCTACTGTTTTTGCAGATTGACCTTTGTCATGTCCTACCTCAAAAATGCCATTCTTTTTTTTAGCATTTTCTGCACTATCCAAAGGAATTTTGATTTTAGCATTTCCGGTTTTGACAGCAGTTGGTTGAGTTTCTTCAAAACCAGTTGCGATAACGGTTACACTTAATTGGTCACCCAATGTTTCGTCATAACAATTTCCCCAAATCAAATCTGTTCCAAAACCAGCTTCCTCTTGAACGAATTCTGTGATTTCAAAAATCTCGTCCATCGTTACCTCTTTATTTCCAGAAGTAATATTTAATAAAATGTGCTGA
>JBGCFD010000220.1:0-50630 GCA_045106765.1 Saprospiraceae bacterium | reverse complement strand
TTCTCCAACGGCAGGAGGTGTTACTACTTGGAATAGTGGATCTTCATTTGTCGTCCAAAATAAATTTCCATTCATAGGAATACTTGCACTAATATTATTGCCATTCAGTACTCCAAAAGATTCAGGGAGTTGGCAATCTTGAGCGAAGGTGTTTTTTCCAAAAATAAAAAGAAGGAAAAACAGGAGGATGGTCTTGTTAGATTTTTGCATATTTTTTTTGTTGTGAAATGAAAAAATGTATAAAAGTTATTTT
This sequence comes from Saprospiraceae bacterium, assembly GCA_045106765.1. GTDB lineage: Bacteria > Bacteroidota > Bacteroidia > Chitinophagales > Saprospiraceae > CAJQQY01. The sequence goes on along the minus strand of JBGCFD010000220.1, from coordinate 50,377 downwards.
CAAAAATAAAATAATATGTTAGTGTCTTAGAACCAAGTTTAATGTATTAGTCAGGTTTTAAAAATCTTGAAATACCTCAGGAATATGAAATGAATTTAGATTTTTGAGCGCGAAATTTTGCTTCTAGTTCTTGCTTTGAAAGTGTGATTTATGTTGATATGGTAAATAGTTTTAAAGTGAGAAATAGGGGCGAAATATCTTGTCAAAAATCTGAATTTATTTTTTTCGCATTCCTTAATCAATCATTCAAAAAAACTCTATTAAGATTGTACCTTTGCACTCCTAAAAAATGAATTATGAGTGATCAATATAAATATGACTTACGTGGCGTTTCGGCTACCAAAGATGATGTACATGCTGCCATCAAAGGAATGGATAAAGGTTTGTACCCAAATGCTTTTTGTAAAATACTCCCTGATTTTACTGCTGGTGATGATGACTATGTCAATCTGATGCATGCAGATACAGCTGGAACTAAGACTAGTTTGGCGTATTTGTATTGGAAAGAAACGGGTGATCTTTCTGTGTGGAAAGGAATTGCTCAAGATGCGTTGATAATGAATTTGGATGATATGGCGTGTGTCGGTTGTGTCGATAATATTGTGATTTCTTCTACGATTGGTCGTAACCGAAATAAGATTTCAGGTGATGTTATTGCTGCATTGATTAATGCTTCCAATGAATTGGCGGCTATGTTAAAATCGCATGGTGTAAACATTCATTTGGCAGGTGGAGAGACTGCGGATGTTGGAGATATTGTTCGAACAATTGATGTTGGAATTACAGCTTTTGCTCGAATGAAAAAATCAGATTTGATTGTCAATGATATTCAACCGGGCGACGTGATCGTTGGTTTATCTTCTTCAGGTCAAGCGACTTATGAAGAGGAATATAATGGCGGAATGGGAAGTAATGGTTTGACAAGTGCTCGACATGATATTTTGAATTATGAATATGCGGAGAAATATCCTGAAAGTTTTGATTCAGCCACTCCAAAAGAAGCCGTTTATATTGGGAATAAAAAATTGACGGACGAGGTAATTGTGGATGGAAAACCAATTCATGTTGGGAAATTAATTTTGTCACCAACTCGAACTTATCTACCTGTTTTACAAAAAATAATTCCTGAGTTAAAAGATCAAATCAATGGTTTGATTCATGCGACGGGCGGAGGACAAGTAAAAGTAAATCACTTCATCAAAGATCGACACATTATTAAAGATAATCCATTCCCAATTTCTCCACTTTTTGATTTGATCAAAAAAGAAGGTGGCTCATCTTGGAAGGAAATGTACCAAGTTTTTAACATGGGGCATCGATTAGAATTTTATTTACCTGAAGCATATGCGCAGCGAATAATTGACATTTCAAAATCATTTAATATTGATGCTCAAATTGTCGGTAGAGTAGAAGCACAGGAAGGAAATAAAGTTTCGATTAAAACGCCAGAGGGCTGGGTGGAATATTAAGCCCTAATTTTAAGATTATTAAATAGAAAGTGTTTTACCACATAGTCAGATAGAAAACATAGATAATTATTTTATCAAAAGAAAATTTATGTTTTCTATGTGCCTATATGGTGAAAAAGAAGATTAGACAAACACAAAACGAAAACCAATTATTTTTTAGCCATTTCGAATTAATAACCATTTTGATTATTTTTAATACTAAAAATAGTCAAATGCTGAGAATAACCGTTTTCTAATAAAATTTTGTAACATTATATTTACATGATTTTTTAGAGAAAAAGAAATAAAAAAATAATGGGAAAAGCTATAGAGGTGACCTCCATTTTGAAAATATTATTGTGTGTAAGTATATTGTTATTTTTTTTCAAAACTGACGCACAAGTTGAAGTCAAAAAAAATGGGATTACCAAAATTTCAGGACAAATCAATTCTACTAAATCAGGAACGTTAGGAGTGAAATTCTATAGAGATTTTATTTCTAGAGGTGAAGAAGTTTTTGATATTCCAATAGTGGATAACCGATTTACCATAACCTTTCAACTCAATTATTCCTCTCCAGTTTTTTTAATTTATGAAGGCGAAGAAATTCAACTTTATCTTGACCCCGGAGATGAATTATTCCTCAATGCTCAAGGAAATAATTTTGCTAAATCCGTCACTTTTGCTGGCAAAGGCGCTGGCAAAACGAGATATCTAAAAAATGTAAATGATGTTTTTTTAGAAAAAAATAATGATTACGTTTTCTACGAATTGGTGGAACGTGACCCAATGGACTTTAGAAGATTCATGGATCGATTGCACCAAAAAATGCATGAGTTTTATCGAAGTTTAAATGTCGAATTAAAGAAAGATTTTTCACCAGAATTTGAACAGTATGTCAAAGCAGATATTGACTATTGGTATGCTTATAATTTGCTGCGGTATCGAGTTGAGAATCCACTTTCTAATGGCATTTACGAGCCAATAGAATTACCCTTGGAGTACTATTCTTTTTTAGATAACTTGTTGATTTCCAATGAGAAAGCACTCACCAATCCACATTATCTATTTTTTATTGATCAATATGTTGCTTTCCGAAATCACTTATTTGAATCTAATAGTGAATTGAGTTTTTTAAAGAAATCATTAGTGGTCAAAGCACCAAGTATGTTGATTTTTAGGGAGCCTAATATGCCTCCAATTTTGCAAGAAGCAAAAGCAGGAACAACCTTGAAATTTTTAGATAAAAAGACGGATTACAAATCGGATATTCAAATCAAAAATGAAATTAAAGAAGACTTTTGGTATCAGGTTGAAACCACTTCTGGACAAGTTGGCTGGGTGCACGGAGGAGGAGTAGAAATGGAATTTTTGGAAAATAAATTATTTAGTTCTAGGTTGCCGTTTTCGAAAAATTCGAAGTATCGTAATGTGTATGATTTATTTTCGGGGAAAACACTTTTTCATATTTTGGCGAATGATTTATTTTGGAATTCATCTAAGATCTCACAACAAAAATTAGAACAAAAAATGATGGATTATATAGAAATTAATCCATACCAAAATTATGATAGTATTCTTTTTTATACAATTCAAGAGGATTTGAATTTGCCAGCTTCAGCAATGTCTTTTGTAAGAATTGTTCAAGATGTTAACTTCAAACCCATTACAGATTCAGTTGAAACTTTAGCGTCTAATTCGGGAAATTCAACAGTTGAATTATCTGTTCCTAACATAAAAAAAAAAAAAAAAGGAGAGGAAGAGAAATCAATATCCCAAGACGAAAAAAATCCTGCGAAAATAAATTATAAAACGCCAACAGAGTATGTCGATATTGATCCAAGACCTGCTGAGCGTTCTACTACATTGTCTTCTATTTCTGGAAGAATTGATTTTCCAACTGGAGCAAAACCTTCTCTATTGATATATTCTGACCCTATTACTTTTCAAGAAGTTTTTCATGAATTGGAGGTGAATGCACAAAATAATTTTGAGTTATCGTTGAATTTATCAGAACCTGCAGTTGGAGTATTTAAATATGGAAAAGAAAAAGTCAACGTTTATCTCGAACCAGGAGACTTGATACAAATCAAATTTTCAGGAAATAATTTTATGCATAGTTTACAGTTTGCAGGCAAAGGTTCGGCGCACAATAATTATTTGAAAGATCGGGATATGAAATTTTTGCAAATGGAAAAGGATGCGAGAAAGCAAGCGGAATCCATGAAGGAAAATCACTACTCCACACTTTTGGAAAAAATTAAAATGGATAAAAATGATTTTTTAAAATACTCAAAATTTGCTAGTCAATTTTCCGAAAGATTTAAAGTATTTGCACAAGCAGATATTGATTATTGGTATGGTTATTTAAAATTAAATTATCCTTTAGAATATGGATTTGCAAATGATATGGATGGACCGATAGAAATGCCAAAATCATATTTTAATTTTCTTCAACTACTGCCAATTTCTATCGAAGGGGCATTCCCGAATGCTAATTATGTTTATTTTTTAGATCAATTTTTTGAGTATCAATCTGAACAAATTGAAAATAAAGAATTAACAAGCGATCAGTTGATTGAAAAATATTTGAAAGGCGAATCTGCAGCTTACCTGAAAGCTAAAAAATTATCTATCGCTTGCAAAAGAGGTAAAGCCAAAAAGGAGGGAAAAAATATCAAAACTTTTATCGAAAATAATTCTTACGAAACTTATAATGATGTCTTACGCTTAGTTTATAACGAAGCAAAAGGATTGCAAGTAGGAATGGATGCGCCTAATTTTACCTTGTCAGATATCGATGGAAAGGAAGTTAAATTGAATGAATTAAAAGGCAAAGTGGTTTACTTAGATTTTTGGGCAACCTGGTGTTCTCCCTGTTTGATGCAAATGAAAAATAGTAAAAGTTGGAAATCGAAATTTAAAAATAAAGAGGTGGTATTCCTTTACCTTTCACTAGATAAAAATAAAACTGCTTGGGAAAGTTATGTGAAAAATAATGACGATCAAGGCATTCATCTCATTGCTTCGGGCGGAGATGTGTACAAATCTCAAATTGCAAAATTATATAAAGTCAAAAAATTACCTGCCTACTTTTTGATTGATAAAAATGGGAAAATCGCTTTCAAACCAGAACGTGGAAAAAATATAACTAGAGTGGAAGATAAAATTGTGGAGTTGTTGAGGAATTGATTTTTTTGATATTGACCATTTATCATCCAACATTAGCAATGTTGAACTTTTTTTATAACAATTAAATTACATTTTTATGAAAAAATATTTTCTGTTCCTTTTCACTATTTTAATTTTCATTATTGGTTGTAGTCCTCAAAAGTCAATGGTGAAAAATAATGCATTGAAAGAATTACAAAATATGATGACTGGATCATTCGACAGTCATTTACAATCAGAAAAAGACACGACTTATTTTGATATTTCTTTAGAGATGTATCCGATTTGGCAGGGGAGTGGTGAATATTATTTATATGTGGAACAAGCGGTGAGTAGTATGAAAGAAAAACCTTATCGACAACGAATTTATAAATTAGAGGAATTAAGTAAGGGGAAATTTGTCAGTAAAGTTTACACTTTAAATGATCCGAAAAGTTTTATTGGGAAATATAATGATGCTAAATTTTTTGAAAAATTTGATGTTTCTATTTTAAAAGAACGAGAAGGTTGTGGAGTATTTTTGACAAAAAAAGGAAGTGACTACGAAGGCAGTACTGATGCAAAAAAATGTGGAAGTACGATGAGAGGAGCAAGTTATGCCACTTCAATAGTTACGATTAAAAAAGACAGAATTGAAAGTTGGGATCAAGGATTTGATGCTAAAAATGAACAAGTTTGGGGAGCAACGGAAGGTGGATATATTTTTTTGAGAAAGTAAAGAGAATAATTTTTTGACCACAGATTACGCGGATTTTCACAGATTCAATTTGTTACATTAGATCTGTGAAAATTCGCGTAATCTGTGGTCAAAAAATAGAGTAAGTAAGATTTTTAATTCAAAATCCTTTGCTGATTTAACCAAGATCGAAACTTATTTGCATTCCGATTATGTCCTGCCAAAGTTTTAGCAAATGCATGCAATCCTGAATTATCAGGTTTAGCACAAAAGAAAATATACTCATGATTTTCAGAATTAAGCACCGCATCAATACTTGAAATAGAAGCGATACTAATTGGACCAGGAGGCAAACCTACATATTTATAAGTGTTGTAAGGAGAGTCAAAATTGATGTGTTTATTGAGCACTCTTCGAGCCGTAAAATCTCGTGTTGCAAAAACTGCAGTCGGGTCCGCTTGCAATAACATTCCTGTTTTTAATCGATTCAAATATACTCCAGCAATTCTTGGTTTTTCAGAATTAGCATTCGTTTCTCTCTCCACGATAGAAGCTAAAGTGTAGACTTCTTCTTTGGTCATATTTAGGGCAGCAGCTTTTTTTTCTCGGTTGTTTTTTTTCCAAAAGACTTGATGCTCTTTAACCATTTTTTCTAAAAATTTCTCAGCATTAGTATTCCAAAAAAATTCATAAGTGTTTGGAATAAAAAGACTCATTAAAGTTTCATTGGTGAAACCTTTTTTTGTGATAACTGATTGATTATGAAAGAGTTGAGAGATGTCTGAAGAGTCTGCTTCAATTGTTTTGGCTGCTTTGGCAGCAATGTCTTCTACGAATCTTCCAGTATTTAAAACCACTTTGACAGGTGCTTGTTTCCCTGCTCGAAGATGAGTAATTAAACTTCGATTACTCCAGTTAGATTCGATTTTGTATCGACCTGAACGCATGGTAGTTTTTTTATATTTCATCAACTCCGCTACTTCTCGAAATGAAACAGTATCAATAAGTTGATTATTTTCAAACAATATATTTACAACTTCTGGAAAAGTAGAATTGGTTGGAATTTCGACCATATTATTTTGCAGATCGGCAGGAACATTAGGGGCAGAAATCGCTTGATATTTTCCCCATAAAAAAAAGCCAACAACGGCTCCGATGATTAGTAAGGCAAAAAATATTTTCTTAATCATAATTCTTTTTTTGTTGAAATTTGAATCAGTTAATTAAATAATCGTTCCATTTAATTTAGGTGAACTGATTATCTAATTAACTGATTCAAATTTCACAAGTCATTAAATTAATATTGTTCATTTTCGTTCGGAAAATCACCTGACTTCACATCTTTAATATATTGCTCAACCGACTCTTTAATCAAATCAAACAATTCCAAATATCGACGTAAAAATCGAGGATGGAAATCTTTAGTAATTCCTAGCAAATCATGCGTCACTAAAACTTGTCCGTCAGTATCTGCTCCACCACCAATTCCAATGGTTGGGATATTGATACTTTCAGAAACTTGCTTTGCCAAGGCTGCTGGAATCTTTTCCAAAACAACAGCGAAGCATCCCAATTTTTCTAAATGTTTGGCATCTTTAATTAATCGTTTCGCTTCCTCTTCTTCTTTGGCTCTTACGGTATAAGTTCCAAATTTATAAATACTTTGAGGGGTCAAACCCAAATGTCCCATCACAGGAACACCAGCAGAAAGAATTCGCTTGATAGAATCTTCGATCTCTTTTCCACCTTCTAATTTTACAGCATGAGCACCTGATTCTTTCATGATTCGAATAGCAGAATTCAAAGCTTTTTTTGAATCACCTTGGTAAGTTCCAAATGGTAAATCTACTACGATCAGAGCTCTTTTGACACCACGAACTACCGATGAAGCGTGATAAATCATTTGATCTAAAGTAATCGGAAGAGTGGTTTCGTGACCAGCCATCACATTGGAAGCCGAATCTCCTACCAACAAAACATCAATTCCAGCTGCATCTAAAATCTTTGCCATAGAAAAATCGTAAGCAGTTAACATGGATATTTTTTCACCACGCATTTTCATGGCTTGAACCACATGGACAGTTACTCTTTTTACTTGTTTGTGTACAGACATTTTAAAATAATTAAATGTGAATAATTAAGTTTTGTAAATCGGATTTTCTATAGAATTGTACAAAAATGGTAATTTATTTTTGCACAATTCCTTATCTAATATGAGTTGGCTAATTGTGGGCATGAAGGTAAATAATTCTTGGATTTTTTGAAGGTAAAAACATAGAATAATATTTAGTCAAAGAAACGTCAAATACTTCATAATGGTAGGTTAATTTTTTGCAAAATATCTTTGAAATAAATTACTTTTGTACCATGAAAAAAATATTTTTATTTATTGCGGTGATTGTAAGTGCTATATTTTATCCTTCTTGCTCGAATGATATTGACCTTACTTCTGAGTGGAAAGATATTCCGATCGTTTATGGACTAATTTCTAAAAGTGATTCTGCCAATTATATTCGGGTGGAAAAAGCATTTATTGATAATAAAATAAGTGCATTAGATTTGGCTCAAATTCCAGACTCTTTATACTATGATAATATTTCGGTTCAGCTCAGAAGTTTGAACCCTAATGATCCAGTAACTTACAATTTGAATCGGGTGGATGGAAACTTAAAAGGATTTGTTCGGGAAGATGGAATTTTTGCCAATGCTCCTAATTATTTATATGAATTAGTATTGCCTGTTGGCGAAGAATTAAAGGGAGCAGAGGAATATGAATTAGTACTTAATCGAGGAGATAATACTGATCTAGTAACTGCAACGGCATTGATAGTAGATGATATTGATATTAGAGATCCTGATTCTGACCCTTCTACTGCAGATGCAATTAATTGGGAGCAATTTGGTTTGAAGGTAGGTTGGAGAGGTTCGAATGGAGCTCAAATATTTGATGTTACCATATTTCTAAATATTGAGGAAAAAGATCAGTCGAATCCTGCCAATGACAAAATTGTAACTTTGGAATGGAAAATAGAAGAAAACCTTCCTGCTATTTATGTTAACAATCAAGTGAGAATGGATACTCGATTAAATAAAATAGATTTATTTCAATATTTAAGTAATCGTTTGGAAGTAAACCCTAGTATGACTCGAAAGTTTCTTTCGTTTGATGTTTTAGTTACTGGGGGTGGAGAAGCGTTGAATGATTATATTAGTACAGGAAATGCCAATACTGGGATTACGAGTACTCAAGTTATTCCTACTTATACTAATCTGTCGGAAGGATATGGGATTTTTTCTTCTATAAATTCTCAATTTCAAGAAGGATATGTTTTGAGTAGTTCGACAATTGATTCTATTCAAAATAATTCGTTAACTCAAGATTTGAATTTTCAGTTTTAGGCTGGAAAATTTGTAGTAATAAGGTACCTGCTAGGAATTAATTTTCTAGCAGGTATTTTTTTAGCACGTAGCTGTATGCTTTAACAGATCTAAAAAAAAGAATACAGCGAGGATCTCTAAAAAAATACTTTAAGGAATGGTTCAATAATAAATGACGATTCTTGACTGCTTCTTTTGTTCCTATTTTTTACTTTGAAATCAATCAATTATCCAGATAAACTCATGCTTTCAAAGCAAAAACTAGAAAAAAAATAAGCGACCCAAGAATCGGCATTTATTAATGTACCATTCCTAAGAGTAAAATATATTCTGTCTTCACAATTACTTCGGTATTCCAAAAAATCTTTATTTATGAAAAACTCGCTTCGCTCTTTTTCAAGTATTCTAAAGCAGACTGTAACGTGCTAATTTGTTGTCTCTGCCTTTTTGTCATTTCTAGAAAATCAAAAAACTGACACAATTTTCCATTTTTTTCAAAAAAAAAACATTCTGACAGGTCAAAACGACCAAAAACCCAATGGTATGCCAATTGATATATAGAAGTTGTTAATCATTTTAAATGACATTCAATCAAACTTAAACTATAATAAAACATGGGTAAAATTATTGGAATTGATTTAGGAACAACCAACTCATGCGTTGCCGTAATGGAAGGTGGTGAGGCAGTTGTAATCCCTAATGAAGAAGGAAGAAGAACAACTCCTTCGGTGGTAGCTTTTATGGATAATGGCGAACGTAAAGTTGGCGATCCTGCCAAACGTCAAGCCATCACTAATCCAACACGAACTATTTCATCTGTCAAAAGATTTATGGGTTCACGTTATTCTGAAGTAAAAGATGAAGCGGAAAGAGCTGCATTCAAAGCAACTAAAGGAGATAACGATACAGTAAGAGTTGACATCGATGGTCGACTTTATACTCCACAAGAATTATCTGCAATGATTCTTCAAAAAATGAAAAAAACAGCAGAAGATTTCTTGGGATCAGAAGTAACAGAAGCAGTTATTACAGTACCTGCATATTTCAACGATTCGCAACGTCAAGCAACCAAAGAAGCTGGACAAATTGCTGGTCTTGAAGTTAAAAGAATTATCAACGAGCCAACTGCTGCGGCATTAGCTTATGGTATGGATAAAAAAGATCAAGATGTAACTATCGCAGTTTACGATTTAGGTGGTGGTACATTTGATGTTTCTATTTTGGAATTAGGAGAAGGAGTTTTTGAAGTAAAATCTACGAATGGAGATACACACTTAGGAGGTGATGATTTTGATAGAATCATTATTGACTTCTTAGCGGATACTTTTAAAGGGCAAGAAAATATGGATTTAAGAAAAGATCCTATGGCATTGCAAAGACTAAAAGATGCTGCTGAAAAAGAAAAAATCGAATTGTCTTCTTCGACTGAAACGGAAATCAATTTGCCATACATCACAGCTGTGGATGGTGTACCTAAACACTTGGTGGTAAAATTAAGCCGAGCTAAATTTGAGCAACTAGCAGATGATTTAGTACAACGAACTTTGAAGCCTTGTGCAGAAGCATTGAAAGATGCAGGTATCGACAAAAGCGAAATTGACGAAGTAATTTTAGTAGGAGGATCAACTCGTATTCCTCGAATTCAACAAGCGGTAGAAGAATTTTTTGGAAAAAAACCAAACCGTAGTGTGAATCCAGATGAGGTAGTTGCAGTTGGTGCATCTATTCAAGGTGGTGTTTTGAGTGGAGATGTAAAAGACGTTTTATTATTGGACGTTACTCCATTATCAATGGGTATCGAAACAATGGGAAATGTGTTTGATGTAGTAATCGAATCTAACTCAACTATTCCTACCAAGAAGTCAAAAATATACTCAACTGCTGCTGACAATCAGCCTTCTGTTGAAATTCATATCCTTCAAGGAGAACGACCAATGGCTAGAGACAATCGTCCAGTCGGTCGATTTATCTTAGATGGAATTCCACCAGCACCAAGAGGTGTTCCTCAAATCGAAGTAACTTTCGATATGGATGCCAACGGAATCTTGACAGTTTCTGCAAAAGATAAAGGAACTGGAAAAGAGCAAAATATTCGAATCGAAGCGTCAACTGGTTTGTCGCAAGAAGAGATTGCTAAGATGAAAGCAGAAGCGGAAGCTAATGCTGACACAGATAAAGCTGCTCGTGAATCTGCGGATAAAATTAATGCTGCTGATAGTTTGATTTTCCAAACGGAAAAACAAATGAAGGAGTTTGGTGAAAAAATTCCAGCAGAGAAAAAAGGTGCTATCGAAGATGGTGTAGCTAAGTTAAAAGAAGCACATGCTTCTCAAGACATCGCTGCTATCGACGCTGCCATGGAAACATTGAATGCTGCATGGCAAGCTGCTTCGCAAGATATGTATGCTGCTTCGCAAGAAGGTGCTCCGGGTGCAGAAGGTGCTCCTCAAGAACCAACTGCTGATGCAGGTGGAGATGCTGGAGGAAGTGATGATACTGCGGAAGATGTGGAGTACGAGGAAGTAGAAGAAGATAAAGGCTAAAATACCGAATGTTTTTTAGTGAGAAAAAATTACCGTTTCTGGAGAAATCTGGAAACGGTTTTTTTGCTATGCAACTATTGTTGAATTTCTATATTCATACTTTTTTCCTTCTTTTGAAAGGAAAACGCATTGGTTTTAGTTACAATTTTTTTTTTTTTTTTTTTTCAAGAAAAAAAATTTAAAATCACTATGGTTTATTCAAAAAAAATTGCAACTAAAATTAGAAGCATCAGTCCTTAAAACTGTCCAATTATTTCCCAAACCCACCTTTCCCATTTTTCCATTAAAAAAAATACCATTTATTATCTAATATTTATTAGCTTCAAACCTGATTTTTGAAACCAAAAAAAATATACAATGCGAAACCATCTAACCTTACTCTTTTTATTCATATCATTTCTAACTTTTGCGCAAGATGCACCCAACTGGTTGCGGCACTCTTCCATCTCTCCTGATGGAACACAAATTGTTTTTACCTACAAAGGTGATTTGTATAAAGTCGCTACATCAGGCGGAGATGCAATTCAACTAACTTATCACGATGCCCATGATTACAAAGCAGTTTGGAGTAAAGATGGATCTAAGATTGCCTTTGCATCTGATCGCTATGGCAATTTCGATATCTTCGTAATGGAAGCTCGTGGAGGTGCTGCTAAAAGATTAACTTTTCATTCCAATAGTGAAGTACCTTATACGTTTTCTCATGATGATAAAAACGTGATGTTTGGAGCAATTCGCCAAGACGATGTCAAGCATCGTCAACATCCTCACCGATCTCAATCTGAGTTGTATTCCGTTTCAGTTGAAGGTGGTCGAGTGAATCAATTGTTGACTTTCCCAGCGGAAGATGTGGAAGTTTCCAAAGATGGAGGGATGCTAATTTATATGGATAAAAAAGGAGGAGAAAATGAATGGAGAAAACATCATACCTCTGCAATTACCCGAGATATTTGGACTTACGATGTAAATACTAAAGCACATAAAATGATTACGACTTCCACAGCGGAAGATCGTTCCCCAATTTTTAGTGCAGATGAAAAAAGTATGTACTTTTTGAGTGAGCGAAGTGGTACATATAATGTGCATAAAATGTCGATTTCTAATCCAAGTCAAACGTCACAATTGACTAATTTTAAATTGCATCCAGTACGATTTTTAAGTATGGGGAATGGTGTTTTAAGTTTTGGTTTTGATGGAGAATTATATACGATGAAAGAAGGCGAAAAACCAAAAAAAGTCAAGGTCAATATCATTACCCAAGACAAAAATAATAGTGATAAATTTATTTCTATTAATGGTGGAGTTCGTGAAATGTCCGTTTCTCCTAATGGAAAAGAAATTGCTTTTATCGCAAGAGGAGAAGTATTTGTTACTTCCGTTGGAGAATCATTTACCAAACGATTGACCAATACTCCAACCGCTGAACGCTTTGTTTCATGGGGCCCAGAAGGGAAATCAATAATTTATAGCGGCGAACGAGATGGCAAGTGGAGTGTTTACAAAACAGAAAAAACTCGAAAGGAAGAACCATTTTTCTATGCTTCCACTTTAATCAAAGAATCTCCTGTTCTCGAAAATGATAAAGATAATTATCTCGCAGAATATTCTCCTGATGGAAAGAAAATAGCCTACATCGAAGGTCGTCGTTCACTTAAAATTATGGATGTTGCGACAAAGAAAGAAGTCACACTTTTGACACCGGAAGATTTATTTCATATGCGAGATGGGGATCAATATTTTACTTGGAGTCCTGACTCAAAATGGTTATTGGTAGATTGGGGAATATCCTTGAATAATAATGATGTTTTACTGATGGCTGCTGATGGTTCAAAACGAATTAATTTGAATGAAAGTGGTTACTATGACTCTTCTCCTAAATGGGTGAATGGCGGTAAACAAATGCTTTGGTTTAGTAATCGAGATGGTTTGAAATCATATGCAACAAGCGGTAGATCAGAGAGCGATGTGTATAGTATGTTTTTTACCCAAGAAGGTTGGGATAAATTTAATCTAAGTGAAGAAGATTACAAATTAATGAAAGCCATCGAAGAGGCTGAGAAAAAAGAAAAGGAAGAAAAAGAGAAAAAAGAAAAGAAGGATAAAGAAAAAGACGACGACAAAAAGAAAGGGAAAAAGAAAAAAGGAAAGAAGAAGGACAAAGGTGATAAGGATGATAAAAAAGAAGATGACAAAGACAAAGTTAAACCATTAACTTTTGATTGGGAAAATATGAAAGATCAGAGGAAACGTTTGACGATTCATTCTTCTCGATTAGGCGATGCGGTACTTTCAAAAGATGGAGAAAAATTATATTATTTATCAAGATTTGAAGGGAAAATGAATTTGTGGTCGACTAATCTTCGAACTCGTGAAACGAAGATGGCGATGAAACTCGGAGCTAATTTTGGAAGTCTTCAATGGGATAAAGACAGGAAAAATCTTTACCTTTTGAGTGGTGGTCGAATTTCTAAAATCGATCCTGAAAGTAGCAAAAAGAAAGGGGTGAAAATCAAAGGCGAAATGGAGTTCGATGCGAATGCCGAAAGAGTGGCGATGTTTAACCATGTTTGGATTCGGACGAATGCCATTTTTTATCATCCAGATTTTCATGGAATTGATTGGAATCAAATGAAAACTGAGTACGAGAAATATCTTCCTTCCATTGGGAACTCATACGAGTTGATGGAGATGCTTTCTGAAATGTTGGGTGAGTTAAATGTTTCTCATGCAGGAGCAGGCTACCGAGGAGGAAGTATGTCCAACAAAGATGCAACTGCCTCACTCGGAATTTTTATGAATTATGCTCATGCTGGAAATGGAATTTTGATTGATGAAATTATCAAAGGTGGGCCACTTGACAAATCGAAAATCAATATCAAAGCAGGAATGATTATCGAAAAAATTGATGGAATTACGATTGAACCAAATCAAGATGTGGCGAAATATTTAAATCGAAAAGCCAATAAATTTACTTTGCTTGAAGTACTTGATCCAGCAACCCAAAAAAGAGAAATGATTACGATAAAACCAATTTCTCTTGGTGCTGAAAGTCGATTGCTTTACAAAAGATGGGTCAAGAAAAATGAAAAAGAGGTGCATGAAAAAAGTAACGGTACTTTGGGATATGTTCACATTCCAGGAATGGGAGATGGCCCGTATCGAGATATTTATCAAGAGATGATGGGTAAATATTTTGATCGAAAAGGAATGATCATCGATACTCGATTTAATGGTGGGGGAGACTTGGTAGCTGACTTGGCGATGTTTTTTACAGGGGTACCATTTATCACTTATGCAACAGAAGCAAAAGTAGTTGGAGGTGAGCCAACTTCACGTTGGACTAAGCCAACTTTAGCCATGATTAATGAGGCACAATATTCTGATGGACATTGTTTTGCTTGTGGATATTCGGATTTAAAAATTGGAAAAACCGTCGGAATGCCAACTCCTGGAACTTGTAGTTTTGCAGGTTGGGAAGGATTACCTGATGGTTCATTCTGGGGAGTCGTACCGATAAGTGCAAAAGACATCAATGGAAAATGGATGGAGAATTTGCAAACTGAGCCTGATGTAAAAGTGAAAAATGAACCAGGAATAATTGATAATGGAAGAGATCAACAATTGGAAAGAGCGATTGAAGAAATGATGAATGATGTAAAGGAATAAGTGTTGAATTATTTTTAATATTAAAAAAAAGTCCATTTCAATTAATTTTGAAATGGACTTTTTTCATAGAAAAGGTTTGTATTTTTGCGCTTCAAAAAATTTCTAAAAAAATCAGTTGAAAGAAAATATGTCGATGTCAGAAAGTTGTTTTACTCCTTTTCAATCTTCTATTTTAGGTTACACTTTACCTGAAAAATTCACTTTCCCGTTCTATTACGAACCTCATCCACTTTGTTTGTTGGCGGCCAAAGAATTGCAACATCACATCGAGACCCAAACGGAATGGGAATACGATTTTGGTTTGGAAGAAGAAAAACCTGATGTTATTATTGGAAAAATGTTCGGTGTACTTGTAGTTCAAAATGAGGAAAATGAAATCGGATACCTTTCTGCTTTTTCTGGAAAATTAGGAGACAGTAGTCATCGGTCTAAATTTGTTCCACCTATAATTGATGTTTGGGAGGAAGACAATTTTTTAAATAATGGAATGGAGGAACTCAATTTGATTAATCAGGAAATAAAAAAATTGGAAAGCCTTCCTGAGTTTATTGCCAGTTTAGATGTGATGAAAAAAGATCAACTTCTTGCTGCAACTCAAATCGAAACACAGAAAGAGAAAATGAGGAACAGTAAAAAAGAACGAAAACTGATTCGACAAAGAGAAAAAGAATCGACTTCTCCAGAGAATTTTGAAGCAATAAATAAATCATTAAATCAAGAAAGTATTAATGGGAAAAAGGAATTAAAAAGACTACTTGAATATTGGAAAGAGCGAACTGACCAAAATCAAAAAAATATAGATCAAGTCAAAACGACTATTGATGAATTAAAATTAAAACGAAAAAATAAATCTGCGGGTCTTCAAAAAAAGATATTTGACCAATACCAATTTTTAAATCAAGCAGGAGAAATAAAAAGTTTATTGGACATTTTTCAAGACAAAACTCCGATGGGGGGAACAGGGGAGTGTGCTGCTCCCAAATTATTACAATATGCATTTCAACATAAAATGAAACCGCTAGCAATGGCTGAATTTTGGTGGGGACAATCTCCCAAATCTGAAATTAGAAAGCATCGAAATTTTTATCCAGCGTGCATTGGAAAATGTAAACCCATTTTGTCACATATGTTAGAAGGTATCGAAATGGATGAAAACCCCTTGTTGAAGAATCCAGCAGAAGGGAAAAAAATAGAAATTATTTTTGAAGATGACCATTTACTAGTCATCAATAAACCTGCTGAATTTTTATCTGTTCCTGGGAGATATATTAAAGATTCTGTGGCTCAAAGAATGAAAGAAAAGTTCCCAGAAGCAACTGGCCCATTGATTGTTCATCGATTGGATATGTCAACTTCGGGTATTATGTTAATTGCAAAATCGTTAGAGGTGCATAAATTTTTGCAATCTCAATTTATCAAACGAACGATCAAAAAAAGATATGTCGCTTTGCTCGAAGGCAATGTCTCCGAAGAAGAAGGAACTGTTGATTTGCCGTTGCGAACAGATTGGAATGAACGACCAAAGCAATTAGTTTGCTACGATGATGGAAAACCTGCACAAACTAATTGGAAAGTTATTGAGCGAAAAGATCAACAAACTCGAATTCATTTTTTTCCAATCACAGGTCGAACACATCAGTTGCGAGTGCATGCTGCGCATTCACTTGGATTGAATTTGCCAATCATTGGAGATGATTTATATGGAACAAAGAATAAACGATTGTGCTTGCATGCAGAGTGGATAGAATTTTTGCATCCGGTCAGTCGAGAGGTGATGAGTGTGGAGGTGGAAGCAGAATTTTAATCCTTGCATCGGGTGCAACAGCAGCAATGATATCTCATAAGTGAAAAAATCCCTCCCCACGACCGATTTTTTTTCAGCACATAGGCACATAGAAAACATAGGTAAAATTCTATGTTTTCTATGTGCCTATGTGCTGAAATTCTATTTTGATTTCTATGAAACTGTTTTTTTTTGATTCTCCATCAGCTTGCTGCGGAGTAGTTCAATTTGGGTTTATTGCTGGGAAGATATGTTGAGACAATGCATGATTTGACTCTATGGAAAACGGAAACCTGACTTTTTGAATAATCTTTGTACGAATAAAAAATAGCAGCTCAGTATTTTTGATCAACAACTTTAAAAACTAAAGACATGATCAAAAAACTAAACCAACATAAAAAACTAATTTATTTTTCGATAGGATTTTTTTTCTTCACGTATGTTTTTGCAAGATCTATTTTGGTCGGAATTACCTTTGATGAAGCATGGACGATAGGTGCTTTTGTTCAAGGTTCCTTTTATAATATTTTTGCTTACGAACCAGCCATTGCTAACAATCATTTGTTGAATTCTTTTTTGATAAAGTTGATTTATTCTTCAGGACAAGAGTCTATTTTTTTAGCAAGATTGCCCAATCTTATTTCAATGTTTGTCTATTTATATTTTTCCTATAAAATTTGTGATACCTCTTTTCAACCATTTCTTGGATTAAGTTTATACTTATTGTTAATCTCAAATCCTTTAGTATTAGATTTTTTTGGATTGGCAAGGGGCTATGGATTGGGTCTTGGTTTTTTGATGTCTTCGGTTTTTTTTCTTTTAAAATTTAAGAAAACTGGCGAACCTAAAACTGGCATTTTTTCACTTGGCTTAGGAGGTTTTGCAGTACTCAGCAATTTTACTTTTTTATTTTTTTGGGTTGGATTATTTGTTGCGAACCAATTGGTTTTCTTTATGAATAAAAAATTCGATTGGATAAAAGTCAAAACAACGTATCCTCGATTTTTAGGATTTAGTATTTTGATTTCGTTTGTTTTGAGTAGTCTAACTTATTTTCCCATTCAAAAAATGAGGATGGCAAATAGTTTTTGGTACGGAGGTGATAATGGATTTTATGAGGATACTTTAGTATCTCTAACTGCCTATTCGATGGGGAATTTAGTTTCTTTTGAAGCGGTAATTTTGTGGTTGAATATATTTTTAATCCTTTTCTTTCTCGCTCTAATTTTTTCTCTTTTTAATAATCTAAAATCAAAAAAGCTTTTACAAAGCCCTGTTTTGATTTTGTTAGTTTTATTATTTATTCCTTTTAGCTTAAATATCTTTACTCATCATTTTTTAGAAACTAAATATTTAATTAATCGAACTGGGTTGTTTTATTATCCACTTTTTATGATTGGATTTGCATTTTTCATTAGAGAAAATAATTGGAAACATACCTTGATTTTTATGCGAGGATCAATAGGATTGTTATCGTTTTTGTCGCTTATTAATTTTTATAAAAATTCCAATTTGTATTGCACGATCAATTGGCCATTTGATTCTCGAACCACCGAAGTATTGAATTATATAAATGAAAAAGGAAAACAACAAAACAAAATTTTAATTCTTGATTCAACAGCTATGTTTTCAAGTGCGCTAAAATATTATCATTGGAAAAAAAAATATAAGTATGTAGTTTATGCTAAGGATCAACCCGATAATTTAGATAAAAGTTTGGCTGATTATTTTTTGTTTTATGAAAGACCTTTGGCAGAAGTTGATTATGATCCAAATCAGGAAGAAGTCAATTTATATCCAAGAGAAAAAGTTTTATATTTTAAAAAAGAAGGAATAGTTTTATTGTCTAATCTTAGAGAATAAAAAATTAGACCATCCAAATTTTAAAGTTTAGATGGTCTTTTATTTTATATTACCTCCTCTTTCTTTTCTTCTTTTTTATAATCAACCCAAAATTTAGTTTTCAAATAAGTTTCCCATTCAGCTTTTACTTTTTAAAAAAAAGCTTAAATCTGGAGAATTAGAATTAAGGTTTAATTTCCCTTTTCTTTCCACCTTTATCCAGATTTTTCAAAAAGTAATCAGTCATCATCAAATACAAATGCCGTCTTGTATTATCCCCTTCATAAATTCCATGCGACCGATTAGGGTAGGGCATAACTTGAAATAACTTATGGTGTTTGATCAATTCATTGATAAGAACTTCCGCATTTTGATAATGTACATTATCGTCGGCAGTTCCATGAACGAGCAATAAATTTCCTTCTAAGTTTTTGGCATAAGTTAATGGCGAACCCTCCACAAAATCTTCTTTGTTTTCCCAAGGGACACCCATATATCTTTCTTGATAAATATTATCATACAATAATTGATTGGCAACTGGCGCAACTGAAATACCAGTTTTGTAAATCTTCGGATATCGAAATAATAAATTCAAAGTCATAGAACCACCACCGCTCCAACCCCAAACGCCTAAGCGATCAGCATCTACAAAATCCCATTTTTGGATTTCCTTGGCAGCCATTGCTTGGTCTCTAGAATTGATCACTCCGATTTTTCGATAAATACTTTTCCGCCATTCTCGACCTCGTGGAGAAGGTGTTCCTCGGTTATCCAAAGTCATCACGATGTAGCCTTTTTGAGTGAGCATTTGATGATATAAATTTCCATCCCATACATCTTTAGCTGTTTGTCCCCAAGGTTCTCCATAAACATAAAAAATGACGGGATATTTTTTACTTGGATCGAAATCATGAGGCTTAATCATATATCCATCCATTTCTACACCATCCTCCGTTTTTACTCTGAAAAATTCTGTTGGACTAGTAGCTAAAGCATCAAAGTTTTTTTTATAATTTTCATTATCATATAACAATTTTATTCGTCGATGATCTGGCAAGCTGATCAATTCTTTTATCGGTGGAGTATTTGCATTGGAGAAAGTATGGAAAGCATATTTTCCACCAGGTGCAATTTGATAACTATGTGTACCGACTTGATTATCAGGACTTAAGCGTTTTGTTTTTCCTTTTTTAGTCAATGATGTTCGGTATAAATATCGTTGAGTAGGATTGTCAGGAGAAGCAATAAAATAGACCCAGCCACCTTTGATGTCAATCTCTTGAATAGAAATAGCATCGTAATTGCCAGGAGAAAGCATAGTCTCTTTTTTACCATCTTTAGAGATAGAATAAAGGTTTCGCCAGCCATCCTTTTCACTCGTCCAAGTGAAAGTTTTTCCTTGATCAAGCCAAAGCCAATCGTCAGGTTCTACAGCATCAATCCAAGCGGTTTCTACTTCCGTGTGTATATTGTTAGAAAATCCAGTTTTGATATTACTCCACCAAAGTTTTAAAGTGTTTTGTTTACGATTGATTTGTTGTGACAAGAGGTGTTTACTGTCTTCTCCCCACATCATTCTAGGTAAATAATTTTGGATAGGATTTCCAGGGATATTCATCCATTTAGTTTTTCCGCCAGAGGTAGACACTACTCCAATTTTGCAAGAAGAAGGATTTTCTCCAACTTTTGGATATTGTACAGGAATAGTTTGAGAGTAAATTGAATCAGTTGTATTGATCATCAAAAAGTTTTTGATGTCTTTTGCATCAACTTGCCAGTAAGCAATATTTTTTCCATCAGGACTCCAGCGGAATCCATCTCTACAACTAAATTCCTCTTCGTATGCCCAATCAAAAGTTCCATTTATTAATGTAGTGGAACCATCAAAAGTTAATTGTTTAATTACACCTGAGGGAATTTCTTCTACATAAACATTATGCTCACTAACATAGGCAACTTGATTATCATTTGGAGAAAATTTGGCAAACATCAGCGAAGAAGATTTTAAATTTTTTCCTAATTGATGCAGCCGTCCACTTTTTAAATTCAACACCCAATAATCACCTTTAGTATGATATCTCCAAACGCGAGTTGTGTTGGTGAAAATGAGTAATTGCTTTTTGTCATGTGACCAAATATAATTAGAAATGCTTAGTGGGCTTTTTTCTCCAGATGGAATTAGTTGTTCAGCTGCGACTAAAATTTTTCGATTTCCAGTTTTGGTTTCGTAGGAAACAATATCACTTCCAGTCTTAAAATTTTTTGTTTTTTCTAATGTGGTGTATGCATCACCATTTTCAATCCAACGTGCTTGTCCAAAATAATCCATTTGAAAATCTCCAGATTGATAAATTCGATCAATGGAAAGCCAACGTTTATCTTCTGGTTTTTGGGAGAAAATAAAATAAGGTAGAAGTATTCCGAAAAAAATAAATGAAAATTTCTTCATGATTTTTATTGAGTTTAAATTTTTCTAAAAGTAGCGTTTTGATTTTAAAGGACAAAAAAATGGAGATCAGGTTGTTATGTAGCTGCTAACCTAAAATAAAAGTAGTTAATATTAGAAAATAAATAACTACTTAAATACTTACCTATCCAACAAAAAATTAACAAGTCTGTAACATTTCGAAAAATTAATTCGTCTGCTATTTGAATTTAGAAATGTAACAACTCTAGTTTTAATTTTATTCAAGATCTATTGCTTTCGTTTTTTGTTTTTCATCAAAACATGGTTTTGACGGAGCAAAAATTTCTATGTCAATTTTGAAATAAAAAATATTGTTGGACTTGTTTTTCCATAATCTTAAAAAATCGAACAATGAAAAATCTATTTATCACGATCACTTTTTTACTTTCATTTTTTGTTCTAAATGCTCAAAAAGGAATGATCAAAGGGCAATTGGTCGATGAAAAAGGAACTACTTTAGAATATGCAAATGTATTGTTATTAAATCCTTTGGACTCCAGTTTAATCAAAGGGGTGGTGACTGATTTAGAAGGGGGATTTATCTTTGATGCGGTTGCAAAAGGTAATTATTTAGTTTCCGCTTCTTCTGTTGGCTTCAATGAAAGCTACTCTTCTCTGATCAATTCTAACAATGATAAAATTACTATTGACCCTTTAATTTTAACCCAAGGTGTTGAGCTTTCAGAAGTTATGGTCACGACCAAAAAACCTTTTATCGAAATGAAAGCCGATAAAATTATAGTCAATGTCGAAAATAGCACCGTCAACTCAGGGAACTCTGCTATTGAGATTTTACAGAAATCTCCAGGTGTCATTATTGACAAGGACAACCAAATCAGTTTGCGAGGAAAGCAAGGAGTATTGGTTATGATAAATGGTAAAAACCAATATTTATCAGGCGAAGAATTAACTCGATTATTAGAATCTATGCCGGCAGAAAATATCCAAAATATTGAGATTATTACTAATCCATCTGCCAAATATGATGCAGAAGGAAATGCAGGAATCATTAACATTAGATTGAAGAAAAATAACAATGTCGGATTCAATGGTTCGGTGAATGCTGGGATTCGGAAAGGACAAAGATTAAGTTATAATACTGGTTTGAACTTTAATTATCGTTCCAATAAAATTAATATTTACGGATCAGGTAGTGTGAATGAATGGGCTGGTTTCCAAGATTTAATTATAAAAAAAGTGATACCATTTAATGAAGGAGAAACTACCTTCGATCAAGTTTCTGATATGACTGATGAGGAAAGAAGTTATAATACAAGACTAGGAATGGACTATAATCTTTCCGATAAAACTACGATTGGAGTTTTATATAATTTTAATGAGGAGAATGATCTTTGGAATAATAATAATCAAACTGAGATTTCTGGTACCAATACTCCAGGATTTAATTTTCTAAATGTGGTAGCGCAAAGTGAAGGATATTGGAATCAGAATTCGTTTAATTTTAATGTGGTTCATAATTTCGATGAGCAAGGAACAAGTCTCACTTTTGATGCAGATTATTCAATTTATAAAAGAGATTATGACAATACTTATGATAATAATTATTTGGATGGAAATGATGAAATGGTTTTAGATCCTTTTATGCTGAGAAATTTTGAGCGAGCTGATATTGATATTTTTGCGACTAGACTTGATTTTACCAAATCATTTGAAGCAGGTTATAATCTTGAAGTAGGAGCAAAATTAAGTATGGTTACTACCGATAATGATACCCAATTTGAAGCCTTGGAAAATGGGAATTGGGAAAATCAAATGAATCGAAGTAACAATTTTATTTATGATGAAAATATTATGGCTGCTTATGCTAACGTTTCTAAATCTTTTGGTAAAATAAATATTCAAGCTGGTCTACGAATGGAACATACAAATAGTGAAGGGAATTCGGTGACGTTGGAAACTTCTGTTCCAAGAGAGTACACCGACCTTTTTCCAAGCTTAAGTTTATCACATACGATTGGTGAAAAACATAGTCTCAGTTATAATTATTCGAGAAGAATAAATCGACCAAATTATCAAGATTTAAATCCATTTATTGGTTACTTAGATGACTATACCTTTAGTATAGGAAATCCATTATTGAATCCTCAATATTCAAATTCGTTTGGAATAAATTATGGTTTTGGAAATTTGTTTTTTGTTTCTGCCAATTATAGTCGAACTAAAGATGCGATTACCGAAGTGATAGAACAGTTTTCTTCTGAAAATAAAACTTTCCAAACGACCATTAATTTAGATGATTATAATTCGGCAAATTTGACGATATCCAAAAGTATTCCTTGGAAAGAAATAGGCGTGACTCGAATTAATTTGACAAGTTTTTATAATGATTTTAAATCGAGTATTCCTTCAGGAACTTTGGATAATCAAAATCTTGCTTACCATATTTACATAGGAAATGAATTCAATCTGCCTGCGGATATTGTTTTCGAATTGAGTGGAACTTACCAGTCAAATGTAACTTATGGGATGTTTGATATAAAACCTCAATATGGTCTTGATTTTGGTTTTTCAAAAGATATTTTCAAAGGAGATGGAAGTGTTAAAATTGGAGTAGATGATATTTTTTATTCTCGAAGGAATAATGTTTTTGTAAGGCAGGATGATATTATTTTAGATATTTTTCAAAGGAATGATACTCGTCGAGTAAAAGTGAGTTTTAAATATAAATTTGGAAATAATAAATTAAAAAGTGTGCGAAAGAGATCAACGGCAACGGAAGATGAAAAGTCGAGAATAAAAGGGTAGGAGTAATTTTTCGGTTGACGATAGACGGACGCTTCGCTGACGGTAAACATCCAAGAAAAAATAATCCACTTACATTGATTTGTGAGTGGATTATTTTTTATAACAATACAATTACAATAAATGAAAACATGGAAAAGAGGCAGATCATTGATAGTGCTTATTCTAAATGAAATTTTATAAGCGACCGTAAAACGTAAAACGTTCAACGAATAAAATTTAATTACTATCAGGTATACTCAATGCCACATATAATTGGTCAGATTCAATTTTTTCCATAAAAGGAAAACTTACTTGAAAAGTACTTCCTTTTCCTTCTTCAGATTGAACGATTCGAATATCTCCATTTAATTTCCCAATCATCTTTTTACAAATACTTAATCCTAAGCCTGAACCAGAGTAGGTACCTCGATCATTCAATCTTTTAAACATTCCAAAAACTCGATCCTGAAACTGTGGAGCGATTCCAATTCCGTTATCTTTAAATTGAAAGTAATGAGTTCTATTCTGTTCGAAGTAGGTAACTTTTATGAGAGGAAAAGCACTTTCATTATATTTTAATCCATTTTCAATTAAGTTTTTGAAAACTAAGAATAGAAATAGTTTATGAGTTTTTATGGTAGGTAAATTATTAAATTTCACTTTCCCCTTTTTTTCCATCAGTAAAATTGAAACAGATTCTACAATGTCATTCATCATATATTGAATGTCTGCATCTTCTGGTGGTTTTTTAGCATCATTTCCGATCTTTTGAAATACGGAAACATCTTCTATCAATTGATGTAATTGTTTTCCGCTGTTACCAATAATATTTAAATATTCACTAATCTTAGATTCAGCATTTATTTTCTTTTTTGCTAGAGTGCTAAATCCAACGATACTCCTCAGCGGTTCTTTTAAATCATGGGAAAGAATTTTATTAAATTGATCTAATTCCTCATAAGATTTACTCAACATAATGTTAGCATTCTCTAAATCTTTGGTTCGACTTTCTACTTCCTTTTTGAGTTTTAAATTGTATTCTCTTTTTTGAAAGAATGCTCCAAAAACGAAAAGCAATCCAAAAAGAAATAAAGTTGCAATGGCATATAAAAATTTATTTTGAGAATCTTTTTGTGCTACTTGAGCAGCAAGGATCTGATTTTCTTTTTCCTTGTGATCTGAATCAAATTTTATTTTTAAAAATTCTGTTTGTTGCATTTTCTTTTGGTTGGCCATACTATCTTTCATAGTATTTACTTGAACCATATATTGATAAGCTTTTTTATAATTGCCTAGTTTGTCAGATGTTTTATGAGCTTCTTTGTACCATTCTAAAGTAGTTAATAAAGATTCTTTACTATCCTCTGCGATAAAATTTTCATATATATTAAGAGCCTTTTTATAATCTCCTTGAGCATTTAAGAGTTTAGCTTTAAATTCCAAACAGTATTCTATTTCAGATTTACTTTGTAATTCGGAAGCAATTTGAAAGGCTGAATTATAAGATTTTTGAGCCCCTAAAATTTTATTTTTCTTGAGGGCGACTTCACCTTGATTTAAGAGGAAAGAGAGCTTCATTGATTTCTGATATTCATCGATAGCATCTAATCCTAATTCATTATAAAGACTTGCTTTTTCATAATCTTCTTTTAATATGTAAATATTGGATAGTTCCAAATAAGTGTAGGTAAGGTCTTTTTTATTTTTGAAAAATTCCTGTTCTATTTTATTTGTTTTTAAAAAGTACTTCTCGCTATTTTCATAATCTTTTTCACTTTCAAAAAGCTGTCCTAATGAGTAGAGTGCTTGAATAGAAAGGAAGGTATCTTTTTGCTCCTCTGCATCATCTAATAATTTATAATAAGATTTCTGCGCAAATTCCAAGTCTCCCAATTTCATCAAAATAAAACCTTCCGTATAATAATATTCATTTTTTAGTTTTTGAGAAATATTCTTTAACTCAGTTAAATATTTAAAATCTTTTAATAATTGATAAGCTTTAACATAATTATGTTGACCTAATTCATAGTCAATTAATTTGATGGAAAAAGATAGTTCAACATCTTTGGATATTTTGATTCCTTTGGACAAAAGTTTTTTAGATTCCTCAATATGAAAAGTTAATTTTTGATGATCTTCATAACTATATTTATAGATAGAATCTAAGTGCATATTGAACTTAGTACTGTCAGGGGTAGTCTCAAGGAAGGAAGAGGAGATGTTTTTTTCTTGGCAAAATACTGAAGCTAAAAATAATATTTGCAATACTAATATTGACCAAATTCTTTCTTTCATTTTTAAAATATGATTATGTGATTATTGTATTTTAAAAAAGGCGTTGAAATAATTTTTAAGGATAAATTGTAGGAAAAAAAAATAGGAACATTTTTACTTAAAATAATTATTTGAGAATGGGTGGAAAGATTTTAATTTGAACTCTAAAGCCTAATAAGAATATCTTATTTAGTAATCCATGTTAGAATTTGCAATAAGTATTCCAATAAGCTGATTTTATTATCAAATAAAAAAGGATTTTTATTCTCTGATTTATAAACAAATTTAGAGATGTAAAACCCTCCAAACTAAAAGGTTTTTCGGGGAAAATTAACAAAAGGAGACTATTCAATTATATCTAAAGTTTATTCCAATATGGTTTTAAGAGATTTTCTGAGCCTGAAATTTTGTGAAAAATTGTTCTATTTAAAATTCTCCTTAAAATAACCTTTCCCTACTCCTCGCATTTTATTACTTTTGCCGCTTAAATAAAATATATATGATTTTAGTAGAAAACATAGCTGTGGAATTTAGTGGACACACCCTTTTTAAAGAGGTGAATTTTGTCATTAATCCAGATGATAAAATTGCTTTGATGGGTAAAAATGGCGCAGGGAAATCCACCATGATGAAGATCATTGCAGGCGTAGATAAACCGACCCGTGGAAATGTTCAAACTCCGAAAGAGGCAGTTGTTGCTTACCTTCCACAGCATTTGTTGACAGATGATAATTGTACCGTTTTTGAAGAGACTTCTAAAGCGTTTGGGAAAGTTTTTGAAATGCGGGATGAAATGGAACGACTAAATAAAGAATTGGAAACTCGGACAGATTACGAGTCTGATGAGTATATGTCAATTATTGATAAAGTAACAGAATTAGGAGATGTTTATTACACTTTGGAAGATGTGAATTATGATGCGGAGGTCGAAAAAACATTGCTTGGATTAGGTTTTAAAAGAGAAGATTTTCCTCGACCAACGGCTGAATTTAGTGGGGGGTGGAGAATGAGAATTGAGTTAGCCAAGATCCTTTTGCAAAAACCAGATTTGATTTTATTGGATGAGCCGACCAATCATATTGATATTGAATCGGTGATTTGGTTAGAAGATTTTTTAATTAATAAGGCGAAAGCCGTATTGGTTATTTCGCATGATAGAGCATTTATCGACAATATCACGAATCGAACGATTGAGGTGACGATGGGACGAATTTATGATTACAAAGCTAACTATTCGCATTACTTAGAATTACGAAAAGATCGTAGAGATCATCAGTTGAAAGCCTACAACGAACAGAGGAAACAGATTGAAACTCATAAGCGATTTATCGAAAGATTTAAAGGAACTTATTCCAAAACGAACCAGGTCAGTTCGGTCGAACGGATGCTGGAAAAAATGGAAATCATAGAAGTGGATGAAGTGGACAAATCTGCTTTAAAATTAAAATTTCCATCTTGTCGTCGTTCTGGAGATTATCCAGTAATTGCTAAAGACTTATCAAAAAGTTATGGCGATCATATTGTTTTTAAGAATGCAAATATGACTATCGAACGAGGAGAAAAAGTTTCATTCGTTGGTCGAAATGGGGAAGGGAAATCGACGATGATAAA
The DNA here is from genome assembly GCA_045106765.1 of Saprospiraceae bacterium. GTDB lineage: Bacteria > Bacteroidota > Bacteroidia > Chitinophagales > Saprospiraceae > CAJQQY01. The sequence goes on along the minus strand of JBGCFD010000220.1, from coordinate 22,773 downwards.
AGCGATCATGAGTGAGATTGAATTTGAGGGAGAATGTAAATTGGGACATAATATTGAAGTCGGATATTTTGCTCAAAATCAAGCTTCGTTGCTTGATTCAGAATTGACGGTTTTCCAAACCGTTGACGAAATAGCTAAAGGTGATATTCGTGCCCAACTCAAAAATATCTTAGGTGGATTTATGTTTAGTGGGGATGATATTGATAAAAAAGTTTCGGTACTTTCTGGGGGAGAGCGAACTCGATTGGCGATGGTAAAATTATTATTGGAACCGGTCAATTTTTTGATTCTCGATGAGCCGACAAATCATTTAGACATCAAATCAAAAGATATTTTAAAAGAGGCATTGTTGGCTTTTGATGGGACATTGATTTTGGTTTCTCACGATCGGGATTTTTTACAAGGTTTGTCGCAGAAGGTTTTTGAATTTAAAGAAAAACGAGTCATTGAGCATTTTGAATCGATTGATGATTTCTTGGTGAGAAATAGAATTGAGAATTTAAAGGAAATTGATTTGTTGAAATAACGTAATACGACTCGAAGAGTCGTATTACGTTTCTAACTCCGCCCGAATTTCCTCATACTTTTTTATCAATCGCAGGAAAGTAATAGACACCAAATACATTGAATATACTTGCATGTTTTTTTTTAGTTTGGATAGAACTAACTATCTGCCACCATTGTATTATGATTTTTTAGTATCTTGAATGTTGATTTTTATAGAGAATATCATCTAAGTGTTTTGTAAAAAAATAGCATATTCTAAATGCTCACTTCCTACCATTTTTTATTATTAAAAACAAGGCTATCTTTATTACATGTTTAAATCACCTTTGACTAAAAAACAAAACAAAATGAAAAAAACTTTACTTCTTCCCTTAATCTTTATGTGTGGATTTTATCACACTCTTCAAGCACAATCTAATTTATTTATTGATAATAGTTATACCGTTGAACAAATGGTGATGGATTTTTTTGATGATCCATCGATAATAATTTCTAATGTCACGACAACAGGAAGTAGTTCGAATATTGCTTTTTTTGATGCTGGTGGAACTGATTTGGGATTAGATGCAGGCATCGTTTTTTGTAATGGAGAAGTGAATAATATTGCAAATGCAGCAGATTTTTTCACTTCTGGTTCAATAGGGGTAGGTGGAGATGTTGATATTGATTTGATGTCTTCGATGTCTGGGAGCCCAAGTTCTCAAGATGCGATTGCCATTGAATTTGATTTTACAGTTATGGTTAGCGATACAATGGATTTCAATTATGTTTTTGGGTCGGAAGAATATCCAGAGTTTGCCAATTCTACTTTCAATGATGCTTTTGGTTTCTTTATTTCAGGACCAGGAACTGTAGGGCCATTTAGTAATAATGCTTATAATATTTCAACTCTTCCAGGGACTACGACAGAGGTGGCGATCAATAGTGTAAATGATATGCAAAACAGTCAATATTACATTGATAATGGAAGTGGTCAACATATTGTTTATGATGGATTTACGACTTCTTTACCTGCCTCATTTGTGACGGTTGCGAATGAAACTTATCACGTAAAAATGGTTATTGCAGATAGAGGCGATTCGGCTTTTGATAGTGGGATCTTTCTTTCCTTTCAATCTTTAGCGCAAGATAGTGTCTTGGTTCCACCAGCGGAGTTTAGTGTAACCGTTAATGATAATATGCTTGAAGTATTGAACGAATCAAAATATGCAAGAACTTATTCTTGGGATTTTGGAAATGGAGAAGTTTCCTCCGAGCGTAATCCTTCAGCAGTTATGTATTCTACTCCTGGAGATTATACCGTGACTTTGACTACACAAAATTATTGCTGTACAGATACTTATACGACAACAGTTACCATCATGGAAACTGTTCAACCAATTAGTATTACCACCACTACGACTAATAATCCACTAGCTTGCTTTGGCGATCAAAATGCAAGTATTGATCTTGCGGTGACTGGTGGTATTGCTCCATATACTTACAGTTGGTCACCAAATGTTCCTAACTTAAATAACTTAGGAGCAGGAATTTATGAAATTACAATCACAGATTCAGATGGAGCAACTATCACCTCTCAGGTAGAAATCACGGAGCCAGATGCTCTAGAGTTAACTTTGGTTAGTTCACCAGAAACGGATGGGAATTCGAATGGAAGTGTAAATGGAGAGGACATTTCTGGCGGTTCTCCTGGTTACCAATATTCGTGGTCAACAGGTGTGGTGGCGAATATTTTAATGAATGTACCAGCAGGGGATTATACCGTAACAGTTACTGATTGGAATGGTTGTACCATTTCAGAAACTGCTACGGTAGAATCGATTACGGGGATTTTTGATAAAAATGATTTTCCAATCACCTTATTTCCAAATCCAGTAAGTGAAAAATTATTTTTGAAATGGGAAGAAACTTCGACTATTGAAAATTTAACGATTGTCAATGTTTTAGGGAAAGAAATTCCTGTGAATTATGAAGCAGGAAGTGATCTTATTTCGATCAGTTTTGAAAGTGATTTACCAGTTGGAACTTATTTTCTTCAAATAAATTTAGAAGATGGTCGGAAAGCTGCTTCCAGATTTATTGTAAAATAGAGTTTAGTTTTTCAAAAAAAAGCATACTCAGAAATTATCTTGAGTGTGCTTTTTTTTGGAAAACTAATTAACCAAAACAGCGAATTCTTATTTTTAATACTCTTCCTAATGTTATTTCCTTTAAAAATTAAACAAATATTATGAAGACATTTTTCAAATTTCTAACACTTTCTATTTTTCTTTTTTTCCAAAATCAAAATTTGCAAGCCCAAGTTTTTGTAGGTGGTGATGCTGCTTATTTTTTAACTGCGATTGTCAATCAAAATAATTATGGTTTTTCAGAATTAGATTATGAGTTCACAGGCAAGCCTGCTTTTGGTCTTTCTTTCGGCTATGCAGGATTTAATAAACACCATGTTCAGACTGGTGTAAAGTTGTTGAGACTCGGTCAAAAATATTCCTCTGAATTAGACAATGTCACTCACTCCAGAAATGTGGAACTCAATTATATTATGATTCCTTTGAGTTATAAAATGGTATTCGGAGATACGGAAACTAACTCCTATGCTACGAGAGCATTTTTTTCAATAGGTGGATATGTTGCTTTACTCAGTCGAGCAGAAACAACTTGGACATTAGATAGAAATGATGTTTCCTTAGTTGATTTTCATCAAAGCCAAAATAGGAATGGAAATATTTTAGGTATTATACAATTAGCCAATGGAAGTGATTTGGAAGATGATAAAGATCATTTCGAATCACTTGATTTTGGTGTGACGTTTAGTCTTGGCGTTCGAACTTTTCTTTCAGAAGGTATTGCATTAAATATTGAACTATTAGGTGGTTATGGTTTGGGTGATATGAATGCAGAAGACTGGCGATTAAATAATTCTGCTGGAAATTATGATGCTTCAAATAATGTATTTGGTGGCGTACAAATGGGATTGCATTATTATTTTGGGTTGTAGGATTTATTAGGAAAAATAAGATTGCCTTTTCTAAAATTTTAATCTAAAGAATTCACCGATGCTTGCATCGGTTGCAACAGCAGCAATGATATCTCATAAGTGAAAAAATCCCTCCCCACGACCGATTTTTTTTCACCATATAGACACATAGAATTTTACTTATGTTTTCTATGTACCTATATGGTGAAATTCTATTTTGATATCTATGAAACTGTTTTTTTGATACTCCCTCAGCTTGCTGCGGTGTAGTTAAATTCAATTTTTTTATTAAATTGGTTTTAGGAATAAACCTTTTAACTACGCCTAAGTCTAATAATAAAAAAATGAAATATTTAATTTTAGTTTTTACTTTATGTTTTTCCTTTTCTCTTTTTGCTCAAACGCTTCATCTAGTAAAACCAAGCGATACTGATGCTGGTATCACTACAGATGATCAAAATCATTGGGTCTATTTAAATCAAGATGTCACTCCCAAAAATAAATTGTTTGTTTTTCTACCTGGGACATTTGCCTTTCCTGCTCTTTATTCGCGAGTTTTAAAAACTGCAGCAAATTTGGGATACCATTCTATTGGGTTAAATTATCCCAATCCACTTCCAATCAATACAATTTGTGGAATATCAACTGACACCACTTGTCACGGCCGAGCTCGGCAAGAAGTGATTGATGGAATTGATAGACACCTTGCTGTCAATGTTACACAACCTAATAGTATTGAAAATCGGTTGATTAAAGTTTTGCAATATCTCGACGATGAATTTCCAAATGAAAATTGGGGACAATATTGGACAGGCGATAGTACGATTATTTGGGAAAGCATTGTTATGTCTGGGCATTCTCAAGGAGGTGGGCACGCAGCAATTTTAGGTAAATTAAGACCCTTGGAAAGGGTAGTGATTTTTGCTTCATTAGATTGGATGAATACTTTGGATCGAATACCTTCGTGGGTTACAATGGATGGAGTAACATCTTCAGATAAATATTTTGCCTTTACTCATGACGAAGATGAAGCATTAGATTTTGATCAACAGCAGATTTTTTGGGAAGGCTTAGGAATGAATCCTACGGATAATTTAATATTGGTAGATGATACCTTTTCCCCTTTTCAAAATTCTCAAACTTTATTTACTCAAATTACTCCTGCTGCTGATTCTCAATTTCACTCTTGTATTGTAGTTGATGTAGCAACTCCAAAAGATGTAAATGGAGTACCAGTATTGGAAACGGTTTGGGAATATTTAATTGATTTTCCTCTGTCAACTTCAATTGTCAATAATGCTCGGGAAGACTTTCGTTTTAAGGTTTTTCCAAATCCTGCAACAGAACGAATTTGGATTAATTCGATAACAGAAAGACAGGAGCCTACTCAAATCGAAATGTATAATTCTTATGGTCAACAGGTTAATTCATTTATTATGAATGGAAACATGAAGTCTTATTCTCTGGATGATTATCCAGTTGGTATGTATTTTTTAGTTTTTAAAAATAGAAATAAGAAAAGTGTTGTAAAATTTATGAAACTATAAATCTTTTGATTTTGTATGGTTACTTAAACCCTTTTGTTCTTGTATTAATTTAAAATATAATTAGATTCAAAGAATAAAAACCGATCAATGTTTTTTTTATTGGAAAAATTAAAAAATAAATTATTATAATTTCCAATATCAATTCGCTAATTTTATTTAAGTACCGAACCATAATTATGTTTAAGTGGAATTGAGAATTATTTTTTCTCTGACAAGGCAATTAGTTACGACGAGTATTATTAACGAAGACAGAGGAGAAAAGAAACTCAATTCCGCTTAAAGATAATTATGGTTCGGTACTTAAATGAAAACATTTAAAAGTAAAAAATTAGAGTCAGTTTAAATTCTGATTATTTGCTTTACACTTTTTTTTTTTTTTTTCAAATGAAAACAATTTCCCTCGTTCTCATTATTTGGCTATGCGCCAATAATGAAATGCTCGCAAATAATTCTTATTGCGATTGCAACCAAATTTCCTTAGAAAAAATTGATTCTTTTGACTTGGGCATCTCGCTCCAACTCAACTTTCATTTCAATCGAAAAGGTTCTTCCAATTTTTCGATGAGTATGGGAGTGGCCGTTTCTAAGTCAATCGAAATCAATAAAACTATTTCAACTTTGATTCCTACGTATCAATTAAATACTAATTTTTACAGCAACGGAATCGGCACAAATCTTCATCGGGATCGAAGAAAATTGCAAGTTGATTTTATCAATTCTCTTGGTTTGACTTGGGGGGCGGGTTTACTGACAGATAAACCTTACTTCAATGAAATTCAAACTTTTAATTCGATGAACTCGCCGATTTTGAATCAAAAATATTATAAATTTTCCACAACGATTGCTTCCAATTTTATTTTAAATGTTAGAAATCGAAATCAACAAGTAGGATTTTTTGGAATGGATATTTGGAAAACTTTAAAGTTTGGATACTATAATGATGGGCCATTTTTTGACAAATTAGGTTTTGGAGACTCCTATGATCGTTGGTGGACAGGAGGTGGATTTTTAGAATTCGATCCACAAATTTTGATTGAAGGAACCTACAAACGAATTCTAAAAAAACCAGTTCCGAAGCAACTCTGCTATTTATGTAAGTTGAAACTTCGAGCAACTTATGATCGATTTACAGGCAATGTGCAAGATGCCTATCGAGCAGCAAGTTCCTTAGGATTATCGAATGTTCCTCCTGCTGATGAAAATGAAAGTTTGTATAATCGAGGCTTTGTAAAATTTGCTTTACGACATGAAGATGGTTGGGCTTTGCAGTATTCTATACTTGCTCCGAACAATGATGTTCAAGATTTGATTCATGATATTATGAAAATTTCTCATCATTTTTCGGCTGCAAAAAGAGAAGTACTTTGGGGATTTGAGTTCGATTATAATTTCTTAAATACTCGATTCTTTTCGCCGAATTAATTTATCTATTTACAAAGTGACATAAAGTGATTTCGTAAGTTGGAATTCTTTAAACTTCGACTTACGCTAAAATTAATTTAAAAACTTAGTTCTACTTTAGAACTTAAATTATATCAAAAATGAAAACACGAATATCAATATTTTGCTTGCTAATTTTTTTGATTAGCTGCAAAAAAAAACCATACGTTTATAACATTTATAATATGGCAGGATGTCTAAAAGGGGAGGGTCAAGAAGATATAGAACATGATATTTTTACTTTCGATCAGGGATATTTTTATTATGAAAATTGCCAAGGTTTTCAAGAAATAGATGGAGTGAAAGTGAATTGGTTAGAAGACAAAGACTGCCCGAAATGGAAAGGAATAGAAAATGATTTTGTAAATTTTTCAAAGAATAATAGAGAGAAAGTGATTGATAGTTTGACCAATGAAATGATTGTTCCACAACGGTTCTTTTTAGTTTTTTTAGATGATCGAAGAGTGATTTATTTTACAAATTATGAGGCGAGTAAATATTTTAAAAAGCGGGTGAAATCTATTTATAAAGATTTGGATGTGAGTCAGTTTGAATTAGATTCTCTGGTGAAAACGACTGCTAATGTAGAGAAATTGGATTCTGTTCTTCAAGCACATTTCAGAGCAAAAGGATGGAGTGATAGTGATTTTACTTTTGCCAATTATAATTTATTTACTTGGGGTGATTCACTCTTAACTTTCAATCAGGAGATTCCTATAATGGAGAGAAATTGGAAAAAATCAATGAAAGGAATTTATAAAACATATAAAGATAGCACAGGCTATTATTTAAAAACTGCTTTTGATAAAGGTACTTTGAAGATTAAAGAATCTGATGAAAAAACAGTTGGAGCAAGAGGACTTATTGAATTAACTTTTAAATCTGTTAATCTTAGAAACCTTAATTTGCTTGATTCGTCTTACACCAATTTGGAATTAGTAGTAATGAATATTCCAGATTCAAGTGTTAATTTAAAAAGCGCAACGAGTAAAGATAGTAGGAGAAGAAATCTTGTTATAAAAAACACTTTTGCCATAAAACCGATTTTTTCTTTTCATCGAGAACCTTTGAAGTTAGCTTTGGAAGATGGTAGGAAGGTAAGTCAAATGATTTTGAAAAAAACGGTAGATAAAAAAAAATATGTAGAAACTTGGGTGATTGAAAATGAGACTTCAAAAGAAGAAATAATTAGCAAGGATAAGGGCTGGTGGGAGAAATAGTTTTTAAGATGTTTTGATTTTTAAAATGTAAATGTATTGTTATTTTGGTTTGGAATAACAATACATTTTTATTGGGGTTCACCTTTCTAATTTTAGATATTATTAAAAATGTAATTTATTCCCATTCCATATTTCAAAGAAAATACTTTCCCCTTTTAATAACGATGTAAACTATATCTATCAATTTACTCACTTGGAGTAGGTTGTAAGTGTATTGTTATTTTTTATAAAAAAGGCATAAAATTTTTATAATTCTAAATATGCTTTTAACTGATTTTCAATATCTAAAATTATTATACTTATGTTACTGCGAAATACAACTATTCTATTAGCACTTATAATGTGCTTGGCTCTAAATGTATATGCTCAGAATTATTATTTTGAATCAGATGGAAAAACACCAATCACAATTTCTGCAGAGAAGATTCTAGTCAAATTTAAATCTAATTTGAATCAGCAGGAACTACTACAAATTCTATCCAAACAAAGAAATTATCTTAATTTAGAAGGTATCCAAAAAAATGATTCTTCTCGTTTTTCCATTTTAGAATTAAAAAATATTCTTAGTGAAGATGCCGTAAATGTATTATTAGGAGAGTTGCAGAAAGAAGAATTAGTTAGCTATGTGAGTTGTTTTTTTACTCATCCAGACGGAAGACTAGATGGTATTACAAATCGTATTTGGTTGAAACTGAAATCGACAGATCAATTATCTTTACTTGATCGGGTTATCTATGATTTTCAAGGGGTAACAATGTACACACGTAGTGAGTCTGATCCGCTTTTATTTGAGATAAAAGTGCACAAAAATAGAAATGCATTAGCTCTTGCTAACGAAATTCAAGAGTATGGAATTTTTGATTATTGTGAGCCAGATTTTATTCAAGTGACCAAGCAATTAACCAGTAATGATTCTCCTGTCAATAATCAAGTGTCGCTCCAAAATAAAAAAAATAATATTATTAAATATTGAAATAATTGATGATTAACGTATATGGTTACCTCCCGTTACTTTGTTTTAGTGATGGGATTTTTTTTTGCCTTGTTTTTTCACAGACTGACGATCTTGTTTATGTGGGGGTTCCAGATTTTGCTGGCAATGAACATCATACACTTTGTTTAGTGTACTGTATTTTATTTTGATAAAGACTTTAAAAATTGAAATGCGGAATTTCCTGAATTTTCAATTATTTTTCTTCGTTCATATCCATCTAGGGTGTCAGCTCTTTCAATTCTTTCTATAACAGTTTTCTTATATGAATTGTATGTGTCTGGATATATGTCTTTATTGGATTCAAGTAATGTCAAAAGACTATAAATCACTCCCTCACTCTCTTCAATTTCTAATTTTTCATTTGTTGCTTTAATGTATTTATAACTTAAAACAGATGTAGAAATTGTTAATAGAAAAATTGCTCCATAAAGAATAAGATTTCTTTTTTCGCCTTCTTTTCTAATTGTAATAAAAAAGCCCAAAATCGAAGCAATTGAACCTAAGCCAGACAGTATTACATTTATCCAATCCATAATTCTATTTTTTTACTAATCCCTATAAAACTAATACTTAATCCATTGATTAACAAGCTATTACCACCAAAACTAAAAAAGCGACATTAACCACACCAGGCTAATACCGCTTTTTTTTCTTTAGAAAAAGATAATTAATCCACCACCACAATCTTAGTCATGACATCACCTTGTGCGATATCATCAATCAATTCCAACCCTTCGAAAACTCTCCCGAAGCAAGTATGATTTCTATCTAAGTGAGCAGTATTTTCTCGACTATGACAAATAAAAAATTGCGACCCACCAGTATTTCGTCCAGCATGCGCCATAGACAAAACACCTTTGTCATGAAATTGATTTTCGCCATCTAATTCGCAATCAATTTTGTACCCCGGTCCACCGTTTCCGATACCGTTTGGGCAACCACCTTGAACGACAAAATTTGGAATTACTCGGTGAAAAGTCAATCCATCATAAAAACCTTTTTTCGCAAGGTCAGTAAAATTCTTTACGGCAATGGGAGCATCTTCTTCGAAGAACTCAACCTTCATTAATCCTTTCTCAGTATGAATTTCTGCAATCATGTTATGTTATTTTTGAGTATTGAGATTTTTAGATTTGAGTTTTGAGACTGACCCCAATACTCATTGATCAGGATCTCAAAACTATAATTAAATTTATTTTTAAAATCTTATTCCATATTTGTAAATACAGCCTGGACATCTTCATTCTCTTCTAATTTGTCTAGCATCTTTTCAATGTCAGTCATTTGTTCATCAGAGAACTCAACAGGCGAAGTTGGAAATCGTTGCAAGTCAGCTTTAGCCACTTCAATTTTTCTTTCATCCAAAGCAGTTGATAATGTTCCAAAATCAGTATATGCAGCATATGCATAAACAGTATCTCCATCTTGTTCAATTTCGGTCAATCCAAAATCAATCAAGTCCAATTCCATTTCTTCCAAATCCATTCCTTCTACAAATGGGATTTCAAAAACAGCTTTTCGATTAAACATAAATTCCAGCGAACCAGTTGGAACCAATGCACCTCCTGCTTTGCTAAAATATGATTTGACATCAGCTACTGTTCGAGTGGTATTATCAGTTGCACATTCCACAAAAACCAAAATTCCATGAGGTCCTTTGCCTTCATAATTCACCAAAGAATAATCAGTTGCATCTTTTCCGGAAGCTCTTTCGATGGCTTTTTTGATATTATCTTTAGGCATATTGGCTGCCTTCGCATTTTTGATAGCCAATCGCAATTTAGGATTCATTTCGGGATCAGGACCGCTCTCTTTTGCAGCCATTGTAATTTGTCTAGAAATTTTCGGAAAAATTTTAGACATACTTGCCCATCGTTTTTCTTTTGCAGCTCGGCGGTATTCAAATGCTCTTCCCATGATTTATTTTTTATATAAAATATTTATAATATAAAAGCTTAGTTTTTGAAACCGCAAAAATAAAAAAAAATAGCCAACTATGAAATTTCATAATTGGCTATTTTTTGATGAAAAGAATTCCCTGATGTTTATAATAGAGTGCTAAGGAAAAGGAATCACAGCGCTTTAATTTAATTGTACAGAACTCACAAGGTGACTTCGAGTTAAATGTCGTCAACTTAATGGAGATTTCAATAGACTAGCTTCGAGTCAGCCTATGATACGAGAATCTTTAGATTGACTATATTAGGTTTCGAGTCATCTTGTGAGCAAAGTTGTATCAAAAAAATATTACTGCATTTCCTCATTATATTCTTGGATAATTCTAATAATCAAATCAGGATTTTCATTTTCAATTTGACCTTTGATGAAGTTGCCTAATTTTTTTCCTTTCTTTCTTTTAAAATTACCATACTCACCAGCTTCAAATTTTTCGTAAACGTCTGGAGCATCTTTAATCCATTTTTCGATATTGATATTGCTAATATATTTTACTTTTGCTTTTTTATTGGCATGCTTGATGACAAAATAATTAGGATTGTTTTTTATATCGTTATAAATATCTTCATAAGTTATTTCTCCACCCGTGATCATTCCAGGAGGATAGGAGTAGCCTTTAAAAACTGAAATATCTCCTGCTTCAATTCTCTCCAAAAAGGTAGCCGTAGGAACACCTTTTAATGTACCACCGTATTCTCCTTCTGGCATCATCACTTTATGAGATTCCCATCGTCTTCCTTCGATTTCAAAATATTCAACTTTGCTTGCTTTGTATTTTGTTCTTTGTTTTCGTTTGATTCGTGCTTGGTCAACTAATGATCTGTCAAAAACGGTGATTGACTTTTGGTCACTCCAAGGGTGATTAGAATCTAACTGGACCATTGCTTCGATCATATCTCCATTTTTTAAACGGACGGTTACTTCATATCGATTTTCAATTTGAGCATTTAAGATTGAAGTAGTAAAAACTAAAATAGCTAATAATAAATTTTTCATATATTTTTATTTGAGATTGAAATTAAAGTATTCCTTACATTGATATATGTTTCTTCTTTCTAAAAAGTAAATACCAATTTCAAAAAATAAAATGACTGCAAAGTTTTTAATCTAAAGAATTCCCTGATGCTTGCGTCGGGTGCAAAAGCAGCAGGAGTTTCTCATAAGTGAAAAAATAAAAAACCACGACAGAATTTTTTCACCACATAGACACATAGACACATAGACACATAGAAAACATAGGTGAAATTCTATATTGATATCTATGAAACTGTTTTTTTGATTCTTCGTCAGCTTGCTGCGGAGTAGTTCAATTTTGCAAAGATCAATAAAAATTAAAATGCAACTAATAGATATTTTAAATCAAGATGGGAGTACCTCAAAAATTACTCATTTTCCCTCTAGCTTAGATCAGTCCAAATCGGTAATCATCATTTTTCCAGCTATGGGAGTTCGAGGATCATATTATGAAATATTGGGAAAACAAATTTCTGAAGCGGGCTTTGAAGTGATCATTTCTGATTTGCGAGGAATTGGAAATTCATCGATTCGTCCAAATAAAAAAGTTGACTTTGGTTACTATGAAATGATAGAATTGGATTACAAAAATATTTTGGAAAAAGTGAAAACCATTTTTCCCAATAAAAAAATATTTGCACTTGGGCATAGTTTAGGAGGTCAATTGGCAAGTCTTTTTTCTGCCAAAAATCCGAACAGTTTTGATGGACTAATTTTGATTGCATGTTGTTCTGTTTATTTCAAAGGGTGGGGGATGAAACAATATCCAACTTTACTTATGACTCAGTTTTTTTATTTTGTAAATGTACTGTTAGGGTATTTTCCAGGAAAAAAAATGGGGTTTGGTGGAACGGAAGCCAAAACTGTGATGAGTGATTGGAACTCTCAAGCTCGAACTGGAAAATATGTTTTGAAAAATGATGACTTTAATTTTGAAGTAGCATTGGGAAAAATGACTATTCCCATTTTAGTGATTTCATTTCAGGCAGATACTTTTGCTCCTCGAAAAGCGGTGGAACACCTGATTGGGAAATTTGGAACCAATGCGAAAAAAGAATATATCTATTTAAAAAATGATGACCTAAGGAATAAAAATTTTGGTCATTTTAATTGGGCAAAAAAGCCACAGGAAATTGTAAGTTTGATAGGAGAATGGATTAGATAGTTTATATTGCGAATATAAATTTTTATTGCAAAATGATTTTTTTATTGTTTTTTATTTTTAAAAATGTTAAAATTGTGAAACATAAGTTTGTTTAATTGGTTTTTTGTAGAATTTATTGTATTTTTGAATTATGCGAAAAATATAACATTTGAAAATTAAAAAAGCTTGATACTTAATTATTTATAGTTTTAAATCAGTACTATTTTAATCATCAAATTTAAATGATTAATCAAACTCCACTATGAAAGAGGTTACTTTTTTAGACAATTAATTAAGACTATCGAGTTCATTTATATAATTTTTAAATAACTAAATATGGATCCACCATACCAGACAACCGCGAAGGTTTATTTTTTCCTTCGCGTAAAGAAACCGACCAAGTCAAATAGTGATGGAATAGCTCGTTTTTTAAAAATGGTGTAAAGAAATTGGAGTTTAATTTTTTTAGAAACCAATTTAAATCACATAAAATAATAAATAAAATATCGAGACTGTTTTGAAGTTAGAATTTTTTAAGCTGGCAGTATTATTCTTCACTTGACTTTCTCAAAAAAAAATATAAATACCCTTTAAACCGTTTCTAGAAAACATGCACCTGAAGATATTTTTTATAATATTCTCAGGTGTTTTTCTTTTTATAAATGACTAAAGATTTCTGTCATTGTTGAAATTACAGTTGCTCCTTTTGACTGTAATATTTCCGCTTTTTTTCCTTTTGCAAATCCTAAGACTTTCATGTTTGCAGCGACCGCAGCTTGTACTCCAGCTGGACTATCTTCGATGACCAAAGTTTCAGAAGGAGCAAATCCATTTTTTTTGGCTGCTGTCAGAAATAAAGTTGGATCAGGTTTCCAAGCATTGACTTGATACGCACTAAAAATATTTTTTTCAAAAAAAGGAAAAAGCTTAACTAATTTTAAATTAAATTCAACTTTGTAAGCTGGAGCATTTGATGCTACACAAAATGGAAGTTGTAATTTTTTGACAACTTCATGAATACCCGGAATTGGTTGTAGGTTTTTTTCAAATTCTTCAAAAGTTCTTTTTCGATAAAGTTCTTCAAAATTTTCAGGTAGCTTTTTTCCTAATCTTTTTTCGATAAATTCAAAAACGAAACTGTAGCTCGTTCCAGCAAAAGTTTCCAAGGCTTCTTGGTTGGATAAATTGGTTCCTAACTTTCGAGCTTCTTCTGCAAGTACTCCACAAGAAATTTCCTCTGTATCGACAAGTACTCCGTCGCAATCAAAAATGATAAATTTTGGTTTCATCTTTTTTTTTGCAAAAGTAATTAATTCAACATTTTGTCAAATAGTTTTTGATTAAATTTGATTTTTATTTTTAACTATCTAAATCAATAAAATGAAAATACTTACGTCTTTTATTATTTTTTCACTTTTTATTTTTTCTAATATTACGGCTCAAGATGAAGTAAAAAAAATGTCTGAAGAAGAAATGGATATTCCATATTATGAAATTCCAGATGCTCCTGAGAAATATGATGGAGCAGGGGTAACGGCTAGAATGATTGATGGATTAGGGTTTCGATTTTATTGGGCAAGCAAAGATTTGACAGAAAAAGATTTGGAGTATAAAGCTAGTGAAACAAGTCGAACGACTACAGAAATATTGGAACACGTTCATGGTTTATCTAAAACGATTTTAAATGGAATTAGTCAAAAGCCCAATGTTCGAGGAGGTGGGACAAAAGAAGAATTAGATTATCAAGAATTAAGAAAACGAACGCTGGAAAATTTAAAAGCTGCAAGTGATATTTTGCGAAAAGAAGGTGCAAATGTGGAAGACATGAAAATTGTTTTTCAAAGAGGAGAAAAAACTTCTGAGTTTCCATTTTGGAATATGGTGAATGGCCCGATTGAAGATGCGATTTGGCATGCTGGTCAATTGGTTTATAATCGAAGAGCCTCAGGAAATCCATTAGCTCCAGGTGTGAGTGTTTTTAATGGAAAAAAGAGAGATTAATATTTTTTAGCGTAGAGGCAAGGCATGTCTCTACCTATTTCTAAATTTTCACTACAAATTTTTTCGAATTCTCCTTCAATTTTTTTGGTAAACTATTTCTTATTTCTTCAAAGAGTGTATCTAACATTTTCTTTTTGATAAAAGATTTGTGTACGACCAAACTTACTTCTCGAACTGGTCGAGGATGTCCGAATTGAATAATTCTTTTTTTATCAATTCCTCTTGTTGCTAATTCTGGAAGAATGGTAATACCTTGGTTTTTTTCTACCAACCTTTTTAGCGTTTCCAAACTTCCTGATTTGTAGGAAAAATTAGATTTCAATTTTTCTTTTAGATGACAAAGATTTAAAACTTGAGAGCGTAAGCAATGTCCTTCTTCTAAAAGTAATAATTGATTTAAATTGATATCCTCTGGCAGAATAAATTTTTTGTCAAAATCAGTTGAACCATAAAGAAAAAACTCTTCATAGAAAATGGGGATTTCTTCAATATTTTCTTCTTCAAGTGGTGTGGCTAAAATTCCAATATCGAGTTGTCCATTTTTTAATTTATCAATGATCATTGACGTATTTATTTCTTCAGCAATGATATTGATTTGGGGAGAGTTGGTTGTTAGTTTTTTAATAAAGAGTGGAATTAAATAAGGCGCAATGGTTGGAATTATGCCTAAGCGAAGATCTCCTTCAAGGGTTTCTTTCTCTTCTTGAACCGCTTGAAGTAGTTGATTTTTCTGTTTTAAAATAGCTTTGGCATGTTCGATGATTTTTTTGCCTTGTTGAGTTGGAGCGATAGGTTTTTGTTTTCTATCAAAAATCATTACTCCCAATTCTTGTTCTAGTTTTTTTATCATCATACTCAAAGTAGGTTGAGTGACAAAACAATTTTTGGCAGCTTCAGCAAAATGTCTAGTACGTTCGACTTCGATGATATATTCTAATTGTTGAAAATTCACATGGATAGATTTTGTCTATTAAGACATAAAATTAATAAGTTTGGTTTATAATTATACGAATGTTACATTTGTTTTTAAAAAATAAATGTTTTTCGACACGTCTTGTGGTCAAATTAAAACTGAGATTAAAAACGACGAGCGAAAGTGTTGATTTTAATTTTGGCTTGACTTAGAATCACGAAGTTTGTCGAAGAACCAAAATAAATAAGTAAAAAATGGATTTTTTTCAATTAATCAGAGAAGGTAATTTAGCAGAGATCAAAACAGCTGTTGAAGCCAATAAAAGTATAATCCATCAAAAAAATGAGCGTGGTTTTACTCCTCTTGTTTTGGCAGGTTATAGCAATCATTTAGAATTAACCTTATATTTTTTGAATCAAGGAGTTGAAATAAATGCAGTTGATGCAGCGGGTAATACTGCTTTGATGGGAGTATGTTTCAAAGGCTATGTAAAAGTTGCGAAGGCGTTAATTGAAAAAGGAGCAGATATTGATATCGTTAATTTTAGTGGAGCGACTGCGTTGATTTATGCAACCATGTTTGGAAAAACTAAGATTGTAAAAGCATTGTTAAAAGCAGGAGCAGATAAGTCGATAAAAGATGCGGAAGGAAATACTGCGGCGACTCATGCTAAACTAAAAGGATTATTAGAGATAGCTAAATTATTGGAGTAAAACTAGAAAAAGATGTCAATCAAAATGGTAAAGTATTTTGGAACTTTTGATTTTGATTGACATCTTGTTTCCCTATGCTTAGGATATTTTAATCTTGTCGATAAATGGTAATATCTCCTTTTTTCTGAACTATACTTCCATCTATATGGCAAGGAAATTCTAAGAAATAAATCACTACTCCAGATGGAATTTTTCTTCCTTTTGAAGTTCCATCCCAACGTTCATTTATATCATTTGATTGGAAAAGTAAACCTCCCCATCGATCAAAAACTCTAAATGTATAGTTATCGATAATCAGAGCAGAAGAGTATTTTATTTCTAGTTCATCATTTTCTCCATCTCCATTTGGGGTGAAGGCATTAGGAACTCCAATCAAATCTCCAGAACAAAAATTAATTAATTGAACTGTTGTGTTAAGTGTTTTTTCGCAGCCTGTAAATGAGTCTGTTACCTTAACTGAATAAGTTGTGGTTGCATCAATATTTACAGTTGGATTAGGGCAATCAGTACAACTTAAACCAATTTGTGGAAACCACTCATAACTATAACTTGAAGTGGTATTATCAATATTTAACAAGATCGGTTCTCCTTCGAAAAAACTATGAGCAACTGGTAAATAAACTTCTGGTAAATTGTCCACTTCAATCAATGCTTCTGATGTATCTGGAGCACAACTTGATAGCGAAGCAATAACTGTATAAGTGATGTCACTAGTTGGAATTGCAAATGGATTTGCTATGGTTGGATCCGATAATCCTTCCGCAGGAATCCACTCAAATTGATCAGCTGATCCAATGACATCCAATTGGGCAGTATCTCCCAAACAAACTATTGCGCCGACTGCTTCAATTTCAGTTTTATCGACCACTCCTATTCTGATAGAATCGGTTAAAGTACATTTGTCAGCTATTATTGCCAATGTGTAAACCGTTGTTTCTGAAGGCATTGCCTCTGGATTTAATACAGTTGGATCATCTAACGTTGCTGTTGGAGTCCATGCAAAAAATGGATTAATATTTCCAAACGGATATAGGAATTCAGCATTGAGAAGTATTGACTCACCTCGGCAAACCGTTGCATCTTCGCCAGCGAAAATGTCTAATTGAGTTAATACATTTACTCGGACGGTATCGATTATATCGCAACCCTCAGCGGTGGTTACTTGTGCGACAAAATCAGTTGTCTCATTAGGACTTGCTACTGCATCAAAGCAGGCTGAACAATCCAGACCATCAGAAACTAGCCAAATAGGATTGGTACCAGTATTTAAATGTAATTGCGCTGTGTCACCTTGGCAAATCGTTCGATCGTCTCCAGCGAAAGTTTGATTTTGATCGAGTACATCGACTGTAACAGATCCAATGCTAGAGCAATCAAAATTATTGGTAATAGTAACTGTATATGTTGTTGAAGTTTCAGGAGCTGCAATCGGATTTAAGCAATTATTATAACAAGTTAAACCTACCTGACTATCATCCCAAATGTAGGAGAAGATATCATCGCCTCCATCCACAAAAAGCTGCACTACATCATTAGCACAAATAATGGTGTCATTTGAAATTTCAACAATTGGAGCATAAACTGGACGAACATCTACTTGAATGTCAATTCGTGTTTCACATCCTTCGTCGCTGATGGCTACAAAAGTATAAATAGTCGTATCAATCGGATTTGCTGTCGGATCTAAACAATCGGTGCAACTTAGTGTTGGGTCATTTTCCCAAAAATAAGTTACGCCAGTTGGGTCACTTGTGATGGTAGCGAGTAGTTGAGTAATTTCTCCAATACATATTTCTTGATCACCAGCAAGGGTTACATCTGGTTGCAACATGACTGTAATATTTTGAGAAATTGAATCTACACAACCTACATCAGTTGTAACAATTAATTGAGCCTCAAAGTTAGTTCCATCCACATAAGTATGAGTAGGTTGTGTCAAAAATGACTCAAAACCATCTCCAAAAACCCAATGTGTTTGCTCTACATTGCCATTGATAACAGTAGTTAAATCTGTAAAAGTAACTTCTAATGGTTCGCATCCTACAATATCTGACATAGCAAAATTGGCATCAGGAACATCACCAATTCTAATATAATTGTCTTGGAGCAAAGTATCTGAACAATAAGCATTGTGTGCAATTAAAGTCACATCGTATAGTCCTGGCTGGTCAAAAGTTACAGTAGGTTCAAAATCGTTGGTTGTAGCAGGCAAACCACCTTGGAATTGCCACTCTAAACTATCAATTGGTCCAGTCGAATTGATTAAATTTAAAAATGTAATTGGATTGTTAAAATCACAAAGAACAGTATCTGTTCCTTGAAATCCCAAATCCAAAATAGGTACAAAGATACTAGTAGGTGATTCCAAAATTCGTTCACAACCAATCTGATCAATGATTGCTAATTTTGGAGTAAATGTTCCTCCTGAATAATAATAAACAGTTGTATCTGTACTAACCCCCATAACAGTATCTAATGGAGAACCATCTCCATAATCCCATAAATACATAAATTGACCTTGAGATTCTGCAAAGAAAGTTACCTTCATTGGAGCACAACTAGTATCCACTTCGTAATGAAAACTTCCAAGTGGACCATCTAGTACGATTAAGTTTTCTACTATAAATGTATCCGCACAATTCTCATTAGAGTTAGCAATCAAAGTAACATTATAAACTCCTGGTACAGTATATACGTGAGCTGGATTTTCTAAATTAGATAATCCACTTCCATCTCCAAAATCCCATTGAAAGGTGGTTGAATTTATTGAAGTATTTTCAAAATTTACAACTAGAGGTGGGCAGGAGGCATAGCTAGTATCTAAAATGAAATTAGCATTTGGGTCGGCAATTACAATATTATATTCCAAACAATAAGTATCTACACATCCATATACATCAGTTACGGTCAGACAAGGATTATAAATTCCTTCTGTCATATAAACATGCATTGGATTTGCATCTGTAGAAAAAATTCCGTCTCCAAAATCCCAACTATACGTAGGGTTTAGAGCAGAAGAATTATTAGAAAAATTAATTGGAAAATTAGTACAACTTAAAGTGTCCGCATCAAAATCTGCAATAGGTCGAGTTACTTCAACTGCTGTTGGAACGACCAAACTTCCTACACAGCCCCAATCGTCAGTAACAGTTAGAGCAACCTGATGTTGCCCTAGATTTTCAAAAGTATGAGTTGTGGTTTGTCCGATTGTAGTTGCTACATTATTTTCAAAAACCCAATCCCATTGTATATTGTTGGCAAAAAGATTAGAAGAATTTTCTGTAAACGTTACATCAAAAGGCTGGCAACCTCCAATGGATTTTGGATCAAAATCTACAGTAACTTCATTGGCATAGATAGTTTCATTAAATTGAGTGGTATCCTTACATCCATTTACATCTGTGATGATTAGTTGTAAATCATTATATGTTCCAGCTGTAGGCATGGTAATATTTGGATTAGCAATAGTAGCATTGGAGAAAGTAATTCCTGTTCCAGACCATTCATATTGTTGTGCATGAACCGAACTGTTACTAGCTGAAATGGTCATCGGTACACAACCTTCAGTTGCTGACACCGAAAAACTAGATAAAGGATCGTGTATGTATAGGGTTCGAGTAGTTGAATGGATACAATTTGTAGTGAAGTTTTGAGTGGTTAAAGTAACTACATAGGTTCCTGTATCTGGATAGGTGAAAATGGGTTCAAATAAGTTTGAGGTATCACTATCAACTCCTGCTACTCCAAAATCCCAAAAGTAAGAATCAGCTCCAATAGAAGTATTAACAGTTTGTATATTTTGAGGATTTTCGCAATTTAGGATAGTAGAGAAAATTGCTTTTGGGGCAGTCACTTCGATATAATCTGTAAAAGTTATGTTATCAGAGCATCCATTATCGGAAGCATATAAGGTCACATCATAAAATCCAGTATCAGAGTAGGAGGTGGATGGATTTTGCACTCCATCATTTAGATTATTCCCAAATACCCAATACCAAGTATCTACAAATGGAGAGGACAAATCGGTGAAGTTTACCAGCTCATCCACACATGCTACAGTTGGAATGGCTTCAAAATTTACCAAAGGATCATCACCTACGCAAACTGCATCACTAAATGTACGAGTGTCAGTACATCCTAAAGTATTGGTTACTGTCAAAACAATATCAAAACATCCAGTATCAGGAATCATGAAATTTGGCGTCTGATCTGTTGATGTTAAAAGTCCTGATGGAGTATTTATTTCCCAAAGCCAATTAGTAATAGGTAAAACTGTAGTAGAGTTATCTACCAAATTTATATTCAAAGGAGTACATCCCGAAAATTGGCTATTAGCCATGGAAGCTTCCGTTTCTACTATTTCAATATCAGTAGTTGAAATTACATTTTCACAACCATTCGCATTTGTAACAATTAGTGTAACATTATAATTTCCAAATGCGGTATAAACATGATTTGGATTTTGTTGGCTACTTGTTGTTCCATCTCCAAAATCCCAAGACCAAGCAATTGCATCAGCAGAAGTTCCTGTAAAATTTACTGAGTGAGGAATTGAGCAACCCAAAGTATTATCATTATTGTAAGCAACATCTGGCAAAGCAAAAACTTCAATCTCTGTTGTGGTGGTATGACTAGCAGTACAGCCTGCAATTTCACGAGTTAAGGTAACGGTATAAAAACCAGAATTTTGGTAAACATGTGTTGGATTTGTTCCTGTCGAAGGTGTTGTTCCATCTCCAAAATCCCAACTAACATTGTCGGCAGCATCTGCTGACCCATCTGTAAAGGTTACCGATAAATCTTCACAACCTTGATCTGGAGTGAAAGTAAAATCTACCACATAACCAATGTTGATGTAATTTTCCAAAACCAATGTATCTCTACAATCCGTATCTGCATTTTGACCGATTATAGTTATTGTGTAAGCTCCCTCATTTCCATATAAAACTGGTGGTGGTGTCGTACCAGAGTAATTTACTCCATTGCCAAAATTCCATGTATAAGTCATATTGGGTTGAATATTGTCATTGACAAAATCGACAATAAATGGAGGTTCGCATTTAAATGTTTCGACAGCATGAGCTTCAACTAAGGTTGGTTCGTAAGTAGTGATAAAATCATCTTGAGAAATAAAATTCATGCAGCCATTTTCATCTGTAACCGTCAGACTAACATTATACTGATCTGCGATAGAGTAGGTGCTTTCTGCATTTGGGGCAGAACTTCCATCATTAATAACAACGCCTGTTGATCCACCTACTCCCCAAATAAATTCTGTAATATTGGTTGAGCTTCCTGTATAATTAAAAGTAGCGGTATGAGGAATGCAGCCATTTGGTGAAGGTGATTCGAAATCAGGATCAGGTAAAGGATGAACGGTGATAAAATTAGGTTCACAAAGCGTACCTGTATTTCCATCACTATCGGTTACCGTTAAACAAATTTCATAACTTCCAGCTGAACCAAAAATCCTCCCTTGGCATTCATTGTTAGAACTGACGCCTCCTAAACTCCAAGTCCATGAGACTATGTTCCCAGCAGTAGAAGATGAATTATCACAAAAATTAACTTGAACAGAACCACATCCTTCAGTTTGATCCGCTGTGAAGTTAACGGTGATTTGTGCGGTAGATGATAATATTCCAAAGCAAATAAAAAGAACCAATAACAGTTGTCGACTTATTGACATCTCAGTATAAGGTTTAAATAGATTAAAGTAATACGTTTAATTAAGGATATGAATGGGGATTAACTTCTCTACTCAATTTCTTTTAAAAGGAAAATTTTGAGGGATTGTCATTGAATTGAAAATCTTGCCTTTTATCAAATTTATACCCTTGAGGGATGAGAGGATTTTTACTACTACAATAGTATTGTAAGTTAGAAATGAAATTCTGGAAATTTGAAAGATTTTGTGACAGCTTTTTGTGCAGGTTTTTACAATGAAAATTTTTCATTTTGTTAAAAAGTTAATTTATTTTCAGAATAGGGTTTTATGACAACAGCATTTCGTATTAGAAAATACGGTTATAATAGGCTGGTAATCAGCTTATTATAAATATTAGTATTCAATAGTGTAAAATTAGTAGACTTAAAGAGATCAAATTTTAAGTCATGTTTGAGATGAGTTTCTTTTTTTTATAGAACAAAAGTAAACATTATAAAAATCAATATTACGAATTTTTGTAATGTTTATTTTGTTAAAGTTCCGAGGAAATGTAAAAGTAGTTTTGACCTAATGAAAGTATAATCCTAAGGGGAGAAAAGGTGAACCAATTTTTAGGAATAAAAAATAAATAATTGTCTAGTCTGTCTAGTCCTGAAATAAAAAAGCCATCCTGATTTTT
>JBGCFD010000219.1:0-3713 GCA_045106765.1 Saprospiraceae bacterium | reverse complement strand
TTTCCACCAATGAATTGCATGGACTTTCGGTCACATGCAGCTATTTTCCAAGTGTAATAAATATTGCCTCCAAGGTCTAGCATTTTTATCCATTCTCTATTGAGGACCGCTTGTTTTTGTTCTTCAGTCATGGGGTATTGGTCGATGTAGGCACGCTCATCTTTTCTAAATGCTTGTCGACCTTCTTCTTTGTTGAGGGTCATACAAAACTGGTTGAGGTGGTAACCCATTCTGCTACGTTCAGGTGTAAAAACTCTTGTACCAGGAATATCTTCGAATGCTTTTCGTAAAGCTTTTTTTTCTTCTTTGGTCATTTTTATTTTCTTTTTGTAAAAATCTATTTTGTTTTTCTTGGTGAAAGAACTGAACCCCGAAGGGTTCAGTTTAAAAATAACTAACACACGCCTTATTCTTATATTTTTCTTAGAAAAATATTTCACCAAGCGAAAATAAATTTCAAATTTCTTTTAAGCCAACATAGTTTTCAGCAATTGTTGTTCTCATTGATTTGGAATTTTTGATATAGTCAAACTGTGCTTTTTGCAAATGATAATCAAAGGAATCATTTTCAAATCGCTTATGAAATCGTTGTGTCATGAAATTAGAAAAATGTTGCGTTCTCCAAACTCTTCGCAAAGCATTGGTAGAATAATTATCTAATAGAGAGTGGTCATTATTTTTGTAATGTGCTTCAAATGCTTTACTCAATAATCGAACATCTGCAACGGCCAAATTCAATCCTTTTCCGCCTGTAGGTGGAACGATATGTGCCGCATCACCTGCCATAAATAGACGACCATGTTGCATATGGTCAATCATATAACTCCGCATAGGTGTAATACTTTTTTGAGTAATGGGCCCTCGATTGAGTTTCCAATCTTTAGAGGCTAATCGAAGGTCAAGCTCATTCCACAATTTTTCATCTGGCCAATCTTCTACTTTTTCATCATTGGGAACTTGAATATATAATCGACTAACCGTCTCCGAACGATAACTCAATAAGGCAAAACCTCTTTTATGAAATGCATAAATTAATTCATCAGAAGAGGGTGGAGTGTCTGCTAAAATTCCTAACCAACTAAATGGATATTCAATACGGTGAGTATTGTAAGTATGCTCTGGTAAGGTTTTACGACCAATACCATGATAGCCGTCACAAGCTGCTACGTAGTCGCAATGTAGTTCGAATGCTGCCCCATCTTTTTCGTAGTGAATAATTGGTTGTTTACTTTCTATTCCTTCAATCTTGGTGACTTTAGCTTCAAAGTGAACAGGTTTATCTTCTACATCAACGAGATTGACAATAAGGTCACGGACTACAAATCGTTGACCGTAAATTGTTATTTTACGTCCGCTAGTTAATTCTTCAAAAGGGACATGAACTCTTTCTCCATTAAAACTCAAAAGGACTCCATGGTGAGGAATTCCATTTTTATGTAAATTTTCAGCTACTCCCATTTCCTCCAAAAGGTCGGTGGTATTTTGTTCTAACAATCCTGCTCTCAATCTATTTTCGCAATATTCTCGACTTCTATTTTCCAAAATGACATTATCAATCCCCATCAAGTGTAGTTGCTTGGAAAGAAACAAACCTGCAGGGCCAGCTCCAATAATACCAACTTGGGTAGATGATTTTTTCATACTAATTTTTCATTCTATTATTGCAAATCTAACTAGAATATCAGGATGTTAAATGGTAAAAAATATTTTAAAAGATGTATAAAACAAACATTTTTATTAATTTAGGCGTGATATAGACAGATAAATAGTAAAATCAAAACATCATGGCAAAGCAATTATTAAATTTTAAGGGAGTCTACGGAGAACAAGAACAGCCATTTTGGGATTCTGCAGTTTACATCGAACCAATCAGAAAACGAAGTGCGATTTATAATTTTGAAATAAATGAGCATCTACATACCAACCTAGTTCAGATTTTTATTTTGAAAAAAGGAGGTGGACAATTGTTTTCAGAAGGGAAACAAATTGAAATGAGTACACCTTGTATGATTGTTATTCCCAATGGTGTTTTACATGGATTTACTTGGCTTCCAAATGTTGCAGGAAGGGTAGTTACCATATCTCTTTCTTTTTATGAAAACTGTCTGAAAGAAAATCAAAACACCTTAACTCAGTTTCAGCAGTTACAATATTTTTCCTTTGAAAATGATAAAAATCTTTTCGATGAGCTAGTTTATTTGAAAGATAATTTAGAAGAAGAATTGAAAGAAAAAAAAGTTGAAAAACAATTTATTATTAATTTGTTGATTAATCTTTTAATGGTAAAGTTGTACCGTAAAAGTATTGTTGAGCAACCTCAAGTATTATCTCATGATAATAGGACATTGTCTTACTTTAATGCTTTTCAAAAAGAAATTAGTCAGACTATTGATTGTACAAAAAATGTAAAGTCCTATGCTAAGTCACTAAATATCACCCCAGTTCATTTAAATAGAATTTGTCAAGTATTGGTGCAGAAGTCAGCCTTACAGATTATTCATGAAAAATTAAGCATCGAAGCCAAAAAGAAATTACTCTACACTAATAAAACCATTTCAGAAATTTCTTATTCCTTAAATTTTAAAGAGCCTTCACACTTTAGTAAGTTTTTTAAAAAAATGGTGGGAATTAGTCCAAGAAAATTTAGACAGAGTCAAAATGGTAATTTCGAAGAATAAAAGGAAAATATTTTTCTGTTAAAAAATGCTCATTTTAGCTATTCTATAATATATCAGATTCTGAGTTTTTTATTGACGATGGCAGGATTTAAAAACATTAGATTATTATAATCGTCGATATGGTTGAAGCCATTTTTTTGATAGAAGGCTTTTAATTTGTAAAATGATTTTTCGAAATCTTTATCCAAGGTCTTAAGGCTCATTTGTTCATCCCATATGTTATTTGGTATAGAATATTTTTGAGATTCAAATTGAATAGGAAAAGTTTGAACAACAAACAAACCACAACTTGATGCAAACTTTAAGCAGATATTTTTAAGAACCATTTTACCAATTTCTTTTCTTCTAAATTCATCTATAATTTCAATTCTTTGAATGATACAAAGGTCAAGGTTATTAAAAGTGAAATTGTAATAATTCTGAATGTCTTCATTGAAATCATTTTCATCAAAATCAAAAACTCTTTTTCCTATCCGAACAACATACTCTTCTGAATCAAAAATCTCATGAATGTTTTTTTGCTGATTCAAGGCTTCCCCAATATGGATGAACTTTAGAATTATTTTACCTATTTGAATTTCATTTTCATCCTCTGGATTTATTTGAAGAATAGAACCAACATAAGTTGAGATGAAATCACTTGGACTATTATCATTAATTGGAAAAAACAAATTAAAGTCTATAAAATAAGAATACTCTTTCATCTTAATTGAATCTAGTTTTTAGTTATCAAAAACATCCATTGCATCATCCAAATCCTTATTAATTATCTTAGCGTATACCTCAGTAGTTCGAACTGAAGAATCCTCTAATAATTTTCTTACGGGATGTGTTTTCATTCCTTTCTCTTAAGTCTATGATGTCGGTAATCATATTGGCAGCGAGGCGGCGGTTTTTTTTTGATTTTTAGGAAGGCATGGGCAGATATATATTGCTAGCACAGTCTGACAAGCCAAGAATTGTGAATCTTGACTTGTCAGACTATAGTTTAAAAGTTTAAATAAAGAAAAAATTTTAAGGCATCCATTTTTAATA
>JBGCFD010000218.1:0-27157 GCA_045106765.1 Saprospiraceae bacterium | reverse complement strand
CATCTAATTTTGAAACGATTGAAAAATCTTCTTCTTTGGACATCTTTTTTAATGCCTTTAAATAATCTAACTCTAAATCAATCTGAACATCAAAATCCACTCCGTCTTCTTTATCGTAATTAAATTGATTTTGTAGATAGTCTGTTTTAATTCTAAGCAGAAAAGATTTCTTCTTAGAGTAAGTACTCAATTTATCTAATTCTAGTTTGACTAGTTCAAATCGATAAGGATTATCATTTCCAAAATCATTCTCTCGATAGAAACGAGGCACTTGCTGATATTCCGTTCGCTTTTCATTGACCTGGTTCATTGCACTATTTAACTGTTTACCTAAATTGATTTCAATCAATAGGTCAACATTATATTCCAATAGCATATCCAATGATGTCAACCACGAATATGGTCGAGTCAATAAGTTACATTGATAATCTAAAAATCGAGTCAACAGTACTGAATTCAAATTCAGTACTTTCTCCAATAATAATTTACAATAAAGTGGATGGTTGAAAATTTCTTGCTGTTCTTTTGATGGCTCTAATCCTTTAGAGTAGATTTCAAATAATTCAACTTTCACATTTTTGGGATGAGAGATTGGATGTTCATGAAATTCTACCCATTGAATTCTTTTCAATGGTAGTTGCATTGCCCTTCTTGTTTAGTAATCTGTGAATATTAATTTTCAAATATCCCATAGCAGTTTCTCATAATATGTATAAATAGGAAAAGCCCACAGGTTTTAAGTGCGAGCTTTGTTTCATAGATGTTTTCGTGTGATAAAGTTGAAGTGACAATATAGGAAAGATTAATTATTAAAACAAATTGTTTTAAACAAAATTACTCCAATAATCAGGTAAAAGCATACAAATACCATGTAATAGGTAGAAGTCAAAATAGAATAATTGGCTATATGAAAATTGAAGATGTGGTCTTGAAATGAAGGTGAAAAAGTTAGTACCCCACCCATTCATTGAATCTAAAAGAAATGGAAAGAATATTAGTGATAATTTAATTTGTTGTACCTATGTTGTACCATAAATAAAAAAACCGCTGTAATCTGTTGATTATCAGCGGTTTAACTACATAGTTAGTACCCGAGGCGGGACTTGAACCCGCACGCCCCGAAGAGCACAGGATTTTAAGTCCGGCGTGTCTACCAATTCCACCACTCGGGCAACTTTAAGGAGAATGAATCATTTGGAATGAAGAGAGCCTCTTCTAATTCAGTTCTTCAAAAAAAAAGTCTTCAGATGTTGAAGACTTAGAGCGAAAGACGAGATTCGAACTCGCGACCCCGACCTTGGCAAGGTCGTGCTCTACCAGCTGAGCTACTTTCGCTTTTTTGCTAAAAAATTAATAATAACACGTTTGTTATTTCCTAAAGCGGTGCAAATATAGAATAATTTTTTACAAAATGTCAAATCGTTTTTAAAATAATTAAACTTTTTTTTATCATCTATAAATGGTTCTTTTTGGATGTACCAAAATTAAGAATATACAAGTCTATTGTAGATATTCTGAAGGGCTAATACCAAATTCGTTTTTAAAGCATTTAGAAAAATAAGAAGGGTTGGAAAATCCAGTTTGGAAGGCAATTTCTCCGATACTTTTATTTTTTTTGAGTAGTATTTCTTTAGCTCGGTGAAGTCGAACAGAGCGAATCAATTGGTTTGGAGATTTATTAGTGACGGCTTTTAGTTTTCGTTGTAATTGTCGTTCACTTAAACCAACATCTAGACATAATCTTTCAACACTAAAAAATTCATCATTTAAATTCTCATCAATACTTTGCAAAACATTTTCAAGCAGAAACCCATTTTTTTGGATAGCATTATTTTTTTTCGAGAGTACTTTTGTCTCTGAATATCTATCTTCTACTATATATAACTGTGGCAATATTTCTTGATGTTCGTTGGAATCTATCTTGTAGAAATTTAAACCAGCCTCAGAAATCAAATATTTTACTGTTTGAGATACTAAAATTTGATTTCCTGTAGCAATACTTTTGATATACTTTGTTTTCTTTAATGCAATTGTTTCTATCATTTTATCATCAATAATCAAACATTCTCCAACATGAATACCTGCTTTCAAATTCAAATTGATGGCAGTCATTGCATTTTGAAAATCAATACAACAATTCAACGCTTTACCTGAACCTTCAAAAGTAGCAATAAACATTTTTCCATCAGTATGCTGAAGTTTACCCTTATACTTTTTTATCAACTGTTTATTCACTTGTTCGAAATCAATTGAAATAAGTGATCGCTCTGCAGATTGATTTAGACTTGGTGAAACTTCAGCAACCATTATTGCAAGTAATTGCCTCTCACTATCACTAAATGGTTTTAGGTCTTTTATAAATGAAATCATTTCATCTAAAACAGATTTTGTATTTCCCGCCCAAAATAAATGATCATTCCCTTCTAACTCTATGAATTTTGCCCCTTTGATTCGTTCAGCAATAAATCTCCCCTCTTCAATTTTTACATCTATATCTTTTACTCGTTGCATTATAAGAGTGGGTACATTTATTGATCCTAAAATACCAATAATATCAACTTGTGTATTCATCCGAGTCAAAACCAATGCAGCACTAGGACTCGCACCTGAGCGAAAATAATTTGCTAACCAATCCATAAATGTTTTATCGTCAATTTTGGATGGAGCCAAATCAGACAAATTCATTTCTCCACCTCCCCAACTATTTTCTATCATATCATAAACTTCTTGTCGTTCTTCATCTGTAGGTGCCCAAGGATAATCGGGAGAATACCTTCGCTTTGCAAATGCACCGAATGTAATCAATGCGATGGTTCGGTTTGGATAAGTCGCAGCAAATAATGCAGATACAGATCCACCCTCTGAATGCCCAAATAAAATTGCCTTTTTCGAATCAACTGCATCCATGACTGCTCTAATATCATCCATCCTTTCTTCAAGAGTAGAATGTTCCACTATCCTATCAGATAATCCAGTCCCTCTTTTGTCAAAAAGAATTACTCTAGAAATTTTACTAAGAGTTTGCAAAAAGGCAACGAGTTCTGGACAACTCCACATAAGATCTATATTAGAAACCCATCCTGGGATATAAACCATATCCATCTCCCCAGAACCAATAACTTGATAGGCTATATTGATACGCCCGCTTTTAGTATAAAATGTGTTTGGCTTCATTAAGTTAGTTTGATTGTTTATTCATAGTTGTTTGCTTAATCCAAATTTTAATTCCTCAGTTCTAAAATCCTTTTGTCGGAAATTTTCATATAGTGTCGGTTATGTGCTAGAGAGACTGTCGGAAAAGTTATCGAAAACGTCGGTTTTGCTCTAGAATTGATTTTTATCTGCCATTATCTTTGTAATAGATTTATTGCAACACCTTTATAAATTCAACTTATACCTGTCAAGGAAACTAAATTTTATGGTTCTAAGTGAATTCATTTCATTCGTACATGTTGGCCAAGTCTGTCGTAATTTAAAACTCTCATTCAAAAAAAACAAGAGAAGTTTTGAACCTCGAACTGTTTTCTTTAAATGAATTTCCTTAGAACCAATTTTATAGTCATTTGAAAAAAACAAACGTAAAGGAATGAAAAATTATTCTTCATTAAATACAAAAGTACTTATTCAAAAAGACTTAAGCGAGATGCTTGTCAAAGGAGACAAAGATGCCATTAATTTAATTTATAAATCCTATGGAGATGCTTTGTATTCAATCATTTTAAAAATCGTAAAATCTGAATCCATGGCGGAGGAAGTTTTACAAGATACACTTGTTAAAGTCTGGAAAAAATCTAGTACTTATAATCGCTCAAAAGGGCGAATTTTTACATGGCTATCTCAAATTGCTCGTAATACTTCTATAGATTTTTTACGATCAAGAAGATTTAAATATAATTCGAAAATAGTGTTGTTGGAAAACCAAATTAGTGAAAGTAAATATGGTCTTTTCGAGATACATATCAAAGATTTAGGACTTGCCAATACTATTAAATCATTAAAGATAAAAAATAGAATTATTATTAATCTTGCTTATTTTCAAGGATACTCTCAAAAAGAAATTAGTAACGAATTAGGTATTCCTTTAGGTACTGTCAAATCAAGATTACGAAGAGCCATCAGCCAATTAAGAATTATTTTAAAAGATGAACGAGTACAATTACTCTCCTAACTTCTTGTTTAAAATTTTACCGTCCTGAAAATTAATACTTTATGAACCTTGCGTCCAATTTAATTTTCATTTAGCTCGCTAAACTTCAAATGAAATTGGACACAAGAACCACAGATCATTGACTTTCAGTTAGTTAATTTTGTAAACATACTCTAATATCAACCTATCCTAGATTCACCTTACCCAAAATAGTTTTAAAAAAAGATACAGATTTTTGAGTTAATTTCTACCTTGCTCAAAATTGATAAAATTGAATCATAAAATACTTTTAGTCACTCCTCCATTTACCCAATTAAATACGCCCTACCCTGCTACGGCATATTTGAAGGGTTTTTTGAATACTCATAATATTGATTCGTATCAATCAGATTTGGGGATTGAAGTTATTTTAAAATTATTTTCTCTAGATGGATTACAAAATATTTTCTCTCAAATTGAAGCTACCTCAAGTGAACTTTCGGAAAATACCTTTCGCATTTTTTCCCTTCGAAATGAATATTTAAAAACTATCGAACCTGTCATTTTATTTTTGCAAAATAAAAATCCAACGCTTGCTCATTCCATTTGCGATAGAAGTTATTTGCCTGAGGCGGGTCGATTTGAAGAATTAGATGATTTAGATTTAGCTTTTGGATCAATGGGAATTCAAGATAAGGCGAGACATTTGACTACCTTATATTTAGAAGATTTAGGTGACTTGATAAAAGAGGTGGTCGACCCACATTTTGGATTTAGCAGATACGCAGAGCGACTATCGCAATCTTTATCTTCTTTCGATGAAATGGAAACGGCACTCCAAGAGCCTGATACGATTGTCACCAATATTTTAATTCAACTTTTAGAAGAAAAAATAAAACAAGAAAACCCTTCGGTCATTGGTCTTTCCGTTCCTTTCCCAGGCAATCTTTTTGCGGCATTAAAGTGTGGGCAATTTATCAAAAAATATTATCCTCACATTTCGATTATCCTCGGAGGTGGTTACGCCAATACTGAATTGAGAAGTTTATCGGATGAACGAATTTTTGATTATTTAGATTTTATCAGTTTAGATGATGGGGAAGCTCCTCTTCTATTTTTATTAGATTTTTTAAAAGGAAAAAAAACGAAAGCAGAACTCAAAAGAATTTTTGCCAAAACCAATGGAGTTGTTTGCTATCATAATACTTCCACAGCTTTAGATATCCCACAAAGAGAAACAGGGACTCCCGATTATTCTGATTTTTATTTGGATAAATATCTTTCGGTGATTGAAATAGTTAATCCGATGCATCGACTTTGGAGTGATGGCCGTTGGAATAAATTGACTTTGGCACATGGTTGTTATTGGGGAAAATGTACATTTTGTGATGTAACTTTGGATTATATAAAAAGATATGAGCCCGTCACCGCAGAATTACTTTGTGATCGAATCGAAACCATCATCAATCAAACTGGCGAGAATGGTTTTCACTTTGTGGATGAAGCTGCACCGCCTGCTTTGATGAGAGATTTGGCGATTGAGATTATTCGAAGAGAGTTGACGGTAGTATGGTGGACCAATATTCGTTTTGAAAAAAGCTTTTCTCCGGATCTTTGTCGTTTGCTAAAAGCGTCTGGTTGCATTGCCGTTTCGGGAGGATTAGAAGTGGCTTCTGATCGACTTTTGGACAAAATGAAAAAAGGAGTAACTGTAGCACAAGTGGCAAGAGTTGCAGATGCTTTTACAGAAGCGGGAATTATGGTGCATGCTTATTTAATGTATGGTTTCCCAACTCAAACGGAACAAGAAACAGTAGATTCATTGGAGATGGTTCGACAAATGTTTGAGCAAGGTGTGATTCAATCTGGGTTTTGGCATCAGTTTGCGATGACTGCACATAGCCCTGTAGGATTGACTCCTAAAGAATTTGAAGTCGAAATGGTTGGACCAACTTTTGGTGGATTTGCAGATAATGATTTAGTGCATGATGATCCTTCTGGAGCAGAACATGAATTATTTTCGGAAGGCTTAAAACGGTCTTTGTTTAACTATATGAATGGTGTTGGTTTTGATTTTCCAGTTAATGATTGGTTTGATTTTGAGACTACTCCGACAACTATAGAAGGTGATTTCATTGAAAATAGTTTACGTGGATTTTCCAAAAATAAATACCGCCCAAATGATTTAGTCATTTGGTATAACAATGCTCCTACAATTTCTATTTTTGAAGATGAGGGAGAAGAATTTGGTGAGTTAGTATTTTTCAATAAAAAAGATGAGTGGGGTTTTGAGACTGAAAAACCGCTTGCTGAATGGATTGCAACAATACTTTTACGTGCAAATTCTAAAACGGAAACTCCATTAAGGTTTAATGAACTAAAAGCTAATTTTGAGAAAAACGATTTGGGTGATTTTGAAGAATTATTGGTTTCTCCAATCTGGACAGCTTTGCGTGAAAACGGATTATTGATTGTATAAATTAATAATCATCAAAAATACTCGCCCTTGGAAAATTACTATTTGGCACAGGACGCATCTCGATTACTTGCTCTATTAATTGACTTGAATGACATGGATTAGAATCTTTGGAAATGATTTTTGTCTTCGTCATAAATCCTTTTTTCTTGGAAATAACAATATATTCACATCCACACATTACTGTAAAACCAAAAGTTCCATCTTGGTTAGATTTAGTGGTTTGTTTTCTTCCATCGCATTCGTTGAGTAATTCTATTTCTACATTTTCCATTGCTTTATGAAAAACTTGTTCTTGCACCTTTCCAGAAAACAATGAAAGTTTCCTTTTACTCAACATCACAATAGTTTCTTTTTCGTTGTAAATAATTTCTTTTTCTAAAACAGCAGAATACTCTTCATAGCCTTCTTTTTCTATTTTTAAAAAATAGGCATCTTCATTTTGTACGTCATATTCATATACTCCAGATGCTACCGTTTTGAGCAAAGAAGGAGTCCAAGTTTGCTTTTCATTATCAATAAAAACTTCTGCTTCATTAATTTTTTCACCTGTCGATTCATCAACCACAATTATTTTTTTAGAAATTTTCTTTTCAGCTAATTTCCAACCATAGACATCATCATTACCTTTTCCACCTTGCCGATTAGAGGAAAGATATCCATGCTCACCTGTTTTATCAATATAAAAACCAAAATCATCAGCCTCAGAATTAAATGGTTCTCCAACATTTTTCCTACGCTTAAATCCTTTTCCATCTTTTTTAGAAAGAAAAATATCAAGTCGTCCCAACGATCCATATCCATCTGATGAAAAGAACAAATGCCCACCTTTATTGATATACGGAAATAATTCATTGCCTTCTCCGTTCACATTAACGCCTAAGTTTTCCGCTGGGCCCCATTCTCCATTTCGAAAAATAGATTTATAAATATCCATTCCTCCATAACCTCCTGGACGATCAGAAGCAAAATATAAAATCTTTCCATCTTTAGAAAGTGAAGGATGGCAAGTAGAGAATTTTTTACTATTGAAAGGTAACTCCTTGAGATTAATCCAATGCCCTTCGATTCCTTCGGCAGAATAAATTTTTAAAGAAATAAGCCCCTTGGTTCTTTCATTATTTCGAGTAAAATACATCATGTCTCCAACTTGATTGAAAGTGGCCGTCCCATCATGCAAATCGCCATTAATTTTTCCTCTTAATTTTTGTGGATCTTTATAAATATCATCTCCAATTTTCTCGGAATAATATAAATCGAAATAATTATTATTAAACACATTCTTCAATCCACTCCCATCTATTTTATTTCGAGAAGAAGTAAAAACGATCCCATTTCGATATGGAACAGCACAAAAATCCAAACCTTTTGAATTTAGATTTTCAATATTATATACTTCAATTTGTTTTTCATCAAACGAAGAACCATCAAAAAGAAAAGAATCCTTTGTTCCGTCAAATGACATTAACATCAAGGTAATAAGTAGAAAAGATAGATAGGTAGTTGAGTTCAGATTCATTATTTATTCTCACATATATATAAAACTAGACATACAAATTTCATTCCATTAGAATGAAAGATTATTTTTAATTACAATCAGTTTTGAGAATCATTTAAAATCGATAAAGAAAAAAACAGGTATTTGTAGAATTGAGGTTTTCTTAGAAAACCATAAAAGGGAATGTTTCAATTGTGAACAATAAAATTAGTTCTTTTTGTAAAAAAACTATAATGAAATAGAGATTTTTTTGAAATCAAAACTAAAAGAATAAATATTTTAACATTATTAATCATTGGACGTATTTATAAAGCTATTATTTATGTACCAGGTGTGTTTGGTCAACTCTAATATTCTAAAATCACTTAAATCGAATCGCTTTCACCGGCGAAATTCTCGTCACCATATAAGAAGGTATAATTAAGAAAATCAAAGTAATAATTAATGTCCCTACATTCAAAGCAATCACCACCCACCAATTGATTTCAATCGGCGCATAGGATAAATAGTAATCTTCTTCGGACAACTTGAAGAACTTAAATTTATCTTGCAAATAGCAAATCAGTAAGCCAATTCCATTTCCCCAAAGCAATCCCAACACAATAATATACGAGGCGTAATACAAGAATATCTTTCGGATATTCCAATTTGTTTGTCCTAAAGCTTTTAGGATTCCAATCATGTTGGTTCGCTCCAAAATCAAAATTAACAACGCTGTCATCATATTGATGATCGCAACCAAAAGCATTAAAGCAATTAGAACTCGCTCATTGGTATTAGTTAATTCTAGCCAATCAAAAATACTTCGGTTTCTATCTTTAATTGATTGAGCAAAAAGGTTGGCAGGCAAAATATCTAAATAAATATGTTCTGTCAACGGTTCCAAATCATCAATGTCATCTAAGAAAACTTCAAAGCCTCCCACTTGATCTTCTGACCAACCTCGTAAATTTTGAATTTGTCGAATATCAATGATCGCAATCAATTTATCATACTCCGCCAAACCAGTTCGATAGATTCCAGCTAACTTAAATTTCCGAGGTGCTTGACTTCCTTTTTTGATATAATAAATAGTGAAGGTGTCTCCAATCTTTAAGTTAAGTCGATTGGCGGTATGTTGGGAAATAATTATTTCGCGAGACATCGTGGAGTCTTGTAGATTTAGTGGTTTTCCTTCGACTAAGAATTTTTCTAGATATTGCCAATCAAAATCTTTCCCAATTCCTTTGGTGATAATTCCTTCAATTTCATTTTTAGTTTTGATGACGCCTGCTCGATTGGCGTACATTTGAATGTGTCGTATTCCTCCTTTGGTTTCCTTTTCGACTTTCCAATCTTCCATTTCGTAACCAAACAATTTTTTATATTCCATGTATTTGATCTTGCCAATGGTATCCATGGAAGGATAAAAATCTTGATTGATATCAACTGCCACTTCATCATCAGTCAGATAAGCACTACTTGTATCGGTAATTTGTACATGCCCCCAAAAACCAAAAATCTTATTACTTATTTCAGTTTTGAATCCTCGAATCAAAGCGGTCGCTACAATCATCACAGTAACACTCAAAGCAATTGCAACGATAGCAATTCTAATGATCAATCTGGAGAAGGATTGACTGCCTGATTTGGAAACTCGGGTGGCTATGAAATATTCTAGGTTCAAATTTTGTATTTTTTATAATAATTATTTCTTCAACTTCTTTCTACGATTCTTCTCTCGAATGATTTCAATATCACTTTTGATATAATTTAGACTTAGCCCAATACTTAAAATTATTGGAAAAACTCCTAACCAAAGACCTTCATAAATTCCCGCAATACCTATAAACAAAAAAATCAAAGTCAATCCATATCCAATAATCCTCATTAATAAATTACCAATAGTCCATTCGCTTCCTTCCCAAAATTCTTTCTCTTCCTTTGCCTTTCTTTTGGTAATATTCTCTTCAACATTTTGACCAGTTAAGATTTGTCCTATATTCCTCAAATAAGAATTAACATTTTCCTTGTTTCTTTTTCTTGAATATCCACTTCTGTGAAGTTTGGGATTCGCCATACTATTAATAAGGAGTCTATCTATTTTTCTTTTAATAGTTATTTTTTCGCCTCCAATACTCAATTCATTTGGATGCCTTATTATCTCAGCGTATTTATCTTCCAGTTTTATTATTTGCCAATCTAATTCATGAGCAGTCGCCTTGATACTTCTTTCGAATTCATCATGTGTTACTTCTGCTATTAATTCTTGAAAAAATAACCTATTCCAATTTATCCAATAAAAGAAAGAAAATAATAACAAAAAAAAAATAATAAAATATAAAGCTTCTATATCTGAGTATTTAAGGAAAAGATAAATAAACATAAAAATTGGCATAAGCTGTAATAATGAAACTTTATAATAGTTAAGCCAATCTCCCTTTTCTAATTTAATTCTTTCTTTTGATTTCATTACTTACTACTTAAACGTTCTATCAACCACAATGCTATAAAATTATTTCCTCAAAAATAAATATTTCTCCACCATTCTCTATAGATGGAACGATTTAGATAAAACCATCGTACATCAAATCGAGATCATTTTAATTACTTTGAAATAGCTTTTAGGATTGCTCATGATATTGACATAGTTTTCCTAAATTTGCGATTCAAAATTAACAACATTATATTTTACAATGAATTTTATCGAAGAACTTAAATGGCGGGGCATGCTACAGGACTCAACCCCCGGAGTCGAAGAACATTTGACTGAAAAAATGAGAGTAGGATATATTGGATTTGATCCAACAGCACCTGCTTTGACTCTAGGAAATTTTGTCCAAATTATGATTTTAAAATTGTTCCAATTATCTGGTAACAAACCTGTCGTTTTGATGGGTGGTGCGACAGGTCGAATTGGCGATCCGTCTGGAAAAGACAAAGAGCGAATTTTAAAATCATTCGATGAGTTGGATAAAAATTTAGCTGCTCAAAAAGAAAATTTCTATAAGTTTTTAGATTTTGACTGTGGCGAAAATTCAGCCATTATGAGAAACAATATTGATTTTTATAATGAAATGAATGTCTTAGATTTCCTCCGAGATGTGGGAAAAACTTTGACGGTCAGTTATATGATGTCAAAAGATTCTGTAAAAAACAGATTGGAAAGCGGTTTGTCTTTTACAGAATTTAGTTACCAATTATTACAGTCTTATGATTTCCAAAAATTATTCGAAAATGATGACGTGACTATGCAAATGGGTGGTTCTGACCAATGGGGAAATATAACTTCAGGAACAGAATTTATTCGAAGAAATTTAAGTGCAAAAGCATTTGCCGTTACTACCCCACTTTTGACAAAATCAGATGGTAAAAAATTCGGTAAGTCGGAGAAAGGAAATATTTGGTTGGATGCGAAAAAAACTTCGCCTTACAAGTTTTACCAATTTTGGTTGAAAACTACGAATGATGATATTTCAAAATTCACTCGATATTTTACCTTAAAGTCTCACGAAGAAATTGAAAATCGTGAAAAAGAATTCGCTGATAATCCACAAGAATTAAATCGTCTTCTGGCAGAGGAATTAACGATTCGTGTACATGGTCAAGAAGCTTACGAAGCAGTTTTAAATGTAACTAATTTGTTATTTAAAAAAGCAAGCAAAGAAACTTTACTTAATATGGATGAGAATTCTTTAGCTACAATTGCTGAAGAGATCCCTACTTTTTCTGTCAAAAAAGAAGCGCTTTCTGGAGGGTTGAATATTGCAGATTTATTAGTTGAACATACTGAAATTCTTAGTTCAAAAGGAGATGTTAGACGTGCAATAAAAAATAATGCGATTTCTGTCAACAAAGATAAAATCACAACTCATGAAACAGAAGTAAATGCAACTTCTCTTTTACATGACAAATATTTGATGGTCGAAAATGGGAAAAGAAATAAGTTTATCATCATTGCTGAATAGTTAAAATAGGTATCGGATATCTTCAAAATATCCGATACCTCAACACTTTAAATACCACCAAAATGCAAAACCTCTTCACTTCCAATGGTGTCCAAACCACCATCAATAGAATCAACAACCTGACTCCTCAAACCCAAGCTCAATGGGGTAAAATGAATGTAGCTCAAATGTTGGCTCATTGCTGCGTTGCCTACGATATGACCCTTACTGATAAATATCCAAAACGAGGTGCTATCGCAAAATTCTTCATCAAACTTTTAGCAAAAAACCAGGTAGTCGGCCCTAAGCCATATCCTAAAAACGGAAGAACAGCTCCTGAGTTTGTCATCGCTGAGGAAAGAGATTTCGAGAAAGAGAAAAAAAGGTTGATCGAAAATATTCAAAAAGTTTATGACTTGGGGGCTACCCATTTTGATGGCAAAGAATCTCACTCTTTTGGCCCTTTAACAGAGCAAGAATGGAATACTTTATTTTCCAAACATTTAGAACACCACTTAACTCAATTTAACGTATAAAAAATATTGTCCATAAATAAAATCTTCAAATATGAAAAAGACTCAAATCATTTATCAAGTTGATGCTTTTACAGAAAAAATATTTGGAGGAAATCCTGCCGCAGTTTGTCCACTCGATAATTGGCTTTCAGATGAATTAATGCAAAATATTGCCATGGAAAATAATTTAGCAGAAACTGCTTTTTATGTTCCAAAAGCTAATCATTTTGAACTTCGATGGTTTACCCCAACAGTTGAAGTTGATTTGTGTGGGCATGCGACACTTGCTTCTGCTCATGTTATTTTTTCAAATGGATTCGAAGGAAATGAGGTGATTTTTATTTCTCCTCGAAGTGGTGAATTAAGAGTTCGAAAAAACGATGGTATGTACACCATGAATTTTCCAACTGATGTTTTAGAAAAAATTGAAACTCCTGATGAAATCATAAAAGGTTTAGGAATTATACCAATTGAAGTTTTTAAGGGCAAAACTGATTATATGGTTATTGTTCAAAATCAAACCATTATCGAATCTCTTCAACCTAATTTAAAATTATTAGAAAAATTAGATGCTCGTGGTACTATCGTTACTGCTCCAGGGCAAGAGGTTGATTTTGTATCAAGGTGTTTTTTTCCTCAAGCTGGTGTTGATGAAGATCCAACTACTGGCTCCGCACATACCTCAATGACACCTTATTGGGCCAATAAATTAGGGAAAACGGAAATGACTGCGATTCAATTATCTAAAAGAAAAGGTCATTTAAATTGTAAATATTTAAACGAACGAGTTGAAATATCAGGTCAAGCAAAAACCTATCTAACTGGTCATATTTTCATTTAAAACACTATATAATTTTTTATCATAAAACTCTTATAAAATATTGATTTTCAAACTATTATAAAAATCAATTAAAATGAATTTAAGTGAAATTCTTTGCCACCTAGGTGAAAATCGAAAAGATTACTTCAACGCTGTTTCTCCTCCGATTATTCAAAGTAGCAATTTTATATTTGATAATCTGACTGATTTTCGAAAAGCATTTGCAGAGGAAAAGGATGCCAATGTTTACACAAGAGGAAATAATCCAACTGTCGCTATTTTGAGAAAAAAACTAGCAGCTCTTGAAAAAGCAGAAGATTGCTTAGTTTTTGGAAGCGGAGCAAGTGCCAATGCGATGGCCATTTTGAGTCAAGTTCATCAAAGTGCTCATGTAGTTTGTGTCAATAATTCTTACTCTTGGACATTTAAAATGTTGACGGAATACCTTCCTAAGTTTGGAGTCACACACACTTTTGTTGATGGAACAAATTTGGAAGAGATAGAAGCTGCGATTCAGCCCAACACTACTCTACTCTTTTTAGAGAGTCCAACTTCCATTGTTTTAGAATTACAAGATTTAAAAGCTTGTGCTGAGATTGCCAAAAAACATGGAATTGTTACTGCCATTGATAATAGTTATTCTTCTCCTATTTTTCAAAGACCAATCGAACATGGAATTGATATCGTAATCCACTCTGGAACTAAATATTTGAATGGACACTCTGATGTGGTGGTTGGAGTTGTTTGCTCCAGCAAGGAAATTATTAAAAAAATGTTCTATTCTGAATTTATGACTTTAGGAGCTATTATTTCTCCTAATGATGCGATGTTAGTTATTCGAGGTTTAAGAACCTTAGAATTGCGAGTAAAAAGAAGTCATGAAAGCGGTATGAAAATAACTTCGTTTTTGGAAAATCATTCAAAGGTTGAAAAAGTCAATTATCCATTCTCTCCTAATTCACCTCAATATGATTTAGCAAAAAAACAAATGGATGGCGCAGGTGGTCTTTTTTCACTTTATTTAAAAACTGATTCAATGGAAAAGGCTGAAGCATTTTTCCAACGATTAAAAAGATTCTCTTTAGCAGTTTCTTGGGGAGGACATG
This sequence comes from Saprospiraceae bacterium, assembly GCA_045106765.1. GTDB lineage: Bacteria > Bacteroidota > Bacteroidia > Chitinophagales > Saprospiraceae > CAJQQY01. The sequence continues at coordinate 12,690 of JBGCFD010000218.1, read as the reverse complement.
AATCATTGGTCTTACCTTTTTGTGCATTTTACAATATTCCTGGAAAAGAAGATACTACCCTTCCTTTTAATTTAGTTCGATTTTATATTGGTTTGGAAGATCCTGATTGGTTGATTTCCGATTTGGAACAAGCACTAGAAATTATTTAAAAATCAACAAACTAGATTTTTTCTGAGGCTAAAATTAAATCATATATTAACAACATTATCAAATCAAGAAAATTTCAGATGAGGAATATTTAAAACAAGAACAAACCATATTGTTTTTGTTTTAAATATTTTTGTTTTAATGGAAAATGATTCTATCTTTGCTTTATTAATAATTGCTAACTAATTGACTATCAAATGAAAAAGCAAGCAGTAAATAGAATGCATAACTTCCCAGATGCGGATTTATACCTCCAAAGTATGGATAGAATTCGATTCGCTTTACGTGATATTAAAGAATTTGAAAAGTATGGATACGATAAACAACGATTAAAGACTTTCAAGAACAATTGTGAAAAACTCAGAGATCTGCCAGATGATGATGAAATGGTGGGAGACCAAATGGTTGTTACAGACAAAAAATACAAAGCAGCTGAAAGATTAAAATCTTCCATTCGAAGTTTGATGACTCGAGTAAATATGAAATTCAGTAACAGAACAGGGAGATACCGAAAATTTGGAACAGCTAAAATGGGCGATATGACGGATGCTCAACTCCTATTTTGTGGACGTCGAGTTGCCAGAGTTGCTCGTCAACAAATAGATTTCTTAAGTGATGTAGGTGTCAATGAAAATGTCATCAACAAGGTCGTTGATGCAACCACAGCTTTTGAAAATGCCTTAAATATCCAACAAGATCGAGTAGCTGATCGAGATATTGCAGTAGAACGAAGAGTTGATGTAGGTAATCTGATTTATAAAGAAATGGTTACCCTTTGTGATATTGGTAAAGATATTTGGGCAGAAACTGACTTGGCGAAGTATGAAAATTATGCGATTTATGAAAGCAATAATGATCAAAAAATAAAACGTAAGGAACAATTGAAAGCGGAAAAAAATAAAAAACAGGATTAACTAATTTACACTCAATTCAAAGAATTAAACAAACTCGCCACAAGAAGACACATAACGCAAGTATCTGGGAAGTGATTTTAATTTAAACAATCAAAATCACTTCTCTTTCACCTACCCTTTTTTCACATATAACATTATATGAATTTATAAAAACCTGATAAACAACTTCTTTTATTTTACAAAAAAGAATATCTGTTTTTAGCTGTTTATTATTTGTTGAAACCATTTTTTATCAATTATATTTGATTTCCATTCTATGAGATAAACTACATTCTAATCCCCATTGTCGCACTTAAAACGTTAAAAAAAATTTACTTACCAGAAGGGAATTCTATATCTAATGAATTCAACTAAGTGATCATGGTAAGATTAAACAAACAATCAGAATTTCAGTTTCCATTTCAAAGACCAGAAACCTCTTCTAGTATTCAATTTTTTGAACTTAATCAATTTGATTACGCAGATAAGGTTTTGTCAATTTTCGCAACTACCTTTTTCATGGTAATATTATTAGTTATTTCACTAGATAGTTCTACTGAAACTAATAATTTAAGCACTAATCATTTATATCCCACTTCAGAACCATCGAGGGAATATACCATTTCCTCTATCTCTTTAGAAAAAGAAGAAAGTAACATTAAGCAAAATCAAAAGACTCAAATACCCAATAATAATATTCTGGCTTTAGCACCTTCTACAATAAAATCGCAATTAAACACAAAAGCAAAAGCTCCTATTTCAATTCCAAATCAGCCAAATATTATTGAATCTTCAAAGGTCGAGATACAAAATCTTTCTAATTCAACTAAAGTTTCTAAAAAGAACGAAATACATTTTAACCAACCAAGAACGTCAAGATTGTTTAGTGAAACCATAATCAAGTCATCTACACAAACAACAAAGGTTTCCCCCAAACCTGTTTTTGTAGATCTTGATATGGGAATTCAAGATTTAGTTATCAACGAAAAAGTCACCCAAGACTTACTTCCGCTTTCTTACTTTCATGCAAAAGAAAAAGCAGTTAATGAAGGAAAGTTGATGGTCATCAAATTTGGAGCGAAATGGTGTTTGCCATGTCGACAAATGGAAAAGACGACTTTCAAGGACAAAAGAGTTAAAGACCTTTCAGAAAAAAACTATGTCTCCTTATCGGTTGATGTAGATGATTTCGATGGAGTGAATATGAAATCATATTTCAATGTGAAATTTCTTCCAACCATGCTCATTTTTAATTCGCAAGGAAATTTTATTGCAAAATATATTAACTATCAATCCGCAGCAAGCATGATAGAGATTTTGGAAAAACATAAATTGGAAGAGCAAAAGATTCTTGCCAATCTTCCGAGTAAAATAAAAAAAGCTACAGAAATCATCTCTCCTGAATTACAAAAAATCGTTTCTGTTGATTTTAACAAGGTGATTCTTTCCAAAAAGAAGAATGGAAATGCAATCAATTCTTTAAAATCAAAAGCTAAGAATTGGAGATATACTCAACTAGATTTTTCTACTAAAAACTTTTCCGAAGGAGAATTATTATTACAAGTCAAAGAAACAGCTACTGGTTATAATTTGACAGAATTACATATTCCTGTGATGAAGAATCAAGGAATTGCTGATACTACTACTACAAATTTTCAATTAGTGCTTGAGCATAAAAAGCGCAAGGACAAGAATGGCGAGTATGTGGTGGAAATCTACCACCTCACTCAAAACGATTTAACACTAGTTGGAAAAACTACACTTTTAAAAGATGGAGAGATCTTCTTTTAAATTTAAAACAAGAATTGTCTGCTATTCATTTAGCAGGCAATTTGTTTTACAGACAATTTATTAATTCCAATATAAAATAAAAGTAATAACATTGATCATGTTATTGCTTTTTTATTTTTTATTCTGCTTCGTTAGAATAAATACTTTCTAGCCCATCAATATGAGCTAATAAATCCTCTAAATCCCAAGCGTCCTTTAATTGAAAATCACCGATAGATGTCCGAACTAATTTAGTTAAATACGCACCGCTTTCAACCGATTTCCCAAAATCATGTGCTAAAGATCTGATATATGTTCCTTTGCTTACATCAGCATAAAAATCTATGCTTGGAAAATTTGTCGCATCAATATCAAATTTAAAAATATGAACTGGACGAGGTTTCACTTCTATTTTCTCTCCTCTTCTAGCCGTTTTGTACAAAGGAACCCCATCGACTTTGATAGCAGAAAATTGCGGCGGATACTGTTCCAAATCTCCTTCAAACTGTTGTCTTGCCTTTTCCAATAATTCTTGAGTAATATGTTCAGTTGGATAGGAAGCATCAGGTTCTTGCTCTGCATCAAAGGAAGGAGTCGTTTTACCCAGTAAAAAACTCCCTGTGTAATCTTTCTTTTGTGCTTGAAATGATTCGAGGCGTTTAGTAAATTTTCCAGTACAAATAATTAGCAAACCAGTCGCCAAAGGATCGAGAGTCCCAGCATGACCAACCTTAATTTTTTTTACACCAAGATGTTTTTTGATGGTGTATCGAAGTTTATTCACGACATCAAAGGAGGTCCAAGTTAAAGGCTTATTGACTAATAAAACAGCACCCGATTTAAAATTATATGGAGGAGAAAATTCAGACATTCAATTTTTTATTTATTAAAACCAACCCATTCCTTTTGCAATTGCAATAGCTGCAACAACAAAACAATAATAAGCGAAATAGGACAACTTACTTTTTTTAACCAAGGCAATCATCCAAGTACATGCCACCAAACCTGTAACGAATGCGGCTCCAAATCCAGCAAGCAAGGGAACTAAATCTCCTTCAGCATAAGTAATTTCACCTCCCAAAATATCTTTTGCCATTTTTCCTAAAATCAAAGGAACAACCATGAGAAAAGAAAATTTCGCAGCACGAGTTCGATCTATTCCCAATAGAACTGAAGTTGAAATCGTTGCACCTGATCTTGAAATCCCTGGAAGGATAGCGATCATTTGAGCAATTCCAATCAATAGAGCATTACTCCAACTTACTTTTTTATTGGTATTTTTTGCACGATCAGCTAAGAATAAAAGTGCTCCTGTGATCACTAACATTAGCCCCACTAATAAAATTTGTTTGTCAAAAAGAGCTTCTAACTGTTCATCAAATAAAACTCCCACAATAGCTGCAGGTATCATTGACAAAATAATTTTCCCTGAAAATTCTACTTGTTCTTTTTCCCAACTAAATAGCCCTGTAATAATTTCTATTATTTCTTTTCGAAAAATTACCATAGTACTTAATGCTGTTGCCGCATGCAATATTACAGTTAACAACATACTTTCTCCCGCAGATTTATCATAACCAAACATAACTTTGGCCAACTCTAAATGACCGCTACTACTGACGGGGAGAAATTCAGTTAAACCTTGAATAATACCTAACAGGATGGCTTCTAAAAGATCACTCATTTATTTTTTATATAATTTTTTCATAAAATAACTAAACCTAAGCAATTGATTATCAACTACTTAAACCTAATTTTAGTGAAACACAAAATCTTCTTTACCGCAATTAATAAAGAAGATCTTATGAATAATGGAAAAACTTATCTTTTAAAAATAGCATAAATTTCCATTGCTAAACCAGCCAAAATTAATACTGGTCCAATAACAGTAATTCTGGTAGAATATATAATATCAGGATCCCATGTATCCGGATCTGGCATTCCCCCACCTAACATCATCATCATTCCTAAAAACACCAAAACTGCTCCACCAATAATAAACGTGAAGTTTGGTTTTTCAAAAAGTAAAGTTTCAGGCTGGCTAGAAATGGAAGAAGTTCGAGTTCTTCGTGAGGTAGTCGCAGCTACTTTAGTCGCTCCTCTCTTTTCTCCTTTTTTGCCAACAACAACTTTTTTCTTTGACTTACTTTTACTCATATTTTTAAATATTTATTTTTTAAAATTTAGGATTGATGATTATGAATTTCAAAAAAATTCACACCGCTGGAATCAATACAAATCATCTAATCGCATCTTCAAATATCGATTAACTACAAAATAGGTACTCGCAAAACAAATCAAAATACCCAAAATGATCAAACCAAACATCACTAAGACTAATCCGACTATATCTTCTAACCAGATATCTAATCGCAATTCTGGAAATTGGAGATTAATTACAGTAACCAAAACCAACAATAAAATGATGGAAATTATTCCACTCCATATTCCATTAAAAAGACTTTTCATCAAATACGGTTTAGTAATGAAACTCCAAGATGCACCAACGAGTTGCATATTTTTGATAACAAAACGATTGGAATACATCGCTAATCTAATCGTATTATGAATTAAGACCACCGCAACAATGATAAAAAAGAATCCCAAAAAGAATGCGACTAATCCAATTTTCCTCAAATTATCATTTATCTGATCCACTAATAATTCTTGATAAAAAACATCTTTAACAAAATCGTTTTCCATTATATTTTTACGAATAATTTGCAAACTATCGCTTTGCATAAAATTCGCATTCATATTAAAATGAACCATATCATAAAATGGATTTATGATATCTAAGGTATTTTCTGATGCACCTAATTCTTCTTTCATTTCTTCTGCCACCTCTTCTTTACTCACAAACTTTACCGACTCGGTTTTGATATATGACTTCTGTTCCAAAGAGCTAGATAGTACTAAAATTTGTTCTTTCGAGGTACCTTCTTTTATTTCAATCATTACATTTACCTGCTCTTTGTAAACTTTAATCCACTTTGGAGCATGCAACAAAAACAATCCAAAAAACCCCAAAAGAAATAACACCAACGACACACTCAATATTACGTAAATGTAACTTGGATTGCTTTTATTGGATTGATATGTTCCAGATGGATTTGGCATTTCGTTGTTGATTCTTAAAATATATTTCGTTTTTTAAGAACTAATTTTGTTTTTGGAAAAAAGAATGAATTTGAGGGCAAAAGTAAGAAATATTGTTTTAATGTTTAGGTGTTTTTAGTAAGTGTTTAGCTTTATACATATATATGTGTTAATGTTTATGAAAATATTCCTCTTATTCTTTTGCACTTTAAGAAAACAGATATTAAACATAAACACAATGAAAATGCAATTTTAAGATTTTAAGGTTCGTTTTTCTCTAAAAACAATATATTTGCAAAAACAACAGCAATATTTATATGAATTTAATTTCAAAAATACGCCTTTTATTTTCTGTCCTAGTATTGGTATTTTCTAATTCAGGTTTAACTGGTCAAATATTTTTTGACAATGCCTCATTTGAAGGAAATCCTGAAGATGCAACCATGCCTACTGGTTGGCATCAATGTGCAGATGGAACTACACCTGACTTATTGCCTGGACCGTGGGGAGTTATAAAAGAAGCTTATGATGGTGATACTTATTTAGGATTGATTTCTAGAGAAAATGGAACTTGGGAAAGCATCGAACAACGAATTAGTCAACCGATGAAAAAAGGAGAATGTTACCAATTTAATTTAATGTTGTCTTACACCAAAAAATATGCAGGATATAATTTACCCTTAAAATTAAGAATTTGGGGAAGTTCATCAAAATGCGGAAGGAATCAATTATTGGCTGAGACTAAATTTATTAAACATGAAGATTGGAGAAAATATGAATTCGATTTTTATCCAAAAAGTGACATCAACTATTTAATTTTTGAAGCACACTTCGCCGACGGTGTTTATATTTCTTACAAAGGAAATATATTGTTAGATAATTTGTCAAAAATTAAAAAATGTGATCGAGCTATTTTGGAGGAAAACAATGATTTGATTTTTATTGGAAAAATTTAAAAAACTCGTTTCTCCAAAAAATGAAATTTATTACAAATAAAAAGCGCCAATTGCCCAAATAAAAATATTCCCAAATAATTAGCACTCAAATCTATCAACTCAAAGTTTCTACGAATAATAAATAGCTGACTAAATTCTTCTAAAGTTATAAATATAAAAACGACTAAACTACCCAACAAGACTTCCTTCCCTCCTAGTTTAGTTTTCTTCACATCCAACAGTAGATTTACAAAAAAAGAAACTCCTCCTACCAAAAGGAAGTGTGCCATTTTATCTCTCAACGGCAAATATTTCACCCAATCAAAAAAGAAAAAATCCCAACCAAAATTGGCGGATAAAATGACAAAACCAATAAAGAATAAAAATAAAAATCCAATAATCCGGATGAGTGTTTTAACTTTCAAATGCTTGTATCCTTTTAAAAAAATTCATTAACAAATGCCTCTAAACGAAAAGAGGTATCGGATTCCTTGAAATAATCCGATACCTTTTCAACTAGCTTTTTTCTAATTTGATTTTTCCAAATCTTTTAAAACTTCTCCAGTTTTCTCCGTCAACTCGTCGAACTGTTTTTTTAATTTTTCTTTTTCTTCTTCTGACATTTCACCAGCAGATTCCTTGGCTTTATCTAATTGTCCTGCGAGCGCATCTTTTTGTTTTTCCAAATCATTCACTCGATCCAGCATTTCACCGCCAACTCCTTCAACTTGATTTTTAATTTTGGAAATCAATCCGCCAACCTCTTCGACCGCTTTGTCATATTTCCCTTCTTGAAATTTTGCTCTTTCTTCTTTTAAAAGTGCCACGCCATCTTTTCCTAAATCTAACAATGCTCCTCCAATCACTTTACCTGCTTCCTTTGCTTTCGAAATAGTATTTTTAGCTTTAGCTTTTTCTTCTGGGGTTCCTAAAAAGAAATTATAGGCAACAATGCCAACCACCAATAAAACACCTAATTTAATAACTGAACGAATCATAGTATTTGAGTTTGTAGCTACTATTATTAATTAGCAGCAAAGTTTTTTCAATAATCAAAGATAACATTTTCCAAAAGTTAAAAACAAATCTCTTCTTTCTAGTCCTTCTAATTTGAGACGAATAAATACAGTAACTCCATCAACTACTATCATTATTCCTACTTATTTTATATTTTCGCACCTTTATTTGAAACAAGTTTAATTTTTAATAAAATTATGCCCATGTATTTCCAAAAAAATAAGAAGTATTTTTTTAAGCAAAAATAAATTGGAAGGAAAACCATGTGTAACAGGAAGCGGGCGAGGAAAGGCGAAAAATGAGAGAGCGGGGGTTTGCTTTGTGTTAAGCTATTTTTTCGCCTAGAATTTTTTGTTTCTTTTTTTTCAATAAAAAAAAGAACAACGCTCAATTCAACCACCAATGTCAACATCTAAGACATTGAATAATTATAGTTTCAGTATTTTAAATTTTCATTACAACCGACTAAAGTCAGTCACTACATAAATCAAAAAAATAGACATGTACAATCCTAGAGAGATCGAGAAAAAATGGCGAAATTATTGGGAAGATCACAAAATATACAAAGTCTCCAACGACTCAGACTTACCCAAATATTATGTTCTAGACATGTTTCCATATCCATCAGGAGCAGGACTTCACGTAGGTCACCCGCTCGGATATATTGCCTCTGATATTTTTGCTCGATACAAAAGATTAAAAGGATTTAATGTATTGCATCCAATGGGGTATGATGCCTTTGGTTTGCCAGCAGAACAATATGCCATCCAAACAGGAATCCATCCTGCCGAAGCGACTCGAATTAATATTCAGCGATACCGAGAACAATTAGACAATATCGGTTTCTCATTTGATTGGGATCGAGAAGTGCGCACTTCAGATCCTAAATATTATAAATGGACTCAATGGATCTTTTTACAAATTTTTAAACATTACTATTGTAAAAATACTGATAAAGCACAACCAATTTCAGACTTGATTGCTCAATTTGAAAAAGAAGGAAATGCCAAAGTCAATGCTTCGACAACCCAAGAAACGACTTTTAGCGCAGCCGAATGGGCAGCAATGACACCAAAACAAAAAGATGAAGTCTTGATGAATTACCGATTGGGTTACCAAAAAGTCGGCTATGTCAATTGGTGTGAAGCCTTGGGAACTGTATTAGCAAATGACGAAGTCAAAGATGGAGTTTCAGAACGAGGTGGACATCCTGTAGAAAAAAGAGCCATGATGCAATGGTCATTAAGAATTACCGCATATGCAGAACGGTTAATCAATGACTTTGATGATTTGGAATGGTCTGACTCTTTGAAGACGATGCAAAAAAATTGGATAGGGCGATCAGAAGGAGCACAAGTATTTTTTAATATTGAAGGAACAGACGGAGAAGATCAAGTAGAAGTTTTTACTACTCGACCTGACACAATTTATGGTGCTACATTTATGGTACTTGCTCCCGAGCATCCTTTGGTAGAAAAATTAACTACCGACAAACAAAAACAATCAGTTACCGAATATAAAAAATATGTCAACTCGCGATCCGAAAGAGAACGAATGGCAGAAGTCAAAGAAGTAACTGGTGCGTTTACTGGAGCTTATGCTTTCAATCCAATTACTGGAAAAAACTTACCGATTTGGATTTCAGAATATGTTTTGTTGGATTACGGAACGGGCGCAATCATGGCAGTCCCAAGTGATGATGATCGAGATCAAGCTTTTGCGAAAAAATTTGATTTAGAAATAATCGATGTAGTAGATAAATCAAAATATCCCAATGCATCTTTACATGATAAATTAGGGGTGATGATTAACTCTGGTTTTTTGAATGGAATGGAAGTGCCCGAAGCGATCACCGCAGCCATTGCCAAAATCGAAGACATGGGAATCGGTTCTGGAAAAATTAATTACAAATTACGTGATGCTAACTTTTCTCGACAAAGATATTGGGGAGAACCCTACCCTATTTTGTTCGATGCAGATGGTGTAGCTCATGCAGTTCCCGAAGATGAATTACCGGTTCAATTACCTAACCTTGATGATTTCAAACCTACTGCAAGTGGAAAATCTCCTTTGGCTAGAGCAACAGAATGGGTCAATGAAAAACCAGGATTCACAAGAGAAACTGATACAATGCCTGGTTATGCAGGATCGAGTTGGTATTTTTTACGATACATGGACGCAGAAAATAACAATACATTTGCAAGTCCAGAAGCGTTGAATTATTGGAAAGAGGTAGACTTATATATTGGTGGAACAGAACATGCTGTCGGACACTTAATGTACTCTAGATTTTGGCACAAATTTCTTTTTGACAAAGGAATGGTTCCAACCAAAGAACCATTTAAAAAATTGGTCAATCAGGGAATGATTCAAGGAGTGATAGAATACCTTTATTTGAAAAAAGAAAAAGAAAACGGAATTAGTCAATTCTATTGTTCCAAAATTGCAGAAGCCAAAATGCAAGAAGGTATTGATTTTGCCAAAATTCCAATTCATGTTGACTTCGTACAAGGATATGGTTCACCAACTTCTTATTTGAATATTGATAGTATCAAACAATTTATTGATTGGAGACCTGAGTATGCAGATGCAGAATTTGTTTGTGGAATGGGAACTTATTCTAAAGGAAAATTCACTTCCACAAGTGATGCAACTGATAGTCATTTGTTTACAAAATCTGAAGTTGGGAAAATGTCCAAACGATATTTTAATGTTGTTAACCCTGATGATATTGTAGAAAAATATGGATCTGATTGTTTTAGAATGTATGAAATGTTTTTGGGACCAATCGAACAGGGCAAACCTTGGGACACCAAAGGAATTGATGGAGTATCTAAATTTTTAAGAAAATTCTGGAGTTTAACTCATGACGAAAACAATACATTTACAATTTCTGAAGAAGAAGCAACCAAAGCAGAAATGAAAATTTTGCATACTGCTATCAAAAAAGTAAATGATGACATCGAGCGATTTTCATTTAACACTTGCGTAAGTGGATTTATGGTAGCTACAAATGATTTGAAAAAAATCAAATGTAACAAACGAGCAATCATAACACCTTTAGTCCAATTATTAGCTCCTTTTGCACCACACGTTGCAGAAGAACTTTGGAACAAATTAGGACATCAAGCAGAAATAATTTCTGTTCACAAGTCAACATATCCGCAAGCAGATGAATCTTATTTGGTAGAAGATTCGATCACTTATCCGATTTCTATAAATGGAAAAAAACGATCCGAAGCTACCTTTGCAGCCGATGCTTCGAAAGAAGATATTGAAACGGCAGCACTTGCATTAGAAGCTATTCAAAAATATACAGAAGGGAAAACAGTTCGAAAAGTAATTGTTGTACCCAAACGAATGGTAAATATTGTAGTGGGATAAAGTTATTTATTTAAAATATCAAACCTTCAAAACATCTATGATTTCTCATAGATGTTTTGTTATTTTATAGATCTTCAAATATTATTTTTTAAATTATCTTTTTATAAAGTAACTAGGTTAAACCTTCCAACCTTTTCCAAATTCCATCTTTCATTTTCTATCTTAGGAAGCAGATTAGTATTCGTAAATACTAATCTACTAATTCATTTTTTTACAAAAAAATCACCTCTCAACAAAAAAAACTTATTCTATAATTAACTTACCCACAATTGAATATCAAGGAACTACTCGAAGTCCATTAGGTATTATTAAGGGAAAAAACAAAAATATAATTTGGTCCTTTAATTTTTATAATATATTATTCAATTGTAGTAATTTGACATTTATAAAAAACTCATTACTAACTAATTGTAGTTAATAAATGAAAATAAACTGAAATAAAATATAAGCGATATATATGTAACTGGTACGAATATATCTAAGTTAGGCATCATAAAATCAAAAAAAATGAGAAACCCGATAAATAAAGTCATATTATTTCTTTCAATATTGATGCTTTATTCATGTCAAAATTCAACAAACATAAATCAATCATTTACAGTTGAATTCAAAGGTGCATTAAAAAACATGATGCACAAAGGAGATATATCAGCCAAAGCAAAGTTAAAAGACTTAAAGGATTTTAAAAATTTGTATGCTCTTGGCGCAACCGAAAATTTGAAAGGAGAAATTCAAATATTTAATGGTGAACCTTATAACACTTATGTGGAAGATGGAGAAATAAAGTTTGATAAATCCTATTCTAATCAAGCAACACTTTTAGTTTATGCAACTGTTAAAAACTGGATTCCAGTTCAAATACCAAATACAATCATTACAATGGATGATTTTGAAAATTTTATTGAACAGACAGCTAAAAAACATGACATAGACCATAAAAGACCTTTCCCATTCTTAGTAGAAGGAATTGCTAATGAGATAAGCTGGCATGTTATTGATTGGAAAGACGGTGACAAAGAACATTCTCATGAAAAACACATTTCATCAGGACTAAATGGAACACTAAAAAATAAAGAAGTGGACTTATTAGGATTCTATTCAGATTCGCATCATGCAATATTCACACATCATACTACCAATATGCATATACATATGAAATTGAAAGACGAAAAAATTGCAGGACATGTTGATGACTTAAAATTAGGGCAAAACATGATTCTTAAACTACCTAAAAATTAGTAAATACGATGCCTAACAATGCATAAAACGTCCATGCCCAGCAAAAGCTGGTCACGTCGTTTATGCGAGACCGTCAAATTGTGAAAAAACCTTCCTAACAATACATTTACAAAGTCAAAATTTCGTATCTTTAAGAGTATCAAAAAAACAAATCCAGATGCTCAAAACTCATCAAGATCGAAACCAATTACAAATGATGTCCTATG
>JBGCFD010000022.1:0-3101 GCA_045106765.1 Saprospiraceae bacterium | reverse complement strand
GTCCCTTTTGGAAATGATGCTTACCATATCATGGACCGTTTAGAAATCAAAACAGGTATTCCCATCCCTTTTCATTCATCGATGAAATATTATTTACGTCGTGATATTACTAATTATGCAATGAATGTAGACACGACTTTTAAAGGATTATCGGTTTTGGATGTGAAGGATTTGAATTACATCTTTAGAGATAATAATGAATGGTTAGGCCTGACGGAGTTTCCAACTACTCTGGTTGGACCAAAAGAAGGAGAGGAGTCGGTTGCAAAAATGAGCCGAACTGAAAAACGATATTTCGCCAGAGAAAAACCAATTTTAAAATATTTCTATCGTACACCTGCCAATTTTTACGAAGCGCATACGAAGCACTTTCATCTTAAGATTAATCCAATGATTGATTTTAAGATGGGGCAAGATTCAGAAAATCCCGAACTGGTTTTTTTGAATCGAAGAGGGATTGAAGTGCGAGGAGGGATTGATGATCGGATCTTTTTTTATTCTAATATTGTGGAGTCGCAAGCGAGATTTCCAAGTTATGTCAATCGAAGAGTAAGTCAAGATTTAGCAATTCCAGGCCAAGGACTTTACAAAACCTATGAGAGTACCATTTTCAATATCACGAATGGATATGATTATTTGAATTCTGAAAGTTACTTAGGATTTAATGTGACGAAACATGTTGGTGTTCAGCTAGGTTATGGAAAAAACAAAATAGGGGAGGGCGAACGGTCTTTGCTACTTTCGGACTTTGCTAATAATTACTTGTATTTGAAATTAAATACTAGGGTTTGGAAATTTCATTATCAGAGCATTTTTGCAGAGTTGTCGGCAGTAGGAACAAGAGACATTCCAGGTGATAATTTATTGCCGAAAAAATACATGGCTGCGCATTATCTTAATTTTAATATTACGCCAAACATGACTTTTGGTTTTTTTGAAGCGGTGATGTTTAATCGAAATAATAATTTTGAATTTCAATATTTGAATCCATTGATTTTTTATCGGACTGTCGAAGGTGCGATTGGAAGTCCAGACAATGTTTTAATAGGCGCAAATGGGAAATGGAACTTATTCAAGCGATTTCAATTATATGGGCAATTGATGTTGGATGAATTAGTCGTCGATGAATTAATTGTAGAACGTCGAGGTTGGTGGGCCAATAAAGTGGCTTTGCAGGCGGGTTTAAAATATATTGATGTTTTTGGAATTGATCATTTAGATGCTCAAATTGAATATAATATTGCTCGACCATACACGTACTCTCATCGAGATAGCGCAGCGAGTTATTCTCATTTTAACCAACCATTAGCGCATCCTTTAGGCGCTAATTTTAAGGAAGCCATTTTAAAATTACGTTATCAACCATTTCACAAACTAGTTTTTGATGGAAGATTTTTGGCAATGAATTATGGAGAAGATACTGCGACTGAAAATTGGGGAAAAAGTGTTTTGCTTTCATATGAATCGAGAGTGCAGGATTTTGGAAATGAAATTGGGCAAGGTACCGGAACTAATACAATAATTATTGGCCTCGATGCTAGCTACCAAATCTATCATAATATGTATATTGATGCTCATTTCTTTTATCGGAAAATGGATAGCGAAAATGACGCACTTGACAATACGACTAATTACATCGGAGGTGGATTCAGAATGAATATAGGGAAGACTCGAATGGATTTTTAGATGTATTGAACTTTTTATTCATTTGAAAAAACACTTAACTCACCATAAAAAACCCATAGTTTAAAATTTTTAAATTTGAGAAATTGAACATAAACTTTAAGTTTGAATTGTTTTTCAATAACGTTCAACGTCAGTCGTAAAACGTCTAACGTCAAAAAAATATGTGGTTCAAAGATTTCTATTTTAAAAAGCGGAGATATATTTTAGTCTATTGCCTAATTTGGTTTGTGGGGATTTTTTTTATTGGACAACGGCAAGCGAACCGAAGTTTGGTGGAAACATTGCAATGGATCTTGATAGTGATGATGGTGGATGCACCTGTTGTTTTTTTTACGGTATTTTATGTTTTTCAGAAATATTTTACGCCTAAAAAGATAATCCAATTTGCAATCTTAATTGGGCTTGGAAATCTGATTACAGTTTTTGTTTATTATGGCTTAAATGATTTTTTTGGAGTAGGGAAATTTAGTTTTCCAAATTTTGAAAAAGATTGGACCACCATATTTTTCCAAATTCAACAACAAACATTTACCGAAATTTTTCATACTGTTTTTATTTCATCGCTTTTGCTAGGCATTCAATATTATGATTTTAAAAGAAAATATTTAGAACTCGAAAATGAAAAAGTTCAAGCAGAATTACAATTGCTCAAAGCACAAATTAATCCTCATTTTTTATTTAATAATCTGAATGTATTGTCTTCTTTGATCAAAAAAGATACCGAGGCGGCAGATGAATTTATTACTCGTTTTTCTAAATTATATCGCTATTTATTAAAAAGCAAAAACAAGGATTTTGTTAGTCTTTCAGAGGAGTTAGATTTTTTGAATGATTATGTTTTTTTGCTAAAAAAACGATTTGGTGAAGCTTATCAGATTAATCAAAATTTAGGAAAAGGGGAGGAGTTTCAATATTCAATTTTGCCCTCCTCATTGCAAGGTTTGATCGAAAATGCGGTTAAACATAATGAAGGATTTCATGCTGCTCCGCTAAAAATTGAAATGAATATCGAAGGTGATTTTTTGATTGTGAAAAATGAAATTCGCCCAAAATTCGACCCAGTTGAATCTATCGGAAGTGGCTTGCAAAATTTGAATATGAGGTACCAAATGTTAACCAATACGTCGATTAAAATTTTAGAAGAAAATGGAAAATTTGAAGTACGAATTCCATTAATAAAAACTGTTCTTTGACAAATCCCGTGGTCAGCTAAAAGTTGGAAATAAAAACGACCGAAGTAAAGTGTTATTTTTAACTTTTAGCTGACCACGGGATTTGTCAAAGAACCAAAAAATAACTCAGCATGAAAATTATCATCATTGAAGACGAGATTTTAGCAGCTGAAAAATTGACGAATTTTATAAAAAAATATGATTCGAAAATTGAAATTTTGACAATCTTAGATAGTGTTCGTG
>JBGCFD010000217.1:0-32120 GCA_045106765.1 Saprospiraceae bacterium | reverse complement strand
AAACCGAGCGGAAAGGCTTGTGGTTATTGGCGAAGCTCTTTTTGAGTTTCAACCCCTTTGGGTTGGGACGAAAAAAAGCTAAAGTCCAATAACCACAATGCTTTTTGCGTAGGTCAGCTAGACATTTTAAAACAACTTCATAGTAAAAGTACATAACAATGAGAAAAGGAGATTGTTTTTATATCGTAAAAAAACTATTAAGTACGAGAATATTTAATTCCCCAATAGTGAATAGAGTTTATTCTAAATAGAATTTGTATGTCGGATCGTAAAACGTCTAACGTTCAACGTCAAACGAATAAATTCTAATAACCTTATCAATCCAGAGGATATCTCTTTACCACCGATTTTGGATTAACTCTATCTTCTTGTCCAAATGCATAGACGAAATCATCATCTGCCCCTACTTTTTTATTAAAATAAAGTTCATCTGGGATAGAAGAAACCTTGACAATCTGAAGACTAGAATCAATGATTTCCAATTCATAAATATCATTTCCTGCATAAAAATAAACAGTTTCATTAGGATTGTTGTATAACAATTCTAACTTAATTCGCCAATCAAAATCAATGTCTATTTTTTCTTTTAAGAATTCATTCCTTGCATCAAAACTTAAAAACTCCTGGTTCACATAATCAATAACATATAATCTTCCTTCATAAAAAAAATCCAAAACATGAATTGGTCTAGATTGAACATTTAAAAAATTAGATACCATTTGATGGAGAGCATTGTTAACTATTAGTCGAGTCAAATCACCATCCCATGTCCCAGATGCTACGATATTAACTGGCTCTGATCCATACGCATAGTTTATACTATTTTCATCTGGTGCAGAAATAGCATTATAGTAGGTACCGATTATTTTATTATAACTCCTTCTAGCTAATCTTCCAGCTTGCTCATCAAAAATAGCAGTAATTGTTTTTCGCTCTCCTTTATTCCAAATTCGAACATAGTTTTTCATTTTATTGTGCCTAGATAAATATTCGAAAATTACATTAGAATCATAAAATGCGATACATGGTTTCAATTTTTCGTTATATTCAGAAATACGTATTTCTGTTTTAATTTTTATTTCTTCCTCCATTTCCAATTGAAAACAACTCTTTTCAGTCATCACATATAAACTGCCAAAACAACTAATTTCAAAAGAATTAATTTTCTTCATCTTTCGTTTTTCCAAAAACACTCCTTCTTTATCATATCGAAATAAATACCGTTTCCCTTTTTCGATGGCTATCAAAAAAAAGGATTCTTCAAAAAGAACCATATCTAATATCGTCCAATTGCTTTTTTTAAATAAATTTAATTCTCGCTTATCGGTTACAATAACCTCAGGAGTTTTGTTGATTTTCTTTTTTAAAGAAAAATCGATTCTTAAAATATTCGATACATTATTTATAATAATCGTATCTAAAGTTTCATAACCTAAATACGAAATAAAAAAATGATACGAATTTAATGGAGCATCGAGTTCAAAAAAATATTCGCCATTTTCATTGACAACATCATACAAACTGTCTTGCAAATTGATTAAGGCTCCTTGTGCATTTTCTACTCCATCTAATAAAACACGTCCTTGAATAGTTATTTTTTGAGCAGATAAAAATGAGTTGCTGGAAAGAATCAAAAATAGGATTAATGTAAAAGTGTTTAAATCTTGTAGTTTCATATCTATATATTTTTTAGTACAATTGAAAGTTTCAAATAAATATAACCTCCTTAAAAAATTCCCCATTCTTATTCATCGTCTATTCTAATCACTCAAAAAATTCCGAATAGAATTGGCCACTAATTCTGCGTGCGTATGTAAAATCCAATGGTCTGCATTTTCCACTTCTTTTATTATCAAATCATCACAAAATTCAGCAATAGATTTTCGAACCTCAGATAGTAACGCAGTATCATTCTTTCCCCAAATCAACAAATGAGGAACGGTCACTCTGAAGTTATCTCTGGAAGCTCCATACAAAGGAGCCTCGGGTAAAGGTTGACCAATTACGGGTACGATTATAGGTGATGATTTATACCAATTGAACATTGCCTGCAATCGTTCTGCTCCATCCCAAGCATGACGAAATCTTTGTTTGATTTCTTCCGTCATCCAATTTGCGGTATGATCTCCGATGATTATTTCGAAGGCGATTTTAAAATCATTGGCAGCAGATTTTATTCCTGCACCATCTTCCCTTAGTGTATGAAAATATTGACTAGCCTCAGCTTGTGCTGGATCATCAATTAATGCTTCTTGAAGACAAATTGGGTGAGCACCATTTACAATAATAAACTTATTGATTACTTCTGAAAATTTAAATACCAAAGCATAAGCGACTGATGCACCAAAGTCATGTCCAGCTAAATTAAATTTGCGACGACCAAAAAACAAGTTGGCTAAAGTCATTACATCAGCTACCAGTTTTTTTGCAGCGTAATTTTCACTTCCTTTTGGTGCATCACTTTTATTACAACCTCGTTGGTCAGGGATTACCATAAAATATTCATCGCCTAATTCTTTCATCACTTCTTCCCAACTAATCCAAAATTCTGGAAAACCGTGCAAACATAATAATGGTTGGCGATCATCTTGAATAGGAGAACCTTGATAGGCTGAACCATTATGAATAACATGAAGGATAATTCCGTTACTAGGAATGAATTCAGAAATAAAACCAGTTGGTAAATTTTCTTGTTTTTCCATTATCTCAAACGTATTCATCTTTCTATTATTTATTTCTACTCTTCCACTTTGCTAAAATATCTTTTTCTCTTTTCATAAAGGATCGGTCACCAGTTAATATATTGTCTCGTCTTTCTTGAGAAACAGCCTCCGAATACCACCACTCTTTGGTCGCCTCAACTGTATCAGACAATGATCTAAATTGCAGCCCAGCTTTAATGGCTTTAGTATTATCACTTTGAGACATTCCAGCATATTGTGGCAATTGAATCACCCATGGTTGGATGCCGATAATTTCATTTTCTTTTAAAAAATCGAAATCATCAATTTGAATATAATTCACAGGAGAATTATAACTCGCATGGATTCCATGTACAAAAGCATTGGTCGTCATATCAAATCCCGGCCCTGAACCATTGTAAATACCAGCTGCTTTATTTTCGACTAATCTGATCATCCATTCAGCCAAATCTCTAACATCAATATACTGTATGACTTCATCGCTTTGACCTGGAATAATTACATCTCCACCTTTTTCTAATCTAGCCAACCAATAAGGAAAACGATCGGTACGATCACCAGGACCAACGATTAAAGCTGGTCTAACAATAATAGATCGATCTTTTCCAAAAGCATTAATAGTTGCTATTTCTGAAGTGGCTTTCATCACTCCATATTCATAAACTGGTTTATCTTCCTCTGCCGTTCCTTCGGGTATTGCTGTAACCAACCGTCGACTTTCTGAAAAATCCTTACCTGTGTAAGGATAATATACACTAATAGAAGAGGTGTACATATATAAGCCAACTTGATCTTTTAGTAGTTGGGCGGTGTCTTCCGTCCATTTAGTTTTCCGACCAGAGTTGTCTATCACCACATCCCATTTTCTATTTTTTAGCGCATCCAAATTATCTTCTCTATCTCCTACTAATTTTTCAACTTTAGAAAAAAGTTCTTGGTGAATTTTAGGAATAGTTTTTCCTCTGGTAAAAATTGATACCTCATGTCCTCTTTCTAACGCATAGGCAATTTGATGAGGTCCTAAAAAACTGGTTCCTCCGAGAATGAGTATTTTTAATTTTTTTTCATTTTCTTCTGTATCAAATAATCTTTGCATAGGCTCAGAATTAATAATAGGTGCTGCCCCTAAGGCCAAACTCATTCCTAGAAATTCTCGTCTACTTTTTTTCATATGATTTGCTTTAAATATTAAATAATTGAATTGGAATTTTCAAAGAAAAATAAATATTGTCGCTTTATTTTTACTAAGTGACTGAGGTTTTATTTTTTCTCAATCCAAATAAATAAACGATAAAATAAATGCCACAATATATCGCAATAGAATAGAATGTATTCGCTTTTTTACCACGTGGAAGGTTAAAGTAAAAAGAGTAATCTGAATGTATAGTTGCGAAATTCCATAAGGTAAAAATCAAAACTAAGGCGATCACAATAATTCGTAACCAGATTTTACTCAGCTTAAATTCAGCATTAAAATTCCATCTATTAAATATGATAGATTGATTAATTTGATGAACAAAAAATAAAAGGATGACGGAATAGATTTGATAGGATTGTGCCAGATGATTGGAGAAAACAAAAACCAAACTGATCATTAATGCTATAATTCCTGCCCTAAATTCAAGTTTAATATTCTTCTCTTTATTTTCAATTATCTCAAGTTTGTTCATTTTCTAAAATAATTTTATTTCAAAAAAAACTGCTGACGCTTCAAAAGATATCGCAGAAGTAGAAAATTTAGCCATCAAAAAATAAATGTAAGTAAGTACCGAACCATAATTATTTTTAAGCGAATTGAGTTTCTTTTTTCCTATGACTGCGTTAAAAATACTCGTCGTAACTAAGGCTATGACTGCGTTTTTTGCCTTATCAGAGAAAAAAATAATTCTAAATTCCACTTAAACATAATTATGGTTCGGTACTTAAAATAATAAAGAGACTCTATCAAGTACAAGATAATTATTTCGTAACAAATATTAAGGAGTCAGCAATGATTAAGTGCCAAGTCTTAATTAAGAGCATCTTTATTTTAACTTTTCTAATATTATATTGTTTAATAAATGCTTGGATATAATTATTCAAAAGAATAAATCAAATCGATGAAATCAACTGCAATCATTATTGGTGGAGGACTAGCTGGATTAACTGCTGCACGCCAACTTCAGGAACAAGGAATTGACTTTCGAATCATTGAAGCAACTGACAGAATTGGAGGACGGGTAAAAACAGAGGTGGTTGATGGTTTTCGACTCGACTTTGGATTTCAAGTTTTGCTGACACAATATCCTGAAGCCAAAAGATGGTTAAATTATACAAAATTAGATTTGAAAAAATTTACGCCAGGTGCTTTATTGCTTTTGTCAAATGGGAAAAAAACTCGAATTGGAGATCCGCTAAGAGACTTTTCTAGTCTCTTGCCTACCGTATTTTCAAGTGCAGGAAACTTGGCGGATAAATTACGAATTCTAAAATTAAAAACTCGACTCGCCAGCCTTTCGATAGAAGAGATTTTTCAACAAGAAGAAAAAACCACTCGAGCCGTACTGTCAGAAAATTATGGTTTTAGTCAACAAATGATTAAGCGTTTTTTTGCTCCTTTCTTTGCTGGTATTTTTTTGGAAAAAGAATTAACTACTAGTCGTAGAATGTTTGATTTTGTTTTTAAAATGTTTGGTGAAGGAGATACGGCAGTTCCGAATTTAGGAATGGAAGAAATCCCAAAACTACTAGCTCAACCTATTCCTGCAAATTTTATAACAACCAATGCACGGGTAACCAATATTGAAAACCAAACCGTTTATCTTACCGATGGTTCTTCTTTTTCAGCGCCACATATTATTGTAGCAACTGAGGCGACTAGCTTTGTAAAAGAACTTGCGCCGATCAAAACAAGTCATCAAAGTACTACTCATCTGCATTTTATTTCGGAAAATGCTCCTTTGCAAAAACCGATCATTGCACTTAACACCAACAAAAAACGCTTAGCCAATAATATTTGTACCATCAGCCAAGTTGCTCCAGGTTATGCTCCTACTAATCAAAATCTAGTTTCTATTTCGGTAGTTGGAAAATCAGATTTGTCGCAAAAAGAATTAACTCGAGCAGTTCAAAAAGAATTGGAAAAATGGTTTGGAAAAGCGACGCAAGGTTGGAAACATCTGGACACAAAAATAATCGAATACGCCCTACCTCATCAATCAAAAGTATTACATGATATTCCAATTCAAGATTATACCATAAGAAAAGGGTTATATCTCTGTGGAGATTTTCAATTGAATGGTTCGATCAATGCAGCAATGACGACTGGTAGAAAAGTAGCTGAAGTGGTAACTAAAAACCTTACGTAAAAACTTGAAGGAAAATTTAGAAACCATATTCAAAGCCAAGATTCAATCCAATCAAATTATACTTCTGACTTGTAAATGTGTTGTTATGAGAAAAATCATGAGGAAAAAACCTAAAACTCGGTTGTACTGAAATGGCTAATTTATTATTCAAATGATATTTTATCACACCTCCAAAATAATAACTCAAACCAATATTAGATTTAAAAACTTGATCTTGATTCGAGCCTAAATCCACAAAGGTTTCAGTAGTCTGAAAAATCAAACCTGATGTTTTTAAACTCAAATTAATAAAAACACCAGCTCTTCCGCCAATTGAAAAATCTTTAATCCTTTTTTCAAAACCAATCAAAACTGGAATATCAATCATTCGAAATTTATTGAAGTATAATTTATTATGACTAAATTTTCTGTCATAAACTTGATCCCCAAAGATCGCCACAGAGTCTTCATTTACATTTATTTGAAAAGCTAAGATTTCATTTACAGTAGAATCTGATTGAATAATTTCTCCTTGAAATTTAAACTGTTCATTTATTTGAGTAAAATTTAAACCAGTAGAAATACTTAAATATGGTTTTGGTTTCCAGCTTCCTAAAACTGCAAAATTAAAAGCACCTCGCATTGATTCCGTTTTATTTCTCAAATCAAACAATGCTTGATTATCTAAATCTTCATTTTCTAACAATCTATTTACAAAATGGAATCCTGATTGAATTTCAATTTTAAATTGACTAGAATCTATTTTTTCATTTTTATAAGTAACGTGCTTTTTTACATCATCTAAGGATAGAATTGAGTATCTATTTTTGAGTAAAAAAAATGGGCTAGAAATACTAGCAAACGTATTTGAAATTGAGTTATAACTTTCCGAAATCTCTATTTTATTTTTAATTAAAATTTCTTCTTTTGGTTTTTCAAAATTTTCTAAAATAGGTTCTTCATCCATTGCTTTATTTTCTAATAAGTAACTTTTTTGAACTAAATTATTTTTGGAAAAAAAAGACGATTTAGATAAATTTTCAGTTATTATCAAATCATCTTTTTCTCCAAAACCATTTTGAATAGATTTAGTTTCAATTGCTTTATTATTAAAAATGGTCGTTTTATTTTCATGCTTTATTTCCTCTTGAGTATTATTTTCTAAGTTTGACTCGACCAATTCTTCAACTGTATTAACTACAATTGGTTTTCCATTTTCCTCAACAAAATCAATACTTAACAATATACTTACGGAAACTCCAACCAAAAGAAAAAACAATAAAAAAGGTAATATTCTTCGTTTCTTTTCCTCCTTATTTATTTCATCTACATCAGATTCAATAGATGCCCAAAAGGAATTTACATCCAATTCGGATTCATAATCTTGTAACCCTTCTTTTAATTTTTTATCAAAGTTTTTATTACTCATGCTGATGCTTTTTTTGGAATATCTGATACTTTTTGACGC
Organism: Saprospiraceae bacterium; assembly: GCA_045106765.1. Lineage (GTDB taxonomy): Bacteria > Bacteroidota > Bacteroidia > Chitinophagales > Saprospiraceae > CAJQQY01. The sequence goes on along the minus strand of JBGCFD010000217.1, from coordinate 24,624 downwards.
AATATATTTCTTGCTCGAAGTAATTGTGACCGAGAAGTACTAACTGAGATATTTAGCATTTCTCCAATTTCTTTGTGCGAGTAACCTTCAATTGCGTACAAATTTAAAACGGTGCGATAGCCTTCAGGAAGAGACTGAATATGCTTGATAATTTCTTCTTCTCTTAGTTGAAAAAACACCTCAGGTTCTTGGCTAGAAGTATCTCCAAATTCATCCGTAGCCAACTCATGAGAATAACCTTTTCGTTCCATAGGCTTGAGAGAACTATTGACAGCAATTCGTCTCATCCAACCTTCAAAAGAACCTGTCGCTTTGTATTTTTTTATATTTGAAAAAATTGAAATAAACGTTTCTTGCAGAGCATCTTTTGCCATCCCCTCATCCCGAGCATACCGCCGACAAACTGTCAGCAGTAGCCCTGAATATTTTTTCACCAAAAGATATTGACTCTTTTTATCTCCCTTTTGACAATTAGAAATGAGGTGTTCCGTTGTTTGCAAATTGTTTATTTTACTTAGTTAATTAAGTTTATGTTCATAATTATCTCTTGATCTAAAAATCTCTTAGAACTTTAAACTCAACTTGTACATCTTGATTAATATTCAGCGAATTATATCCATTCAGCATCTCTCCAGACATATTTCCTGAAATTACATCACCTATATTTTGCCCAAACTCATCTACGGTAAATATCTCGAATTCAGAAGGAGTTTGAAAACCGATAGCAGGTGAACTGATGCCTCCAACTTGATGATTATCAATACTACTAAAATCTCCAGGTGCTTCATCATTTAGAAAATAAAAATTCATACTTTCTCCTAAAATATTATTCAAGTCTCCAAATCGTAGGGTTGTTTTCCACTTATTGGCAGGAGACCACCAAATATGTTCTTGAGCCGAAATTGGTAAAATTGTACTGTAAAGACCTTCGACTGTAATTTTTACATAGTTGACCAAAGGCTGTCCACATGCCACTAAATCGCCCAAATAAATTGAATCTGCAACAGGTAAGATTACAAAATCACTTTGTTCTAAACTTTCAAAATCTCCTCCTGAAAATTCAACATCCGTTGTATTGGAACAAAGTGGAACATAAAATTCAAACGGATTATTTTGAACTTGAAATGTAAATAAATTATCATTCACTCGAACGACTAGCATTCCATCATTCACTAAATCCCCATCACAATTCAATAAATTTCCTTTGACCAAAATGCTATTGGGAACATCAATAAATATTTCTCCAAAATCTACATCTTGTTGAAGTGGTCCAATATTTTGACTTAATAATATTTCATTACAAGAACTAATTACTTTTAATTCTAACAATTCAAATGCAGGAATTTGTCCTCCTATCTGTCCTGCGGAATTGGTGTATCCAAAATTGGTTACACCTGTTCCAATTTGGTAAATCGCTACTTTAGTATTTACCATTGGGTTCATTGTATTTTCATCAATTAATGTCAAATTAAAATCAACCAAAGCTCTTGGATAATCACAATTCCAAAATGAAAAATGTCTCACTTCTCCAACATAAAATCCGTCTTGTAACAATGCTTTTCCGTCTTCTGCCCATACACCATACTTATAGTTAAATGACCACAAAGGAATTTCTGCAGGAGCATTGTTATAAATGCTAGAAGGAACTGGCATTTTAATCTCAGCAGTATGATCGTATGCAATATTTAATGCTTCTCCTGAAGGTGATTCTAATTCAACTGCAATCATTCCGTAAGTTTCCAAAGCTACCTCTTCCCCATCTAAATTCACTCCTTGCAATGCACCTGGCATTTGGTCAAGAGTCTTGTTATCAATAGGATTCAGCCATTTTAATGCGACTTTTACTTCCCCTGAATAAGGATCTCCATTCTCTTTTCTAATACTGTTAGATGAAAATTCCACTTGTCCTCCGTTGGCAAATTCAACTGTCCCTCCTGAGGATGTTTGGAAGGTTTGGTCAAATTTCTTTTCGAGTAATTCAACTTTAACATTACTGGTTTCAGCATTATGAGGAAAGAACTTTCGGCCACTTTCGAAGTAACCATTTTTTTCTATTTTAATAAAAGTTCCTTGCTTATTCATCATAGTGTTTTGGAATCGAAAAGTACCATAAATATCCGTTTCAATAATTTCATCATTCAAAGTTATAGTTGCACCTTCTACAGGATTTCCTTCTTCATCGACCACTAATCCCAAGACGGAACTATTGATATTTTCAATAACTTGATTATAATTAATTTCATAAACTGGTGGCTCAAATGGATCAATTTCCACTACATCATCTATGTTCTTTTTACAGCCAAAAAAAAGTACCAAAAAGCAAAAAGTAAAAAAGAATATATTTTTCATTTTAATTTATTTTTTAATTAATAGATTTAGTAAAGACTTTAATTTTGACGTCGTCAATTAAGTAATCCGATCAGTTGGAAAAACGTTGCATGAAAAATAATATGGAAGATTTTTGGAAAGGATTTTTTATAAAATAGAACTAAGATATTCATAGTTTTATGCAAAATTAAAGTTAGTAAATTTAACTTCAAAAAAATGTGATATGGAAAATTACGAATACAAAGTAGTCAAACTAAAATTTAGTCTTTGGAAGCAAAAACCTGAAGGAGATTATTTGGAAATACTGAATGAACTCGGTGGACAAGGTTGGCGATTTATAGATTTTGCTCCAAGGCATGTTGTACCAAAGGAAACGAAACATGATATTGAAATGATTTTTGAAAGGAAAATCTCTAAATTAAATACAGAAGTTAGGAATTATATTAATTCTCATATTCCGACTTTTTATTAATATTGAACGACTTCGCAGCAAACTGACGGAGAATCAAGAGAAATTAATTTAGAGAAATATAGGAACGCGGATTGGGCGGATTTAAGCGGATTAACACAGATCTTTCCATTTTACTTTTTTCGTAAATCTGTGTTAATCCGCTTAAATCCGCCCAATCCGCGTTCCTGTATTTCAATATTTTTTATTGCTCTTTAGAACCCTATGCAAGCATCGGGGAATTCTTTTAGATTAAAGTCCTTGTAAAATTTGATAAATGAACAAGTAATACGATTTTTACGCTCAATGAATAAATTTAATTTTTTACTCTTATTGTTTATTAGTTTTTTAGCAAATACTGCTCTTGCCAATCCAGATTCTATTCAACAAAAAATAGATTATTATATTTCACAAGCCAAATTTGATTCAGCCAAAATTTATATAACAACAAATCTGAATGATATAAATCAGCAAAAAAATATAAGTTCACTTAATTATCAATTAGTCAAAGTTCTATTTATACAATCAAACTATAATGAAGCTTTAAAGCAGGCATTCAATTCACTTGACCAAGTAGATGATAAACAGCAGCAAGTAAAATTGAATTTTATGATTGGCTGTATCTATTCCGCTATTAAAGATTATAGAAAATCTATTGAATATTTCGACTTAGTAGTTGAAGATAGCAAAGACGCTTCCTTGCTGGTGAAAACATACCTCTTATCATCTGAACTTCATTTAGAATTAAATGATTCTACTAATGCACGAAAGGCTCTAACAGAAGCATATAAAATTACAAATCTTTCTAGTTCAGATAATCCTTTAAAAAATCACGTCTCCATTCAATACAATTTTTTTAGCGAGAATTATGAACTTTGCAAACAGCAAAATTTAGAAATAATTCAAGACACTTCCATTTTTTTAAATACTAAAAGTTATGCCTTTTCAATGATAACTTCAAAAGAAGGCGCTGCAAAAGAAATAACGGAAGAAGGTAAAGTCATCAACCTAATTTACGGAATTGACAATAAAGAAAGAGCAACAGTACTTGAAATTCAAAGAAACTACGAGCAAGCCTTGAAGAATGGAAATTTTGAAATACTATATTCTGCTTTTGGTCGAAAAAAGATATCTGGTAATTATAAAATTCAATCTGTTTACAAAACTTTTGGAAATGTTGATATTACTTCTCAATATCAGCATATGAAACCTAAAAGTTATTTTAGGTTTTCTCTATCTTCTCAAGCTAGAAATATAGATAGTGATGATGCTTATTTTGTAGCTAAAGGAAAACATGATGGTAAAATTTATACCATCGCCTTATTTATTCATTATAACAGAACTAGATGGGAAGGATTAAAAGATAATATTTTTGTCTTGGCTCAAATCGTAGAACAAAAATATATGGAAACAGGTCAGGTCTCAGCTGCATCTATTGAAGAGAAAATAAAAAATGAAGGGAAGGAAGTATTTCATAATATTTTATTTGATTTCGGTAGCGATAATCTTACTCAAGACTCCTATTCTATCATTGCAACCTTATCCAAATATTTAAAAACTAATCCAAGTCAAAAATATTATATCGTTGGACATACCGATAATGTAGGCTCATTAGCTACCAACCAAACGCTTTCTGAGAAAAGAGCGAAAGCAGTTTTAAAAGCATTAACCAACAAATATGGTATTCCACTCTCTCAACTTTCAGCGCATGGTATTGGACAATTATCGCCACTTGCAATCAACACAACAGAAGAAGGAAGAACACTTAATCGAAGGGTAGAAATAGTTTTGAAATAGTAAAAATAGTTTTCATAATTTTTAAAGAAGTTGTTCTAACATTAATTTTACGCAATAAATTCTATGGTATAAATATTTTATTTCTTTAAAACCTGTATTGAAACAGGAACATTCTCTTCAACAATTGTCACCTGATAAATGCCTGCAGTTAACCCCTCTGAAATCTTCAAATTCAACTGATGTTTGCCTGCTATAAATTTTTGATTGGTGTAAAAATTTTCAATCAATCTACCGCTCATATCTGAAAGGAAAATATCCAACTCTTTTTCAGTCTCTAAATTGAAACTTAAATTAAAATCAGTCTCTATAGGGTTTGGAAAAACTAAAACAGATTTACTTTCTAATCCAAAATCCAACGTCCCAACAAATCCATCCAACAAATATCTTACTGCCACAATATCCGAAACTCCTCCATCCACAATTCTTCCTACTTGAATAATATTTTCGTCAGCATTCACGCCTATCCATGGAGTCGAAATATCTATCCCTTGAAGATTTGCATAGATTAATCCATTCACACCAAAATCTTCATCCACCGTTCCATTAGAATTATATTGTCGAACTGCAAATGACTTTTCAGTAACTATAGATGGCTTATGTAAAATACCATTTACTAATATTTTTCCATTAGGCAAAACAATAGAATTATTAGTATCAGGATTTAATAAAAAACCACCATTGGTAGAATCATAAGTCTCATGAAGCGCTACTCCATTATCTCCAAAGGTAATATCTCGTGTTCCATCAGCATTCAATTTTAAAATAAAAATACGTTCAGTTGAACCAAATAATGCACTTCCAACAATAATTATTTTCCCATCAGTAAGTTCATGTGTTCTTGTTGTAAAGTTACTTTCTCCAATATTATCAATTTTTAAAATGCCATCATTATTAAAATCAGGTTCAAGATTGCCATCCGATTTTAATTTCATTACATAAGTTACATCGCTATCAGTTTCAAAAGTTGCTCCTTGTAAAAGTAGCTTTCCACTCGACAAAATATTAATACTTTTCCCCCAATCAGAATTGGCAGAAGGGTCAATTAAAACTGTTCCATTCGTTCCGAAGTCAACATCTAATGTGCCATCAGAATTATATCGAGTCATTCCATAATCAAAGTTGGTATTTTGAAAACGACCAATTGCAATAATTTTTCCATCACTCTGTACACCTAAATCATAAATAAACATTGGCCATCCAGAAGTGCTATAACTATTATCAACTGTTCCATTAGCATTATATCTTTCGATATCGCCCCCTATAGTTCCAACCAAAATCTTATCGTCCTCTTGAATAGTCAAAGCACGCCCTCTTTGAGAACTTGTAATTGTTCCAAAACCAGAATCAATTGTGCCATCAGTATTATATCGAATTATTTTGGAACCACTATCATCCAAAAAGGCAACTATTTTGCCGTCGCTTTGAATTCCTATTCCCCAAACTTCCCCATCTAAATCAGCAGCATTCACTCCCGCAGATGAAACTTTTCCATCATTAAAATCAATATCAATTACTCCAGACTGAGCAAAAGAATAATTTTGTAAAATCATTGTTATAAAAATCAAACAATAACGTAAAATATTTTTCATAAATTATTTTTTAAATTATTTAAGTACATCAACAACAGAGTTAGGTCTAACCTATCAAAATAAAATAGCTCAAATGGTGTATCGCACAGCACTAATCATGTGCATCAAGGTAAAATTTCATCAAACTAAATGTAGAGAAACATTAAAAATAAAAAAAGTTAAATGAGTGAGTGAGTAACCTTGAAGGGTGAATGCACTATATGACTTACTAAACACATTCGTAAATTGAATAATAGAAACCGTAGAATTAAAAACATCACTATTTTAGGACGGGACAAGTTATTGAACTACTCCGCAGCAAGCTGATGGAGAATAAAAAAAACAGTTTCATAGATATCAATATAGAATTTCACCACATAGACACATAGAAAACATAGAATTTCACCTATGTTTTCTATGTACCTATATGGTAAAAAAAATTGGTCGTGGAGGGATTTTTTCACTTATGAAATATCATTGCTGTTGTTGCACCCGATGCAAGCATCGGAGAATTCTTTAGATTAAACCAAAAAACCTCTCCATCTCAAATGAGTTGGAAAGGTCTTTTTATTTCAGTATTTTTTGGCGCAAAAAAAATTATTTTGCTACCATTTCAACCTTTGCTTTAACTGCTGCTTTCTTAACAGAAGTCATTGTAGTCTTACATACTTTTTGTACATCCCATCTTGAGCTAGTTGCAACAACTTGCCCATTTCGAGCTACGATGTTGAAATGGTGTTTTCCATTTCGTGCAACTTTAGCATCAAAACGTTCAGGCACTTGACTATTTTTTCGAACAGACTCGATACCATTGATGCAAGTTCTTTTAGTAGAATAACCTTGGCTTTTCATTACGATGTCGCCTTTGTTATTTCTTAATCGGAAATAGTGTTTTTTGTCTTTTGGACTTTGAAAAACTTCAAATTTCATAGTGTGATTAAAATTTAATTATAAAATAAATAAAATTGGTATACGTAAAAAATTAATCGTAAACCATTTACATATCTTATTATCACAAATATGATACCATTTCGTATTGATTGACAGTATTTTTCAATCCAATGGCTTCAAGAAATTTTAAAGTATTTAGCGCAGAAGCATCTATATTATTAGACCTTATGGAAGAATGAATAGTAGAAATATGGGAAAATAAAAACTTACCAACACCTTGATTACGAAATTCAGGAAGGACACCAAATTGAGGGATATCTCCATTTTCATTTTTTACAATGGCAAATGCAATCAGTTTATTATTATTTTCGACTCCAAAAAAAGAGTAAAGCTTTTGACAAGACTTGATAGCCACATTATTACTTTCCCAGGCTGGATCAAAATCGTAAAAAGATTTGAATAATTCCCAATCTGGGTTTTTTATTTCATTCACCACTAAGTTCTGAGTTGGCTTTGGCGAGTCAATTTTTATTTCACCACTAAAACAATGGAATCCTCTTTTGATTTTTAATCCAACTTTTTCATAAACATGGATCGCTTTTATATTCTCTTGAATTACTTCTAACACCAATGACTGTATTCCACTTTCGACAAATTTTGGCATTAAAAATTGATACATCTTTTCTGTTAATCCATTTCCACGATGACTAGGGATTACTCCCGTTCCCGCATTGAATGCAGTTTTTAGACCATTCCAATCTCTCACACCGTTTACAATAAATCCAACTAATTTACCTCCATCTATTACTCCTGAAGATAATGAAAAATCAATCCCTGCTCCTTCCCAACGTTGTTGGAGATAGCATTCTGTTGCATTAAATTTTACAAAATAATCTGAAAAAGCTTGATTAAAACAGATCGTTAAATCTGATATAGGAATTTTATCAAGGGTGATAATCTCCATAGTTTTTAAAATTTTAGAGGAAAGTAATATTTTAATTTTTCTAGCTATTGGGGTAATATATTTTTAAGAAAAAAAGCCACCATCAAATCAGCAACGATCGATGATGGCTTTTTTCCTTGTCATAAAAATAATAAAAATTATCTTTTTTCAGGATTTTTCTGTTGTTCTCTTTTGATTATTTCATCCATCACTTCGTCCAATTGGTCTGCACCAATTCCTTTCATTATGATTTCCTTATCTTTATTTAAAATAAACATAGATGGAGTCGATCTAACATTATAATAAATTTGAGCTCGATTAGATGGATCATAAGTATTCAACATATTTTCCATATTCTTATTCTCATCTATATAATCCCAACACTCTTTGTACTCACCACTTTTAGGTTTACAAATAGTCATAATTGACACATCTTTGGTTTTATATTTTTCATTAAAATCAATCAAAAATGGTGTCATCTTTTTACAATGCCCACAGTCAGAAGCCCAAAAATATAGGATAGTATATTCCGTATCAAAATCGTATAAATTATGACTTTTACCATCTTTAGATCTTGTCTTTACATCTCGTGCTTTTGTTCCAATCAAAACAGGTTTTATCCTTCTAGCGTTATCACAAATTTTTGCTAATTGTTCTTCCTCCGTCCATGGAGCTAATCCTTTACAATAATAATTCTCTGCAATATGAACGTAAACTTTATCTTGCCCAACTACTTTTGAGCTAGCATACTTATTCAAAAAATGAATCAAGTAATATTTAAAAGTTTCCTCACTTGGTTGCATTTTTCCCAACAAATAATCAATAGAAATAATCATCGAATCCGGATGTTGAGGAGTCAATTTTTCCATATAATAAGTCACTCGCTCGAATAAAAATGGCGTTCTCAATATACGAGGATCTCCCAAGTCAATATTATCAAAGTAATGTTTTTTGTAAAAAATATAACGTTTGAGAGAAACCTCTTTGTCACTTCCTTCATAAGTTGGAATAGGAATTTCCATTCGAGGTTTGATCATTACCGATGACATCGATTTAGGATGATCGTCGATAATGTCTTGATGATATTTTTTTACTTCAGCATCAAGAATTTCTAATTTTTTATTGGCAGCTTCTTTTTTTGCAGCATCGGGATTATTTTTATCCTCAGCTATTTTCTTCTGTTCCACTATTTTTTCACTTAAATAATTTAAGTAGTCATAGAACATTTTATTGTCTGCTGAGCCATTAATTTTAACCCCAGCTACTGGATCTTTGGCACTAGTTTCAATAGAAAAATTTTGATGATCTTCATCAATCAAAAGTTGAAAATATTGATTATCAGGTGGCATGATCACTAAGTAAACACCTCCTTTTAAAGGCTCTTCGCCCGAAAATGTGAAGAACCCATCTTGATCAATATCGACTGTATCATTGATATATTGTTTGTCACCATAATGATAGCCTAAGTACAATTGTTTCTCCGCAAAATCATTGAGTTTGATTTTGATTTCGTGGCCACCATTAGCAAAAGTAGTAAGTGAAATAAAAAATAATGCAGTAAGAGTAAGCAGTATTCTTTTCATATTATTTTGTGATTTTTTATTAATCTATAATTGGAAAAATAATTCCCATCTATTAAAAGCACAAATTTTACACCTTTATTGTTATAAATAAAATGAAAAATGAATGTTTAATAAATCATTAACAAAAAAAGGTTTAAAACTAGTCATTTTGAAGGTTTCCCACACAGATTAGTGGAAAATCCATTAACGATATAATCTGTATAAACTTTAGGAGAAAAACTTAAAACCTACCACTCCAAAACAATCTCCTCAAAATCTCGATCCACATTAATTTCAAAAACTTCTTTCTTTTTATCCTTTTCTTTCGAAAACTTTAAAGACTCCTCTCCTATTTTTGCACTTGCCAAATCTTGCGGTAATCCATGAATCATTATTTTAAAACTCTGGCACATTCCTTCAAAGTTACCTTCTATTTTTTGCGAAATGGTCAACTTGTTTTCATCTCCTGTAACAATATAATTACGTAGAGTAGATTCTCCTTTTTCATAACCATATCCTTCTCCTTCATCTAAATAAAATTGACTCTTATTTTCACCATTAATATAATAAACATGCAAATAGATTTGTGGTTTTTCTTTTTCTCCAACATATTGTTGTGATTCGAAACTAGGAATCACGGCTCCTCCTCGAACAAAAACTGGAATTTCATCTATCCCTGTTGGTGCCCAAAATTCAAGGTTCGATTCTGCTTTTTCATCCGTCCAAAAGTTAAACCAGTCTCCTTTAGGTAAAAACATCCAACGCCCTTCTACTTTCGGTTGAGAAATTGGACAAACCAAAATATGATCTCCCAAAGTAAACTCCTCCATCCGATGCAAAGTTTCTTTTTCTTGTTGCTCCAAAAATGCCAAAGGTCTTAACATCGGAGTTCCCTTCGTTGTATATTGCCAAAAAGCGGTATAAATATATGGCAATATTCGATACCTAAATTCAATTGCTCGACGAGACAATTCTGCAATATCTTCACCAAATGTCCAAGGCTCTTGTTCACCATGATCTCCTGAAGAGTGCGTTCTAAAAAATGGATGAAAAACCGCCATTTGCAACCAACGCAAATATAATTCACCATCAGGTTGATCGATAAATCCACCAATATCTGAACCGATAAATGACATTCCTGAAATAGCCACTCGTTGACATTGCTTATTAGCAATTTTTAAATGTTCCCAAGTTGCCAAGTTATCACCTGTCCAACCAGAAGAATATCTTTGCCCACCAGCATAGGTTGATCGAGTGATCACGAATGGACGTTTGTCAGGAGCATTTTGCTTGAGCCCGTGAAATGTTCCACGAGACATTTGCATACCATATACATTATGTGCTTTTCGATGACTACATGGATTTCCATCATAATCATGGCGCACATCTGGATAAAAAGTTTTATCAGATTGTGTGAAATTATCTGCTAAAAATATCGCAGGTTCATTCATATCATTCCAAACACCATGCACCACTAAATCTGCAATCATTTCTTTGTACAAACCTGCCCACCATTCTCGCACTTCGGGATTGGTAAAATCTGGGAAAAAACAATCGCCTGGCCAAACCGGTGCAACCAATAACGGGCCATCGCCTCTTTTGCAAAACATATCTTTTTCTAATCCTTCCTTACAAACCCAATAATTTTTATCCACTTTAATTCCTGGATCAATCATCACGACAGTTTTAAAACCATCCTTTTCCAACTCCTTAATCATACGCTTGGGTTCAGGAAATTTTTCTTTATCCCAAGTAAAACATCGGAAACCATCCATATAATCAATATCCAAATAAATGGCATCACAAGGAATTCTGCGTCTTCGAAATTCAGCAGTAATTTCCTTCACTTGTGATTCAGGGTAGTAACTCCATTTACATTGATGATAACCCAAAGCCCACATCGGAGGCAGCTCAGGTTTTCCAGTCAAATCAACAAATTGTTCTGCCACCTCCAGCAATTCAGGCCCATAAAAAAAGTAGTAATTCATCTCTCCTCCACCTGCCCAAAAACTAGTTACATTCGCTCGTTCATGACCAAAGTCGAAAAAACTTCGGAAAGAATTATCAAAGAAAATACCATAACTAATGTCATTATGTATCCCATAATAAAAAGGTACATTTTTATATAAAGGATCCGTCTCTACTCCATAACCATAAGAATCAGTTCCCCAAATCGAATAGCGATTCTTTCGCATATTTGCTTTACCTGTCTTATCACCTAGTCCATAAAAATTTTCTTGGCTTTGCAATTTTTTACTCATTTGCACAATTGCTCCTCCATTGGTGTCATCATCTTCCCAATGAAATCCTTTCTCATCTTCACTAATGATTGTTCCAGATTTATCCATCATTATGACTCGCAGATCTGCTTTTTCAATTCTACAAATAATTCGTTGAGTGGTTATTCGATAATGATCTTCCTTTTCTTTAAATTCAACTTTAGGAGCCTTTGGTTGAAATTTAGTATCAATAGCATAAGAGAAATCATTTTCAAAAATACCATTAGGAGCATACCTAAATCGAAGCATACGATCCGTCAAAATTGACACTCTCAACTCTACCTCATTTTCACAAACAAAATAAAATTGATTTCCTTCTTGACGTGACGAGGTGATTCGTAAAGGAAATTTTTCATTTTCAGTCCTTATCATTATTTCTTCTTTTATAAATTCGTTCATTGTGATTTAATTAAAATGTTAAATAGGTAATTTAGAATAGATTAGGAACGGTGAGATAATTAGTTTAATACAAAATTTCATTCCAAAAATTAAAATTTATTGTAATATTAATTTTTTAAACAAATAGAAACACCAAAGTTAAAAACTAAGATTAGGTTATAAAATTTCAGAAGATTTTTTTTCAAATACTATGAAAAAACCAATGTTTTTGTACATTGTAAATAAAAATATAAAATTCAATTTGCTTTTAGTAAAAAAAACACGAAGTACGTAAATAAATTATATTTTTACACTTGAAAGGAATAATTTAAATTTTCTTTTTTTCAAAAAAACTCCTTAATTTTTTAATACAATCTATTCTGTGATGAAAAAACTAAAAGTACTTAAACTAGGATGGGAATTTCCTCCACTTATTAGTGGAGGTTTAGCAATTGCATGTTTTGGAATTGCTAAGGCATTAGCCAAACAAACTGATCTCACTATTATTTTACCGAAGGCGAGTCAAGATTCAATTTTAGATAATGCAAATATCATTGGCCTCAATAATACTGACGTCGAGATTAGCAATACCACCAATCATTCACAAGAAGAAATTTATAAAAAATATAATGCCTTTGCTCGCACTCTTTTTGCGCCAGGTATGGAAAATGTTTCGCCCTATCCTTCTTTTGAAAAAACTAAAACGGAAGGAATCAGTTCTGAATCCACTCATATTCAAACATCTACCCATGCAAATCAAATTTCGGGAACTAGCACTAGTTCTACTTTTTTTAGTCGCTTTGCATTAGATGAAATGTACGGTGATGATGTACAACAAAAAGTAGTGGAATACGCAGAGTATGTTGCTGCCCTAGCTGCTAATTTAGAATTTGATGTGATTCATGCACATGATTGGATGACGATGCTAGCTGGAATTAAAGTAAAATACCAAAGTGGAAAACCACTTGTCATTCATGCTCATGCTTTGAGCTATGATCGAGCTGGTCCAGATGCACGAGGTTGGAATTATGATTTGGAAAAATATGGAATGGAAATAGCGGATGCCGTCATTCCAGTTAGTCGATATACAGGAACCATAGTTGAAAGGCACTATGGGATTAATCCTCAGAAAATTTTTCCAGTTCACAATGGTGTAGAACCAGTAAAAACTTATAGAGAGAAAGCTACTTTCCCAGAAAAGTTAGTATTATTTCTGGGAAGAATTACTGGACAAAAAGGACCTGAATTTTTCTTAGAAGTGGCTTCTAAAGTTATTGCAGAAAATGATAATGTTCGATTCGTCATGGCAGGAAGTGGTGATCAACTTAAACGGACAATCGAAACTGGAGCTTACCAAAAAGTTGGAAATAAATTTCACTTCACCGGTTTTCTTAATCGAGAAAAAGTTAATAAATTATTAGCTATGGCTGATGTTTATTGCATGCCATCTGTTTCTGAACCATTTGGATTGTCAGCTGCAGAAGCGGCACAATTTGGAATTCCATGTGTAATTTCCAAACAATCGGGTGCAGCTGAAGTTATGAAACATGCGTTAACCGCAGATTTTTGGGATGTGAATTTGATGGCTAAACATATTACAGATCTGTTGGAAGATGAAGCGCTTCGCAAAAAAGTAATCGCGGAAACCTTTGAAGATATAAAAACTTGCACTTGGGATCATGCAGTCAATGGAATAATGGGTGCTTATTCTTATGCCTTGGGATATGATGTAAAAAGTGATCCACCTGCTGAAATGGAAATGTCAGAACCAGTCACTTCATCTTCTGCTGAGAAAAAAATTACACTAACTCCCGTTGCTCCTGAAAATATTCAAAAAGATGATTTGAAAAAAATAGAAGGAATTGGTCCAAAGATTGAATCCTTATTAAATGGTGGTGGAATTTATTCTTATTCAGATTTAGCACATGCAAAATTTAGTAAATTAAAAACTATCTTAATTGAGGCGGGAAATACATTCCAAGCACATGATCCAAGCACTTGGGCAGAACAAGCAGAATTAGCTGCGGAAGGAAAATGGAAAACGCTTGAGAAATTGCAAGATGAATTAAATGGAGGAAAAAGGTAATTGGTGAAACAGTTGAACAGGTAATTGGTTAAATAGTAAAACCGATTTTTAAATAGACTAGTTAACAACACACAAAATTTCAAAATGAGAAACGTTTGTTTATATTTCAATCTACATCAACCTAATCGGTTAAAACCTTACGATTTTTTCCAAATTGGACATGATCATTTTTATGAAGATGATAAAATGAATAAGGAATTTTTGGATAAAATTTCTAATGATTGTTATTTGCCAATGAATGCAATTATGATGGAAAATATCAATCGCCTAGGGAAGGATTTTAAATTTTGTTTGTCTCTCTCTGGTACTTTGATTGAACAAATGGAAAACCATCGTCCTGATGTTTTGCAATCATTTATTGAATTATCAAAAACAGGTCAAGTAGAATTTATCGGTCAAACTTATTATCATTCACTCGCTTATTTAAATTCATTACCTGAATTTGAAAGACAAGTCAAAAAACATATTTCCAAAATTGAAGAACACTTTGGACAAACACCAAAAGTATTTAGAAATACTGGAATGATTTACTGTAATGATTTGGCAGGTCGATTGGAAAATTTAGGATTTCATGGTGTAATGGCAGAAGGTTTACCTCAATATTTACTAGGACGATCTCCTAATTATTTATACACAGCTCCTCATACTAAGAATATTAAAACCATTTTAAAAAACGATAAACTATCTGCTGATTTCACTCATCGTTTCGCTGACCAAAATTGGAATGAATATCCATTGACTGCTGAAAAATACACTAATTGGATTGCCGAAGATGAAGGTGACTGTGTAAATATTTATATGCCTTACGAAACGTTTGGACAACACTTATCAGCAGAAACTGGTGCATTTGATTTTATTAAACATTTACCAAATGAATTAAATAAGCAAGGCGTAAATTTCTTAACTGCCTCTGATCAAGTTCAACAATTGGAAGTTAAAGACGTCTTCGATGTTCACCTTCCTGTATCTTGGAGAGACTCTGAAAAGGATCTTTCTGCTTGGAGTGGAAATAATATGCAAAAGGAAGCTTTACAAAAATTATATAGTTTAGAGGAGACCGTCATTAATTCAAAAGATGAAGATTTGATTCACGTCTGGAGTAAATTACAAACCTCAGATCACTTCTATTATTTAAATACGAAGACTGCTAAAGATGGAGAAACAAGAGATTATTTAAGTCCTTATGATTCGCCATATTCAGGCTACATATATTATATGAATGCATTGGCAGATTTGGAAATTACTTGTAAGGAGAAAATTGAAAAATAAATCTTTGATCGTAGAGACAAGGCATGCCTTGCCTTTACAGTAACCCAACATTAAGTAGTCGGACAAAAGTAATCATGTATTTATGTCCGACTACTTAAACAATCTTCGGCTCCTTATAAAAAAACTGTAAATAAATTCCAGCTAGCAAAGTAATCCCTGCTGAAGCAAAAAATGCCATTGGAAAATTCGCCGCATCATTTCCATACATCCACGCAGAAAATAAAGCTCCACCTCCAATTCCGACTTCTAATGCAATATAAACGGTTGCCATCGCACGTCCTCTTTTTTCATCAGGACTAATATCTATCACCCATGCAAAAACTGCTGGCGAAGCAACTCCTGTTGAAAACCCTAAACAACCTGCAGCCATTAATAATGTGGTAGAACTATTCGCCAACCCTAATAACACCAAGGATATCGCTACCAAAACTACTGCAACTTTTATCACGATTATTCTTCCATATCGATCCGAAACTTTCCCTGCAACAGCTCTTGACAAAACTGAAAAAATAGTAAATCCAGTAAATAATAATCCTTTATTCGACAATCCTAAATGTTCAGATTGGTCAGGTGTAATCGTCAACATTACACCAAAACACATATAAATAAATAGCGCAACAATCGCAGGAGGAATGGCAGTTCGTTCAATAATTTCGTGCCTTGAAATTTTTAATAAGGACGATTTAAATTTTTGTGGCTTTTCCAAAGTCTCTTTTAGCCCCATCAAAATCCCTATCGAAACTAAAGCGATAAATGATGAAAAGTAAAATGCAATATCCATCGAATATTTCATCGTTATATAACTTCCAATGGGTGGAAACATTGACGCTCCCACATTCATACTTATCCCCAAAATTCCCATCCCCTCACCTCTTCGAGCAACTGGAATAATATCCGCAGCATAAGCGGTTGAAGCTGTTGGTTTAAATCCTGTAGAAAATCCATGCAAAAATCGAAGAAATAAAAATCCCCCAACTGTAGTCAAAATTGGATATAATAAACTACATACGACACAAACCAATGTGCCAATAATCATCACCGGAACCCGTCCAATTGTATCAGTTAGTTTTCCACTAAAAGGCCTTGACAACCCTGCTGACAAAGTAAATAATGCTATGATTAATCCTTTGTAATCTTCCCCTCCCAAACTACTCAAATAAGAAGGTAACTCAGGTACCAGCATATTAAAGCTCCCAGCAAAAAGTACATGACTTAGGCAAAGTAACAGAAAAGTAGAAGTGAAAAGTTGATCGTTTTTTTCAACCATCCGCGAAAATAGAATTAGCTGAATTACCGACCTAATTTTAATTCATTTATTATTTTAAAAAGACATTTTTTTCCTCAATTCTCATTTCAATAAAATTAATTTTAGTATGTTCATGTTTACTAAATTGAACTACTCCGTAGCAAGCTGCTAATCTATGCACACAAATATGACGCAAACATGAATTAAGTATTTTGAAATTTCACCACATAGACACATAGAAAACATAGGTAAAATTCTATGTTTTCTATGTGCCTATGTGGTGAAAAAAAAATCGGTTGTGGGGGGATTTTTTCACCTATGAGATGCCATTACTGTTGTTGCACTCAATGCATGCATCGGGGAATTCTTTAAATTAAATGATTCATGAATCCAAAAGAAATTAAATTAACTGGAGGTAGAAGCACGGAAAGCGTAGTTAAAATTGGAAATCATGTCCATCGCTCAATGAGTTCAAATGCTCCATTTATCCATGAGCTACTACAACATCTCGAAAAACACAACTTCTCTTTTTCTCCAAAATTTATTGGAATAGATAAAAAAGGTAGAGAGATACTTTCATTTATAAATGGAGAAGTTCTAGTCGGTGAAAAATTTAATGACCAACAAATTATTGGAGCGGTAAAAATTCTCCGCCAATTTCATGATATCGCAGCTAAAAGCAATTTATGTAAAAATCAAGAGACCATTTGTCATCATGATTTTGCTCCGTGGAATATTATTTTTGAAAATAACTTTCCAGTTGGAATTATTGATTTTGATGATTCAGCTCCTGGTGCTAGAATTGATGACCTTGCTTACTTTATTTGGACATTTTTAGAATTGGGAAATGACTTAGTTGACGAGGAAACTCAGATTCAAAAATTAGTTTTAATTTGTAAAAAGTACGAATTAAAAAATCCTAAAAATTTAGTGGATGCAATTATCAAACAGCAAAATAGGATTTTAAAATTTAGAGAAGAGCGAGCAGAAAATGAAATAGATTTGGAGAAAAGAGAATTTTCAAAAAATAAAATTCAAAGTATAAAAGCAGATTTGGAGTGGATAAAAACTAGAAAGGATAAAATTGAAAAATTTCTCAATCAAAATATTTTATTCTAAATCAAATATTATTCTTAGGTTTATTCTTGACAATATTCTTTTTCTCACAAAAAATAATTTAGCAAAATGAAAAAAATTCTATGCCTCTTATTTACTATCGCTATTTCTTTCTCAACTTTTGCAATTGAAGGAATTTTAGTAAAAACGACTGACTATTCTTTTCAAAACAAATGGTTTAAAACCATAAGTTCTTCTGCCCCAAGATTACTTCAATGTGATACCGTTTATAAAAATCAAACCGTATCCCTAACCGCAATTGCCGGTGGTTTTGCTTTTGATAAAAATGATTTGGCTGATGTCGATTATTCAATTAAAGTTTTCACCCCTGATGGTTCCGTTTATTTTTCTCAAAAAAAATTAGAAGTGATCAAAGGTAAAGTCGAAAATAAAAATAGCTTCCAAATGAGTAGAAATATTCTGCAAGCAAACTTTGCAGGCAATGATTCGTTTGGAACTTACAAAATTGAAATCCAAATAACTGATAATATTTCTCAAGAGGTAAAAAAATTAGCTACAGAAATTATTTTAGCGGAGCTACCTCTTTACAATAAAAGTAAAATAGATCAAGAGAAGTTTAATTCATGGCTTGACCGTTATTTCGAACATCCACTTCCAGTAACTGCAGTCAATAACTATATTTTTTATTCTAAAAGTCCACTTGCTGAAGATGATTCAAAGTTCCTTCCCATTTTTAGTGTTTTTTTAGAAATTTTTAAAAACAACAAATACCTTTATCCTCAAGTTTTAGATGCCTTCAAAAACGAGGACGAAAAGACAAGAACCTACCTTGTTTATCTTATTCATTATTCTCAAATGGGGTCTACAGAATTTTTTAGCCAACTAGAAGGAACAGAAAAATTAATTTACTCAGAAATAAAAGACTCCAAACTTCCAGATCTTTATGGAGAAATTACCGACCCTTCTCAATTGGATATGTTGTGGTCTACTTTTACTGCTGGCGGCGGTTATGAGCCTATTTTGAAATTAATCCAAACATTAGAGTATACTAAATTTCAAGGAAAACTAGAGCAATATAAAACTTCAAAACAAACTGAGGAAGATCGAACATTAGCAATTAATGATGCTATTTATGGTTCTTTAACTTGGTCGTTTTCAAGTAACTGTCAGCAATATGATTTAGTGAAAAGTTATGCAAAATGGGCACTCCAATTTGAAAACCTTACTGAAGTTCAAAAAAACGAATTAAAAATTTTACTTGATAAATTATAATTAAAATCACATGATCGTAAAACTCACCGAAGGAAATCTAAAAACCAAATTCGGACTTTTTCAAGAAATACTTTATTACGATGGTCAAAAAGAATCCATCGCATTATTGATGGGCGACCTTCAAAATGCAGAAGACATTTTATGCAGAGTTCACTCGTCTTGCATTTTTGGACACTACTTCAACAGCATAGAATGTGATTGCCAAGAGCAAATGGATATTTCTCAAGAACTCATTCAACGCCAAGGAAAAGGTATTATCATTTTACTCGATCAGGAAGGAAAAGGCAATGGACATTTTGCCTTATTGAATAGTGTCAAACACAAACGACAAGGTGTGCAACAAGCTGATGCTTACGAAGCTGTTGGTTTTAAAAAGGACGCAAGAGATTTTTCTAGCGCTGCTAAAATTCTAAAAAACATTGGCGTAAAATCTATTCGAATGTTGACTAATAATGACAAAAAAATTAATACATTAAAACAACATGGAATTGAAGTTTTAGGAATTCAAAAAATTGAATTGTAAAAATTCTACAACAACTTAAAATTTAAACATGAAAAATTTACTCCTCTTAATTCTCATTTTTATAAGTTCATCTTTATTTGGACAAAGTCAAAAAAAGATAAAAAAGATGACCAACCCCATAGTTGCGGAAGGAAAAATATTGTATAAATCTGAAATGACTTCCTGGTACGGAACAGATTTATTCTTGGAAAATTATAAAGAAAAACAAAATATTGGTGGTTACTTTTCCTATATAAAAAATGACACTTCAAAATGTATTTTTTTCTCTCGAACAGAAGTGCCAATGGTAATTGGAGACATTTCTTTCGATAGCACTTACAATATTAAAACAGCCAAGTTAGATTTAAAGGAAAGAAACTTTAGTCCTTTAGAAAATGATTATTTTGAATTAAGGAACTTAGCGTTAGAAGCTGCGAGATCAGATACTCTTTTTAAAACTTATCAAAACACCAACCTAAATTTTATTCCAATTATCTATGAAGGGAAAAAGAAGGTTTATATTTTAACAGGACCTGAACAAAATGGAGTAGTTATTTTTGGAAATGATTACTTAATTTCTTTTAATGACGAGAATGAAATCATTGAGAAAAAACAACTACATAGAAATATTATTCCTATCTACTATGGTCAAGAGGAAGGCAAAGAAGAAGTTGGTAGTATGCATTCACACTCAGAAGAGACTGGTGAGTTTATCACCGCTACAGATATTTGCACTTTGATGTTGTATGGAAAATATACTCCTTGGGAAACACATAATGTTATTTCTAAAAAGTATCTAAGTGTTTGGGATTGCAAAAAAAATACTTTGGGAGTTATTCCAAAAATGGTTCTTGATACAATAAATAAGGAAGAAGAGAAAGCAAAAAAGAAGAAAAAACGAAAGAAACGTTGGAGAAAAAATAAAGGCAATTAATAATGATCCAAATATTTAAAATAATTTTAACAGCATAAGTCATGACTCAAAAATACTTTTTCATTTTCACCCTATTAATTATTTTCTCCTGCGGAAATGAACCCGCACAAAAAAAAGTCAATCAAAAAGACTCCACCGCAATTTTCAACCAAATGCTAGACGAATATTACGAAGAAGGTTTGAAATTAAATCCAATCAATGCAACGATGGCTGGAGACAATCGCTACGACCATCTTTTCCCCAATTTTTTGTCCAATGAATATCAACAAAAATTAAAGAAATATTACACTTCTTATTTAGAAAAATCAGAAAAATTTCCTGATGAAGAATTATCGGAAAGTGCTCAAATTAGCAAAGCTGTTTTAAAATGGGATATCGATATCAATTTGGAGAATATGAATTTCCCAAAAGATTTATTTCCAATCGATCAAATGTGGACAGTCAATTTGATGATTGGACAATTAGCAAGTGGCTCTGGTGCTCAACCTTTTAAGACAGTCGAAAATTATAACACTTGGCTAAAAAGGTTAGATGGTTATCTAGATTGGATGGAAACGGCTGAATCAAAAATGAAAGAAGGAATCGAAACAAAACAAGTTTTACCTAAATCATTAATTGTAAAAATTCTCCCTCAACTAGAAGCACTTACCAATGAGAATCTTGAGGAACATTTATTTTATCAACCCATCAAAAAATTCCCAGAAAGTTTTTCAGCAGAGGAAAAAATTGCTCTAACTGAAACTTATAACAATGTAGTTACAATAAAAGTAATTCCAGCTTACCGAAAATTACACAGTTTTATGAGTAATGAATATTTGGCAGCAGGAAGAACTTCCAGCGGAATCGATGCGATTCCAAATGGTAAGAATTTTTACAACCATCAAATCAAAACTTACACCACTACGAATATGACAGCTGATGAAATTCATCAATTAGGTCTAAGTGAAGTTGCAAGGATTTTGTCAGAGATGGAAAAAGTAAAAAAAGAGGTAGGCTTCGAAGGTGATATCAAATCGTTTTTTGATCATGTCAGAAATAATAAAAAATTAATGCCTTTTAAAGAACCTCAAGAGGTGATTGATAATTTCAATGCCATCCATGATCGTATGAAACCTCAAATTGCCAAACTATTTGATGTCAAACCCAAAACGCCTTTTGAAGTTAGAAGAACAGAAGCTTTTAGAGAAAATTCTGCCAGCGCAGAATACAATCCAGGTTCACTTGATGGAACTCGTCCTGGGATTTTTTATACTCCAATTCCAGATGCTACAAAATATAATACTTACTCAGACGAAGCTTTATTTTTGCACGAAGCTATTCCAGGGCATCATTATCAAATTTCTTTGACGCAGGAAGATCCTGATTTACCAAAGTTTCGAAAAACGATTTGGTACAGCGGATATGGCGAAGGTTGGGCATTGTATTGTGAATCGTTAGGAAAAGAATTAGGATTATATACTAATCCATACCAATATTTTGGAATGTTGGGAATGGAAATGCACCGAGCAATTCGACTAGTGGTGGATACTGGGATTCATTCAAAAGGATGGACTAGAGAAAAAGCCATTCAATATTCTTTAGATAATGAAGCGGAACCAGAAGCAGGAATTATCTCTGAAATCGAAAGGTACATGGCAAATCCAGGACAAGCACTTTCCTACAAGATTGGTCAATTAAAAATTAGAGAATTAAGAAGTAAAGCAGAAAAAGATTTAGGTGAAAATTTTGATATACAACAATTTCATAATCAAATTTTAGAAACAGGATGTGTTCCGTTGGCTGTTTTGGAAAACAAAATTAATGATTGGGTTGTTTCAATGAAATAAAAAATTTAGATTTTTATCATGAGAAAAAAAAGAAAAAGTAAATTCTTAGAATCAGATTCAATCATTCCAAATGAAGAAGATTATGATAATTTAATTAAGGCGGAAGAAGAATATGATGAAAGTGCACGGTTAAAAAAGCTAGTGCTACTTTTTGCTATTCCATTGGTTTTAATTTTGGGTTTTCTTTTTAAATCAAAATTTAACCCAGAAATAAAACTAGAAAAATTGGAGGAATTTCAAGCCACTCAGCAAGAAAAAATTAACGAAAAAAAACTAGCAGAAGCCAAGCAACTAGTTTTGGATGCAGAAGAAGCATATAAGAAAAATGAATTTAACAAAGCAGTTTTTTTATACCGACAGGCAATTAGTTACCAATCAAAAAATATTAAAATTCAAGAAAAGCTCCTTTTAACTTTAGAAGAATCTTGCAAAAATGAAAATGAAATTCATTGCAATGCAATTGAAAAAGCTAAAGAAAGATTAGAAAACTTGAAAAGTAAAAAATAACAAGTTTATTTCTGTAACGTTGAAAGAAAAACCTCGTCTAAAAGTCGAACTTATTCTTTTATTGTTACTTAATTTTATCACTATCTTGCATCAAAATTTAAACACATTATGAAAATACAATTAAATTCTTGCGACGCAGCTCGCCCAGATCGAAGAAATATTACTGCTATGTTTGAAGAAGTGGCAGATGATGTCGACAACTCATTGGCGAGAGAGTACACCGAATATTTGTTGGATGGATCAACTGTTGAAATTGAAGTTTCGATGAATACAAGTTCCGCATTTAGAGCTTTAAGAAAATTGCAAATTGATTATGAAATTTTAGAAGAATAAAATATCATTTCAAAAAAATGAATCTAAATCAAATTACCATTCCCTCTTTGGATTTGACTAAATCTATTCCTTTTTATGAAAAATTAGGATTGCAATTGATTGTAAAATCTCTCCCAAATTATGCTCGATTTGTCTGTCCTGATGGAGGTGCTACTTTTTCTATTCATCAAGTAGAATCACTACCCAAAGGTGAAGGTGTTTATGTTTACTTCGAATGTAAAGACCTTGACGACTATGTAAATGTATTGTTAGAAAAAGGAATTAAGTTGGACGAAATGCCAAATGATAAAAGTTGGTTGTGGAGAGAAGCGAGGCTAAAAGATGTAGATAACAATCAATTGATATTATATTTCGCTGGAGAAAATCGGTTAAATCCACCTTGGAGAATTAATTAGTAAATCCTTATTATTCCTAAAAGAATATATACAAAAAGGATACTTACTCTTTCGCTTTACCAAATAAATAATTAATTTTATTACGACTAACCAGCAAAGTTGAATTTGACCGATTTGTCAACGCAGAGATGGAGAGACGCAGAAAAATTCTTTATCATAGTCAATCCTGAATAGTCATATTTTATTTTTATCACGAGATTTTTTCGATTAATAATTAATTAAAAAACCCAATGAATACTTACAAAATTATCAAAGGAACTTTCCATGTCAAAGGCTATTCTCCTGATGGAGATTCTATTCGATTTGCTGCTGACAATCGCGATCATTGGGATTTTCTTGAATGGAAAACCGCTAAAGACAAACGAAGAATTAAAAAACAACTTCGTATCGAAGCCATTGATGCACTCGAAACTCACTACCAAGATCTCCGTCAACCCAATGCTTTTGCTATCGCTGCACTAGAACGAATGTTGGAACTCATCAATATTACCGAAGTGGATTATAATTTATTAGTGACTAAAATTACAAGTGCTAATGATGGAAAACCTGGCTATATTGCTACCGCCAATATTGATGTTTTTGGAAGACCGATTAGTTATATTTTCCCTGCAGATGCAGACCTAGAAGATGGTGCTGAAATCTTAGCAGCAAATTTACCTTTCAAACAATCCATCAATTATATTTTGGTCAAAGAAGGAATTGTTTATCCTACTTTTTATACGACAACTGAACCTGTTGCTGTCAATCTTTTTTTCCAAAGAACCAGATATTCCAGAAGGTCTAGAAGAGGAATTTGGGCAATTGACCGATCTATGGGTTTTAAACTTTGGAATATCCAAACCATTCAACAAGACGTTGTGATTTTCCCCAAATTATTTAGAAGATTTGCTTCTTTCTTTAGTCATCGGTCGGATATCAATACTTTTATGGATTTCCTAAAAGACAATCCTGATCCGATTCAATTGAGAGATGGAACGATCACC
>JBGCFD010000216.1:0-7205 GCA_045106765.1 Saprospiraceae bacterium | reverse complement strand
TTTTCCTAAGATGGCAGTTGTTGTAGCATCCAAATCAGAACCGAATTTAGAGAATGCCTCTAACTCTCGGTAAGATGCTTGATCCAACTTCAATGTACCAGATACTTTTTTCATCGACTTAATCTGAGCAGAACCTCCTACCCGTGATACTGATACCCCTACATTAATTGCAGGACGTACACCAGCGTTGAATAAGTTCGACTCCAAGAAAATCTGACCATCAGTAATCGAAATTACATTGGTTGGAATATATGCAGATACGTCACCCGCTTGAGTTTCAATGATAGGCAATGCGGTCAAAGATCCTCCACCTTTTACGATTCCTGCTTCTTTTAATGAGTCAGGTAGATCATTCATGCTCTGAGCAATCTCATCGTTTGCAATAATTTTTGCAGCACGCTCCAATAAACGAGAGTGTAAATAAAATACATCTCCAGGATATGCTTCTCGACCTGGAGGTCGTCTAAGCAATAATGATACCTCTCGGTATGCAACTGCTTGCTTTGATAAATCATCATAAATAATCAAAGCAGGTCGTCCTGTATCTCGGAAAAATTCTCCAATTGCAGCTCCAGCGAATGGTGCATAAAATTGAAGTGGTGCTGGATCAGCAGCAGAAGAAGAAACAATTACAGTATATGCCATTGCCCCATTTTCTTCCAATGTTTGAGCAACGTTTGCAACTGTAGATGCTTTTTGACCTGACGCTACATAAATGCAGAATACGGGCTCACCTCTGTCATAAAATTCTTTTTGATTAATGATAGTATCAACTGCAATGGCAGTTTTACCCGTTTGACGGTCACCAATAATTAACTCCCGCTGTCCTCTTCCAATTGGAATCATAGCATCGATTGCTTTGATACCAGTTTGAAGTGGTTCGTTTACAGGTTGTCTGTAAATTACACCAGGTGCCTTTCTTTCGATTGGCATTTGGTACGTTTTTCCTTCTATTGCACCTTTACCATCAATAGGTTCTCCAAGAGGATTTACAACTCGTCCTACCATACCTTCACCTACATTAAGAGATGCGATACGATTAGTACGACGAACTTTAGAACCTTCTCGGATACCGTCACCCGCTCCTAATAATACAACTCCTACGTTATCTTCCTCAAGGTTCAATACAATAGCTTGAACTCCAGTTTCGAATTCTACCAACTCCCCTGCTTGCGCTTGAGTAAGTCCGTAAACACGAGCGATACCGTCACCTACTTCTAGTACAGTACCTACTTCTTCGAGTTCTGCCGCAGTTTGAAAACCAGATAATTGCTGTTTTAAGATTGCGGATATTTCGTCAGGTTTAACACCTACCATAATCTTTAGATTTTATGATTAAAAAATATATTTATTAGAAAATTGTAAAATGACTCTGTTTCATAACAAAACATTTACAACTATTAATTTACACTTCCAGTTAACTCTTTTTTGAGTTTTTTCAATCGTGTCGCAACACTTGCATCATATAAACTATCTCCTACCTCAATAACAAATCCTCCAAGTAATGATGCATCTACTTTAGTTTCAATTTCAACTGTTCCTCCACCTTGAGTCATTTCAGAACGAATCTTGTCTTTGATTTTTTCTAAAGTATCTTCTTTCAAAGGAGTAGCAGAAGTAACCGTCGCACTTGTGATGTTTTTGATACTTCTATATTGATTGATAAATTCTTCACAAATCTCTGGAATAAATTCTTCCCGTCCTTTGCTCAAAATAATCTTAGTAAAAGCCATTGTCATCTCATCAAAGCTTTCTCCAAAAATTTCCGTAATAATATTACCCTTTTTGGTTGTATTGATGATTGGGCTCTTAAGCATCATATACATATCCCTATTTTCATTGGCTGTTTTGAACGATTGAATATCGCCCAGAATAGTTTCCAATTTACCTTGCTCTTGAGCTAAGTCAATTAGAGATTTTGCATACCGTCCAGCTAATTTTGATACTGACATTTTATATTGGTTATTGAGTTGATTTAAAAATCAACTGATTAACTTAATTTAATATTTTCAATCAATTCGTTAGCCAACGTTTCTTGATCCTCGTTGCCTGTGAGTTGCTTTTTGATTACTCTTTCTGCGATGGCTAAAGCAATTAAACTTGATTGATTCTTCACTTCAGTAATAGCAGTTTTCTTTTGGTTTTCAATTTCCAATTTTGCATTTGCCATAATTCTCTCTGCTTCTTCTGTCGCTTTTACTTTTGCCTCTTCTACAATTTGATCTTTAGTTACTTTAGCATCAGCAATAATTTGTGCTTGCTCTGCTTTGGCCGCTGCAATCATTTTTTCATTGTCTGCTTTCAAGCTAGCCATCTCAATTCTTGCTTTCTCTGCTTCGTCCAAAGCTTCTTGAATATCAGAATTTCTTGTACTTAACATATCTTTGATAGGTCCTTTTGCGGCTCTCAAAAATAAGAACCAGAAAAGTAAAAAGATACCTGTTGTCCAAAGGAACAATCCATAATCAGGATTCATTAAAGGATTACCGTCTAGTAAAAACATAATTATATGATTATGACTTTAAGATTGAATCTTAAAGTTTAGTTTAATTTTATATCATTAATCAACCCGTTTGCAAAAGACTCATTATCATCTTTTCCCATAAGTTGTTTTTGAATAACTTTCTCAGCAATTTCCAATGCAAAGACACCAGAACCTTTTTTCAATTCAGCTAAAGCGGATGTTTTTTCTGCATTGATTTCAGTTCGAGCACTACCAATAATTTTATTAGCTTCTACCCTTGCCTCATCTTTTGCCTCATTGATGATTTGATCTTTCGCAGCTCTTGCTTCTTTCATTATTGCAGATTGTTCTGCACGAGCTTCACCCAAAAACTGAGCGCTTTCCTCTTTGAAACTTTCCATCTGCGCTCTTGCAGCTTTCGAATCTTCCATTGCTTTTTGGATACTATCATCTCTTTTCTCCAAAGCATCAATAATAGGCTTGAAAGCAAAGTTTCGCATAATGATCCAAAACAATCCAAAAATAACTACTGTCCAAAGAATCAATCCTGGATAAGGTAATATTGGAGTAAATTTAGCTAGTAAAAACATTTCTAAATTTTATTTTTTAATTTAAAATAACCATTGTCTGTGAACATGAATTCCGCCACCAACCGTGACGGAATTCAGTTCTCTTTTTTAGTTTCTAGACTAGAATTATATAGTCAAGAAAGCCATTACGATTGCAATCAAAGCAGCACCCTCTACCAAAGCGGCAGTCAAAATCATATTTGCACGGATGTCTCCAACAGCCTCAGGCTGACGAGCGATTGCTTCCATAGCTTTAGCACCAATATTACCAATACCGATTCCGGCTCCGATAACTGCTAAACCCATTCCGATAGCTGCAAAATTCATAATTAAATTATTTATATGGTTATTAAAAAAGTTAAAATTCTAATTAATGTGCAGCAGCATGCTCATGAGAATCTCCATGATCGTGATCATGTGCTTCTTCAGTTGATGCATTCAAATATGCTGCTGTCAATATTGTAAATACAAATGCTTGGATGAATGCAACTAACAACTCAATTGCCATCATAAACATTGTCAATAAAATCGAACCTACTGAAGTCGCCCATGCAACTCCTTCTCCTGCTCCTTCTTTTGCTATAAAAATCAAACTCACAAAAATCACCATTACCATGTGTCCCGCAGTAATATTTGCAAACAAACGTAACATCAATGTTACAGGTTTGATAAATACTCCAAGAATTTCTACAGGTGTTAAAATTACTATTTTCAACCATGCTGGTACTCCAGGCATCCATACAACGTGTTCCCAGTAATGAGCATTTCCACTAAGATTTACAACAAGAAAAGAAGCTATCGCCAATACTAATGTTACAGAAAGACTTCCTGAAACATTTGATCCCCCAAAGAATGGAATCTGACCGAATAAATTTAATCCTAAAATGAAAAAGAAAATTGTCAATAAAAATGGTAAGAATTGTTTCCATTTTTTTCCTAAGAAAGGTTTAGCTACTTCATCTTGAATAAAAACAACCATTGGTTCAAAAAATCCTTGAATACCAGTTGGTGCTTTTCCGTCATTTGTTTTGTACATTTTAGCAATTCTAAAAAATACAAACATCATAAATAGACAAACAAGGATCATACTCACTACATTTTTTGTAATTGAGAAATCATAAAATGATGTGAAAGCTCCTCCAAATACTCCAAAGTCCCAAGCTGTTTTATCTTCTAGGAAAAATTTCTGTCCATTTTTTTCAAAGTACGACTTTTCTTTCCCTGTAACTTTATCTTTTTCAACATTAAATATATGATGAGAATGACCATGATCATCGTGTCCATCATGAGCGTGATCAGCAATTGACATATGACCTTCCAACATTTCAGGAGTTGGATTTGTAATTCGGTTAACTGTTCCTCCATTCAAAACATATCCTTCTACAATCTCACTTCCATCTCCATGATGTCCAACAATATGAAACTTACCAGAAGAGAACATAGACCATTTCCCAGTATCTTTATTATATAAAATACAAGGTAGTGGAAAACTCCATGGTCCGATACTGTAAACATTTGCATCAGCAATATGATGAAATGCTGTTTCCTTTGCAGAAAACGTTCCTCCTTCTGCTTGAGCAGTATTCGTAAATGCTAAAAAAAGTCCAAAAATTAATGCAAAAAATATCTTAGATAATTTCATATCGATCTGTTCAAAAAAGTGAATCTGAAATATATTTTTTCTCTTTCTAAAAATTTGATTTTACAAAGTACCAAATAAAATTTTGTGCCTCCATTAAAAATCGGTGCAAAGGTAGTTATTCCTTCGAGTTTTTAAAAGCTTAAAAACTCTTTTTTACACTTATTTTTGATTTTTTTTTCTTTTCCTTGACCTTTTTATCCACATTCCTGCTTTTTAAGTTTTTCACAAAAAAAAGGCCAACACGAATTATATCGCATTAGCCATTTTTTATATATTAAAATTCCACGAATCAATTATCTCGCAAAATTTACTGCTCTAGTTTCTCGAATCACCGTTACTTTCACTTGTCCAGGATATTGCATCTCATCTTGAATTTTTTGAGAGATCATAAACGATAAATCTTCTGCATATTGGTCAGTTACTTTCTCACTTTCGACAATAACTCGAAGTTCTCGACCGGCTTGCATCGCATAAGCTTTTTGAACATTATCATGAGCCAATGCTAAGTCTTCTAATTCACCAATTCTCTTCAAGTAACTTTCCAAAATTTCTCGTCGTGCTCCTGGCCGTGCTCCTGAGATGGCATCACATGCTTGAACAATTGGAGAAATAATATTATTCATTTCAATCTCATCGTGGTGTGCTCCAACTGCATTGCAGATCACGGCATTCTCCCCATGCTTTTCACAAATCTTCATCCCAAGTGGTGCGTGAGGCAATTCAGAATCTTCCTCTGATACTTTTCCAATATCATGTAAAAGACCTGCTCGCTTAGCCATTTTAACTTGTTTAGGATTTAATCCTAACTCAGCTGCCATACTTGCACATAAATAAGCTGTCTCGATAGAGTGCTTCAATAAGTTTTGACCATAAGATGATCGGAAACGCATACGTCCAACCATTTTCACTAAATAAGCATTCAATCCATGGATATCTAATTCCATCACAGTTCGTTGTCCGATTTCGACAATTTGCTCATCAAGTTCTTTTCGAGTTTTTGCAACTACCTCTTCAATCCGAGCAGGGTGGATTCTTCCATCTGCTACCAATCGTTTCAATGACAATCGACAAACTTCTCTACGAATTGCATCAAAACCAGAAATGATAATTGCCTCAGGCGTATCATCTACCACAATTTCTGCTCCTGTTGCTGCTTCCAAAGCTCGAATATTTCGACCTTCTCGACCAATAATTTGACCTTTCAAATCATCTGACTCTAGGTTAAAAACAGAAACAGTATTTTCAATCGTGTACTCCGCACACATTCTTTGAATAGATTGGATGACAATTTTCTTTGCTTCTTTATTAGCATCAACTTTTGCTTGAGAGATCGTATCTTTTACGATTGCCATCGCATCCATTTCAGCTTTTGATTTTACTGCTTGGAGCAATTCTTCTTTTGCATCAGCTTCGCTAAGGTTGGCTACCTTTTCCAATGCCTCGATATGCTTTTGGTTCGCATTTTCTAAATCCTCTTTTTTCTTCGCAACAATTTTTAATTGCTTGTCAAGATTTTCTCTAACAGCTTTAAGCTCAGCTTGCTTTGATTCAAAGTCAGATTTTTTACTATCTAAAGATTGCTGCTGACTTTTGATCTTATCTTGCTTTTGCTTTAAACCATTTTCCAAATTCTTAATCTCCATCTCTCGCTCTTTCATTGCAACCTTTTGGTCGCCCTTGTAGCTTTCAAAGTCAGATTTCAATCGAGAAAACTTGTCTTTTGCTTCGCCAATTTTTTTACGCTTGATGGTTTCGTTTTTCTTTTCAGCGGCAGCTTCAATGTCTTTGGCCTTTAATCTAGCGTTAGTAATTACCTCATCTGCTTTTCTTTCAGCAGCCTCTATTTTGGGTTTGTCCGAAGATTTTTTTGCTAAAAATCCTCCAACTACTCCAACCACTAATGCTACGACTATTCCAATTATGGCTTCTAGTCCCATGTTGTTTTTAATTTATTTGATATATGAAAAAATAGATCTGGAGAAATATGTCAATGAACATAAATATATATGTGTTGATGTTTTTTTTAAACATATACACATTAATACCTATCAAACATTTACACAAAGAAGAAAAGGATGGGAATCTTTTATCCCAAAAGAGAATCGAGCAATCCATCTAGTTGATGGATTTTATCAGAAAGGTCAGCACCGGGAGTCATTTCTTTATCCGTTTGTGCCTTGTGAAAGTCAACTGCATAAGTTAGGAGGGTCATAGCGAGACAATCTTGCTTGTCTTTTTTGATATAAGTCAACTGAAACTTGTTGATTTTTTCATTGACATCCTTAACAATTTTACGAATTGTGTGTTCGTCGCCCGCCTTTATTTTCAAAGGGTAGGGACGGCCTGCAATTAGTACTGTTATATTTAAGGTGTCTTGTCCTTCCATCACTTAACTGTTTTTTAGTCGGTCAATACATTTATCAATATCTTTGATGTATTGTTCGATTTCTTTCCTCAATTTCTTAGAATGCTCGGGGTCATCCTCTTTTTTCTCCTCTAAAGCTAGAGTCGTTTTCTCTAACTTATTTTC
>JBGCFD010000215.1:0-17733 GCA_045106765.1 Saprospiraceae bacterium | reverse complement strand
GCTACAGTACCGACACAAGTCGTATTAGAAAAAGAATATATTTACTTAAAAGATGAATACCAATTTTTCACCTGAGACTATTGACACTACTACAACTCAAAAAAGATATGTCAGTCGTAAACGAAATGATTTCAATGATTTAAGATTAGAAAACACATACGATTACTACATTAATAATTTGGTAAAGAGTGGAGCGACATCTATTTTACAAAGCACACAGAGTGATAGTGAAGCGACAAGAATATATAGATTTCTAAAAAACAAAAAGGTAACGATGTCAGAACTGATTAGTAAAAGTTGCACAATATCTGAAACAAATGTATCAGGTCGCCATCTTTTAGTAGTTGGAGATAGTAGTATTTTCAATTTGAATAAGCATAAGAACAGGATAACTGATATAGAAAAACTGGGAGTTATTCAAGATGGAAAAACAAAAGGATTTTATAGCCATGTAAGTATGGTACTATGCCCAAAAACCTCGACAATAATAGGATTATCAGATATATTATACTGGAATCAATCTTCCATCAAGAGTACAAGAAATAGTAGAACAACAGCTTTAGAAAATAAGTATTCCTACAAGTGGCATTTAGGTGTATCGAATTCAAAAAAATCATTAAAAAGCGCATCAAGTTTAACATATGTTTTTGATAGAGAAGCAGATAGCTTTGAATTGTTTTACCATATCCAAGAAGTGGAAAAAGAGAATTTTGTTATTCGTCAATCTCGAAATAGATTAGTAAAGAAAGGTGAAATAAAATTAAAGGTACTTGATCTACTAAAGGAAGATGGAGAAAACTTGGGTCATTATGAATTAGAAATAGATGCAAAAAACCGAAGTCATTGGCGAGATAGGAAGAACCCTAAGAACAGAGTTAAACGTACCGCAAATATGGAGGTTAGAATAGTTAGAGACGTCGAACTGTTACCAACCCGATCAAGCAAAGAAGGTTTACAATCAATAAAATTACACTTACTAGAGGTCAAAGAAATTGATAATCAAAAAGGTAATGAAGAGGCAATTCAATGGCGCTTATGGACAAACCATCCAATAAATAATTTAGAGGAAGCTTTAGAAATAGTAGCATATTATTTATCTCGATGGAATATTGAAGAATTATTTAGAACCGTAAAAAAGAAAGGATTTAACCAAGAAGCAACTCAATTAGAAACGACTCAAGCAATCATGAAGCAATCTGTCATGACTTTATTAGCTGCTTGCAAAATAATGCAATTAGTAAAAGCAAGAGGAAATAATCAATCACAACCAATAGAAGAAGTTTTTGATAATGATGAAATAAAGGTTCTAAAAAAATTAGATAAAAAGCTAAATGGCAAAACTGAGAAACTTAAAAATCACAATTCTCCGAAACAGTTAAGTTGGGCTTCATGGATTATTGCAAGATTAGGCGGATGGAAAGGTTATGAAAGCCGAAAACCTCCTGGACCAATTACCATGAAAAGAGGTTATGATAAGTTTTGTATTTATATGGAAGCATATCATGATTTATATTTGGAATAAGCTTAATACGACTTGTGTCGGTACTGTAGCGCAGAGCGATAGCACCAACGAAAAACATTTTATAAA
This sequence comes from Saprospiraceae bacterium, assembly GCA_045106765.1. GTDB lineage: Bacteria > Bacteroidota > Bacteroidia > Chitinophagales > Saprospiraceae > CAJQQY01. The sequence goes on along the minus strand of JBGCFD010000215.1, from coordinate 16,145 downwards.
AAACTATCAGTAAATTTAAAATATAGTTTTTATAATTAGAAAAAAGTAAAAATTGATATTTGGATATTTCGAATTCTTGGTTTTGGTTATTTTATTTGGATACAAATTATCCTTTCAAAAGTCTAAATCAAATCCGACAAATTATTTCATAATAATCTCATTGCTTTTTGGATGAATCTTTCCAATAATAGCAATTGAAATCGAAATATCAATTAGAAACGATATACCTAGAGATGGATCGAATTTTCTTTAGACAGTTTTTAAATTTTCTATTTATTGATCAATCTGTATTTTTCAAATCGTTTATTTAGCAATAGAAAAAGAAGAAACACCTAGGGTTATCACTCTGCTGTAGTGTCCAATAATCAGAAACAAAAAAATCAAATTCAAATTTGAAAAAAGTAAAAATATAATGTCAAAAAAAATAGAAATCCTAAATCAAAAAATCTCCGAAGCCCACCTCGGCGGCGGGCAAGTCCGTATCGACAAACAACACAAAAAAGGAAAACTCACCGCCCGAGAACGAATCCATTTTTTAATGGACGAAGGATCCTTTGAAGAAATCGGAATGCTTGTCACTCATCGAACAACTGACTTCGGAATGGAAGATCAACAGTTTTATGGTGATGGAGTCGTAACTGGTTACGGAACAATAAATGGACGGTTAGTGTATGTTTTCGCACAAGACTTTACCGTTTTTGGTGGAGCACTTTCCGAAACCCATGCAGAAAAGATTTGTAAAATAATGGATACCGCGATGAAAGTTGGTGCACCAGTAATTGGTCTTAACGATAGTGGTGGAGCAAGAATTCAAGAAGGCGTTCGTTCGCTTGGAGGCTACGCAGATATTTTTTATCGGAATGTAATGGCATCAGGAGTCGTCCCGCAAATCTCTGCCATCATGGGGCCTTGTGCTGGTGGAGCAGTTTATTCTCCAGCCATGACAGACTTTACGATCATGGTAGAGAACACCAGTTATATGTTTGTCACCGGACCAAACGTTGTAAAAACGGTGACAAACGAAGAAGTAACTTCTGAAGAATTAGGAGGAGCAAGTGCTCACTCCACCAAATCAGGTGTCACTCATTTGACCGCAGGAAATGATATTGATTGTATCGAAAAAATAAAAAAACTATTGAGTTATATGCCTCAGAACTGTGAGGATACTCCTACCCGATTACCATACGAAATCGGAGATGAAATCCGAGAAGAATTAGAAACCATCATTCCTGAAAGTGCTAATCAACCTTACGATATGCGAGACATCATCGAAGGAATTACAGATCGAGAAACTTTTTTCGAAATTCATAAAAATTACGCAGAAAATATCGTCGTTGGTTTTGCAAGACTGGCAGGTCAAAGCATCGGAATCGTAGCTAATCAACCGATGAGTTTAGCAGGAGTTTTGGATGTGGAAAGTTCTAAAAAAGCGGCTCGATTTACCCGTTTCTGTGATTGTTTCAATATTCCATTATTAGTGTTGGTAGACGTTCCTGGATTTTTGCCAGGAACAAATCAAGAGTGGAATGGAATTATTACCAATGGCGCAAAATTACTTTATGCCTTAAGTGAAGCAACCGTTCCTCGTATTTCTGTGATCACACGGAAAGCTTATGGAGGTGCTTACGATGTAATGAATTCGAAACATATTGGAGCAGATATGAACTTCGCTTATCCTAATGCAGAGATTGCTGTAATGGGTGCAAAAGGGGCTAGTGAAATTATTTTCCGAAAAGAAATTAAAGCTGCCGATGATCCTGAAGCGGAACTCTCAGCAAAGGAAAAAGAATATGCGGAGAAATTTGCGAATCCTTATCGAGCAGCACGAAGAGGGTTTATCGATGAAGTTATTTTACCAAAAAATACTAGACGAAAATTGATCAAAGCATTTGCTAGTTTGGAAAATAAATCGGTGCAACTGCCAAAAAAGAAGCATGGGAATATTCCTTTATAATTGAACTACTCCGCAGCAAGCTGACAGAGAACCAAAAAAATAATTTTATAGAGACCAAAATAGAATTTCACCACATAGACACATAATTAAAATACTATATTTTCTATGTACCTATGTGGTGAAAAAACTCTGTCGTGGTTTTTTATTTTTTCGCTAATGAGAGCAAGCATTGGGGAATTCTTTTGATTAAAAATAGACTGGAGAGTTAGTCATAAAAAATCATTCAAAATGAAAATATTAGTAGTCGGAGGAACAGGTACCATTGGGAAAAGGATAGTTGCACATTTTCAAAAGGACAACAAAATCATTATTGCAGGTAGGAGCTCAAAAGATTTTAAGATTGACATTGCTAACTCAAAATCCATCAAAAAATTATTTAAAAAAACCGGTAAGGTTGATGCAATAATTTGTGCAGCAGGCGAAGCAAAATGGGCTCCTTTCGATCAGCTTTCTGAAAAAGATTTTCATATCGGAATAAAAAGCAAATTAATGGGACAAGTTAATCTCGTTCGTATTGGTAGAAAATATCTGAAACGAAACGGATCGATTACATTAACAACTGGAATTTTGGCCGACGATCCAGTTTACCAAACTGCAAGTGCCGCTATGGTCAATGGAGCAATTCATAGTTTTGTTCAAGCAGTTGCGCTAGAATTAAAAAAAGGAATAAGGCTAAATGTTGTTTCTTCTGGCGTAGTCGAAGATGCCTATGCCAAATATGAAAATTATTTCCCTGGACATCCTCCTATTGCTATGGATAAAATGATATTGGGGTATGTGCGAAGTATTCAAGGAAGAGGAACAGGACAAGTGATTAGAATTTATTCATAGGTTTAGTCAATTGTTTCCTTTTCTAGAATTGATTTTTTAATCAAAACAATTTGCCCAAAGTGATAATATAAATGTTCAATTGAACCATGTATATTTCGGTAATAATTGCCGTAACCTTCCTTGACAAAATTTGCCCAAAATTTAGCATCAGGCATTGCTTCAATTAATTTAGCATATTCTTCTGCTTCATCAAATGCCTTGGTTTTTAATTTTTGCCAGTCCGCTTCAGATTCAATTGGCGGCAATTCATAACTGAATTTATCTCGAATTTCAAGTTCGCCTCCTTTCAATACATTCATGATTCCTGCTAAGTAATAATTAGTATGAAAAACCAACATAGCAATAGTGTTGTAAGAATTAACCTTGGTCATTGCTTGCTTCCAATCAACATCTTCCAACTTTTCTTTAATATTTGAATTGGTCCAATTTTTCCCAAAATAAATATCTCTAACGTGTTTGGCAATTTGCTTTGATAAACTCATTTTTAATTTTTTTAAAAAAATCTGAATATAAAATAGAAGTTGTTAAACTTAAATCAAGAGCACAACCTTTCTTCTATTTTTAATTAAATTTAAAAACTTTTTTCAAAAAAACATTTAATATAAAATTATGAAAAAGAAAATCGATTCAACATCACGAAGAAAATTTATTAAAAAATCAGCCACCTTAACTTTAGCAACTGGTTCACTTTTAGCTTTGCCACAAACCAATTTTGCTAAATACGCTCCTACTATTTCCCAAAATAATAGCATTAATTATATTGGTCCAAAAGAGGGATACACTCCTCAAATTGGGACATTAGTTTCTATGATGAACTGGATGAGAAATACCATCCTTCGACCAGTTCAAGGAATGTCAATCAAAGATTTAGACTATTTGCATGATGAAAATTCTAATTCAATTGGAGCTATGCTTTGGCATTTAGCGGCGACAGAACGGTTTTATCAAATCAATACTTTTGAAGAAAAAAGGTGGGGAAATTGGGAGAGAAAAGATCGAAAAGAATTTAGTATTGCCATGAGTCTTGGTAATACTGGTAGAGCAAAAATCAAAGGAAATAAATTAGATTTTTATCTCGAAAAATTAAACCGAGTGCGGGAATACTCTCTCAAGGAGTTAGCCAAATTAGATGATGAATGGTTATTAAAAATTGATCCAAATTGGATGTGGAGTGAACCCACCAATAATTATTGCAAATGGTTTCATGTTGTCGAACATGAATCAAATCACAATGGACAAATTAAATTTTTAAAAAGTAGACTTCCTTCTTAATAAGTAACTCCTTTTGGGGAAAGAGATTTTTCTCGAAAAATTAAACACCTCATTGATTCGAATCAACCTTTCGCCAAAAGATACTTTGACGACTTGGATAAAAATCACAAAAGCAGCAGGTTGTAATTTGGGAGTAGATTTGGTGATGCCAAAGAATTTGCAGAAGCGATTATGCCTTTTGATTTGGTTTTAAAAACGAATCCACAAGATCATACCGCAACTTTATTTTCAGATAGAGCCAATCACAATTTATCCCATCCCGTAAGTATAGATTGGAATGGCATTGAAAAAATGGATAAAAATAAAAATTATTTCAAGCAGTTTTCACTTTCTATTTTTTAAATTTGTGGAAATTATTTCAAAACGAAATTTCACAAATGGTCAATACCTCCACCATCGAATCTATCGCAGCACAACTTCGAAATGCTAGTCAAACAGGCGAACTGATTTCTCCTATTCGAGAAATAATTGGAATCGAAGACTTAGATTCAGCCTACCAAATTCAAACTCAAAATATTAATCTTCGTGTAACAAATGGTGCTCGAATCGTTGGGAGAAAAATTGGATTGACCAACAAAATAATTCAAAAACAATTAGGCGTTGACCAACCTGATTTTGGTGCATTACTCGATACGATGGAAGTGCTTAATGGAAATGAAATTCCTTGGCATGAATTGCACCAACCAAAAGCAGAAGCGGAAATTGCTTTTGTTTTGGAAAAAGATATCACCAACCCAACCATTACAACTCACGAGTTAATTTCAGCAATTGACTATGCTTTGCCATGCATTGAAATTGTAGGCAGTCGAGTCGAAAACTGGAATATAAAAATTACTGATACGATTGCTGATAATGCTTCTGCGAGTCATTATGTCTTGGGACATCGTCCTACCAAATTATCAGATTTTGATATGATCAAATGCAAAATGAAGATGACCAAAAATGGAGTAATTGCCTCCGAAGGGTCTGGAGCAGGTTGTCTCGGATCGCCACTAAATGCTACTATCTGGCTAGTTAAAACGATGATAAAAAATGGAACACCACTTCGAGCTGGCGATGTAATTTTAACTGGTGCGCTTGGTCCAATGGTCGCTGGTGAGCAGGGTGATCAATTTGAAACAGAGATTGAAGGACTTGGCTCCGTTTCAGTTTCCTTTGGAAAATAAGAAAATTAAAAACGTTCCTAAAAAAAATTTATGGAAAAAATAAAAGTAGCCATCATCGGTTCTGGAAATATCGGAACAGACTTAATGATAAAAATTTTAAGGACATCTAATATTTTAGAAATGTCCGTCATGGTTGGAATTGATCCTGCGTCAGATGGACTAGCTCGGGCAAAACGAATGGGTGTCGCAACTTGTGCAACTGGCATTTCTGGCTTGATCGAAATGTCAGAATGGAATGACATTAAATTAGTTTTTGATGCAACTTCTGCCAAGGCTCATATTTATAATAATTCAATTATTGAAAAATATGCAGATAAAAGAATCATTGATTTAACTCCAGCTGCGATTGGTCCATTTCTAATTCCGCCAGTCAATTTTGAAGATAATATTAATGTCAAAAATGTCAACATGGTTACTTGTGGTGGCCAAGCAACTATTCCAATTGTGGCAGCCGTTTCCAAAATTGCAAAAGTTCATTATGGAGAAATCGTGGCATCTATTGCTTCCAAATCTGCAGGACCAGGAACTAGAGCGAACATTGATGAATTTACCGAAACAACTTCTCATGCCATTGAAAAAGTAGGTGGTGCTGACAAAGGAAAAGCTATTATCGTTTTAAATCCTGCGGAGCCTCCGATGGTAATGCGTGATACTGTTTTTACTTTGAGCGAAAATACCGACCCTGAATCAATTCGTGCAAGTATCCACGAAATGGTCGAGGAAGTAAAAAAATATGTACCGGGTTATTCTCTTCATCAAGCAGTTCAATTTGAAGAAATCTCAGAGGACAAACCAGTTTTTATAGAAGGTCTTGGACTTCGGCATGGGTTAAAAACAACCGTACTTTTACAAGTAATTGGAGCGGGACATTACCTACCTGAGTATGCTGGAAATTTAGATATTATGACAAGTGCAGCTCTTGCTACAGGAGAGAAACTTTCAAGGTTAACATTAGCCAATTCTTAATTATTTGACATTAGAAAAGAAACAATGGATCATAAATTATATATTCAAGACGTAACACTAAGAGATGGAATGCATGCCATTCGTCATCAATATACGAAAGAACAAATTACAGATATCACACTTGCGCTCGACAAAGCAAAAGTTGATGCCATTGAAATTTCACACGGTGATGGATTGAAAGGAGGAAGTTTTAATTATGGATTTGGCGCTCATACTGATTGGGAATGGTTGGAAGGAATTGCTGAAAGATTAACGCACGCCAAACTCACCACTCTCCTACTTCCCGGCATCGCCACCATCGAAGATTTGCAAAAAGCGAGAGACCTTGGTGTTCAATCTGTTCGAATTGCTACGCATTGTACTGAAGCAGATATTTCGCAACAACATATCGAAGCGGCAAAAAAAATGGGAATGGATGTTGGTGGATTTTTGATGATGGCTCATATGAACGAACCAAAAAAATTAGCAGAGCAAGCCAAACTAATGGAAGACTATGGGGCTGACTGCGTTTACATAACAGATTCAGCAGGAGCACTTTTGATGGATGGTGTCATCGAAAGAGTAAAAGCTTATCGGGATATTTTAAAGTCTGAAACAGAAGTCGGTATTCATTGCCACCACAATCTTTCATTAGGTGTTGCTAATACTGTTGCTGCAATGCAATATGGTGCAAATCGATTAGATGCATCTCTTGCTGGTATGGGTGCAGGTGCAGGAAATGCTCCACTAGAAGTTCTAATTGCTGTGATTAAAAAAATGGGAAAAGAACCGAATTGCGATTTATATCAATTGATGGATATTGCGGATGATGTCATTCGACCTTTGCAATCAAGACCTGTTCGGGTGGATCGAGAAACACTTTCATTAGGTTATGCCGGAGTATATTCTAGTTTTTTGTTGCATTCAGAAAGAGCAGCAGAAAAATACGGTTTAGACACCCGATCTATTTTAGTAGAATTGGGAAAAAGAAATATGGTGGGTGGCCAAGAGGATATGATTATTGATGTAGCGCTGGATATGCTGGATAAACAGAAAAGTTAATTTCCTAAATTTTGCTAGAAATTTTAGAATAATGAAACTCCCTTTCCTTTTCCAGAATTTCGGCAACCGCCTGATCGTATACTTCAATCGTTTTTGCCTTTTTAATTTTTTTCACGATCTTAGTAGAGGTAGAAAGTGGTGTTGCAAAATACTCCCAAAAACTTAGCATCTTCCGAATAATCATTTTATCACCAGTCAACTTCTGTTCATATTCAGAAAAAAGTCGATCATGAAATTTACTAAAAATTTCAAATCGATCTTCTGGATATTCCTCCGTATCATTTTTTATCATTCGTGGCAAAAAAGGATCAGCAATCAATCCTCGACCCAACATCCAATGATCAATCATTGGAAACCGTTCTTTCATTCTACGAAAAGTTTCAACTGTTGTAATATCGCCATTATAGTAAAGTTTGTGTGGACTATAGTCGACGCATCGTTGAAACCCATCTAAGTCAACTCCACCTTTATAAAGTTGTTTTCCAATTCGAGCATGAATGGCAATATTTTTCAGCGGATATTTGCCAAGAACTGGAAATGAACTAATTATTTCTCTATTGTCCTCATACCCCATTCTCATTTTCATTGAAACAGTAATATCTGTTTCTGTATGAACTCGATCAAGAATTCGATCAATTCTGTCTGGATCATTAATCAATCCCGATCCCATACATTTATTGATTACCATTGGATAAGGACAACCGAGATTCCAATTAAGTTCTTGGTACCCCAAACTTTGAACAAACTTGGTGACGAAAATAAATTCATTAGCATCGTTGGTCATGATCTGAGGAATAACATTTAGGGTTGTATTATTTTTGAGTTGTATGTCTTTATCAAAATTGGATTTGATGACCATTTTTCCATTTAAGCGAATATAAGGTGCATAAAAAGTATCTACCCCTCCAAAATATTTGTGAAAGGTATTTCTAAATCTAAAATCTGTAAACCCTTGCAATGGGGAGGAAAGAATAGTACAGTCCATTTTGCAAAGGTAAGTTTTTTCAACCAAGTTAATCTTGATAATGACACTCAAGTCTTAAAAATAATACTGCAACAAGTCAATGCTCCTTCTGCTTTTGTTACCTCTGAATTATCTAAATTAATAATTTGAAGTCCTTTATCTTTTAAAATTTGGGTAGTCAAAGGATAAGCTTTTGGAAAAAGAATAATATCGTTTATCAACAATGCATTAGCAGCATTAGGTTCGTCAGGATGAATTTCGATAATTTTATACGCTTTAAAAATATCAATATTTATCCAATTTGGATTTAACAAAACTGTATTTTTCTCTACTTGAGTAACCGCAGATTTCAAGTGCAAACAATCAGTCACTTCTACCCCATTGACAGAATATCCAAAAGGGGAAGTTATTTTTTTTAACTGCTCGATTGCTATCAAATTACTTCGATTACTAAGTCCTACCCAAATATTTTTTCCAATGACAAGCACATCTCCCCCATCAATAATCCCTGGTGATTCGATATAAAATAATTTCCGATGAGAAGCTAAAACTTCTGCAATTCCTTTTACTTCTTCTCTCCGACTTGGAGCACCAGGGTGAGTAATTATGGCTAGTTCATCTAAAACGATTGCACAATCTTCGACAAAAATACTATCAGGTAAATCGGGCACAGCGGGAGCAGAAATTAATTTACATCCTAGTTCTTCCAAAACCTTTTTATATTTTTTATGCTGTTGAATGGCATTTTGAATATTGATTGGTTCTCGCTGAAAATGAGTAAGCTCGCAATGATCCATATTTGGGCTTATAGCTCGAGTGATGGCATTTAACATCTTTATTTTTTTTGAGAAATAAGAATACATAAATAGAGTCTATTCTAAATAGAATTGTATCTGGGATCGTCAATCGTCAAACGAATAAACTCTAATGAAATTAAGTTTTTGCAAAAAATCATTTTTTAATTTAATATTAAAAGAAAAGGACTTCAATTTTCAATTTAAATTATAGTTTTGTTTTAGATTTATTCAAAATTCATTTTAATATATTTTTATGCCTTTGCCCAATTCATCTTTTAATATTCAATTCTTCCTATTCTTCTCTTTTGCAATTTTCCTAATAGGCTGTACTAATGATACAACTTCTGCGACTATTGTAAAAAAAGATGGAATGGTTTTGATTCCAAGCGGAACGCTAAATATGGGTGGTGATAACGATCAAGCTGATGCTAATGAATTTCCAAAACACAAAGTTCAAATTAATTCTTTTTGGATGGATGAATCGGAAGTGACTAATCAACAATTTAGAGAATTTGTGGAAGCGACCAATTATTTGACTCTAGCTGAACGACCTGTCAATTGGGAAGAAATAAAATCAAGTCTTCCTCCAAATACTCCAAAACCTGCTGATAGTTTGTTGCAACCAGGAGCACTAGTTTTTCATCAGTTAACCAAACAAGTTCCTTTGAATAATCCTGCCTTGTGGTGGAGATGGACGATAGGTGCTAATTGGCAACATCCTGAAGGACCAGATAGTAATTTAGAAAATATTATGGATCACCCTGTGGTTCATATTTCATGGGAAGATGCAATGGCTTTTGCAAAATGGGCTGGCAAACGATTACCTACCGAAGCAGAATGGGAATGGGCAGCAAGAGGAGGAAAAGAAAATTCCATATATCCTTGGGGTAACGAAAATATAAACGAAGGAAAAACTAAAGCAAATTTTTGGCAAGGAGCATTTCCTTACAAAAATATACTAAGTGATGGATATTTAACGACTGCTCCCGTCAAGTCTTTTGCACCAAATGAATATGGCCTTTTTGATATGTCAGGCAATGTTTGGGAATGGTGCTCAGATTGGTTGGATGTTGGATTTTATAAAAAATCCTTAGCTGAAAAAAATAATACTAAAGGGCCAGATATAGGTTTTAATCCTTACAATCCTTACCAACAAGAAAAAGTAATTAGAGGTGGATCATTTCTTTGTAATGATGGTTATTGCTCTGGATATCGAAATTCACGACGTATGGGATCTAGTCCTGATACAGGATTGAATCATACGGGATTTAGATGTGTAAAAGAATTATAAGTATTCGTTATTTAGAAAGTTATTCCTCTCCCTTCCCTTTACAGTAATTTTTCCATTTCTGCTTAAAAGCCTTTTTCTCTTCGGCATCCATATTAATCCATTTTTCTTTCATTTCTCTTCTTTCCTCAGGATTCATTCCTTTCCATTTATTTCTCATTTCTTTCCATCGAGTTCGTCTTCGTCGGTGCCTTTGCGAACCTCTTCCAAAACCGCCAAACAGAATTTTAAAAAGAATTAATAGTCCAATCGCTTGCCAATAAGTCAATGATTTCCATCCAGTTACATCTGGAATAATTGCATTCCATAGAAACATCACAACTCCTCCAGCAATCCCTATAAATAAAACTACCATCCCTGCCATTCCTAGCATCTTGATTGGGTGAAATTTTTTATTTTTAAAATTTTTATTGTACATGATTAGTAAATTTTGCTTTTGTCAATTTGATTGATTTTTTTTGAGAAAGTCAAACGTCGATCGTTCAACATGAAATTAAAAAGGTTTAATTTTGTCAATCATCTTCAAAAAATTCTTTGTACAAACTTTCCATTCTACTTCGTAAATGTTTCACCGCATATCCTTTTCTCGAAATCAAAGTCTTAATATTATCGCCCGTTCGATCTGAAATTTCTTGGAAGGTTTGATCTTCCAGTTCATTCCAAATAAAAACGTTTTTTTGTTTTTCAGGTAATTCATCTAATGCTTTAAACAATTCTTCCCAAAATAATTCTTTTAAATTTTCTTCCTCTGGCGTAGGAAAATCGGACATTAAAATATCTTTTAAAAACAAATCACCTTCTTCATTTTCATAGGAAAAATCTTCCAACAACTCTGGCTTTTTCTTCCGATAATTATCCGTCACTTGATTTTTCGCTACTCGAAATAACCATCCACTCAATTGCTCAATTGAATTCAATTCCACTACTTTACTCAATTGAAACCAAACTTCTTGCAAAATATCTTCTGCTTCTACATTTGTAGAAACCTTGCCTCGAATAAATCGAAACAACCTATTGCTGTATTCTTGAACAACTCCTGTGATATTTCTTTCTTGTTTTTCCGCCATTGATCTAGACATAAATGTCTTGGTTTTTTTAAGAGAATGAATAAAACTTAATGCATCCACTTAGGAAGACGATCCAATTGTAATTTTACTTTAAAATTTTCATTTTTTTTCAAAAAAAAATCCCAAACATTTAATTCCTTAAATATTTGGGACTTTTCTGAACTTTAAATTTATTTTTTATTACGACTTCTTACCGTCGTCGTCGTCCTGAAAACTCCATCGCCTCTCCTTTTCCAAAACCATAACTAAATCCTAAAGTGATAAATCTTCCTCGCTGTCTAAAACTGTAAGCATAAAAATCATCTTGATCAATTACACTTTCTCGAATTCTTGATGCAAATAAATCTCTTACACTAAAATTAAGTACACCTCGACCTTTCATGATTTTTTTTCGCAAACCTATGTCTGCAAATAAATTTCCTGACACTTCACTTTGAACCGTTTGAACTCTTGAACGATATTGTCCCGTGATTTCAAAATCAATACCTGCTGGGAATTTAATCTTAGAAGTTATTTTAGAAGACCATTGATCTGCATTAAAATCAAAAGAGGTTCCCTCTAATTCTCCTTCCCGATTGAAATAGTTATAATTGAAATCTCCATTAAAAGATAATTTTTTACTAGCTGTATATTTAGCATTTATTTCCAATCCAGTTGACTTATTCGTTCCTATATTCATCGGCATGGTAGTGTTGACATTATCTTCAAAAGTAGAAACCCTTTCCACCACATCAGTCGTATAACGATAATAAACACTAGCACTAAAAGTTGTTTTACCTGCAATGTAAATACTCGACACTTCATAAGAATCAGTAAACTCAGGAAGTAAATCAGGATTACCAGTTCTGATGGAGAAGTTATTTCTGATATTGAAAAAAGGATTTAAATCCCAAAGTCTTGGTCTAAAAATTCTACGTGAATAACCTCCTTGAAGAGAAAAGGCTTCTGTCAATTTATATGAAGTGTGAAGTGTTGGAAAGAAATTCGTGAAATTAATATCGTTGTCTTGATTCGTATTTACCAACAATGTTTTAAGATCCGTATTTTCCATTCTTAAACCTACCTTGACTCCCCACTTATCATCTTCGTAAGCACCTGTTCCATATACACCAAGCACTTTTTGATCGTATTCAAATAAGTTAGTTAAACTAGGATCTGCAACGAATTCACCATTAATTAAGTTTCTAACTTCAAAATCATTACTCACATTATTAATGACATATTGAGCCCCCGTTTCTAAAGTTATTTTATCAGAAAAAGGTTTGGTATAATCTAAACTAAAAGTATACTTTCCTTCTTGAAAATTAGTTTCTGTTTGTTGGTCTGCAAAAGATTCGGCTCCTAAAGTTTCCGTATTAAAAAATTCTGAAGATTGATCTTTTCCGAAAAAATTACCTAATGCACTTATCAAAAGAGCATGATCTTTATGTCCTTTTAGATTACTTTTATATTGTAATTCATATCGGTATTTTGGATTATCAGCTTGTGTAGTTTCAGTTCTATTCCATTCGTTGAGGATTTCACCTAAACTATTTTCTAAGGTAAAATTAGTCGCCGAAGGTTGTTCTTCCACCTCATAAGCAAAACTTCCTGATAATGTAAGTACATTGTTTTTATTGATATGGTAATCAGTTCCTAAGATCAAATTATAAAATTTTTCATTCCGATATTCTGTTCCTTCAGAAAAGATGGTCGTTCCATTAACCAAGTCCCGATTGATATTTCTAGAATCCCTTGGCATCTCTCGATATCCCGCTCCTATTTGAGTGAAAAGGTTAAATTTCTCTGTCCGCCGATTAAGACTCAAACCAACACTATGATTATGAGGGATTCCAGTATTGAAGGATACTGAACCGTTGATTCCTTTTCTTTCTTCTTTTTTGATCACAATATTAATGATACCTGATGTTCCTTCTGCATCATATTTTGCAGATGGATTAGTGATTACCTCTATTTTGTCAATCATATCTGCAGTAATCGTCCCTAGCGCATTTCCTTGCTCACTTGCCAAAACAGATGGCTTTCCATTGATTAAAATTTGAACACCAGAACTTCCTCTAAGACTTACCGCACCTTCAATATCGACATTCACAGATGGAACATTATTTAACACTTCCAATGCACTTGCACCTGTGCTACTTAAATCTTGTCCGACATTAAAAACACGCTTATCTAATCGAAATTCTGTGGTAGATTTTTCTGCTCGGACGACCACTTCTTCGAGCTGATTATTATCTTCACTCATCAGAATATTCCCAAGGTTTACTTTTCCATTAATAACTGAAAACTCCGTAACTGTCTTGTTAGCAAATCCAATAAAACTTACTTCAACAAAAAAATCTGTTGCATTAGTTTCTACCTTAAAAGTCCCATCCAATTCTGTGGTGACTCCTGTAATAGCTGCTTTAGTGGTATTATCACCGATCATCACCGTGGCAAATTCTACGGGACTTTGACTTTTTGCATCTAATACAGTTCCTGTGATTTCTATTTTTGAATTTTGTGCTAGGAGAAAATTGGAGGAAATAAGAATAAGAAGTAAAATTTTACAATATTTCATTTTTAATGACTTTTAATGTGGATTTTGATTTTCAAATAATGGTAACATAAAATTATGGTGGTTGTTTTGAAGATGAAAATGAATTCTTTGAACGGCAGAAGTTGGGGGGTGAACGACGGAGGGATTGAGGTTTATTTAAGTTCTGGAAATTAATCTTGTTAAATTCTTAGATTTACGATAGTAAACTAAAAGTAATTTTCATTAAAAAAATCAACTAATAATCTCACTTATAAATGCTTCATTTATACAAGTGAGCAGCTGTACCTTTTTAGATTAGTGTTAATCCAATACAAGTGATAACGCTTTTTAGGAACAACAATTCGTATTTCCCTATACATTATAAAAGTGTTTGTTCAGGTTTAAATCAAAAAATGTGATATTCTAATAATTCACCAGAACCATAAAAAAATCAAGAACTGTATTTAATCAACAAGTATTTTAACTAATTCAAGCATTCTAAATGGTGCAAGCGGTATAAAATAACAATGCACTTACATCTTGCGATGTAAGTGCATTTGTTGTCTTTGTTACTGTATTTTTCACGGACGCAGTCCGTTCTCTTTTATCTCTGCTGTAAGATGCCCACTATATAATCGCTGAAAAGTAGACACGGTCCAGAGAACCAGCGCCAGCGACGATTACTTTTTAGTCTCCAGACATGGCGCCAGCGGGACACACCTAGCGACGATTTAGTTTTTATTCCTATTCCGCAGACCTAGTGCCAGCGGTAGTTTCCCACCATTTCAAATATTCTTTTTTATAATGCTCTTCTGCTTTTTCAAGAATTGGAGAGCTACAAGGAAAACCATCTCCTCTTATATTGGCAATTAGAAATAAAGCTTCTAAGCCAATTGTAGACCTTTTCATTTGACATCTTGAAGCATTCAAATTTAATATTTGAATACATGGCTCTTTAGAATTAAGTAAAGAAAATAATTTTTCTAAAGACCTATTAACATTATTTAAGTTTAGCTTTGAAAAATTCACAGTAACACTAGGTTCTTTCCAATTAAACTTAATTTGTTCAGAGAATATTTTCACAGTTGTATCCCTAGCTGTAAAAAGTGAATCAACCACTTGAACAGAAGAAGCTAACTGAATGATTTGAAACGGAGTCAATTCATTTATCAATTCCACCTCACTTATCTCTTTATAAGATAAAGATTGAATCGTTGTTGATTCTTTATTTTCTTTACAAGAAATTATAAATACTAATAAGATAAGCATTAATATTTTTTGCATCATTGGTCTTGATATTTATTTTTCGCATTATAATAGCCAGAGTCACCAGATTTCCATCCCATAACATTTCCATAATCATATTTCGAAAGTTGTTTTTGAGTAAAAACGCCGTAGTCACTATTTTTGTCAAAACCATTTTTTGAGAAAAAATAATTTGTGCCATCATTACTTTTCCCTAAGAATGTTGCAGCATGATTTACATAATCACCGGTAATAAAATAGTTCTTACCAAACGTTACAACAGATTGTCCAAAAATCAAATTACTTTCTGATCCTGCATCTTCTAATGTATGACTAATAGCCGTTCCCATCGCTCCCCCATAATCAAAATCATTTTTCCTACTCTTAAAACTTGACAAACTACCAATACTCAAATCTACTCCTCGAGCAATGTCAAGAGAACATTCAAAGCAATTTGTTGCTTGATCCCCAGTAAAATTGCTAATAGTTTCATTTGCCTTGGATACTGCATTATCATTCCCTAATGAAATATATTCTGTTCCCCCTATACCAAAATCGGTGCTTTCCATATTTAAAACCATTTCTTCGGCATCAACTTTTGAAAAATTAAATATGTTATTATCTCCTCCTAAAAAATTCCACAGAGTTTCTGCATTATCACCATCTTCCTTATGTAAAATCAAATTATTATCATCATCTATTTCAGGAATCCAATCAGGAGATCTACCATCAGGGTCAGTATAGCTTATTGGATTATTAAATGTATAATTATAAGGTGACCAACTTGCCATTGATTCTGCCAACGGATCAACCTGCCCCCATCTCCCTATCGCTGCATCATAATATCTCGCTCCATAATCCAACCAATCTAAGCCGAAGTCAGAATTTAGTTCTTTACCATTATACAAATAATTATTCTCAGGCCCATTTACAATATCCTGCCAAGCTCCATCCATCGCCATTCCAAAAGGATAATAATGACTCTCCTGCAAGATCTCTGTATCTGTCAAATTCCAAGTTGCACCTTCTCCACCTG
>JBGCFD010000214.1:0-2628 GCA_045106765.1 Saprospiraceae bacterium | reverse complement strand
TTACGCCCAATGATTGGCGTCTCATCATCAGATCCATCATCGACAATAATTAATTCAAAATTTTGGAAAGTCTGCTCGGCTAAAGATTTGGTGAGTTTGAAAAGATGTTTCCCTTCATTTTTTCCAGGAATAATTACAGACACAAATGGATTCTCACTCCAAAAATCACGACGTGCTTTTTCCCATTTTTCTTTTCGATCATTTTTAAAAAGATAATACCAACCTGCAATGACAAAGTCAGCCATAATATATCGAGTCAACTCAAAAATGACAAAATACCAAAACACTCTGATAAATTTATCAGGTCCAGCTGCATACCAATATTGTAAATATTCTGGTATAATATATTCTAACTCTGGGCTCATTCTAACATTTGTAAAATACTATGGTCATCGGGGTCGAGCGTCAATACTTCTACTTCTAACAATCTTCCACCGCCCATTTCAATATTATCTCCTATTAACTTTTTCAAATTGTAATCTATAATATCCTTCATTTCTGCTGCTAATCTTCGATCACTTTCTGGCATCAAAAAGGCAAACATTGAGAAATTTTTATATGAAATCAAATCCACCGGGCGCAAGTATTGCGATACGATATTGAGTATTTCTTTTTGCAAAACATCTTTAGTTTTCTCATCTAAAAAGTCAAATTTATCCTCATTTAACTGGATCACCCCAAAGTGACTTTCATGACTTCTCAATTCCAATCTTGTCAATTCTTGTCCTATCAAAATTTTGAATAATCCCCATCCAAAATAATTCTTAGTCGTCTTAAATTCATAAGTAGGTGCTGGCGCTACTTTTTTACCAAAACCACGAATGGCAAGTTTTTCTCCTGCCGCTGTAATTTGCAAAGTTTGGACCGCTCTATTTGCAATATGTTCCAAATCCATATCATGTCCACAGTCAATACAAGATGCTCTCATGTTGACATCTTGTGATTGGTGATTACAAGTTTGGCATTGATTAATCTCTGATGGTTTATCATAATCAATCCCAATGTGACGTAAAAGCTTATCACATTTTGGACAAATCATATCTTCCTCTTGCTTAAAATCTGACTCAGGTCCAATGTAAGCACATCGGAAATGGTGAATCAAATTTTCCGTTTTTAATTCCAAAGAATTACAACTTGGACAAACCTCTCGAAAGTTCATATAAGTGCCTTCGCACTCATGACATAGATTAACTTTATCGACAGTTTTGAATTTGAAATACTCTTCATATTTCACTTGAGAAAGGTTATCTAAAATCTGTAAATGATCATCTACAGAAATATATCCACTTAAAAAAGGAAATGAATATCCGATCTTGGAAACTCGATTCCGAAATGGGACTAGCGGCTTTTGCCGAGTATAAATATATTGAGTGGTTTTGAGAATTAAACTTTCTGAGAAATTTAAATTCTTTACATCCGAGTGAATTCCTTTGACTCTTTCGTTGATTTCAAGCGACTTTTGCAGCGCTTTATTCATTGTAATATCTTCGACTCTTCCATCAGTCAATTGAACTATTTCAGTAGGAATTGAAAGTGATTTAATAAACAAAGGCTTCAAGTACATAGACGTCACCTCCGAACTTCTCACCTCTTTGATGATGTTCGAGACTACTTCTGGAGATTCATTCTCAATGAATATTCCATCAGCTTTCGACAGGTCAAGACCTGCGATATTTGCGTCCGTTTTAACAATCGCAAAGTTTAGTCCTTCAAATTCTTTGAAGTCCAACCTAAGCGGTCGTTGTAATATTCTTAATGCATTCATTTTTGTCTGTGATATCAGTTGGGGGAAAAAATTAACTCAGTTTTCTCAAAATGGAGGGTTTTGATAGTATGTATAAAATCAAATTAAGATAAAGTCAAGTGATTTTTTTGCAAAAAATTAAATTTAAGTGACTGTTAAAAAAAACATACAACCATTTATAACCATCTGAATATCAACGTTTTATAGAACTCATAACTCATATTTCAATTTAGAAACATCTACAGTCATTTTATAAAAATTAATCCATCGGGCTCCTTCTTCCTCAGTAATTGGCATAATGTCAATCACTACATTTCGTTGTACGGGTTCATATTTACTTTGAAATTCTACAGGCAATTCCTTGGTAGAAATATAAATATTACTAATTCTTCCCAAGCCTTTCATTCCATCAGGAAACTGAATTTGCATCACATCATTCATCTCCAAATGCGCCATTAATTCAGGGTCAAAATAGGCTCGAATACTAATATTTTCTTTTTGATGGATCGTCATTACATCTTGTTTCTCATAGCAAACTTCATTGGGGCTAAAATTTATATTTCCAATAATTCCATCAATCAAAGCGATGTAAGGTGTAATCTCATTTATCATTACATTCTCAAAGTCTTGCTTATCCGCTTCCAATTTTTGCATCTCTTTTTCTTGTTTTCGAAGTCGATATAAATGCCGCCTCAAAAAACTAATTTCTTCTTTTAAAATTTTTCGTTGAACCTCTATCTTCATAATATCTGATTCGATAGAGGTCAAAGTATATTCAATGTCATTGACTCCTAGTAAAACTAAATCTTGCTGATGTTTAAATTCATCCTTCTTAAATTTTAGTCGAGAAGACAAGTTGTCTTTTTCTATATTTTTTAAAGCGA
>JBGCFD010000213.1:0-45837 GCA_045106765.1 Saprospiraceae bacterium | reverse complement strand
TCATCTTGAACCCCTTCATAAACGGGTTCATCAAGATCTTGATTACTAGTTCCAGGAGTGGTGTATTTTCCACAAAGCGGCACATAAGTATTTCCATCAATCGACCCCATCACTTGCGCTAAATCATAATTAGTTTCAATATCCCATTTCGCATAAAAATTTAAAAACGCACCTTCCGCATCTGTCAAATCTATCGGGGCATCTAGTTTTATTTCTGAAATTTGATTGGCTTCATAATCTTCGAAAGGAGAATCAGTATAACTCGTTGCACTTGAATAAAATTCTTCCGTGGTCTCATTCCACATTCCATCAACTGTCCAATTATCAATTTCATTTCCCATATCTGAAAGGCCAATTATAACATCTCCATCCAAAAATATCTTGGTAATCGTATCATGAGAAATGTACAAACCATTATCAATTTGAACAGCAAATCTCAGCTCCTCATTATTTACTGCATCATCAGAAATCGTATAATCAAAAGTCATCGTTTCTTCATCTAAGTGAGCCATTGTCCAATTAAATGAATTAAGCGAAGTGATGCTTGTATTTCCAATTCCAGAAATTGAGAGATTAAGATTACCCGTTTCGAGTCCATATTTTTTTAAAGAAATTTCTAAGGAACCTACTTTTGAAGTCAAATAGTTAGAAGCATTTAACTCTTCAGCTTCTCCATAATTCAAGACCAAATGTGCAGTCGTCAAATTTTGCCTCAAGGTAGATTTATTCAATCGATCAATATCAATTTGTGATGGCCAGAAACCAAAGTCCCCATCTCCAACTTCAGGGGTCATCGAATAAATGGCAGGCTTAGAATCTGTTTCTCCATACATCCAATCATCACTATTTCCATTCACAGCATAGCCAACTGTTTGAGTTCCTGTGCCTGCAAAATAATTATTTTCCCTTGTCATAGCATTACCAAATGCGGAAAAAGTATCATGCTCATCTGTAACCAGATCATTGTATCCCCATGGATATATTAACAAATTTCCGTAAGAATGATAATTCAAAGTAATCTTAAATTCATGCTCATTACAAAAATCTCGAACCGCTTGGTTTTCAGGTTCTGAAAATGGAGCAGTTCCTCGATAAACATTACTCGTAGAATTCGGAGAAGAACCATTATCATCAACTCCCCATTGATACCCATAATTTCGATTTAAATCAACGCCTCTTAAAATACCATTTTCTATGTATTTATTTTTTCTCCAAAGACCTCCTCCACTTGGATTATTAGATTCATTAAAAATATATCCATCGGGATTAATACATGGAATAAAATACATCGCAGTATTATTCACCAAATAATTCACCTCTGGATCAGAGTCGTAATTTTCCAAAAGGTACCATAAATAAAAAACCATTTGAGACAGACTATTCGGCTCACGAGCATGATGCAAAGCGGTGTAAAGTACTTCAGGTTCAGCTTCATCCACATTTGGATTATCCGAAAGTCGGAGCCAATAAATTGGTCGTCCTTCGTGTGTCAGAATATTTCCAATCGGTTCTTTTGCCGAAATCAAATTTGGATAAAGTGTGACCATCTCATCTAGCGTAACTAGTAATTCATCATAAGTCAAATAACCTCCCATAGAACCATCTTCATAGTTGACAGGTGTTTCATAATCATATTGAACACCAGTTCCATCATCATCACAATTTCCAAAAGTTCGATGTTCTACATGATGATCATGGTTATGACCTTGTTCGTTTCGAGCAATATAAAATGCTTTTACATCTTCAATTAAAATTTCAAAAGGAATTTCATTTTGGCGAAGCAAATCAATTTCTTGGTTGGAGAAATCATTGATCAAATGTTTTCCTTTAGCATAATCTCCATGATCTGCTTCTAAACCTAAGCGAGCAATATCAATAATCGAGTGATTCCGTAAATCAATTTTCACTCTTGAATATTGGCTTAGGTCTTGCTGCGCATTTATTTGAAAAAATAAAAAAAGTAGGAAAATGGAGGGTAAGATTTTTTTCATATTAACTTTCATTACATTGTTTTGATTCCAATTTTTTAATGTCTCATATTACGAAAGTAATTTTAGTTTTTGGGATGTTTTTTTGTAATCTTTTAGACTAAAGTAAATTGAGTGGTGTCTTTATTTCATTTTAAACCATATCAAAACAAAATCATGAAAAAAATACTGCTCATTCAAGTTTTAGTTTTATCTTTTTTTTCTTGTTCCATTGCTCAAACAAAAACTAGTAATTACAATATTGCTCAAGATCTTAACGACGGTTTGAAAATTACTAACCCAGCAGCAGTTGGAATAAATGAAGATAGCTTATTTGCTCTATTTGACTTAATCAATTTCACCCCGCCACATAATGATTATAGAGCTTTAGTTGTCATCAAAGATGGGAAGCTCGTGGTCGATGAATATTTTAATTCTTTTGGGACAACCAATATTAATGATATTCGATCAGCAGGGAAATCCATCACTTCCATGCTTGCAGGAATTGCAATTAAAGAAGGTCTTTTTAAACCTACAGACAAGGTCTTTTCTTTTTTTC
This sequence comes from Saprospiraceae bacterium, assembly GCA_045106765.1. Lineage (GTDB taxonomy): Bacteria > Bacteroidota > Bacteroidia > Chitinophagales > Saprospiraceae > CAJQQY01. Next base: position 43,311 of record JBGCFD010000213.1, on the reverse strand, counting down.
CAGAATATAAAAACATAAAAAATCAAAGCAAAGAAAAATCTAATATTACCATTGCTAATTTATTAATCATGTCTTCAGGTTTAGCTTCTGATGATTACAAAGATGATTCTCCAGGAGCAGAAAGCTTGATGATGAATGAAAATGATTATTTAAAATTCTGTTTGGATTTACCTATGGATTTCAAAAGTGGAAGCCAATATGCTTACAGTTCTGTAGTGGCTTATCTACTTGGCTCAGTCATTGAAAACACTTCAAAAATGAAGCTGGAAGATTTTGCTCGAAAACACCTTTTTGGTCCATTACAAATCACGCAATTCTTTTGGTTAAAATCTCCTGAAGGAAGAAATACTGGAATGGGTAATATATACTTAGCGGGAAGAGATTTAGCTAAATTGGGACAACTCATGTTAAACAATGGAAAATGGAATAACCAACAAATCATCCCAGTCGATTATGTAAAAAAATCTTCTGAAAAACATTTGGACATTTCAGATTCTGATCCTTTTTCACATGGCTACGGATATATGTGGTACATTGCAAAGGAAGAAATAAATGGCAAAGAAATAGATTTTTTCTTCGCCTCTGGAAATGGTGGAAATAAAATTTTTATTGTTCCTTCATTGAACATGGTCGTAGCAACTTTATCTTCTGCCTATGGTCAAGGACGGGGACAATATCGATCTCACTTAATTTTTAAAAAAGTTTTAGAGGCAACTAAATAAAATGAATCCGCCCTAATTTTCCATTTAAAATTAGGGCGGATTATCCTTTACTTTTTCATTAATGGAGTCACTACAATATTCCGATATTCAATCGGCCCATGATCACCTTGCAACATAAATGGGCCAGGTTCTCCTTCCCGACTATCCAACGCACCTCCTGTAATTCCTGGAATAATTTGATCGCTGATTATAGTTTTTCCATTGGCAACAACTGTAACTCTTCGGCCAATCAGCGTGATATCATAAGCTTGCCATTCTCCTGCTGATTTTGCGACCATTTCGTTTGGTGTCAAAAAACCATATAACCCTCCAAAAAATATATCAGACGGTTCGTTACCTTTATTATCCGCTACTTGCACCTCATATCTACCCCGAAGGTATACGCCACTATTTCCATCTTTAGGATATCGAAATTCAATGTGTAATTTAAAATCTGTAAACTTTTCGTTTGTAATTAAATTAGACCCAGATTTTTTACTGGTCAAAATTCCATTCTCTACCACCCATTGATTTTCTCCAGAGGCATGCCAACCATCTAGATTCTTTTGATTAAAAATTTCACGAGGTGCTCCCCAAACTGGATTTTCAACGGCAGCTAATTTGGGTGCTCGACTAGCAGTCCAATTATATCTTTCACCATCGGTATACTTCATCGTTCCTTTTAATTTTTCGCCAACTAGCTTACCTTCAAATTCCATATCATTCTCCCCTGCCTCCCATTGTGGAGGGATCGCAAAACTGAATTTTCCATCTTTCACTTTAACATGCGAAACAGGACGAGCACTCCCAAAAGCATATACAAATCTTCCAACCAAAGTCTTATGCCCAGAGTGACGAATTTCCAACCAAGATGGCAACAGTTCTTTATCTTTTGAAATAACTAAATCCCAGCGGCCTTCCAATTTCTTCTCATTTTGTGCAAAAATTGAAGCTGAGATAAATAATAAAATAAGTGATATCGAAAATAATTTAAAGTTGAATCTCATGTTTTAATATATTGGTTTGTGTAAAAATCTATTTTTCAAAAAAGTAAATGTAAGATTAATTTAACTAAGTTTAAATTGAAATTCTCCTCCCAAAGGTATTTGGTTCAATTGTGATAAATATTGATTTTGAATGTAGGCGATTCGAGGGTAACCTCCTGTCGTTTGCCCATCTTGCAAAACAATAATTGGTAATCCACTTGGTGGTAATTGAATAAATCCTGGCAAAATAGGTACACTACTTTTTAATTGAAAATTGGAACTATCTATTTTTTTTCCTTCCAGTCTTATTCCCATTCTATTGCTATCTATTCCAATTTTATAAATATTTGAGGTCAGCAATTCAATTGATTTTTCAGAAAGCAGATTAAATTCAGGTCCTTCTTTAATTGGAATAATTTTATTTTTGGAAAAAGCGGAATTGGTATTTTTCCATTTTAAAACATCTCCCTTTCGTAAAAGTCGTCCTTGAAATCCACCAACTTTTGCATTTGTATAAGTAGAAGATGAATCGTATATTTTTTCAATTTCTAAGTCCCCATCAATTGCAATATATCCTCGCAATCCATCTTTTGCAAAATTCCCTTTGAGTATATCATTTTTTTTGATGGATAAAATTGAATTGCGATTGATAAGTTCATTATTTAATTTCCAATTGAAGTCGGCACCGGTAATTACGATTCTAGTTTCGTCATTAAATTTTATTTCCGGAGCACTTGAAGTACATTCAATGAGTGGGCTATTTTCATTTTTATTTAAAATCAAAAGAGCGACTTTAGCAGCATTTTCATCCATCACACCAGAAGTTGGAATCGCAAAATAAGCCAATCCTTTTCTTCCCAAATCTTGAACACTCGTCATTATTCCAGCCTTTATTATTTCAAAACTACCCATTGTACTCTTTTAAAGAAATTTGTTTTTTCAAAATATTTTCGAATTCATTTTGGTCTATCGGATGCAAAATTATTTGATCTCCTAAATTCATTTCCACAGGTGGTAGCTGAGGAATATTTAAAACAGAAATTGGAATTTGACCAATCACATGCCAACCTCCTGGACTATCTATTGAATACAATCCAACATATTTTCCTCCAAGGGCTAGAGAGTTTGCCTTGACATATTTAGACGGAATAGTTTTGCGAGGAACATGCAATGTAGAATCAAGTCCTTCCAAATAAATAAACCCTGGAAGGAAGCCAAACATAGCAATGGAAAATTTAATAACTACTAGTTTTTCAATAATTTCTTTCTTGGAAAAACCAGTTATCAATTTTACATTTTCCCAATCTTCATGATTTTCAAAATAAACTGGGAGACGATAAGTGATAGATTTAGTAATTTCTTTTTGATCGATTTTTTGTAAAAATTCGATCTTAGATTCCTCAAAATTATGATTTAATTTAATACAAATTTCAATCGGCGTTACAATCACTTCTTCTACAAAATCCAATTTTTTATTAAAAATAGATTTTCCCAATTCAGTCAAATAGGTTTGATTTTTTGATTTTAAAATTAAAAAATCATTATTGTAATTTTTTATCTCTAAAGTTGGTTTAACCAATTCGTATGTTTTTTTCTTTTAGAAAATTGTAGATCATTTCGCTTAATTTAACTGCGCCTTTGGTATCGCTGTGCAAACAAATTGATTCGACTTGAATGGGACAAAACTCCGAATCATACAGTTGTACTTTTCCTTGGACAAAATTATCAATTTGTTGTAAAATATCTTTTGGATTTTCTAAAACTGCTCCTTCCAAATTTCGACTTCTCAATTGATTAATTTTTTGATAACATCTATCTGCAAATCCTTCGTGGATAAATTCCATTTTATTTTCTCGGCAAATATCAATGACTTGCGAATGAGCCAAAGTTACAATTTTTAGCGTTGGATCAATTGATTTTATCAGCTGAATAACTTGGTTAGCTAGCGTTTGATCAACTATCATATCATTGTACAATGCACCATGGGGTTTAACATGATTTAATTTTTGACCAAAACTTTCCACCATTCCTTTAACTGCACAAATTTGGTATTTTAACTCAGACAATAATTTCAAGCGATCTACTTCCATTGATACTCTTCCGAAATTTTCTCGATCATTGTAGGATGGATGTGCACCAATTTTGACTTGATATTTAATAGCTATTTTTATGGTTCGTTCGATTAACAAAGGAGTACCACTATGAAAACCACAAGCAATATTACAAGAAGAAATATAAGGCATTATTTCTTCATCAAAGTTTCTTTTTTGATGAGATTGTAATTCCCCCATATCACAATTTAGATCAATTACTTGCATTTGATATTTTGTTAAAACATTCACAAACTAAATTGTTTTTTTCCAAAAGATTAATATCTCCAACTTTTTAGATCAGCCCCCTTAGGAGCTATCGCTTCGACCTTTTCAGTATATTTTTTAATAAACATTTTATTGTAACGTAATCTACTAATATGGTTTCCATTGTCATGATCTCCATTCCAACAATGTTCTGCCCGATCTCCATAGTCAACTTCGCCATTGTAAAACGGAGCGGACGTTTCGGATAAAATTTCTTCCGCAAGATAAACGGCATTGTTAAGATAATAGTTATCCATATCACCGCAGTAAAGATGAATTTTATGTTCCCAATCTTTTCCATGCTTTGCCCAATCACGTTTTAGAATATAGGCTAAATCATAATTCTCTTTCCAATAAGCAGCGACCTCCTTATCAATTTTGCCAGTAAGTCGATCCCAAATTCTTTTAGGATTTCCATTTTTATCGATGGGTGAATAAGTCGCTTCCCAAATGTCCCATTGTTGACCTGATCGCCCTTGAGAACCTAAAACCAATTCTCGATAATTCATATCTTTAAGGCTTGCATCTACATTTCCAAGATAGTCTCGATGACCAGCGACGAGTGTTCTCCTAAAAGGTCCTTCTTGGTAATAAGCATTTTCATCTTCGTAAATATTGACCAAACAATATGCTCTAAAATCAATTGGATCAGGACATGCTGCAAAACACATTCCGTACTCTTTTGGGTACTTCACTTGAACCGCCAATGCTTCCCACCCTCCAGTACTTCCTCCGTATACGAATCTAGACCAACCCTCTCCTATTCCTCTAAACTCTTTTTCAATATGAGGAATTAATTCATAAGTTAGAGCATCACCATAAGGGCCTTGGGCTTCACTATTCACAGCATAAGAATCATCATAATAAGGTGTCGGATGTTGTATTTCAATAGCAATGACTCTTGGAAAATCTGATCCTGTCCATTGTTTATAAAAATCATGCGCCTCTTCCTGAACAAATTTATTATAACCATCTACTTTAAATCGTTCACTATATTCAGGCTTTAAATTTGGATCTGGAGGAGTTGGTCTAAATCCACCAAAGTCATTTGGAAAATGTCCATGAAAAATAGCAAGAGGATATTTCACATCTGGATGTTCCTCCCAACCTTCTGGCAACAAAACATGTGCACCTAAATACATATCTCTTCCCCAAAAATCACTCAACAATTTACTTTTAAATTTTATATGCTTAACATATTTCGTGTCTTTGGGTTCTGCAATTGGGGGTATCTTTTGATCCAACTTTATTTCAATTTTGGGAAGAGTTCCATCCTTAATATTTACTTTCTGAGGGGTAGAATACAAATTACCTGGTGCTTTATTCCATTGTTGTCCTTCCCCTCTGTCCATTGGTAATTTTACTACATGACCATCTGCACGATTAAAAATTTCATATTTATGAAATAAAACTTGGACAAAATATTCCCCAGAAGGCAAGTCCTTCATCTTATGAATTGGATAACCAAATGCATTTTTATCAAAGGGCAAAACACTCCCTGATTTCCAATCATTAACATCCATTCCAAAACCTTGACAAGTTTTAGAATCATCTCTTAATTGGAATCGAGGTTCAGTTTCAATTTGGTTGGTGATCAACAAAATTAAGCGTCCATCTAAATTTTCATTGTAGTGATCTTCAGGATAAGAAATTTGAATTTCATTGGAAGAATTATGATTCATTTTTTTATTTCCATTTTCAGAATTTGAACAGGAAAAAAAAGAAATCATTATAAAAACCAAGATGCTGGAGGGAATAAAACGGTGGATTGTTTGTTTCATTTCGTAAGTTTTGATTCGGTAATTAAAAATTAAAGTCATTATTAAGCAACTCTATCATTTTGTATGAAAGGTAAGTTTTTCCTGTTTCTTTTTTTTAAAATTTAATAAAATACTTCAAATTTCATCGTCATCCTTTTCATTATTTCCTACCTTTAATGGTTTGTTTTTATTTAAACAAATTCATTTAAAACAATCCAATTATGAGAATTGAAACAGATATTAAATTAGGCTTTAAAGATGTAATGATTCGACCAAAACGATCCACCTTAAAAAGTAGGTCTCAAGTTTCATTAATACGAAAATTTAATTTTTTGCATAATGATATCTCGTGGGAAGGAATTCCTATCATGGCAGCCAATATGGATACAGTCGGCACTTTTGAGATGGCAAATGCCTTGGGGAAAAATAAATTATTCACTACTATTCATAAACATTATTCTCCAGAGGAATGGAGAGAGTTTTATCAAAAAGATCAAACAGGAATTAAAGACTTTATTGCAGTCAGTAGTGGCACTAGTCAAAATGATTCTGAAAAATTAAAAACTATACTTAGTTTTTGTCCTCAACTAAAATTCATTTGTATTGATGTTGCCAATGGTTACTCTGAACATTTTGTGGATTTTGTAAAAGGCATTAGAAATCAATATCCTGATAAAGTGATCATTGCTGGAAATGTTGTAACTGGTGAAATGGTGGAAGAACTTATCCTTGCAGGAGCCGATATTATTAAAGTTGGAATTGGGCCCGGCTCCGTTTGTACCACTCGTGTAAAAACGGGTGTTGGCTATCCTCAATTATCTGCTATCATTGAATGTGCAGATGCAGCTCATGGATTGGGTGGACAAATTATTAGTGATGGTGGATGTGCTACACCTGGAGATGTTGCTAAAGCTTTTGGTGCTGGTGCTGATTTTGTAATGATGGGGGGAATGTTTGCAGGTCATGACGAAAGTGGAGGTGAGTTAATTGAAGAAGGTGGAAATAAATTCAAACAATTTTACGGAATGAGTTCTGAAACTGCTATGAATAAACATTCAGGTGGAGTAGCTAATTATCGAGCAAGTGAAGGAAAAACAGTTAAAGTTCCTTATAGAGGTAGTATTGAAAATACGCTCAAAGATATTCTTGGAGGGATAAGAAGTACGTGTACTTATGTTGGTGCAGTTCGTTTAAAAGAGTTGACTAAACGAACCACTTTTATCAGAGTAGCGGAACAAGAGAATCAAATTTATTCTAAATGATTTAGTTTATAAAATAAAGAATTTAAAATATCCTTAAATTTTTGAAATAAAAAAAGACGATATGAAATCAATGACTTGTAAACAATTAGGTGGTGCTTGTGATTTAGTTTTCCAAGCAGAAACTTTTGAAGAAATTGCTGAACTTAGTAAAAACCATGGAATGAAAATGTTTCGTGCAGACGATCAACCACACCTCGAAGCAATGAAAAAAATGCGTAAACTAGGACAATCACCTGAAGCCATGCAAAATTGGTTTATGAATAAAAAGAAAGAATTTGACGCTTTACCAAATGACTAATTTTTAAATTTTACAAATGAAAAAACTTAATATTAATTCCAACCCTGCTGTTAAAGATGTTTTTAAGAAACACCCAAAATCTATTGGTAACAAATTAAAACATCTTCGAAAGTTAATTTTGGAAACGGCTACTGAAATAGAAAATATTGATGCGATTGAAGAAACTTTAAAATGGGGGGAGCCAAGTTATTTGGTAAAAAAAGGAAGTACAATTAGGCTTAATCGAAGAAAAAACGAACCTGATCAATATGCTATCTATTTTAAATGCACCAGTAAATTAGTGAAAACATTTAAAGAAATTTATGGTGATATTTTTTCCTATGAAAAGACTAGAGCTATTTATTTCAACCTAGAAGATGAAGTCCCCGAAAAAGAATTGAAGCATTGCATTTCACTTGCACTAACTTATCATCAGGTGAAACATTTGCCTTTTCTTGGAGCAAAAGCAAATAATATTTAAAATGTAAAAGCGTTGTTACAAGTAATTATAACAACGCTTTTACATTTTCTCTTTATTAAAAAAAAATTATAAATTCTCTTCTACTGCATCTTTTGCATCAATAATCCCCCATCCAAAATTACTACTTTCATTAGGATAAAATGAACTATTCCACTTCATCGCATTAAATATTTGAGCACGAGAACTCGATGGATGTTCAGACCAAACCAACGCTGCAATTCCCGCAACACTTGCTGTTGCTGCTGATGAACCTCCAACATATTTTGGTTGGTTAGTATCTAGTGCTAAAGTAAGTGCATTACGAGAATTATTTGATGCTCGTTGCATGACCATTACAAAATCAACTTCACTCCCACTATGACATTCATCACATTTTGACATGGATCCAGAACCATCCTTAACTCCAGTAACGGCAACAGTTTGCGACATATTCGCAGGGAAAATTACCCCCCACCAAGAAGTCCAAGAGAAAGAAGTCCCCGCTGCTGCAACAATCATTTTACCTTTATTATGTGCATAATAAATTCCATCAGCAACTGTTCCACTCCAAAATGGAGTCCCAATTGACATACTAATTACTTTTACTCCAGAATTATTTCCTGCAATAATTAAAGCATTTTTTACTCCTGATTTTTCGTTACTTGTATTAATCACTACATCTTGAACTGCTCTGATTGAAAGTAAGTCAGCGTTGTACGCTACTCCAACTGCATTGCCATCAGAACCTCTTGGGGCAGTTGCGAATCCGCACATTGATGTTCCATGACCACATTGATCGTGAGGAGGATCAAGTGATCTCCACCACCATCGTCCAGAATAAAGTGTACTTAATCGAGTCACCGATCGACCAGAAGAATAACCACTATTAAACGCCGATCCTAAATTCTCTTGATCATCAGAAGCACCTGAATCAATTACACAAATTGTCACTCCGTCTCCAGTTGAAGTTGACCAAGCACCTGAAACATCAGAAGAATTATGATTCCATGATTGTTTCACATTGGGAGCAATCGTAGAATAATCAGCAGTATTCAAATTATAACTTGGTGATCCATCACATCCAGAACTACTTCTGACAGAAACCTGACTTGGAGACATCGAAGGAATAGAATATCCCATCGGTTCTACATATCTAATCTCAGGCATTTCCATCAATTTTTCAATGGTATTTTTATTGGTAATTGTAACTGCCATAGTTGGCAATACATTAGGCATTCCATGTGGCAACAGATCTTCAATAGTTGAAACTGCTTGGTTATCTTTTTCACCTTCTAAAATCATTTCTAAAATATCAGTTCGAACAGATTTCCAAGTTTGATCTTCAATATTTATAGAGTGAATTTTTGATTTTAAATCAGTTGTTCCAGCTGGTTGATACCCTACGGAAAAAATAGAATCACTTTGCATACCTGCACTCCAATTAAAATTAGCATCGACCGTTGACCAATGAAAAACGCCATTTGTTTCAATGGATTTTCGAAGGTGGTCATTCATTTCTGTGGTGGAAAGTGGATCAGATTGAGTAGGTATTTCAGTAGTTTGAATTTGGTCTTTTTTACATCCAATAAAAAAAATCATCGCCAGAACGGCAATAGAAAAAAGTTTTTTCATGTGAAAAGGTTTTTAGTTGATTAAAAATGTTTCTGTTAAGTAGTCGGACATAAGTAATCGTGTATTTTGACTGAGGCTATTTTTTGTCTAGTCGAGGCACAAAAAACGGAGCTACCCCAACGGGTAGTGAGTATTTTTGTAACGAAGGATAGGCGAAAAATAGACCTTCAAAATACACGATTACTTATGTCCAACTACTTAAAACAAAGATAGAAAATAAAATTACCTAGACTAGCGAATATTCGCAATTTTTATCCACACTTTGCAATTTTATTGATTTATTATTTTAAAAATGGATTGGTTTCCACTATCTGATTCGAGAATAACAAAAAGAACACCTTTGTATTTTAGTCTCAATTCTGCTGATTGCAATTTCCCTTCTTCCAATTCTTTTCCTAGCAAATCATAAATTTTATACGATTGATATTTTTCCCAATCTCCTTGTATTTCTATTTTTCCAAATGAGGGATTTGGGAAAATTTTGATTGATGGGTTTTCAATTTCATTTATTGATGTTATAGAACTATTCAAAATTATTAATCCATCTAGCCAAGAGACAGAACGACGGAAACAATTATTGACAAATCCATTTTCTGCCCCTCCAGTAAAGGTTAAGAATATCAAATTTGCTTCTGGAAAATTTAGAGGAATCTCAATTATTTCAAATTCATCATACTCTTCTTGAAAAGAAGTATCTATTGCTCCTAGACTTTGACCATTTTTAAAAAATGAAATATCTACTTTAAAAAAAACATCATTATCAGAATTAATTGAAAGTAATTTCAAAGCAAAAAATAGACTTTTATTTTCTCCCAAACCACCATTTACGATAAATGAACTTGATAATGTATTATTGCAATCTTGAGAAGTATTTGGTGGCTGCGAAACGAAATGCATGGAATATTCTCCGACTATTTTAAAAATGGAGTCTTGAATAATTCTAGTAGTAAGCTCGTCCTGATTAGTTTGCCAATTAACTGGATTGACATTATTCCCAATCTGCTCCCATTCCTCAAAACTACCATTTGGGATTTGGGAAAAAAGAAAAAGTGAGCAGTAGATAAATAAAAAAAATAGTATTAGTTTTTTCATTTTAGCTTTTATTGATTGATTATTTTAAAAATAGATTGACTTCCATTATTCGATATTAAAACCAGCAATAAAATCCCTTTGGATTTTAGGGTTAATTCTGAAGATTGCAAATTCCCATTTTCCAATTCTTTTCCTAGCAAATCATAAATTTTATATGATTGATATTTTTCCCAATCTCCTTGTATTTCTATTTTTCCAAAAGAAGGATTTGGAAAAATTTTAGTCGGTGAATTTTCATTTTTATCTATTGAAGTTATCGAATTATTTTTAATTTCTAATCCATCTAACCAAGAAACTGAGCGAACTACACAATTGTCAAGTCCTCCATTTACTGCTCCTCCCAAAAATTCAAATTGAATCAATTCTGCACCTGCAAAATTCAACGGAAACTCAATTAATTCAAACTCCTCGACTTCTTGCCAAAAAATAGAATCTATCCAGCCAAGATTTTGACCATTTTTATATCCTTGAACTCTCACTTGAAAATAAGCATCATTATTAGCATTGATGGAAAGCAACTTCAAATAGAAATAGAGACTTTGGTTTTCTTCCAATCCATCATTTAATTCAATTGACATAGAAAGTCTTCCTGTACAATCTTGCCAAGCAGAAGGAGCATGAGAAACGAAATGCATAGAGTATTCCCCATCCACTTTAAAAACTGAATCCTGAATAATTCGAGTGAAAAAAGTATCCTGATTGGTTGCCCAGTCAAGCGGTTTTTCATAATTATCAATTATCTCCCACTCCTCAAAACTAGCGTTTGGGATTTGAGAAAAAAGAAGAAAAGAAGAAAAGAAGAAAAGGTAAAAAGAAAGAGGAAGAGGAAGTTTTTCATTTTAGCTTTTTTTTCTAAAAGTAGTAAAAACTTAAGAAATGACTTAAATCAAGCTTATTTATCTCATTCTTAATAAAAATCTATTCATTTTTTAACAAAAGATTATTCTGTACGTACAAACCAAAAAAGCATTTTTCCAAATAAAAAGATGTACCTTTGCGCCCTCTTAGAATTAACACCTATTTAAAAGCTATTATTTAGTAAATCTTAATTACATGAAAGATATCAGAAATATCGCAATTATTGCCCACGTCGATCACGGTAAAACCACATTGGTTGATAAAATTTTATACCAATGTAATCTCTTCCGTGAAAATGAGGAAAAGAAAGAATTGATTCTTGATAATAATGATTTGGAAAGAGAACGTGGCATCACGATCGTTTCCAAAAATGTATCTGTAGTATATAAAGATGTAAAAATCAACATTATCGATACTCCTGGTCACGCCGATTTTGGTGGAGAAGTTGAGCGAGTTTTGAATATGGCTGATGGAGTACTTTTGATTGTAGATGCATTTGAAGGACCAATGCCTCAGACACGTTATGTGATGAGCAAAGCTATCGAATTAGGATTAAAACCAATCGTAGTAGTTAATAAAGTGGATAAAGAAAATTGTCGACCAGAAGAAGTACAAGATGATGTATTTGACTTGATGGCAAACTTAGAGGCGAGTGAAGAACAATTAGATTTTGCAACAGTTTATGGTTCTGCCAAAAATGGTTGGATGGGCGAAGACTTCGCTACTCAAACTGAAGATGTAACTTATTTATTAGATCAAGTATTGGAACATATTCCTGCTCCAAAAGTAAATGAAGGAACTTTGCAAATGCAAATTACTTCTATTGACTATTCTAATTATATCGGTCGAATCGGAGTAGGCCGAGTCAATCGAGGAACAATCAAATCGAACTCACCCATCTCATTAGTAAAAAGAGATGGTTCTATCGTAAAAGGAAGAATCAAGGAATTATATTCTTTTACAGGAATGGGAAAAGAAAAAGTAGAAGAATTGGGTGCAGGTGATATTTGTGCAATTAGTGGAATTGAAGGTTTTGATATTGGAGATACCATTGCAGATTTTGAAAATCCTGAAGGAATGACTCCAATCTCAATTGATGAACCTACCATGAGTATGTTCTTCACGATTAACACTTCTCCATTTTTTGGAAAAGAAGGTGACTATGTTACCTCTCGTCATCTACGTGATCGGTTGTTTAAAGAAACGGAAAAAAACCTTGCTCTAAAAGTAAAGGAAACTTCTTCTCCTGATTCATATAATGTATACGGACGTGGAGTTCTTCACTTGTCTGTTTTGATTGAAACTATGAGAAGAGAAGGATATGAATTGGCTGTTGGAAAACCACAAGTTATCATCAAAGAAATTGATGGAGTTAAATGTGAGCCTGTAGAGTTAATGTCAATTGATGTTCCTGAGGGAGTTTCTGGAAAAGTTATCGAAGCAGTATCCAATCGAAAAGGTGAAATGACAATCATGGAACCCAAAGGTGATTTGATGCACTTGGAATTTGAAATGCCTTCTCGTGGAATCATTGGAATTAGAAATCAAATTTTGACTTTGACAGCAGGTGAAGCAATTATGTCTCACCGATTTATCAAATATGATGCTTGGAAAGGTGATTTGCCTTCAAGAAATAAAGGAGTATTAATTGCACATGAAACTGGAACGACGATTCCTTTTGCCATGTTTAAATTACAGGATCGAGGTAAGTTTTTCGTTCCACCTGGAGTAGATGTTTATGAAGGTCAGATCGTAGGTGAGAACACTCGTGAAAATGATTTAGTCGTAAATGTAATTCGAACTAAAAAATTATCTAACATGCGTTCTTCTGGTGCAGATGATAAAGTAAAAATTGCTCCACACACTCAATTCTCTTTGGAGCAGTACATGGAATATATTGGAGACGATGAGTATTTAGAGTTGACTCCAAAATCAATGAGATTAAGAAAAATCTTTTTGAAAGAACATGAAAGAAAAAGAGCAGCCAACCCAAATTTGGTGATGTAATTACAAATTGTAATTATAGTGTTATAAAAAAAGCTTGCTAGACCTTAATTGGTTTAGTGAGCTTTTTTTATATTTGAAAAAATAATTTCTAGTATGAATAAATTCTTAAAATATTTTATCATTTTTAGCTTGGCTGCTCTTGGTGCATTTATTATTTACGTTCAAATGAAGGAAATAGAAAGTGAAAAACCGACAGTTTATATTGATAATTATTCAGGAAATGGAGTTAAAATTTTTCAAAAAAAAGATGTCTGGGTAGAGTTAGAAAATGAATCATCTTTGGTGAAAAAAGATTTAAAACAAGGAACTCACGTTTTGTTCATTCATAATATGGAGGACTACTCTATTGATACTATTCGTTTAAATATTAAAAAAGAAAGAAATTATGTGTTGAATCTTTTTGGAAAAATGACCTACTATGAAGGAACAGTTCGTTATCAATCTAGACCGGATTATAAGGATAATCCAACGACTGAAGAAAGAGAAATTACAAAATCTTTTTTCCAAACTAGAGCTGATTTTATTATGCAAGAACCACCTAGTCAAATTGAAGTAACTTCCATCATCAAAGCTTCTAAAAATTTCAATTCTAAAACCAATCGGAAATATTTGAGGAGGAAAAATCAAATTTGGTAACAAATTATATTTTTTTAAAAATGTATTGATATAAAGAACATATCCCTAAAGTTTTTTATATTTGATATTAGGAAAGAATAAATTAATCTTTTTCCAATTTTCCATTCTATTTTTTTAGATCAACTGAGTTATAATAAAAAACTTACTAGTCAATTAAAAAATGAATTATCATTTTTTTAATTAGTTATTATTATATTTTTTTTAATCTTAAAAAACTCAAAAAATGGCAACGTACGAAGAAACTTTAGCTCAATTCAAAAAAGAAGTAGCAAATCTTGGCATTCACATTCATGAGGACTTATTTCATGAAATCACAAAATCACTAGGCCCTTCAATTCACAATAATGATGCATCAAAAGTGGCATGTAGTGATCCTAAAGAGTTGGAAGGAATTAGAACTAATTTTTTGATAGGAAAGCTTGGGTTAGAAGACACTCCAGCATTGGATGCTGCTATCCAAGAAGTTTGTGGAGCATTGGGAAAATCAAATAGAAATAAACATCGAACAACTTTCTATTACTTATTAACTGCAAAATTTAAAAAGGAAGATGTTTTTATCGATCATGCTGATTATCATCCTGAGTCTTAAATTTATTTCAAATTTCAAAAAAAAGAATCTAATTGAGTAATTCAATTAGATTCTTTTTTTTTGAAATTTTTATAGCAATTGTGAAAACAAATTAAGGATAACTTTGAGTATTTTCAGCTAACTGGGTTCCATCTTGAGAAACAACGATATGAATTGAATCTTCACCTGGTCCTCTTGTCAATAGCCCAGAGTTTGTTGTCATCGTTCCACCAGGAGCTTGTTCCAATTGGAGCATATCAACTTTTATTTCTCTAGTAACAGATCCTTCTGGAAGAGCAATAGAAACAACAGCTATAAAGTAACCTTTGGGGACATCAGTTACTGTAATATCAACATCATAATTTTCCTCATTAATGTGATTGATAACTTGTGATACTGTCATAATTTTATGGGGTTTAATAGTTAATAATCAAATAACAATTAATAATAATGTAATTTTCGTTAAAAAAAAAACTTTAAATAAAAAATTTCAATTGTATACTTGATTATTCCATCCTAATATTATTCCCGCTTGCGAAACAGATACTTTAATAACAGACTCTTCTTCTTTTTTTGAAAAGACTCCTGAGTTAATAATTTTAGTTCCTCCACTTGTATTGCTTAATGGCAACATTTCTATTTCAATTTCTCTTATAAAGCCATCATCTGAAAAAGTTGTTTCTCCAATAGAAAGAAAAAAATCTTCAGGAATATCTGTTACTCTAATATCAACATCAAAGCTATCTCCGCTGATATGATTAATCGTTTGTGAAATTATCATTTATAAAAATTTAATTAATCTTCCATCATTCCTTTTAGACTTTCCCGTCTTTCATCAGGAATCGGAATTGCTTTACGATTTATTTTATCAAATAAAACCCCAACAACATCCATCGAAGAAACCATTTCTTTGGTCAATCCATTAAACATTTCATGGCGCATAATTAATGCTTTATTAGAAAAATCGACTAAACTACTTTCCACGTATAAAAGGTCATCCTCAAAAACTTCTTTCAAATATTTAATCGTTTGTTCAACCACAACGAAGCCAATTTCTTTTGACATCATTTTTGAAGTTCCCATTTCCAAACTTAAATTACGACCTGCATTTTCAAATTTATTGATGTAGTACATTACATTCATGTGTCCATTCGAATCACATTCCCAAGTCATCACCGCACCTTTATAAGTCAAGAATTTTTTCATAAAAGTTTTTTAAATTGGATGGTCAAAACTCATCACTATTTCTTACCCATACTTTTCTAATAACTTATGTTGTGCCTCAATCGCATCTCTAAATTCAGTTTTCATTCGAGCAACCAATTCCGCTAATGGCAAAACATCTTTAATTGTAGTTACTCCCTGCCCTGCTGACCAAATGGTTTTCCATGCTTTTGCTTCGTCCACTTTAAGTTCTTCGCCAAAATCAACTTTTGCTTTATGCGCCCAAAGCTCTTCTGTAATTCCCATTGATTCCAAACTTGCTTGCAAAAAATTCGCAGCAACTCCTGACACAGCAGCAGTATAAACAATATCACTTGCTCCACTATCAATAATCATTTGTTGGTATTTTTCGTCAGCTTCACTTTCTTTCACATTGATAAATCGAGTACCCAAGTAGGCCAAATCTGCTCCCATTTGCATGGCTGATGCAACATCTCTTCCTGTACTCATACAGCCTGAAAGTAAGATAGTTTTATCATAAAAACTTTTGATATCAGCCACTAAGGACATCGGATTGATAGTTCCCGCATGTCCACCTGCTCCAGCAGCTACTAAAATTAATCCATCCACTCCTGCATCAGCAGCTTTGATCGCATGCCGTTTTTTGATGACATCATGAAAAACTAAACCACCATAGTCATGTACTGCATCCACCAAAGTAGAAACCGCTCCCAACGAAGTTATGATTAATGGCACTTTATGCTTGGCACACATTTCCAAGTCTGCTTGCAATCTTGGATTCGTATGGTGAACAATTAAGTTTACACCAAATGGTGCGGCAGTTTTTCCAGTCTCCTTTTCCCAATCAGCTAATTCTGTTTTGATCTGAATTAACCATTCTTCAAAACCTTCGGTCGTTCGTTGATTCAAAGCTGGAAAGGTTCCGACAATTCCATTTTTACAACATTCGATGACTAATCTTGGTCCTGAAATTAAAAACATTGGCGCAGCTACAACTGGCAAATTTAACGTATCTATAAATGGTGCTTTCATAACATAAATTTCGCCCCTGTTCCCAAAAGAGGAACGCTTATTAGAGCTATTTTTTTAATTAATAAATTTTTAATTTTAATCGAAGAAAAATATTTGTGGTCATTGAAAACCTTAAATGTTTCGTTCCCCTTTAAGAGACAAAGGATTAGATTTTTACAATATTTCCCTTGCTTGGATCAACTTTCCCTTGCAACATTTCATGGTATAATTTAGACAATGATTCAAAATCATTTAAGTAAACTAAGTCCATCCATTTCGATGCACCTTGGGTGAATTTTGCGCCAGCAATAGCGATTTCTTTATTTGCTTTTTCTACACCCCACTCTTTAAATAATTGTTGAGCAAATGCTGGGGCAAAGAAAAATTTAGATCTTGGTAAAGTTTTAAATTCTTTTTCTGATGTCCAATCTGTCAAACCAATCAAAGAAGAGAATTTTAATTTTTCTCCTAAGTGGTCGTTGATTCGGAATAATAATTTTGAATTTCCAGCCATGTCAACGACAGTAGCATCATTTTGATTTAATTCTTTTTCTAAGTCATCATAAGTGATTACTTGATCGTAGTAGCCAGTATTTTTTACAAACTCAACATTCCTTGGAGAGGTCAAACCAACTATTTTTTTCCCATCTTCTTCCTGATTATTTTTAAGCATAAATGCTAAACCCATAGCAGTTTTTGAAGAAGCACTTGTGATGATAATTTGTTCTGCGGCAAAGAATTTCTCTGTTTTTAAAAACTGATAATTTAAAAATGAAGTAGTAAATAATGGTCGAATGATTGGAGCATAATCTTCCATTTCTTCGTTGTAAGAAATGTCAGCTTTGATATTGCTATAAGAATTATAAATTGGTGCTAGTTCTGCTCGGTGTGCTGATCCATCTGTAATCCCAAACGGTGAACATTTCCCAACTTGAATTTTTAGAAAATTCCCCATAGGGAAATATCCATAAAATCGTTCACCAACTGCTACTCCATCATGCTTCGTTTCAACGACATCAGCGTATCCCCAAACAGGAACAATTCCATAAGGTTCTTCTGCTGGAAAAAATTGCCAATAGCCAATTTTATGACCGACGACTGCATAGGTGATATTATTCGTCGTCATGGCATATTTATCAATTTTAAATAATACTTCTCCATCTTGCAATTCAGGAGTTTCAGATTCTGAGAATTTGGTATTATTTAATTCTGTCTTGTGGACTAGGAAGGTTTTATTGGTTTTAGACATTTAATTAATTATTTCAATTCGTTTTTAAATTCAATTTTATCAGATAAATGACTTATCACTTTTTCTAGTAAGCCTTCATCTGAAAGTTGCTTAGTAGAAAATTTATATTCTTTTCCTTTTATTTCAAAACTTAATATTTCTTCAATTTGTAATGATTTAAAAATACTATAACCTCCTGTCAACATAAAAAAGAACGGACTTATAATTTCTAAAATATCAATTTTTCTTTTAGTATCTGATTGGAAAAAAGCTATTACTCCTTTCCCCATAAAAAATCCAAATACAAAAAAGGCAAGTCCAAAAATTAATAATATTAACCAATTTTTTATAGCCTTTCCTTTCTTCAAGGTTACCTGATTAATTTCATTAAAAGAAAAAGAATCATATTCAAATCTATTTCGAAGTAAATATAAACCAGTTTCACTTAATCCAAAATACTCTTCTTGAAATAGGTATTTATTATTCATTTCAATCTATTCAAAAAGTAAACTAATAAACTCTCCCACACACGCAGGTTTCTCCACCCCTTCAATCTCCACCGAACAACCCCAAAATATTTTACAACCATTTTCACCATAAGCTTCCACCTTATTTATTTTGCCATTCAATCGTAACCGACATCCAGCTGGAACAGGATGAGGAAAACGAACATTGTTCAATCCATAATTCACACCCATCTTTCCACTTTTAATCGTAACTGCTTCTTCAATCATTTTGGACAAAAGAGAAACAGACATAAATCCGTGAGCAATCGGAGTTTTAAAAGGTGATTCCTTTTTAGCTCTCTCGACATCAACATGAATCCATTGATAATCCAAAGTAGCATCTGCAAACGCATTAATCATTTCTTGCGTAACAGGAATCCATTCACCTTGAGGAAGTGTATCTCCTTCCATTTTCATTAACGCTTCAATATTATCTATTTCTAATTTTGGCATTTTTTTTTGTTTAATGGTGTTCACAGTTAACCATTCATCGCTAATGGTTAGACTAGTTGCTGATTACAATTTTCCCACGTACTTTCCGATTCATCATTTCCTCCAATGCTTTCGTTGCATCTTGCAAAGGATAAACTGCATGAATATGTGGTTTTAATTTTCCTTGAGTATACCATTGCATTAACTCCATGGTATTTTGAATATTCTTATTAGGAAATTTCATGGCAAAACTTCCCCAGAATACTCCCACAATTTGACATCCTTTTAGTAAAGGTAAATTCAATGGAATTTTTGGAATATCACCTGCCGCAAAACCTACGACTAAAAATCGTCCTTCCCAACCCATTCCTCGAAGTGCTGGTTCAGAATAATTTCCTCCTACTGGATCATAAACTACATCAACCCCTTTTCCTTCAGTTAAGACTTTGATTTGTGCCTTCAAATCTTCGGTGGAATAATTGATCGTTTCATCTGCACCGTACTCTTTGCAGAGTGCTAATTTTTCGTCAGTCGAAGCGGCAGCGATAACTTTTGCCCCCATCAATTTTCCCAATTCAACAGCTGCCAATCCTACTCCACCTGAAGCTCCCAATACTAAAAGCGTTTCTCCTTCTTTTAATCGAGCACGATCTTTTAGGGCATGATAGGAAGTTCCATAAGCCATCATAAATGAAGCGGCAATTGGGAAATCCATATTCGGAGGTTTTGGGAAAACTGCTTTTCCATCCACCACAACTTCCTCTGCAAATCCACCATGCGCAGCAAAACCAAAAACTTCATCGCCTGGTTTTAGATGTTTGATTTTTTCGCCAACAGCTTTTACCACACCTGCAATATCACTTCCTGGAGTAAAAGGTAATTCAGGTTTGAATTGATATAATCCTTGTACGATTAATGTGTCAGGGAAATTAACGCCGCATGCTTTCACCTCTACCAAAACTTCTTTTTCATTTGGCTGACGGCTCTCAACATCTTTATAAACTAGAGTGGATGGATGTCCAAATTTTTCGCAGACTATTGCTTTCATATTGAAACCTCTGCTCCCCAAAGGGGAACGTAAATGGGTAGTTTATTTTTTAATAATTAGGTTTGACTTACGATTGAAAATAAAATATTTAGAGTTTAGGAAAACTCTAAATATTTCGTTCCACTTTAGGAGACAAGGATTTTATTCCAATACTTTCAACACCAATTTACCTTTTTTATCTCCTGTAAATAATCGTTCAAAAGTACTGTGGAAATTTTCGATACCGTCGTAGATATCTTCTTTACTTTTCAATTTTCCTTGCGCCATCCACATGCCCATATTCATGGCAGCTTCTTTATATTTTGCAGCATAATCCATCACCACCATACCTTGCATTGTTCCACGATTAACCAAAAGTGATAAATAATTACTTGGGCCTTTGATCGCTGTCGTATTATTATATTGAGAAATTGCTCCACAAATTACAATACGTGCATGCATTCGAATTCTTGCCAAAGCAGCATCTAAAATTGCGCCTCCTACGTTATCAAAATAAACATCAATTCCTTTTGGACAATGTTCTTTGATTCCACTTGCAACATTTTCATTTTTATAATCTATCGCTCCGTCAAATCCTAATTCTTCCACCAAATATTTACATTTCTCAGGACCGCCTGCAATTCCTACTACTCGACAACCTTTGATTTTTGCAATTTGACCAACTACACTTCCTACTGCTCCAGCAGCACCTGAAACTAAAACAACATCTCCTTCTTTAATTTTTCCAACTTCTAAAATTCCGAAGTAGGCAGTCATTCCAGGCATTCCTAATGTTCCAATATACATAGGCATTGGAGCCAAATTAGTATCAACTGCATAGTATCCTTTTCCATCAGTAACAATATATTGTTGAACACCTCCCCAACCAGTCAAGACATCTCCAACTTTATAAGTTGGATGATTATTTACTTTTACCACTTCACCAATTGAACCAGCTCGCATCACTTCACCAATTTGAACTGGTGGAATATATGATTTCACATCACGCATCCATCCTCGCATAGCAGGATCTAGAGAAATGTAATGATTCTTAATTAAAACTTCACCGTCTTGCAATTCAGGAATCGGGTTGTTTTCCAAATTCCAAGTATCTGCATCAGGCATTCCTTCTGGACGTTTAACTAACTTTAGTTGCTTATTCATAATTATTTTATTGATATTTTAAATTGATTTTTATTAAGATGTTGAACGTTTTACGTTAGACGTTTTACGACCCACTACTTACATTTAAATAATGGAAATCGTCAAACTTTTAACATAAAACGTATAACGATTTTATTACCCTTTCCTAGCAGCGAGCATTGCTTTAAACATTTGCATTTTCATTCTCACTTCTGGACTCCACCATACTGTTAGTGCTTCATTCAATTCATCTTCGCTCTGTTCTTTTAATTTCCCTAACCACTCACTACGCAGTTTTGTTTTTGTATTTAACCAAATATTTCTATCTGCTTGTAAATAGTGTTTCATTCTTCTTTCCGCCTTCGGCAAAACATCTTCCATGGGAACAACTTCATCCACCAATCTTGCTTCTAACGCTTCTTTAGTATTCAATAATTTACCTGCCAAAACATATCGGTACGCCAAACTTTTTCCTAGCCAAAAAGAATATGCTTCAATTAAGTTGGTAGAAATTTGAACATTCACCGCCACTTCATTTAAGCCGATTCCATATTTCTCCCCCTCAGCCATGACTCGATAATCTGCTGCAATAGCAATCACCGTTCCTCCTGCTGGAGAATGACCTGTAATCGCACAAATAAATGGTTTGGTAAATTTCGCCAGTTCAATATACATCATACCAAAGGCAATGAAAAAATCTTTCATCTTAGCTTCATCATAATCATATAATTCTATCAAATCTAAACCCGCAGAAAAGACTCCAGTTCGTCCAGTTAAAATAACTCCATTGATAGAATCATCTTCTTGCATTGACTGGAAAGTACTTCTAATTTCGTTGACCATTTGGAAATTAATCGCATTCACTTTTGGGCGATTCATCGTAATAATAGCATACTCTCCTTTTCTTTCTATATCTAAATATTCCATGTTTTTTATTTTGGCTTAAATGTAGTTAATAAAATGAGTGGTACGGTATAACGAGTTTAATATTCTATGGAAGAATAATTTAGTAAACTAGTTAAAAAAGATAATCCGTTTTTTAGGAATTGTAAATTGCTTTTACTAAAATAGAAAATTACTTATTTTAAAATCTTCTAATTTACGATTTAACGAAAAATAGTTTATGTCTGAAATGGTTTTTAAATATATAGAAAAAGGGATCTCAATTGAAGATGATGACTTTGATGCAATTTATCCCGATGAGATTCGGCCGATGGCTTTTACTCATTTTACACCTGTGGAGATGGCGATCAAAGCAGCGAAATTTTTAGTTCAAAAAACAGGAATGCGAGTGTTGGATATTGGTTCAGGGGCTGGAAAGTTTTGTATGATTGGTTCAGTTTGTACAGATGGACATTTTACAGGTGTGGAACAGCGGGATAATTTACATGAAATGGCTTTGAACATTTATAAAAAATTTGGATTAAAAAACATCAATTTTATTCATTCAAATATTAATCAAATTGATTTTAGTGATTACGATGCTTTTTATTTTTTCAATCCATTTTATGAAAATATTATTCAGTTTGAAAAAATAGATGATGCAGTTGACGTTGAAAAAAACTTGTATGATGAGTATTCAAATTATGTCAAAAACCAGTTGGATAAAATGCCTAAGAGAACTCGGTTGGTTACTTTTTTTAGTGCGCTTGATGAAGTGCCCAAAAGTTATCAGTTGATTTCAAAAGATGATCGGCAGAAGATTTCAATGTGGGAGAAATCTTGATCTTAATGTGATTCTCAAAGTCCAAACTACAATAGTGAAAATAAATGGCTAATAGATTTTTCACCATATAAGCACATATAAAAATATAGACCATTAAAAAAACATCCCCAAAGTAGACTATGTTTTCTATGTGTTTATATGGTAAAAAAATCAGATTGCAATAATAATTATTCTTTCCTACAAGGACTTATTTATCAATTCCCTTTTTCGATAATAATTTTTTTAGAAACCATTTTTGATCCTTCCGCTTTTATCGCCATAATATGCAATCCGTTTTCATATTTTTTTAAATCAAAAACAGGATGAGGATTCTCTAGATTCTCCAAATATTTTTCCTCCATCAAAACTCCTCTTGCATCATAAATCTGAACAATTACATTTTTGGAAATGTATTGTTTTAAATTAACTGAAATTTCATTCTTAGCAGGATTTGGGAAAATAGAAATCAAATCTCCACTCGGCCCAAAATTTACTTTTTCTATTTTGGAAAAAACTTCTGATCCATTTTTTTGAATCAACTTCAACCGATAATAATTATCTCCAGCCAAAGGGGCTTGATCATTTTTTTTATAAAAAGTAAAATGAGGAACTTCAGAGTTACTTTCTTTTTTTCCTAAAAATTCAAAGTCTTGCCCATTCGAAGATTTTTCCAAAATAAACAATCCAGTTTTATCATTCAAATCGCAACCCCAATTTAATTGAGTTTCATTATCAATTTTTTCCGCTTGAAAAAATATTTCTTGATCAGATTGAATAAATGAATTTGGAGTATTTGTCAAATTATTTGACGCACATCCTATTGCTTCTACTTCTCCTAAAACTAAGTAACCACTTACTTCCATTTGTACTCGAATATATCTTGCATCTATATTTAAATCAATCGTACTTGGAGATCCAACCAAGCCAGAAATATAAAATTCTGCTTCTGCTTGACTTCGAGAAGTTGCCAAATCTGAATCTGTAAATGGATTAGTAGCAGCGTTAGAAACTAAAACATAAACGTTTTGAGTTTTGTCTACGCCATCAGTTCGATTATAAATATTGATTTGTTCCAAAGAAAAACTTTCTCCTAAATCCACCTCCCACCAAGGTTCTATTTCATTTTGAGTTGCCGACACCGAAGAATTAGAAATTGGATTGGTAAAAAATGTTCCATTAGTATTTCCATCCACCGCTTTTGAAGAACTTCCTAAAATTCCTCCTGCGTTTAGAGTAGAAGATTGATTGGTCGTTTTATTTACAGCTACATTATTTGTTACTGAACAGCCGGTGTTTATTGGGGTTCCGCTACAATTACAATTTCCATCTTCAATATCATTTTCTGTAAGTGTATTGTTATCATCGCAGGGTGTTCCCGCGCTTGGACAACTTCCTCCGTTTGTACAGCCTATAATTTCGACCTCTGAAATAGCTAAAAATGAAGTTCCTGCCAATTGAACTCGAACATATCGTCCCGCACCGTTTACATTAATTATTGTCGGTCGATCAGCTATTCCAGTTTCTAAAAAACTAGTAACACCTGTTTGACTAATTGAACTATTTAAATCTTGGGATGTAAATGGAACATCAGAAATCAACACATAATAATTTCCAAAAAGATCAGCACAACAATCGGTTCGATTCCAAAGATTGATCGATTGAATATTGGAAACTTCGCCAAGGTCAACCTCCCACCAAGCATTTTCTACCCAATTTGTCAAAGACGACGAGTTAGTTCCCCAAAAATTTCCATCTGTATTTCCATCGACTGCTCGACTGGCATCGGCATTCAATTGAGTGCCAGATTGAGTAGTCATTTTTCCCAAAGCAATATTGGAAGTAGTCGAACACGGGCCGAGTGACGGTTCTGTCACTTCAAAAATTTGAGTTACAGATGATGCAGAATTATACGTTGCATTTCCATTTTGATTTGCTTGAACGACAACTGTTCCCGTTGTTCCATTTAATGTAATCGTATTTCCTATAATTGTAGCCGGGCCAGAAATAATGGAATAGGAAACTGGCAAACCAGATGAAGCAGTTGCATTGATAACAAATGATCCATCCGTAATTGTCTTATTAGAAATCAAATCAAAAGAAATCGTTTGGTCTGCCAATCCAGTAGAAGAATTGCTACAACCGATTACTTCTACCTCCGCCAAAGCTAAAAACCCTTGTCCTTCCAATTGAACTCGAACATATCTTCCTGTGCTATTTATCGAAATGGTAGAAGGTGTTCCTGCTTGAGTATTTTGATAAAAACTGGAAATGCCACTTTGGTTCAATGTGCTATTTAAATCAGTTGAATTAAATGGTTGGTCAGAAATCAACACATAATAATTATCTAAAATTTCTGAGCAGCAATCCGTTCGATTATATACTTTTATTTCGTCGATATCGGCAACTGATCCAAGGTCAATTTCCCACCAAGTCTCGTTGTCCCAGTTTGTAATTGTAACTGAATTTCCTCCCCAAAAATTACCGTCTACATTTCCATCACTTGCTCTTGATGCATCTGCACCAAGTTGAGTACTGTGTTGTGAAGAAGGTTTATTGATGGCAATATTCGTTGGGTTATTACATCCTCCTGTAATTGGAATTGTATAATTTATATTCAAGGTATTTGAGGGTAAATCATTCAAATTACCTGCAAGATCACTAACTGATTGAGCAAGTAAAAATATAGAAACCGTTCCTTCATTAATAGGAGAAACCGTCAATGAATACGAGGAATTCGAACCTGTTAAATTTGACAAACCCCCATTCGAAATATTAAAATCTGAAAGGGTTAATCCATTTATATTTTCAGAAAAATTTACATTAACTACAAAGTCTGATGTTACATTATTTATTGCTGTCGAAAGCGTGGCAGTTGGAGGTGTCGTATCTCCGCCACTTCCTGAAAAATTTGTATTTCCTAAAATCCCCAAACTTAAATTATAGTAAGTCCCACTCCCAGAAGTTTCTAATTTCAACGTTTTTACCAAATAAAAATTATCACCTGACAAGGGCGAATCATCTGTAAATAAAGTACCCGTAATTGTATTGTTATTTACTTTTTGAAAAGTACCATTAACACTTGAACTTCGATAGATATTATAACCAACAATCGTTTCATTCGTTGGTGAACTCCAATTTAAACTTACTGAATTTGAATTATTAGAAACTTGTAAATTGCTAGGTGGCTCAACCATATGCATCCGCAAAGTTGGATCTCCCATCAACGCAGTAGAAATTAAACCTGGGCCATAAGGCAAGTAAATATCATTAGGATTATTTTGTGTTGCCAATAAACCATCTCCAATCGTATAACCCATCGACATGGTATGCAAAGAGAAAGGTGGATTACCTGCGTAGCAACTTACCAATGTCTGACCTGAAGCTAAAGGAGCTCTCAAAAAACTATTATCAAATGCCCAATTTCCAAATTGACTACCAAACAAAAGTGTGAAAATATTTTGCAAATTACTGGTAGTAAAACTATTCGTCGTTCCTATTCCCACCGCAGAATTTGCATTCCCACTTCCTGCACCATAGCTCCATAAATAACTTCCCGAATTCATCGATGAAAAATAATCTGTATCAAAAATATTATTGGCTCCAAACATCGTTGAAAAATTTCGGTAACCAGTAGCTGCTGGTGCTCCAATCGTTTGTCCAATATTATCATCCATCAAAGCTCGTCGAGTTGGGTTAATTTGACGCGTTTTAAATTGATGATTTTTATTTAAATATTGTTGCACCAATTGCACTTCCGTTTGACCAAAAGCAGGCATGTCAAAAAAATCAACTCGTCCTACTTGTAGTTCTACTACACCAGACGGCGGCACAGCTTGGTCGAATCTTCCATCACCTGGCACATTATGATAAATCGGCAAAAAAGTAGCGGTCGTGTTCACAACATTATCTGTCCAAGTTCCATCCATTTCTCCATAATAAACATCCGCAGGGTAAGCTCCTTCATTCTCGGTATGCGTATCTGGAAATATACTTCCAGAATAAGCAATTGGAACATGACCTAATAGTAAAACAGATTTTAAATCATTATTAGAATTATAGACATTTTTAATCGCAGCATGAACATCTCCAACTGGATCATTCCGGTCAACATTTATTGTACTCACTCGCCATCCATCTTTGATAAAATCCATTTCTAATGCTGCCAATTCTGTAGCCAACGGAGAGACTAAATCATTTTCAATTACTAACAATACTCTTCCTCGATCTTCAATGGCAGGCAATTCAATCCCTGCGTATATAAATCCATACTCTGGTCGAGGTCGTAAAAAATTCCCAGGTGCTCCGTCACTATCTATAATCTGACCTGTGGATGTATTTTGTAAATTCCAATAAGTGCTATTATCAATCATGCTTGGTTTGATCGTAATATAAATTTCTGAACAACCCGAACCGTCATTACAAACTGTAAAATTGGTACTTTCTGTTGATCCAAAATCATCACCATATGCCACCGTATTATTACAATTTTTTAATTCATAAAACCCATTCCCAAAACTGCAACATAATCCTATCCCATTCGAATCATTGATGGTAAATTTAACGGGTGTTCCTGCAGGTACACAAACTGTTTTTTCATAATTAGAAAAATCTTCCTTGAAAAAAGCATACTCATATCCTACTCCAACTTGTACATTGGCATCTACATAACTAGTCGCATTCCCTGGCAACGTGGCAATCGGACTTCCCCAATTCGTATCAGTTAATCCCTTTCGATAAACCGTATACTCGGTAGCTCCATTATCTGCTTTCCATTGTAAATTTATCTGTGGAGGACTTACTTGAACGGTCGCACTTAATTGAACTGCTCGCTCTTCTGGCGAAGGCTGAGGTTGCTGTGCGAAAACATTTTGAGCAAATAATACGATTAGCAGAAGAGAGAAAAATTTGTTCATGATCAAATTTTTAAAATGAAATAATTTTAGAATGATAAAATGATTATTTATAGAAATCGGAATGGATTATAAAAATAGGCAAACTAAAAAGGAAGAAGAAAAGATTGACTTTAAAAGTCGTTTCTTTTGCTTAAATCTAAGGGTTTTAACTGAGAAGATAATTATTTCTAATTTAAAATTACGCCTTCTCTTCAAAACTCAAATCATTTTCTTAGTTTAGTATCTTGTAAAAATACTAGTTCAAAAAAACATCATGAGAGCACAAAACATTGCTTATCTTTTAGTGAGTTGTATTTCGATTGTAATCATTCTAATATATGGGCAAGCCATACTTGTTCCTTTTATTTTAGGGATTTTACTTTGGTTTATTGGAAAACAATTAGAAGCAACGCTTGATAAAATCAGTTTTATCAAAAGAAAATTTCCAATTTGGTTAAAACATATATTATCATTTGGAATCATATCTGTTATCCTTATTTTTATAACAAATATTCTTACTACCAATATTAATTCTCTTGCTCAATCTTTTGAACTTTATGAACCAAATTTAGATGCGTTACTTTTACAAATAGATGAGTGGCTTGGAGTAGATACCAAAAAAGCATTAAAAAATTATTCAGGGAATCTAGATTTTGGAAATATTTTGCAATTGCTTTTTTCTTCTATCTCGGATATCATTAGCAATGGATTTATGATTTTACTTTACGCCGTATTTATATTGTTAGAAGATACTAGTTTTAAACCAAAACTTAAATCAATTTTTGTCGGAAAGGAAAACGAGGATAAGGTAGATGCTATTTTAGAAAAGATAAGTAATTCTATCTCTAGTTATTTTGGATTAAAAACATTGTTAAGTTTAATCACAGGAGGTCTAAGTTATATTGCCCTTCGAATCATTGGAGTAGACGCTCCAGAATTTTGGGCTTTTTTAATTTTTATTTTAAATTTCATTCCGACAATAGGATCGCTGATTGCAACAATTTTCCCTGCAATATTTTGTTTATTTCAATTTGGCATCTTCACTCCTAGCCTACTCGTTTTAGGAATTGTTGGTACGATCCAAGTTATTGTTGGGAATTTTTTAGAACCAAAAATCATGGGGAGTTCGATGAATATCAGTCCACTTGTAACGATTTTGTCACTTTCTATTTGGGGAGCACTTTGGGGAGTTATAGGAATGATATTAAGTGTGCCGATTACGGTAGTGACGATAATTATCTTTTCTCAATTTGAAAAAACAAAGTCTGTGGCGATTATGCTTTCGGAAAAGGGAGAGATCAGGTAATCAAGTATATGAATTTTAAACAAATGGTTTAACTTCACACCTAATTACCTGATTAACCAAATTATCTAGCTTTAATTATTTGAGAAAAATCAGTCGCCTTCAATGAAGCTCCACCAACTAATCCACCATCAACATCTGGCTGAGAAAAAATCTCTTTGGCATTTGCAGGTTTCACACTTCCTCCGTAAAGAATAGTTGTTGCATCAGCAATCTTATCTCCATATTTTCGAGCAATCATTTTTCTAATTTTATCATGCATCTCTTGCGCTTGCTCTGGCGAAGCAGTTACACCAGTTCCGATAGCCCAAATTGGTTCATAGGCAATCACTACTTTTCCAAAATCTTTTTTTGACAAATGGAACAATCCTTCTCGCAACTGTTTGGAAACATGACGAGCATGATTTCCTGCCTTTCTTACACTTAATGGTTCGCCACAACAAAATATTGGCAACATTCCATTTCCTAAAACAGTATTCGTTTTTTTAGCCAACAAAGCATTTCCTTCTTTAAAATATTGTCGTCGCTCGCTGTGTCCAAGGATGACATATTTCACGCCTACAGATTTTAGCATACCAACTGATACTTCACCTGTGTAAGCTCCACTTAATTCATTAGAACAATTTTGAGCAGCCACTTCAACTCCTTTGGCTTCTTTCACGATCTCACCAATTGATTGCAAATGAGTAAATGGAGCAGCCATAATTACCAATGGATCATTAGCTTTTGATTTTTTTACGATTGCCTTGGCAAGTTTTTCTCCTTCTTTGAGAGTCGTATTCATTTTCCAATTTCCTGCAACGATTAATTGTCTTGACATGATTTAATTTTTGATTTTAAAAAATAGAAGTGCAAATGTAAAAATTTTAGAAACAAAAGAAGTAGCCTTACTTTTGCCTTTTTCAAATATTTAAAATAGATAAGTCTATAAATCAAATTTTAGTTTTCTTTGCACAAGGAGATAATTAATAATATCGTTAAATACATCGAATGAAATTAATGATTTCCGTTAGTTTCAAATAAAAAATATCATTCAAGTGAAATATTATTTTTTTCTATTTTTTTTCTTTCTTTCTCAAGACTGCTTTGGACAAAGAGATACGATTGAGTTTAGTTCATTTTCGATTCAATTAGATTCATTGGTGGTGACAGCAACTCGGAAAGGTTTTGATGTGGATGATTTTATAAAAATGGTTCAAGAGGATGAATCATTTTATAAAGCATTCCGGAATATTCGAACGATGACTTACACTTCGGATAATGACTTGAAGATGTTTTCGAAAAAAGGAAAAATCAAAGCCAGCTTAAAAAATACTATCCACCAAACTTCTGACGGCCAATGTCGAACTATGGAAACCATCAATCCATTAATCTCAGGAAAATATTATAAGCGAAAAAAAAAGATTCGATATTATACTGCAAAAATGCATGATCGACTTTTTTTCACATATGGTAAAGTTTGTGAATCAGAAAGAATTGAAGATCAAGAAGGATACAATGATTCCAAAAATTTAACAGGGATGAGTAAACATATTAATGAATTAAAAAAACTTATTTTTTACCCTGGACGAAAAGCAGATGTGCCTTTTATTGGAAAAAAAACGGCGATCTTCGAAAAGAAAATGGCGAAGTATTATGACTTCTCTATTTCTTCCAAAACCTATAAATCAAAAACAGATTGTTATGTTTTTTTGGCAAAAGTAAAAAAAGGAATCAAGCCAGGCAAAACGGTTATCAAATACATGGAGACCTTTTTTGATAAAAAAACTTTCCAAGTGATTGCTCGAAATTATCATTTAGCACACAGCGGAACCATGTTTGACTTTGATGTAAAAATGGATATCTCTCTAAAAACAGTTGGTGAAAAATATGTTCCTGAATTTATTTCGTATGATGGTCAATGGGATGTTCCTTTTAACAAACCTGAAATTTCAAAATTTAATATTTCATTTTATGAATTTGAATAATTGATTGGACAACCACGAGAGATTACTTTTACGAATCATATTTTTCCAAATTCAATGTTTCAATAATCTTAATTAATTTATTCGCATATTTTTTATCTGTAGCATAACCTGCTTTTTTTAATCCATGAGCCCACCCTACATAATTTGTTGTTCCTAATTTTTGTAAATGTGCATATCTTTTTCTTTGTAAGAAAGTACTGTGGGCTCTATAGCTTTCCCAAACATTACTATATTTTCTAAAAAAATCTTTGTGCGAATCATCTGTAAAATTTGCACAATGTCCCTTTCTACAATTTTTAGAAAAACATTTTATTCCAAAATGATTATTATTAGATTTCGCTAATCGACTTTCTCCTGCATCGCTTTCTAATAATCCTTGAGCTAAAGTAATACTCGCTGGAATCCCATATTTTTCCATTTCCGCAACTGCTACATCTGCATATCTTTTTATATAACGATAAACAGTTTCTTGTTTTTCTATGACAATTTCATGAGGAATATTTTTACGTTTTGCATAAGTTGGATTTAAAATAAATGCCAAATTCGCAAATGTGTTTGCCCGATTATCTTTTCCGGTTTTAGGTGCTTTCTTTTTAACTTTTTTCTTTTCCAACGCATGCTCAGGTTCAAAATAAGGAAGTGGTAAAATAGAAGCCTCTTGTGTTTTTTTAGACTTCGGTTTGTAATTTGATTTTACCGTTTCAGGCTGACCAGTTATTTTGGGTTCACTTGGATAATTTACTTTTTCATAGTTTGGCTGAGGTTGATTTTGCATAGGTGAATGACTTCCTGCAGCCTGTAAATTCAAATTGAGACTGATGTCTTTTTTCAAAATAATAAAAAGTACAAAGACAATCAAAATCATTTTCATCCAATTTTGTTTAACAAAAATGGATGCATTGTCGTAATGTAAATGACTGAAGTTTCTGATTTTAGTTAATCCATATTTCATGATACAAGTGTTTGATTTTTAGCAAAGATTGAAAGTTAGTCACAATATAAAACAATTTGTTTTTAAAATGCAAATTTATTTCAAACATTTTGTTTTATATTTATTCTAACTCATTGACAGTCAATAATTTACTATGAATACAACTAATGAAATTCAAAATTATTTTTACTTAGTGTAGAATTTACACTACTTTTGTTTCAAACTCAAAACTTACCTATATGATACTTATAGCAGATAGCGGCTCTACCAAAGCAGATTGGAAAACAATACATGCTTCTGGAGAAGTGACCGATCAATCCACTCGAGGATTTAATCCCTTTATTCAAAATACTGAAGCTATTGAAGCTGGACTTATGGAAGATTTTGATAAAAGTTTAGAAAAGTCCAAAGCTAAAGCTGTGTATTATTATGGTGCTGGTTGCTCAGATGATTATCGAAATTCAATTGTAGAAAATGCTTTACAAAAGATTTTCCCAAATGCAAAAATTACCGTTAACCATGATTTATTAGCAAGTGCAAGAGCATTATGTGGAACAGAACCAGGAGTTGCATGTATTCTTGGAACGGGCTCCAATTCATGCTTATATAATGGTATAGAAATTACTGATAATGTAAAAAATATAGGTTTTCTAGTTGGTGATGAAGGAAGTGGATCTCATATTGGAAAAGAACTTTTGCGAGGATATTTTTATCGAGAAATGCCAAAAGATATTTTAACGGATTTTGAAAAAAGCTTTCCTGAGGGGCAAAGAGGAATTTTGGACAGAATTTATGATAACCCAAAACCAAATGTTTATTTAGCTTCCTTTTCAAAATTTTTGTCCAGTCATCAAGGACATCCATATATACAACATCTCGTGTTTAAAAGTTTTGATGAATTCGTTAGAAGGCATGTTTTAAAATATGATGGCTGCCAAAATTTGAAAATAAATTTTGTAGGATCAGTCGCTTATTATTTTAAAGACATCTTAGAAATAGTTTTAGCTAGTTATGACTTAGAACTTGGAAATATTATAAAAAAGCCGATTGATCGTTTAGTAGAATTTCATCAAAAGATAGCTTCTAAATAACTATTTTTGAGTACAGAACTTTTTGATATTGGGTATCAAGAAACACTCGCAATACCAATACTCATAATCCCAATATCTTTTTAAAAATATTATATTTGCGACTTATTTAAAAAAATAAAAATCGATTAATGGGAGATATAAAAAGAATTGCAGTTTTTACTTCAGGTGGTGATGCACCAGGAATGAATGCAGCCGTTCGGGCTGTGGTAAGAACAGCAACTTATCATGATTTACATGTCTATGGAATTATTCGAGGTTATCAAGGAATGATAGATTGTGACTTTAAAAGAATGGAAACCAGAGATGTAGGAAATATTTTACATCGAGGGGGCACAATTTTAAAAACAGCTAGAAGTGAAGAGTTTCGGACCAAGGAAGGTAGAAAATTAGCCTTCGAAAATTTGCAAGCTAATGATATTGATGCCTGTGTCGCAATCGGTGGAGATGGAACGTTTACAGGTGCTCAGATTTTTTCCAAAGAACATAAAATACCTTTTATTGGAATTCCTGGTACAATTGATAATGACATTTATGGGACTGATTATACAATAGGTTTTGATACTGCTGTAAATACTGCTATCGAGGCGGTGGATAGAATTAGAGATACTGCTGACTCTCATAATCGATTATTTTTCGTTGAAGTGATGGGAAGACACGCAGGATTTATTGGTTTAAATACTGGAATATCAAGTGGTGCTGCGGCAGTTATGATTCCTGAAACAGAAATTAGTATCGACCAGTTAATTGAAAAATTACAAAAGGGAGCAAAGAGAAAAAAATTATTCAGTTTAGTCATTGTTGCAGAAGGAAATCAAAATGGTGGTGCGGCAGAAATTGCTGCAAAAGTTAAAGAGAAGTTTGATTACTACGATACCAAAGTTGCTATTATCGGTCATTTGCAAAGAGGTGGTGCACCAAGTGGATTAGATCGAGTTTTGGCAAGTAGAATGGGATTCCATGCAGTTGAAGGATTGTTGGCTGGAAAAAAAGATGTGGCTGTTGGAGTTGTCAATAATAAGATAAAATATACTCCATTTAAAGATGCCATTTCAAAAGTAAAAAAACCAAATAAAGATTTAATTCGAATGTCTGAGATCCTGGCTCAGTAATTATTTTGATAAAATTATCTAGTGCTGTAGAGACAAGGCATGCCTTGTCTCTACAGTAATGATGATTCATCACTTCAAGATTTCCGCAACTGCGCTCGCAGGTTGAATTAGCTTACCAGTCTGATTTGTACTCTTCGTATTTCTTCCTGTTTTATCTAAAATTTCATAAACTTCTTTTGTATTAATTTCTGGATTTATACTTTTCATCAGTCCAACTAATCCAGCAACATAAGGGCATGCCATGGAAGTACCATTGAATGTTTTATATTGATTTTTTGGAAAAGTAGAATAGATATTTACTCCTGGCGCAGCAATTCCAAAAGGTACATTTTGAACATAATTTGAAAAATGTGCTCGGTGTAAATTAGTATCAATCGCAGATACTGTGATAATTCCTGGAGCATTTGCTGGAGAATATTTTGAAGCATCCATATTACTATTTCCAGCTGCAGCGATAACTATTGCACCTTGTCGATTACAATAATTTACTGCACGAGCATAGGCACGTTTTCTATTTTTATTGGAAGGTGCTCCTAGTGACATAGAAATAACATCAGCACCATTATCAGCTGCTTCTAGCATTCCTGCAATCACAGTTTTTTGAGTTCCACCGCCATAATCAGTCAAGACTTTTACACTTGTTACATTGACAAAATCATTATTTGGAGAGTAAGAAGCAACTCCAATTTTATTATTGGTAACTGCTGCTGCAATTCCTGCACAATGAGTTCCATGACCTTGTCGATCAGAATCATAAGCTTTTTTATGAGACTGATAATTAGCTTTCAGATCTTCATGGTTGGAATCTATCCCCGTATCTAAAATGAAAATATTCGCTTTCCGCTGAGGTTTAACTTTTTTTGATTTCAATAATTTATACAAATCATCCATCCGCAATTCATCAAATCCCCAAAGCTCTTGAACACCTGGATCATTGATTCCAAATGCTCTTTTTCGTTTGGACGGTCGCATGGTTTCTATTGGCGAAAGTTGTACGATTTCATTTTGTTCCAAATAATCAACTGAACCACTTGCCATTAATTCCGCTTCAATTTTATCAATATCTTTTTCAAAATCAACAGGAATATTGATCACCATATAATCATCCAAATCCGTTGCTGATTCATCTTTTGGAGAAAACGCCCTTTCCGCAGTTAATCCATATTTAGAAACTATTTTTTCTAAATCCTCCATTGATTTTCCATCTCCTAGATCGACTAACAACTCTCCATTTTTATCCAAATTAGCAGTAGAGTTAGATTCTAAAACTGGACTCTTTTCTATATTTTCACCAATTGAAGTAGTTGCTGTCGAAAGTACTTTTTCCATTTTTTGAGGGAAAGTATTATTCATTTTTTTCAAAAAAGTAAATGGAAAAGTAGCAATCAATAACACAAACATCCCAAAAAAGAGTGCCTTACTATTTTTAAAAAAACTGAATAAGGTCGAAACTGTTCCTAAGACCATCAAATCTCGAAATAAAACCCACATTTTAAAACCTACTTCTCCATCAGCAAAAGCCAACGAAAAAGCATATGCTACAAATCCACCTAAAAACATGGTGCTCATATTTCTACGAAGTATTGGATTTTTTTCATTGTAAAACCACAAAATAAGCCCAAGAAGGCTAATTGAAAAACTAATCGGATACAGGATACTTAACATACTAAACAATTTTTATTTAAAGTATAAAACGAAACCAACCAAAATAAATTGAGTTCCGTTCTTGAAATTAGGCATTCAATGCCTAAAATTCAAAAGGAAAATATCAGTAATACGAATTATCCGCTTAATCGCTCATTTCATCGGATAAAATTTTCTAATTATATAAAACAAGGCTCTACTAGTTTTATATTAACATGGAACTGATTACTTTTGCATTTTATTAACATAAAGTTAAAAGGATTGAAAGATAACCTAATGAAAGAACAAGATAGAGACCTTAGTTTTCCAAGTATGTGGGCCATTCATTTCTCCAGTACACGCTTTTGTTTAATGACTGGGCTATGCATTGCATTTTTGATTTTTAGTATTATCTATATTACCAATTCATTGGCCGTAATTGATCTTCAGAGTGGGACTCTTTTATATGACCCAGTTCACGCTTTATTACCAGCAGCAGTTGATTGGTCAAATATTATTTTCTTTTTGACCTATTCAAGTGTTTTTATAGTCATTATGGATGTGATTATGAAATCACCTATTCAGGTTTTAAGATTAGGATTTGCTATTGGTCTGATGAAATTATTGCGATCATTTTCAATGTTTTTGATTCCATTAGAACCACCAGTAGGGATAGTTGCTCTTCAAGATCCATTAGTCAGTTTTATGACTCCCAATCATGTGGTGGCTTTGAGAGATCTTTTCTTTTCGGGTCATTGTGCCACAATGATGATATTGTTACTTGTTGCAGTAAGTCCTTTAGTCAAAAAATGGATGCGAATAATCATTGTGATTGTCCCGTTACTCATCTTACAGCAAAGGGTACATTATACTGTTGATGTTTTAGCTGGACTTGCAGTAGGTGCAGCGGTTTATTGGTTGGTTAAAAACTTAGTGAATTTCAAACCGAATTATCAAGTTTAAAATAAAGAAATTCAATTTTCAAATTATGTTGAAGAAATACGGACAAGATTTAGTTTACAAAATAATCAATCCATTTGTGGAATTTTTGATTCGATCAAAAGTTACTCCAAATGCAATTACGACTATTGGTTTGGTCATCAATGTAGCCGCTACAGTAGTATTGATTATCGGGGCTGAATTTGGTGAAAGAGGAGATCATAGATATATCGGAATCGCAGGGGGAATCATATTATTTGCTGGATTATTCGATATGATAGATGGACGATTAGCTCGAATGGGAAATATGAGTTCTAAATTTGGTGCTTTATATGATTCTGTTTTGGATCGATATAGTGAATTAATTATGTTTTTAGGAATTTGTTATTATCTCATTTCTCATGATTATTTTATGAGTTCTGTTTTTGGTTTTATTGCTATGATTGGTTCCATTATGGTAAGTTACACCAGAGCTAGAGCAGAAGCATTAGGAGCAGATTGCAGCGTAGGTTGGATGCAAAGACCAGAAAGAATTTTATTAATTAGTATTTCAGCTATACTCTGTGGATTAGTTTCATATTTTATGGATGTGGAGAAACAAATTTTCTTTGACTTCATTATCTTTGAGCCAATTTCCATATTCATTGGTCCGCTAATGGTTTTAGCAGTTATGTCAAACATTACTGCACTTAGAAGATTAAATCACAGCAAACATGAACTGGAAAATAATGAGTAATAGATCTTGGATTATAGATGATTGATTATAGATTTAAAATTTATCATCATTTTATATTCAACTCTATTTTATTTAACAACCAACTTACTACAAATCTACAAATTGGAAGAAGGGAATTACGGTAACGTACATACTAATTTATATCAACGATTTTCAGCTAAAAGTGCCATTCCGTTTTTTATTATCGGAGCATTGTATGTGGCATGGGTTCATTTTGGATTAGGTGGGATTCGACCAGATCATCATTTATTTATTTGGGGTCTTTTAGTTTTATATTTTTTCAACAAAACTTCAAGAAACATAGTATTGGCATTTGGGTTTATTTTAATCTATTGGTTAATTTTTGATTCCATTCGCTTGATTCCTAATTATTTGATCAATCCACCTTTACACATATCAGAACCTTATTTAGCTGAAAAAGCATGGTTTGGAATTTCCACCGCTGAAGGAATTTTAACACCAAATGAATATTTAGATAAAAACTTCACCTATACATTTTTAGATATTTATACTGCTATTATCTATCTAGCTTGGATTCCAATCCCATTGATTTTTTCGTTTTATTTATTCTTTTCAAAGCAAAGAGTAAAAATGGTTAATTACCTTTTTGGATTTCTGACGGTAAGTCA
This sequence comes from Saprospiraceae bacterium, assembly GCA_045106765.1. Lineage (GTDB taxonomy): Bacteria > Bacteroidota > Bacteroidia > Chitinophagales > Saprospiraceae > CAJQQY01. Next base: position 5,258 of record JBGCFD010000213.1, on the reverse strand, counting down.
AGTTGGTTTAATTATGCAATTTATTTACCCAGCAGCACCTCCTTGGTATGTTGACAAATATGGTTTTGAAGAAAATTTAGATATCCCTGGAAACCCAGGAAGATTGATTGAATTTGATAAATTTTTTGGGACAAATTTATTTGAAGGAATGTATAGTTTAAATGCGAATGTATTCGCAGCAATTCCTTCTTTACATTGTGCTTTTCCAATAATTTTAATTTTCTTTAGTTGGAAATATAAATTTAAAAAATGGTTAATCTTTGGAATAATATTAATGTTCAGTACTTGGTTTTCAGCAGTCTATACTTATCATCATTATATTATTGATGTGATTTGTGGAGTTGCAACTGCTCTGATTACTATTGGAATTTACCAACTCTTAATGAGTACAAAAGTCAAAAGTTGGCTGGAACAATATGGAAAGGCTGTTAGCTAAAACAAAATTAAAAACAGTAACCGAATAACGTTTAATAAATAAACTTAACTAAAATCCTTTTTTAATAAAAGAAAAAATCAAAAAGATGATTAAAGAAACAAATGGGAAATTAGGCATATTAATGCCAGGACTTGGAGCAGTTGCAACTACATTGATTGCAGGTGTTATTGCCGTTCGAAAAGGTCTCTCCGATCCTATTGGTTCATTGTCTCAAATGGGTACGATTCGTTTGGGAAAAAGAACTGAAAATAGAAATCCATTGATCAAAGATATGGTGCCTTTAGCAGATTTAAATGATATAGTTTTTGGTGGTTGGGATTTATACCCTGACAATGTTTATGAAGCAGCAGTTAATGCCAAAGTTTTAGATCGCTACTTATTAGAACAAATCAAACCAGATTTGGAAGCGATCAAACCAATGCCTGCTGTTTTTCAAAAAGAATATGCAAAAAGATTAACGGGTGAATATGTCAAGCCTCAAACCAATAAAATGGAATTGGCAGAAGCATTGATGGAAGACATTCGAAATTTCAAAGCCAATAACGATTGTGAAAGATTAGTAATGGTATGGTGTGGTTCAACTGAAGTTTATATCGAAGAAGGAGCTGTGCATCAAACGATGGAATCATTAGAAGAAGGATTGCGAAATAATGATCCAGCCATTCCTCCAAGTATGATTTATGCCTACGCTGCGGTAAAAATGGGTGTGCCATATGCTAACGGAAGTCCAAATTTATCTTGTGATATTCCAGCCATTGTTGATTATGCAAAAGAAAATGGTGGACTAGTAGCTGGTAAAGATTTTAAAACTGGTCAGACTTTGATGAAAACTATTTTGGCTCCTGGATTAAAAGCAAGAGCACTTGGAATCAAAGGTTGGTTTTCAACTAATATTTTAGGAAATCGAGATGGTGAAGTTTTGGATCATCCAGACAATTTCAAAACAAAGGAAGTTTCCAAATTAAGTGTTTTGGAACAAATTCTTGAACCAGAAAAAAACCCAGTTTTATACAAAGATTTATATCACAAAGTGAGAATCAATTATTATCCACCACATGGTGACAACAAAGAAGGTTGGGATAATATTGACATCACAGGTTGGTTGGGATATCCGATGCAAATCAAGATTGACTTCCTCTGTCGAGACTCAATTTTGGCTGCACCAATTGTGTTGGATTTAGCTTTATTTATGGATTTAGCACAGCGAGCAGGTATGAGTGGAATTCAAGAATGGTTATCTTTCTACTTAAAATCACCACAAGTCGGAAAAGGACTTTATCCTCAACATGATTTATTTAAACAAAAAGAAAAATTGCATAATACTTTACGGCACATGGCTGGTGAAGATTTAATTACGCACCTTGGTTTAGATTATTATCAAGACGAAGCGTAAATGCAAAAAATTGATTTTTTAGCAATTGGTCATGTCTGTCATGATTGGACTCCTTCGGGAAATGTCCTTGGAGGTACCACTTCTTATGCTTCTTTTTTTGCTAGAGAAATAAATTTGCAAACTGCAATATTAACGAGTTTTGGAAGTGATTTTGAATTTCAAGATCGCTTCCAAAATATTTCTCTCCACTCTATTCCTTCTGATCAAACTACTTTTTTTAAAAATATTTATGATGGCTCTCATCGTCAACAATTTTTATTAGAAAAAGCTAACAATATACTTACAAGTTATATTCCAAAGAATTTTCAGCAACCAAAAATGGTTTTATTAGGCCCAATTGCTAATGAAATTGACTTGGGGATTTTAGATGCTTTTAAAGATTCAATGATCGCAGTTTGTCCGCAAGGTTGGATGCGAAGATGGAATTCAGATGGCAAAGTCTTTCATAAAATGATAGATGATTGGACTGTTTTTAAAAAAGCAGATATGGTTATTTTGAGTGAAGAAGATTTGGATTTCCAAATGGATTTAATTCCACAGTTAGCTGCACTTTTTAAAATCTTAGTAGTTACCAAAGGAGAAAATGGTGCAGATATTTTTCTTCATAACAACAAACACACGTTTCCTAGTTTCCCTTCCAAAATGATTGATCCAACTGGTGCAGGTGATATTTTTGCCACCGCTTTTTTGATTCGCTTTTTTGAGACCAATGACATTTCACAAGCAGCTAATTTCGCAAATGCCGCTGCAAGTTTTTGTATTGAAAAAAAAGGAATCCAAGGAATTGTCAGTCGAAAAGAAATTATAAAACGTGCTTTTGAAATCCAAAAAAAATGAAATCACTTCATAAATTAAATGCTACAGTTTTAGGAGCAGGCTACTCCCCTTTTGCTCCAGGAACAATGGGTGCATTAGTTGGAATCCTTGTTTTATTTTTGATAAAATGGCAGCAACCTGAATTGCAATATTTCACTTGGGGATTACTTTTAGCAACAATAGTTTTCACCCTCTTGGGAGTTTGGAGTACTAATGAATTAGAATCTGAATGGGGAAAAGATCCCTCCAAAGTTGTTGTTGATGAATTGATTGGCGTATGGATTGCGGTGCTTTGGATTCCTATTGAAACACAATGGCTAATTTTAGGCTTCATCCTTTTTCGATTTTTCGACATCCTTAAACCTTTGGGAATCAGACGACTAGAAAGTATCAAAGGTGGCTGGGGCGTGATGCTCGATGATCTGGGAGCAGGAATTTATGCGAATATTGTTTTACAAATCATTGTTTATTTTTGGTCATGAAAAATAAAGACGAACTACTTGATGAGCCTTTAGAAAATTCTGATTTGAAAAAAAAATCAAACACGAAAGAATTTCTATCCGCTCAGGTTGCCGCTTTTATTGGAACTGCCGTTGACTTTGGAGTGGTGATTTTTTTGACTGAAATAATTGGATTGTGGTATGTAGCATCCAATGCAATTGGAGCAACTTGTGGAGCAATCACTAATTTTTTCTTAGGTCGAAATTGGGTTTTTTCTGCTACCCAAAATAAAATCTCCCATCAAGCATTTCGATATTTTTTAGTCGCAACTGGAAGTATGATTCTGAATACCCTGGGAGTTTATTTGTTAACTGAATTTACCTCTTTGAACTATATTTATTCGAAAATAATTGTAGCGATTATTATTGCTTTTACTTTTAATTTTTTGTTGCAGAAGTATTTCGTTTTCCAGTAGGGGCAATCCCTTGTGGTTGCCCTAAGCTTTGAGGATCAATTTATCATAAAAATTTCCACAGCAACCACAAAGGATTGCCCCTACTGGTGAAATTTATCATGCTTCCAATTTACGGGATTCTCTTTTATATAATTCGAAATAGTTAGAAAGGAATTGGTATTCCTAATAATGTGCTCCCAATAATTGCGTTGCAATAATCTTTTATTGAAAGGTTTCCAATCCAATTTTTTCACACCTTGGATATATTCATTCGTAACAATAGATTTAAACGCCCCGATTATATCACCCATTGATGAGGCAATTGTTTGTAGTTTCTCCCCATGCTCGATCTGGTCATTCAATATTTCGATGATTGCATGAAAATGATTTGGCATAACCACATATTCATGCAATATCGTATTAGGAAATCGTTCCGGTATCTTTAACCATTCCTTTTCAATCATTTCACCCGCACTATTGAAGATCATTTTGCCTTCTTCGATTTTTCCAAATAAACATACTTTGTTTTGTACGCAAATGGTTATAAAATATAGTCCTTCCTGTGAATAATCATAATCTTTTAATCGGATAGATCGCCGATGGTGTTTTTTAGGATTGTATTGTTTTTTCATAGATGTCTTGGTTACCCACATCGTGAGTATTTCACACCCAATATAATAATAAATGTATTGATCCCGTCGTGATTATCCAATATTGAATAATTTTCCATAAATCATTTTTATCCAATCACAATGATCCCGTCATACACGTATGGGCAATCCCTTGTGGTTGCCCTAAACCATGGCGATTTCAACACACATGCACCCCGTCGGAGTAGGGGCAATCCCTTGTGGTTGCCCTAAACCATGGCGATTTCAACACACATGTATTTGATATAAAAAACGACAAGAAATAAAATGTCCACCGTGCAGGGCAACCACAAGGGATTGCCCCTACATAAAATTTTACATTTTCTCTTCAACTACCTCTTTATTAATTCTGGTTATACTCATAGACTGTCGGATAAAATCCGCTTCCTATGTTCGTGTAACACTTTATGTGTTAACGAGCAGCGGGGTTGTATCGAACAGCGGAGGTTATTAGTTTCTTTGGTATTGGACAGCGGGTTTAATATTTCACAGCAGTCATTGTTAAAAAAATGTTAAGGACAATTAAAATTAATACTATTACCAGATTTCTCTAGTTAATAATACATAGAAATCTAAATATTACATAAAATTAAAAGAATTCCCATGCGCAAAATTCTTTTGATTGGAACTAGGTTTCTCTATGTTGATAGTTCCAATCGTAACTAGAGTCTCTTCAAGTAGAGACCATCGGAAATTTAAAGGTGATTTTACTTCACCTATTACATGTAAAACGATGAAGCATATTGAGTCAAATAAACTCTACAATGCTTTTGAAGAAATTCGACCATTAATTAATTATATAAAAATAGATGAATTGGGCAATTCATTTACCCTTTTAATTAATCGGTTCAATCGTTTAGAAGGAATGAAAATAAAAGGAATTATTAGTCATGATAATTCTAACCTTGAAGAAAATCAAATTGTGAATTCATTCATAAAACTTGTGAATCAAATAAACGAAATTGAATTTAAACTTCAAGTTATCAAATGACATAAAAGCCAATAGATATTTTCATCTATTGGCTTTTTTATTTATACCGCTCGCTCCACCTCTGTCTCTTTCAAAAA
>JBGCFD010000212.1:0-12864 GCA_045106765.1 Saprospiraceae bacterium | reverse complement strand
TTTTTTCTCGGCTCTTCAAAGTCAGGGGTGTAGTGTGGAATTTCTCCCGTTGCTGCCCACACTCTTGCCGTGCTATGATCGGACATTGGCATTTGTCTGCCAGTTTTATCCATGTAATAGGTTTGATTGTCCCTGTCAATTACTCTGAGAATAGGTGTTCGTTGAGTCACATGAACGTATAATTGATTTTGATTATCTACATAAACTTCCGCATCCAAAACAAATGGTTCTGCTTCTAAGATTTTCTCAATCTCACCTACTTTCAATTTACCCAAAGGAACTTTTTCCTCTGTTAAATTATATACAAAACTACGTTGTATTATTTTTTGAATATCCCCGATGGTCAACAGATTTCTTCCATTTGACAAAGGCTCTACTACTATCTTTAATCCTTCTGAAAGCGAACTTTCTCGCTTATTAACTGACCATACAATAAATCCTAACAATACAAATACGGTCGCAATGATCGTCAATCGTTTGATGGTTTGTAGTGTCTCGGCATTCATTTTCAGTCTATAATTTACTCAGCTTTACTCTTTTATAAAAAACTGATTATCAATACATTATGTCGGAAAAATTAGTTCACTTTTCGCTTAACCAATTTTTTATTTTTAAAACAAAAGTGTCAATATCTCCTGCTCCTAACGTCAACAACACTTCCACTTTTCTATCTTTTAATTCATCCATCAAAGTTGATTTTGTCACCATCACCTTATTTGGATTTTTCATTTTATCAAAAATAATTTTCGATGTTACTCCTTCCATCGGCAATTCTCTAGCTGGATAGATATCCATTAAAATCACTTCGTCCAACTCATCTAATTCAGTTGCAAATCCATCCACAAAATCATTCGTTCGAGAAAATAAATGTGGTTGAAAAACTCCTGTAATTGTATTGTTAGGAAAAAGCATTTTTGCCGCTTCAATCGCTACTTTTAGCTCAGAAGGATGATGTGCATAATCATCAATATAAACTACATCGCCATCATCAAAAATTCTTTCAAATCGTCGCTTGATTCCTTTGAATGTTGCGAGTGATTTTTTTATATCGTCACCTTTAATGCCAAGTTGTTGGGCAACTGCAATTGCAGCGGTGGCATTTTCCACATTATGTTTTCCTGCCAAGGTGATTTTTATATCATCAATATTTTCAATCCAACTTTTAAAATCAAAAACGAAGTAACCATTTTCCACTCTAACATTTTCTGCTCGATAACTTCCTTGATCAATTCCAAACTGTCCGTACGAAATCCCATTTTTGGAAAAAGGCATTCGTAAGCCATCTTTTACAAAAACAAATCCGCTCGGTTTCGTCTTATCCGCATATTCAAAAAATGTCTTTTGCATCGTCGCAACATCTCCATAAATATCAAGATGATCTGCATCCATTGACAAAATAATTGACATATCAGGATTCAGTTGCAAAAATGAACGATCATATTCGTCTGCTTCAATCACCACCCAATCACTTTTTCCTTCAATAAAATTGCTTTCAAAATTTTGAGCAATTCCTCCTAAAAAAGCTGTGCAATCAACGCCCCCAACTTTTAACATCCAAGTCAAAATCGAACTCGTCGAAGTCTTGCCATGAGTCCCTGCAACCCCAATCGTTTTTTTACTTCGGCTGATAATTCCAAGCACCTCTGATCGTTTTTTTACTGGAAAATTATTTTCCAAAAAATAATTCAACTCACCATGAGATTTTGGAATTGCTGGTGTAAAAACCACTAAATCCACTCCTTCAGGAATTTGCGAAATATCATCTTCAAAATGAATCTTCATCCCTTCGTCCACTAACTTTTTAGTCAACGATGTTGCTGTTTTATCGTATCCAAAAACTTCAACTTGTCGGTTATTAAAATATCTCGCCAATGCACTCATCCCTATTCCTCCAATCCCGATGAAGTATATTTTTTTAATATCTTCTAGCTTCATTTTACTATTTGTAATATTTCAGAAACTATATTCTCAGCAGCATCTGCTTTTGCTAACTTTTGAATGTTATTTTTTAAACCATTTATAACTTGCTCATTATCAAGGATATGCAAAGCTTGTTCCAACATTGTTTTAGCATTTTTTTCTTCCACCAAAACTCCAGCGTTTTTTGTTGAAAGCGCTTTTGCATTCATCGTTTGATGATCTTCTGAAACATTTGGTGATGGAATCAAAATAACCGGTTTTCCAACCAAACATAATTCTGAAATCGTTGATGCACCTGCCCTAGTAATCATGACATCCGCCATTGCATAAGCCAAATCCATTCGATCAATAAATGGTAAAATCTTGACGTTTGGCAATTGGGCAGTTGCAGCATTTTTAAACTCTTCAATATAGAGTTTCCCTGCTTGCCAAAGCACTTGAACGTTTTGATTTTTTTCCAACAAATCTTTATTTGCTGCCATTGCATTATTTAAAGTTCTCGCTCCCAAACTTCCTCCAAAGAGGAGAATTGTTTTTTTATTTTGATCTAAACCAAAATGCTTTTTCCCCTTTTTTCCTTTGTCTGCCAACTCAATTATGTCTTGTCGAACTGGATTTCCGGTGAGTATTATTTTTTCTTTTGGAAAGAACTTCTCCATTCCATCATAAGCCACACAAATCCGATTTACTTTTTTTGCTAAAAGTCGATTAGTTATGCCTGGAAAAGAATTTTGTTCTTGAATCAAAGTTGGTATTCCTTTCATCGTTGCAACTTGAAGTGTTGGTCCACTTGCGTATCCACCAACTCCGATCACCACATCAGGTTTAAAACTTTGAATGATCCCAAAAGCTTTGAACAAACTACTCACTAGTTTGAAAGGAAACATCAAATTCCGTAATGTCAATTTTCTGTGGAACCCGCTGATCCAAAGACCTTTGATCGGAAATCCCGCTTTCGGGACTTTTTCCATTTCTAATTTCCCCTTTGCTCCTACGAATAGAATATCTACATCGGGTCGTTGTCTTTTGAATTCATTTGCAATCGCTATTGCGGGAAAAACATGCCCGCCAGTTCCACCTCCACTTATTATTACCTTCATTTAGTTATCAGTTAATTTGTGTAACAGTTAATTAGTAAAACTATCAAAACCAATTTACCTGATTACCTAATCAATTGATTAACCAATCAACTGGTCAACTGATTACCACAATCTCATTTGGTTCAAACTTTTAGTATTTTTGCAAAGCAAAACATCTTTGAACTTCAATTGACTATTAAATTTTCTAAAGTCAAACGGCAAATGTTCCACTTCATCTTCCAAGTCTTCATCTTCTGTTTCCCATTTTTCCATCACTCCGTCTTCTCCGTGAATCCATAAGTTTTTCTCCATCGAATCAATACTTGAGAAAAAATAAACCTCTCCATATTCTTCACTCAACTCTCTGAGTTTCCTCACCATTTCCAAATTATCATTAAAATATTTCCCAACAATAATTGACCATCCATCCAAACTTGGAGGCATTAAATAATTTCCACCTAATGCTCTAGCTGCATCATTTTTCAATAATAAACCAGCATCCCAATTTAAATTCAACGAAACTTGCAAGTCTAATTTCTCCATCAATTCTTTTCTAGAAATATTCTTAACTGCAATCCAAGTGTCTGCTAAAAGCTGCTCACTTACTTGTCCTTTGAATTCTACCTTCTTGTCAAAATATAATATCGTTGGTCTCATATGGAAAATATTTAGTGTCTATTTTTTTATATTTAAATCTGTCTCATCTTTTTATTAAAAATGTAAATATGTTGTTATGTTTTTATGTTGTCTTTTCAATGTATCGACTTACGCTCAAAATCATCCCGAAGGCAATTCCTGAAAACAGGACCGAAGTTCCTCCTTTACTTACCATCGGAAGTGCTAATCCTGTTACTGGCAAAATATTTACATTTACTCCCATATTCATCATCGCTTGGAGTGAAATCAATAATCCTAATCCAAGTGCGAGCATTGCTCCAAATGCTTTTGGACTTCTCGTCACAATCGTCACAACTCTAAAGAAAAGAGCGACATAAAGAAAGAGAATCACAAATCCTCCGAAGATCAATCCATACTCTTCAAAAATAATCGCATAGATATAATCTGAATTAGAGGCTGGAATAAAATTCCGTTGAATGCTGTTTCCTGGCCCTTGCCCAAACCATTCGCCATTTGCTATTGCGATTTTTGATTGAAGCACCTGAATATTTACATCCCCAGCTTCTCCATACCAAAATGCGGTTAGTCGTTTTATCCATGTTCCAATTCTTACTGTCTCTGGGAAAATAGTTCCTAGTGTCACTAAAAATGAAAAAAGAACAACTCCTAAAAACATCAAAAGCAAAATATATTTCAAATTAACACGCCCCATGAACATCATCAAAAGGCAAGTAAAGAACAGCACCGCTGCTGTTGACAAATCATCTGGTGCAATCAGCCCACACACAATCAAAATTGGAATAATGATCGGCATAAATGCATCATTGAAATCATCAATGTACTCCTGCTTTGAAGAGATTGCTCTTGCCACATAAACGATAAGCGCAATCTTTGCAAAATCAGAAGGTTGAAATGTCAAACCTACAAATGGGACTCTTACCCATCTGGTCGCTTCGTTCAGCTCGACTCCAAAAGCCATAGTGTAAACCAGCAAAGGAATCGTAATCAACATCAAATAAGGAGCTAACTTTGAATATTGTATGTAAGGTGTTAAATAACATACATAGGTCAAAAAAAGTCCGAATAAAATCAATGTCGTATGCTTGATCATCGCCGCTTCTGTATTTCCTCCACTCAATCGATAAGCCTCTGTAGTCGATGCACTATAAACCGTTAAGATGGAATAAATGGACAAAATTGCCACAATCATCCAGATGACACGGTCACCTCTTAACTTCGCATATAATTGATTTCCAAATGACATTCTTTCTTTTTGATTATAGATTTAGGATGATGAATTTAGGATTTCTGAAATCCATCATCTTGAATCTTCAATCCTTAATCTTCTTTTCAAGTACAGCAGCTTTAAATTGATCTCCTCTGTCAATATAATTATTAAACAAATCGAAGCTTGCACAAGCTGGAGAAAGTAAAACTACATCACCTACGTGTGCATATTGTTGGGAAACTTTAATTGCATTCCGACAACTTTGTGTTTCTTCAATTACTTTTACTTTCCCAAGGAAAGCTTCCATGATTGGTTTGTTGTCAATACCCAAGCAAATAATGGCTTTTACCTTTTCCAAAACTAAACTTTCGATAGCTTTGTAGTCGTTGCCTTTGTCTACTCCTCCGACCACCCAAATGACTGGCTTTTCCATCGCTGAAAGCGCGTAAAAAACAGCATCTACATTGGTTGCTTTGCTATCATTAATGAAGTCAACTCCATCAATTGTCGCAACATATTCCAAGCGGTGCGGAGCATTGATAAAAGTATCTAAACCCTGCTGAATAAATTTTTCGTCAACACCAATTGCTTTTGCTGCGTGAATCGCACAAGTGGCATTGAACATGTTATGCTGCCCCTTTAGGCTGCACTTTGTAGTATCAAATTCTGAGACCGCTACTGTCAATTTATTTTTTTTATAAAAAACTTCATCAACGGGTAAATCTCTAACTATCAGTTGTTTGTCCTGCAAATAGGTTTTGATATTTTCATCAAAACCGTTATAAATAAAAAGGTTTTCCTCTTTTTGATTTTCAATTATTCTAAATTTTGAATAGATGTAATTTTCCATTTTGTAATCATATCTATCCAAATGATCGGGTGTAATATTTAACAATACACTTACATCTGGTCGGAAATTTTGAATACCATCGAGTTGAAAACTGCTTAGTTCCAACACATAATAATCGTGATTTCCATCTACCAAAAGTCGAGCAAAACTCGTCCCGATATTTCCTCCGACTGCTACATTTAAACCTGCTGTTTTGAGTAGGTGAAAAATAAGTTTAGTAGTGGTAGTTTTTCCATTGCTACCTGTAATTCCAATGATGGCAGCTTTGGTAAATCTTGCCGCAAATTCAATTTCAGAAATGACTGGAATTCCTCGTTTTTTTAATTCTTTTATTAAAACAACTTTGTCAGGAATGCCTGGGCTTTTGATAATCTCTGAAGCGTTGAAAATTTTACTTTCCGTATGTTGTAATTCCTCATATGGAATTTTTGCTTTTTCTAATTCTAATTTAAATTCCGTTTTGATAGCTCCACAATCTGAAACAAAAACTTCATAGTCTTTTTTTTGAGCCAATAATGCAGCTCCGACTCCACTTTCTCCAGCTCCAAGAATGACTATTTTCATTTCTAATTTTTAAATCTTTACTTCGCCGAAAAACAGCATAGAGTCAGAATACTCAAACTTTTTTTTTTTATTGAGACCGAGTACAGAATAGCCATTTTGCATCCCAATCTCTATGGTTTTTCGTCTATATATAATCCTCAATTTTCTCACGAAAAAAAGATTATGTCTTTGGGTCGTCTTGGATTTTTTGAAAGTATCCGAAACCTAAACTCTTATCTTAATTTTAAAGAAATAAGTGTCAAAACTGCTAGTAAAACTCCGATGATTAAAAATCGGGAAACAATTTTTGACTCATGCATTCCTAGTTTTTGGTAATGATGATGCAAGGGAGACATTTTAAAAATCCGCCTTCCTTCTCCATATTTTTTTCGAGTGTATTTGAAGTAGGAAACTTGAATCATTACTGATAAATTTTCTGCTACAAATATTCCGCAAAGAATTGGAATCAACCATTCCATTCGAATTAATATGGCAACTGCTGCAATGACTCCTCCAATGGTCAAACTTCCTGTATCCCCCATAAAAATCTGAGCGGGAAATGAGTTATACCAAAAGAATCCAATACATGCTCCAAGAAAACAAGCAGAAAAAACGACTAATTCTCCTGCTCCAGGAAGATGCATAATATGGAGATAACCAGCTGTAATTGAGTTACTTGAAACGTAGGCTAAAATTCCTAGCGTCGCTCCAATTATGGATGAAACTCCAGTTGCCAATCCATCTATTCCGTCTGTCAAATTCGCAGCATTTGAAACTGCGGTAACTATAAGTATGACCATTGGAATAAAAATTATCCAAGCCCATTTTTGCCTTTTTTCCTTATTCTTTGGACCGGGAAAAATGGGTTTTAATAAAATGGAATAGTCCAATACATAGTTTTTAAAAAAAGGAACATTCGTTAATGTTGCCTTAACATCTGTTTTATCTGAATCTGGATTTTCAGGTTGTTGTATAGTTACCACATATTCTTTTTCCTCTGCAACTTGATAATCCATTCTTACTCTTATATCATCACTATTGAACATTACAATTCCGACAATTAATCCTAATACAACCTGTCCTAATATTTTGAATCTCCCTGCTAATCCATCTTTATCTTTTTTAAAGACTTTGATATAATCATCTGAAAACCCAATAATTCCTAGCCAAGTCGTGACGAGAATCATCACCAAGGAATACATGTTGAACAAGTCAGACATCAACAAAAAAGGAATCAGAATTGCCATAATAATTATGACGCCCCCCATAGTTGGAGTACCTTCTTTTTCTTTTTGTCCTGCCAGACCTAAGTCCCGAACGGTTTCACCAATTTGTAATGCTTTTAGGAATTTGATTATGCGTCCTCCGAACAATAATGATATTGTCAAAGAAATAATCATGGCCACACCTGCACGAAAGGAGATAAATTTGTACAGGTTACTTCCAGGTAATTCTGGGTAGTTTTCTCCTAGATATTCTAGAAAATGATAAAGCATTGGTCAAAAAAATTGTTGGCTTCGTTCGTTTTAAATTATCTCAATTAAACTGAGACGTTTTTTGTTTGTTCCTCTTTCTTTTAAAAGAAATTTAGGTTTTTGGTCTGCTATTTTTTTGACTTTTTGAAACCGATATTATGTCAAAATATATTTTCTTAATTCAAATTCAATTATAAAAAAAAAAAAAAAAATTAATAGCTGCAGCAGTAAAATAATTTACCGCCGCAACTATCAATCAAAGTGAATCTGAGAATGATAATCTTTTATTATACTTCCAAACAATCTCTCAAAATTTGTTTGTCATCGAACTCATGTTTGACTCCATTGATGTCTTGGTATTTTTCATGACCTTTGCCAGCTACCAAAATGAGGTCTCCATTATTTGCAATTCGACTCGCAGTTTTGATTGCTTGCAAGCGATTGGTAATGGTCAAAACTTTTTGCTGTGCATAAATCGGAACTCCTTTTATCATGTCTTCGATAATTTCGTCAGGATCTTCCGTTCGAGGATTGTCTGATGTGATGATGACATGATTGCTATAAGCACATGCTGTTTTTGCCATCACAGGACGTTTCGCTTTGTCGCGATCTCCTCCGCATCCAACTACAGTTATGATTTGTTCATTACCTGTTTTTAATTTGTCAATTGTGCTGAGGACTTTTTCCAAAGCATCGGGCGTATGTGCGTAATCAACGATTCCAATTGTGCCCGTTTTTTCGTTTTTGATATAATCGAATCTACCTTCAGCAGATTTTAGTTGACTCAAAATCGTGAGCGTTTCTAAACTGTCTTTTTCTAACAATACTCCTACGGCGTAAGCTGAGAGTAAATTATAAGCATTAAATTCGCCTATTAATCGCCCAAAAAATTCGTTACCATTTATTTCAAGGTGGAGTCCCGAAAGACTGTTGTCCACTATTTTAACTTTAAAATCTGCTTTCTTACGCAGACTATATTTTTGGATTTTAGCTTTGGTATTTTGCACCATCACCATTCCATTTTTATCATCTATATTAGTCAAAGCGAAAGCATCTTTTGGCAAATCATCGAAGAATCTTTTCTTCGCATTCAAGTATTCTTTGAATGTTTTATGATAGTCCAAATGGTCGTGAGTGATGTTGGTAAAAACGCCACCTGCGAAAGTCAATCCCGCTATTCTTCGTTGATGAATAGCATGCGAGCTCACTTCCATAAAAGCATAATCACAACCTGCATCGACCATGTCGGAAATCAATTCATTCATCGCAACCGCATCTGGTGTGGTGTGCGTGGAAGGAATTATTTTGTTTCCGATTTTGTTTTCGACCGTAGAAAGTAAGCCAACTTTGTAACCCATTTTGGAAAATAAATCATGTAAAAGGGTGACTGTTGTTGTCTTTCCATTGGTACCTGTGATACCGATTAATTTCAATTGCTCAGAAGGGTTTCCGTAGAAATTGGAAGCCATAATTCCTAAAGCTTCACTTGAGTCTGAGACTTGAATGTAAGTCACACCTTTGTGTAACTTTTGAGGTAGAACCTCGCAAACGATTACCATCACTTTACGCTGAATTGCTTTTTCAATAAAATCGTGCCCATCAACTTGTGTTCCTGAGACCGCTACAAAAATGCTTTCGTCATTTACTTTTCGAGAATCAAAAGTTATATTTTTAGCCTTCAACTTTTGTTCTCCGATCAATTCTTTTATTGATACATTTTGTAGTATTTGATTCAACTCTTGCAATTCGACATTTTTATTTTTTTGTAAAAAGATTGTTTTTACAAAATGTGATTGTGTTGTTTGGAGTCAGAAAAAAAGTAAAATCAATCGCCTCCAATAGCTTTTTGATTTCTCCTTTTTCCTGACAGAAGTTTAAAACTCCAAACTTTGTGTAGTGTTCCAAAAGTGCGAGAAGTTTCTCGTACTGTTTGTTGTATAAAAAAAGTATGTTTAAGATCGGTGGTTGTAAAAAATTGCTATAATTTAGTTTAGCCTTCTAAAAGCAATTTTCACCAATCAAAAAAATTCATTTATTTTAATTTCAAATTTATTTTTTGTCCTCTGATTTTTGTCCCTCCTTTTAGTGACTGTTGGACAACTTTTCCAGCACCTTCAAATGTTACTTTTAGCCCTAGATTTTCTAGAACATAAAGTGCATCTCTTAATCCCATCCCAACTACATTCGGCACCAAATCTCGACTAATATATCGAGGTGCAATATGAAGTGTATCTGTATCAGCAGTTAAAACTGCCCAGTTTTTTACACCACTATCGGTGTGTTTTAAATTTAATTTTTTCAAGACTTTATCTACATCCTTTCTGTAGCCCACGTCTAATTGTGGTAGTTGTTTTTTTGTTAGTTTTTCTACTTGTTCATTTTCTTTTGGATACAAATCTTTTTGTTGAATAAAACATTTATCCGCTATTTGTCTAAATATTGGCCCTGCGACTTCTGAACCATATCGTCCATTTTGTCGAGGTTCCGTGATGACTACTATGCAAGAATAAACTGGATCTTCAGCTGGAAAATATCCTGCGAATGAAGCGCGATATTTTATATTATCTCTTTGATCAAATTTGTAATAATTAATTTGAGCCGTTCCAGTCTTACCTGCAAATTTGTAACGATTTGATTTTAATTTTTTGGCTGTACCTGTTTCTACAACTCCTTCCAAAAGTTCTTTTACTTTTTGAATCGTCTCAGGTTTAGCGATTTGTTTTTTTATTACTGTTGGTTTAAAGTTTTTTAGTGGATCTCCAAAATGTTGAACTTGAGTCACCAAATATGGCTTCATCATTCTTCCGTCATTTGCTACTGCATTATAAAAGGTTAACAATTGTAATGGAGTCAACTCTACTTCATAACCAATTGACATCCATGGTAAAGAAATTCCACTCCAATCATCATCGGAGTTGTAAGCCTCTTTTACATAAGGTTCATCTTCTCCATTGATTTCAATTCCAACTAGTTGATCTAATCTAAAATTTCTTAGGTGTTGAATGAACTTTGCTGCTGCATCTGTATTACCATAGTATTTTTGGACTAGTTTAGCGATTCCTACATTTGATGAAATCTCAAATGCTTTTCGAATCGTAGTAGTATCTAATTGATGAAAAGAAGCATCTCGCATTTCTTCTTCATAAAAAGTATGCAACCCTTGTTCTAGATCAATGGAATCATCCAAATCAATATATCCATCTTCTAAAAGTGCCATCATTGAAGCTAGTTTGAAAGTCGAACCTGGTTCTACTTTTGTTCCAACTGCGTAATTATAATCTTCGTACCATCCTGTTGTGGTTTTTCCAACATTAGAAATCGCTTTGATTTTTCCAGTCTTTACTTCCATAACGATAACCGTTCCCGTTTGAGCATCATGGTGTTCCATTCCTCGAAGCAATGCTTTTTGCACAACATCTTGAATATTGACATCTAAAGTTGTAACTATATCATCACCACTTTTTGGTTTAATTGAATTTAAGTTATCAACAGGAACTAAGATTCTAGAAGCAGCTTGATAAACTTTTAATTTTTTACCATCAGAACCTTTAAGTGCTTTATCAAAAAAACCTTCCAAACCAACCTTTCGATCATTTAGAACATAACCCAAAGTTCTCCGAGCTAACATTCCATATGGTCTTTCTCTTTTGAAGTCTTCTTCAGCGATAAAACCACCTCTCATTTGGCCTCTTCTAAAAATTGGTAATTGCTTCATGGTTTCATAATCAGCATAGGATACGCCTTTTTTTATACGCATGTATTTCTGACTAGCATTCCTTGCTCTAATCAATGAATCTCTATAAAATGTTCTAAATGCATAGTCCGTCATATTAAAATCATCAACAAGAAATGGCATCAATCCCACAACTAGCGAATCCAAATTATTAGCCCACAACTCTTCCGACGGTATCGTCGAATCAAAATATATGTCAAAGAACGGAAGCGAAGAGGCTAACAAAGCGCCATCTTCTGTCATAATATTTCCTCGGCTGGCTTTTACTACATGATTTTGAAAGTGATCCTTTTCACCTTCATTTCTCCACTTTTCACCTTCCAGCACATTTATTTTTACAGCATTATAAAATATGAATCCCGCGAAAATCACTAACAATCCCAACACAATGTAAACGCGATATAAAACTTCATTTTTATTCTGACTCATTTCTCTTTTGAGTATTCTGATTTTTGGTAGTGTGAATTGGAAGGTTTATTTCTCAGTACCTTTTATCTCAATTCCCTTTTTCACGATAATTCTTTTTGGAGTAGATGTTGAATTTTTAAGTCCGATACTTTCTACTGCCTTTGCCACTTCAGATTGCTTCGTTTGATACATCAAATTCGCTTTGATCGCATCATATTCCCATTTCAATTCCTCAATTTCATTTTCGTATTTTTGAATCTGCCATAATTTCTTTTCGGAATAATGGGCATTCATTATGTATATCATTCCTATCAATCCTAAAAACAAAATAAAAGGCAAATTTTTCAAAACCGCTTCTGCACTAAAATCTAGCGTCAAATAATCTTTTAATTCTTTAGGTTTATTCTTTGCCATGTTTCCTTTTATCTTCTACTTTCTCCGCAACTCTTAAACTCGCACTTCTTGCTCTTGGATTTATTTTAATTTCCTCCTTTGAGGGAAGTAATGGTTTTTTTGTAATGACTTTGAAGGGACGATAGATATTGCCATAAAAGTCTTTCTCAGGTTCTCCGTCAAAATTGCCCGCTTTTAAAAACTTTTTCACAAATCTGTCTTCAATCGAGTGATAGGTAATAACTACCAAGCGTCCTCCGGGCTTCAACACTTCCAACGATTCTTGAAGGAAAGTTTTTAAAACACCCATCTCATCGTTTACCTCAATTCGTATTGCTTGGAAAACCTGCGATAAATAGCGTAATCTTTGACCTCTTATGTATGGTTCTGCTACTCTTAAAAAATCGCTGGTTGTATGAATAGGTTTCAATTGTCTCTCTTTAGCTATAGCTTCAGCAAGTGTTTTTGAATTTCGAACTTCGCCGTAATCACTAAAAACTCTTTGCAATTCACTTGCAGAATAAGAATTCACTAATTCTTTAGCTGAAAGTGCATCTTGCTGATTCATCCGCATGTCGAGCTCAGCATCAAATCGGTATGAAAAACCTCTTTCGGCT
>JBGCFD010000211.1:0-17784 GCA_045106765.1 Saprospiraceae bacterium | reverse complement strand
TATTAATATTTTGGGTTTAAAATATACTTATGATACATAATAAATAAAAATATTTACTACATTTGTGACATTCTATTTTTATAAGTAAGGAAATTTAAACATACTCCTAAAGTTAGTACTTAAAAAAATGAGGTAGCGTATATGGTGGTGAGGCCTAAACAATTAAACACTTTTTTATCTCCCGTCATTGCTACCGAATACCCTGTGACTTATGCTAGTCATGGGGTTTTCTTATTTGTAGGAATGTCAATTGCAAGATTCTTTTCCAAGCTTTTTTTGTCGAAAAAAGCGAAGTATTTGACGAGCAATATGGAAATAGGAGTTGATTGCTTTTAATTTCGATTTAATTATTTTATCAAAACTACTGACTTATGTTCGACTACAAAATTATCAGAATTCCCATCAGTTTTTGGAGTGGAAAACCGAAAGAAGATTATTTTGATGTGATTAAAGAATATGCCGCCAAAGGATGGAGATTTATCCAAGTATTCACTCCTCCAGGCGCAGGAAATGGAAAGAATTATTATATCGAAATTATTTTTGAAAAACCAAAAGAAGAAATTTAGTAAATTTTTGTCATAACAATTTTGGACAGCCTATTCAGTTTCGAGTAGGCTGTTTTTATTTTTTAGACAGATCGTTTTATTTATCAATGATTAATTTTTTAGAAGCAACTTGTCCATTTGATTCGAAATAAATAAAATAAATTCCATTGCTGATATTTGAAATATCAAATGTTCGAAGATCTTTTACAAAAATCTGGTTAGCATAAATTTCACGACCTGCTGTATCAAAAATTGCCATTTTAATTGGTAAATCGTTATCTAAATCCAAATCAATATGTACACAGTCTGAGGCAGGATTTGGAAAAAGTAAAATATCGTCGGGAGTCAAAGTAATGTCTTTTGTATTTCCCAAAGCACATCCACCTGAATTTTTTAAACTTGCCCTTGGGAAAGTATCTAATGCAGCAAGCATTCTCATTTTTTGACCTTTTGTAAACATTGCCATACAATTGTCATTGGTATAATCCATAAAATTCATAAACATGTCTGCTGAGCCACATGAAACTTGAGGATGTGAAGGACATCCAGAACTAGAAACATCTTGCCATGGAGTATCTCCTACAAAGTCATCAATATCACATCCATTTTCCCCCCAAATATGATATAGATTTAAAAAATGCCCCATCTCATGTGTCAATGTTCTTCCTAAGAAAAAATTAGAAGTCGTAGAGCAAAAGAATCCAAAAGCACTAGGATCAATAAAAACTCCATCTTCATATTTTGAAGTTGCCATACCAGGAAAAGTAGCTTCTCCCAAGAGTCCTGATTGTCCGACCCAAATATTGACATATTCATCAGGATCCCAAGCATCACTTCCTCCTTCATCATCATAGCAAATACTTCTTTGATTTCCTGAAAACCTTCGTTCTCCAATTCTTGGAAAAGGAGTTTTTTTTCGAACGATCCCATTTGTTTTTATTCCTTCATAAACAGTAGCCAAACAAAATTCGATTTCCACATCAGCTGCAAGTGGTTGAAATACAGAAGGAATTATTGATGCATTTTCATTTCTCTTTCGAAAGTCAGCAGTTAATCCATCAATTTGAGCTTCAATTTCAAGGTCTGTAAAGTTTTCAGATTCATCAAACCAAACGATATGAACTACAACAGGAATTGTAATTACTTCTCGAAGAGAGACTTTATTTTGATTTTCGGAAATCCATCTTTGAGTAAATGCTTCTAGCTCTTGCGTTTGATGAAGAGTAGTTTCATCTATATTTTTTTCAGAAGAAATAGGTTGATGAGTACCACAATATTGATCTTGAGCCATTAAAAAAAAAGGCAAGCATAGCAATAATATAATGGAGGGTAAATTTTTTATATTCATATATTAAAACAAACGAATGAACTAACAAATGTGTTCCAAGTTATAAGTGTAAAATTATATATTTTGTCTGTAAAATTTCCTTTTGGAGAAAGGTAAGGTAAGTTAGGAGGAATGAATTTTTTGGTTTTTATAATCAAACTAAAAAAATATAACTTCTTTTTATTCTAATTTATTGCAAAAAAAAAATGTTGCCTCTTTTCAGAGACAACATCTTTTTTTTAGATAAAATTTGTCATACTATCTAAAGTTGGTGGAAGACCAGCTCCTCCTCCTCCTCTGCCTCCTTTGATTGGTTTTTTAGTTTTCGTTGAATTTGTACTGATTTCTGTAGAAAGTGTAAATTTACGACCGCCTTTAAGGTTGGTCGTTTCTGTTGAGTTAAGAATTTTCAAATTCAAATTCTTAGACAATTTTTTTAAATTGGTCATGTTAATTAATTTTCATGATTAATAAATAAAATATACTTCAATTCGGGAAAATATTTTGATTTTCACGAAGTTAAGCCTAATGATTATGGGAAGAATGGAAATTTTGGACAAAGATATCCAACTGTCATTATGATAAAAAGATGCCAAAAAATGTTAATTTTTTTGATTCTTATACAAATCCTGTAAAAAATCCGAAGGGCTTTATTCAAAAGAATTTTCCTAAGTTTGCCTCGACTGCAAAGAACTAGGGATTTCATTAACTCAACTTTTCCCTGATCGTACAAAGAAAGAACTTCCATTATTTCATTATCATAACAAGGGTCAGAGGTAATAAAATTGTCACTAAATAAGAAGTAGATTAATGTCTGTACTCTTGAGATAAGTTTTGATAATTTTTTTCAGCCTGTCCCTATTTCAATTTTGCGATCATATCAAACTTAAATATTTGAAGTACTTTTTAGTATTTCGAGATTGGTTCTTAACTTTTGAAATATTGATACATCTTCATGAGAATATACAATAAGAATTTGTATGGTTTTTTGATTTGTCATACTACTGCATTTAATAAAATACCTTTGGATAATAAAAATCTTGAGAAGTTAACATTGACGTCAGCTCAGTTTTCTCACCTTTGTAATCACATTTAGGAATCCTTTTCCAAAGATGATAACAATACAATTACATTGCTGCCGAACAAAGGCTATTCATCTAATGATAATTTTTATTATGCACGAGGATCTTACCACATGTTTAATACTTGTAATTTTTGGGTGAATAATGGTTTGCGGAAAACAAGAGTGCGTACCTATATTTGGACACTTGTAGATCGTGGTGTTTTTTATTAATTGAAAAAAATTCCAATTTAAATTTTTGATTTTACCTTCCTTGTTGATAATAAATTAAAAAAAGTGTGACAACTCTTTATCTTTGCGTCTTTATTTATGGAGGAAAAATTGAAATCAATAATTCCGTTGGTCGTTTTCGATTCGAGTTTTAACTTGACCACTAGATTTTTCTGAGAACGATCCTTTTTTTAATTTTAAAAACACAATATCGTAATGGCAAAGAAGAATATCTTCAACATGATTTTGAACACGATCAATGAAGTTCAATCAAAAAATCAAGCAGATCCAAAAGTAGAAACTGCAGACCCAACTGTTTTCGATTTGATCAAAAACAAATTGCAGAATTTGGATCAAAAAAATAAAGAGAATAGAACTCAAAGAGGAAAATCTCCTGTGAGTATCTTAGATCGAATCAAAAAAGAAATCGAAGGAGCAAGAAGAGAAAACAAAAGAGATAAAAATGTTCCTACTGCGGATAAATCTATCTTTGATAATATTATGAAAAAACTTGATGCTGGAAAAAAGATTCAAGCAAGTACCGGACTTCGAAAAATTATCGAAGATTATAACTTGAATGCTAGCAAATTACCGCAAGAAGTTATTCAACAAGTACAAGCAAAATATATTGCTGATCGTAAAAACTTCGATCAACAGTATGCTCAAGCAATGCATGACTTGATCAAGAAATACTAGTTAATGGTTAACTGTTAATGATGAATTCAGTTTGGTGTTAGCCGTTTATTGTTACAAGTAAAAAGGGTTTTGGTGAGAACTAAAGCTCTTTTTTTATGGTGGAAAGCCAACCGAATTACAAGGGATTACATTCTGGTGTTAATCATTTATCGTTAATCATACACCATTATTTTAATCCATTATTTTTGTAGTTTTGAGGATGAAAAAATTTACACATTTAGATGCTAAAGGAAATCCATCGATGGTGGATGTTGGTGAGAAAAAAATTACTCGACGAACAGCTAGAGCAAGGAGTATTGTGGTTTTGGATGAAACAATTTTAGCTCAGTTACAAGATGGTGATATTCAAACGAAGAAAGGTTCTGTTTTCCAAACGGCGATTATCGCAGGTGTGATGGGCGCTAAAAGAACAAGTGAATTGATTCCACTTTGTCATCCTTTGGGGCTGGATAATTGCCAAATCGAAATTGGAATTAATGAAAAAAGAGAAGTTGAGATTATTTGTAAGGCAAGCTTGACGGCTAAAACTGGAGTGGAAATGGAAGCACTCACCGGTGCAAGTATCGCTGCTTTGACAATCTATGATATGTGTAAAGCATTTTCTCATAACATTATAATTACGGAGACGAGGTTGATTGAAAAGACAGGCGGTAAACGAGATTTTAAATTATAGTTTTTTTGCCACAGACTTTGACTGACTATTATGACCTTTTAAGACTTTTCTTGCTAGGTGTTAACTTTTGAATATACACTTTTGGAGAAGCCATAAAAAGTTACAATAGTTAGTCTAAGTCTGTGACAAAATAAAATTAGTTTTATGAAAAAACATCAGAAACATACAAAATTAGCACGACCAAATGTAGGTGAATTTGGGAGAAGTGAGTGGGCGATCATCGGAGCGCCATGTGGTAATATTCAGCAACTGTCTTATCGGTTAATTGACATTTTGCAAAAAAAAATTAAAGTAAGTTATGTCGATGCCGATCACAAAAATGAAGATGAACCAACAGGATTGGAAGTTGAAAATCCTGCCTTAGCATTAGGTGCAACATTGGAATATACGGACAAAATTTCTCATCATAGATTTGATATAAAATCGGACTTAAATACTTTTCAATATCGAACGTTGTTCAATGAGCAAGATTTGATTTTAGTAAATGGAAATCATTTTAAAGCTAAAAGTCAGATTGTCGTGATTGATCCGAAAAAGGAAAAATCTTTGGAGAAGAAATTAGATCGGCTGACTAATGTTGATTTAATTTTGATGGCAGGGGAGGAGAAATCAATTTATCCTTTTTTGAAAAGCCATTTAAAAGATTGGGCATATATTCCAGTTTTACATTTTTCTCAAACTAATAAAATTGCGGAATTTATTCTTGGAAATGTATTGTTACAAATTCCGAAATTGAATGGTTTAGTTTTGGCTGGAGGCAAGAGTGTTCGGATGGGGAAGGACAAAGGTGCGCTTGATTATCATGGTAAACCGCAAAGGGAATTTATGGCGGATTTATTAGGTCAGTTCTGTGAAGAAACCTATATTTCTGTTCGTGTAAATCAAGGAGTAGAATCTGAGTATGAGTTGTTGGAAGATACTTTTGTTGGACTTGGACCATTTGGTGCGATTACTTCTGCAATGCGAAAAAACCCAAATACAGCATGGTTAGTCGTCGCTTGTGATTTGCCTTTGTTGGATGAAAAAACGTTACAGCTTTTAGTGGAAAATAGAAACTCTTCGAAGGTGGCAACTGCGATTTATAATCCTGAAACTGATTTTCCTGAGCCATTGATAACGATTTGGGAACCAAGGAGTTATCAAGTAATGTTGAATTTTTTGACGCAAGGATATTCTTGCCCGAGGAAAGTTTTGATTAATTCGGAAATTGAATTATTGAAGGTGGAGGATACTAAGGTTTTGTTGAATGTGAATGATGAAGCAGGATATGATAAGGTGAAAGGGATTTGATTTTTTACCACTGACTTGGACTGACTATTATGACTGTTTATGACTTCTCTTATTAATTGTTAATAATAAAAAACACTTTGGGGAAAAGTCTTAAACAGTCATAATAGTCAGTCCAAGTCAGTGGCAAAAAAAACTATCCTCTACGTTTCTGTCGTTTTTTCTTTTTCTTAGGCATAGGACTTACATCCATTTTGATTGCGTCCTTCTTCGGATGAACTAATTTCATTTCTTTGACCAAGTGAGTAGCTCCAGCAAATTTATCTACTATGAATAAAATGTAACGAGCATCTACCATGATATTTCTACAAATCGAAGCATCGTAATTAATATCACTCATCGTTCCTTCCCACACTCTATCGAAATTTAATCCAATCAAATTTCCATGTGCGTCGATAACTGGACTTCCTGAATTTCCACCTGTCGTATGATTTGTTCCAAGGAAACAAATTGGCACTTTCCCATTGGAGTCAGCATACTGACCATAATCTTTGCTTTCATATAAATCCAACAATTTTTTAGGAATATCGAATTCGTAATCACCTGGAACATATTTTTCAATTGCTCCATCGAGGTATGAAACTGGATTGTAAGTTACCGCATCACGAGGAGAATAACCTGCTACTTTTCCATAAGTTACTCGCATGGTGCTGTTCGCATCTGGGAAGAATTTTTTCTCCGTAAAAACTTTAATCTGACCATCCATATAGATTCGCATGAGGTCATTAATTTTTGTATTTAGATTGTTATATTCTTTCGAGACATTTGCATCGTAAGTATCTGAAAGTTGTTTGGCTAATTGAACTAGCGGATCTTTTTGCATAGATTCGATTGCCATTTTGGGATCAGCACTTAGCAATTTAAACATCTGATTTTTATTCGGTACAAATGAAGATTCATAAAGTGATTTCGCATATTTGTCGAATCCACCATGCTTCTTTGCCATTGCCGCAAGATCACCTTTTACCCCTTCGATGATATCTGCATTGACATACATTTCCATTAGAGAAGCAAAAACTTTTTGATCAATTTCTGGACGGTAATTTTTATAAAAATTATCTAAAAATGGTTCTAGTCGTGCTTTGAAACCGTTGTATCCAGTTGCTCCATTATTCGCATATAAATTTTCCAAACGATTCATATAACTAGCCACCGTCATGATTTCAATATTCCTTCGAACGATTTCATTATAGTAATCTCTTGTCAATGCGTACGGCTCAATTTCTTTATATAGTTTATCAAAATCATCTAACAATGAACCATATTTTGCATGCATAGTTCGATCAGCTTTGAGGCGTGTCATAAAATCTTGTTCGTATTTATGCTTACGACCCATCGCATCTGATTTTTTCAAACCTTGATTTTCGCCAATCCATTTTTTCCAATAATTTGCAATTCGAGCAAATTTAGAAGCGTATTGAATTCTGATTGCTTCGTCTGAACGCATTGCTGCATCTACAATTTTTAATGCTTTATCTCTGATGGCAATTTTTGCAGGATTCAAGACATTCATTGTTTGAGCAACAGCTGATGAGGGAAGATATTGATTCGTTCTTCCAGGGTAGCCGAACACCAAAGTAAAGTCACCTTCTTCCACTCCATCCAAAGAAATTGGCAAGAAATGTTTAGGCTTAAAAGGAACATTGTCAATGGAATAATCAGCAGGCATATTGTCAGCGCCTGCATAAATTCGGAACAAACTAAAATCACCAGTATGTCTTGGGAAAACCCAGTTGTCAGTATCGGAACCAAACTTTCCAATACTCTCAGGTGGTGCTCCTACCAATCGAACATCAGTATAAGTCATGGTCACAAACATGAAATATTGATTGCTTTTGAAGAAAGGTTTGATTTGAATTTCTTCATGTTTGAGTGGGCGCATGCGTTGTTTGTAGCTGGCGATATTTTTATCAATTTGAGATTGTCTTTCTTTGGTATTCATTTCGTCTGTCACCCCTTCCAAAACCGTTTGACTAACATCTTCGATTCGGACGATAAAAGTTACTTCCAAGTTATCGTTTGGTAATTCGTCTTTTTTAGATTTTGCCCAAAAACCATTTTTCAATAAATTATTTTTGACAGAAGAGTGCGATTGAATTTGTCCATAACCGCAATGATGGTTGGTCAATAATAATCCTTCGGCAGAGATGATTTCAGAAGTACAACCTCCATTGAAATGAACGATGGCATCTTTGAGACTTCCTTGATTGACGCTGTAAATATCTTCAGCAGACATTTTCATTCCCATGGATTGCATGTCGCCTTCGTTGAGTGATTTGAGTAATTGGGGTAGCCACATACCCTGGCCTACAGAACTTATTTTTAAAATAAATATAAAACATAGCGTGAGTAAAAATTTTGAATTTTTCAACATAATTTTTTTTAATGGTTAATTGTTAACGGTGAATGGTGAATACCGTGCTGTTAGCTATTATTTTTGATTTCATTTTTTGTAAAAATAGGAAAATACGAGTTGGGGAAAGTATTTTTTGGAGAAATTTTTAATGCCTTTTTTAAATGACGAATGGTTAACAGCGCGGTATTCACCATTCACTATTAACCATTCACGATTCACTATTCATCATTAATTTTACTCCATTTCTTCATTGAAGTAAACTTTGTAAAAGTACATTCCTTTGTCTTCATCAAAACCTCTTTCCACTAAATCTTTCGACTCTTCTGGATTGGTAAAATTCATTTTTATTGAAACTCCATTATCGAGTTTGATGTTATTTTTGATTTTTCGTTTTGCATTGTTGATGGCTGCGGGAGCGATAGAAAATGCTTCCACATCGTTGAGCGCAAAATCATTTCGGTAATTTCGAAGCTCGGCAACTACTTCTGGCTCGGGTGCAATTTCAGTTGCAAACTCATCAAAATTAAATGTTTCATGCTTTGCAAAATAGTCAACAGAGTCATTCATAAATTGAATTTGTTCTGCTTTGTCCATTTTTGGAGCTAAGACTTCTTTGGTGAAATTATCCACCATTTCGAGGTAATTACTCGTGTGGAAAAAATCATCTTGGACATGAACCACATCTAAGAAATCCAACAACCAATAAGAAGTATCGTAGTAATTATTGTCGATGCTCAATACTCGGAAACCATCTTCTTGTTCAACATTTAATAATAAGACCCCTTTATCCATTTTCGCGATATTGATTCCATTTTGGAAATTTAGCAACAACTCGCTGTCAATGTCATTGACTTGCATGAACTCATTTTTTCGCTCACATTTGAAAACACCAATTGCTTCTACCATTTCTTCTCCGTACAACAATTCAGAAAAATGAACGACAAAAACTTCACCTGCTTTGATATTTTGATGTTTTGATTGATCGTAAAGGTGACGTGAAATTCTTTGAGAAATTTCTAAAAAATTCTCCTTAGTTGCGAAGAATGATTTGGACAAATTAAACATTGCATTCGTGTCATTTTCAGGAGCATTAAATTGGTAAGTTTCTTCCAGTTTCTTGAAAGGGGATAAAAAGTATTTGAGTAATTTATCTTCGATAGATGCACTTGGTTTATAGAGTACTTCTGAGAAAAAATTCTTTTCAGCTTTTGACTTGTTTCCCACTTTGTGGATAGCCATTTTTTCTAGGATGATATTGGAAAAGTTGATCATGATTGGTGATATTTTAAAATGAGTGCAATTTTAAGGATTTAATTTTAAATGTTTTATTGTTTTGACTGTTAAATTAAGTTTGTTTTAAAACTAGACTGTTAAATTGTTTTGCTTTGTAACTGTTGAACTGTTTTGACGATGATGCTAATCTTTGACAACTCACGGAGGTCGCAAAGCAAGTACACCAAAATTTAATTTCTATGCATCTCCATATATGGAGCCTTTCTTTTTATAAATAATGAACCAACGAGTTCAAGCACTTAGCACGTTTCTTAAAATAACCGAACAAAAAAAATGTTGTTATGAAATGGAGTGCTTTTTATTTTATTTTCATGACCTGTTTGTTTTTGGCTTGCGATCAGCGACCGAAGCGACTGATGGTTCGACCACTTGAGAAAGGAGAATCGGACTCGATGTATTCTACTATTTTTCCTTTTGATACTCAGCCTTCCTTGCAATTTGGGAAAAGAATTTTTTTTAAAAAAAATGGAAAAAGTATCCCCGATACTTTATTTACTAATCGAATTAGAATCAATCCTATTGCTAAGAATGACCTTGATGCGAATACTACTTTTCCAGCAGTTCCTTTGGATATATTGATGCCTGATTCGGTGGAATTGGGCAATGGTTTTTATTATTTGATGGTTTTGAAGGCTAGGAAAGGAGCACAGTTTTCGAGGATGCATATAGATAAAGTGGCGAGTAATCACTATCGAATTAGAACTTATCAGCAGGAGTTGGAAGGAGTTGGGAAGCCTAAGAGTGAGTTTGAGGAGATGTTACGGTCGTTTTATCCTGATGAAAAAGGAAAGTTGAAGTTTGAGTATTTTTATTATGATTCTTTGTTGTTGGAAAGAGAGGTGGTGGTGTTTTGATCGCACATGGCTGTCTGCTTTAGCAGACCTAAGAAGAATTCTACTTTGGGGATTTGAGTTTTTTTTGGAAAAAACGTTGTGCTCATTTTTTTAGGTCAGCTAAAGCAGACTACCACGTGTTACGCACTATTATTTTGAGTTTTTTTTAAGAGAAAAGTAGATGGAAAAAATTATGACAAAGAATATCCACGGAATTGTAAATAGAGAGAGAAAGGTAATTATAGATAAAAAGATGGTGGCAGTTTTGTTGTTTTTATAAAAGAAAAGAAATTTTTCGGAAGGTGTAGATGTATTTTTTTCTAACAAGGTTTCTTTCAATAAATCATTTTTATCTAAGTTTCTTCGAGCGATTTCAGCGCTTATTTTTAATAAGATGTAGTTTGGATATCTTACTTTAGTTTGAACTAAACTTGCTAATTGCCGGTTGGAAAGTTCTTTTGTTTTCCAAAAATCCCCTTCATCTAAAATCTGATTATCACCATTTTTCATACTTTAAAAATAGCATTTCATTTTCGAAATGTCATATCTTTTTCATTTCTAGTTTTTTCATATTTAAATTAATATTCTAGACAGCATAAAGCGATCATTGAGGCATCTTTATTTTGATTCATTTCACTCATAAATATGGAAGAAAATCCCGACATTTAGGGGCTTTTGTTGTTTCAAGTTTCTTATAATTAGATGATTTTTCTTTGAAACCTGATATTATCTAATGACTTCGTCAGATTTAGAGCATATTTTTAAGAGAAATAAATTTAAAAAGGGAATTGATTCTTGTATTTTTATGAATTGTTTTATACCAATTTTGACCAGCACAATGTGTAATAAATTTTAAACATGAAAAAGTCTAACTGTTTTCTAGAACCGTGTATTCCATTTTTTCAAATCTTAGGACTTCTATTGTTGACTTGTAGTCTGCAAGCTCAGATAGAAGTTTCGGGAGGAAACCAAAATCCTTGGACTCCACAAAATTTAATTGAAAATGTATTTCTTGGCGATGGAGTTGAAGTATCGAATATCACTTATGGAGGTGATGATGCTTCAGTTGGATATTTCCAAAATGGCTTAGATGATGTAGGTTTGGAGAGAGGAATCGTGATGGCATCAGGTTGGGCTATCGGTGCTCTTGGGCCAAATACTTCGGGTAGTAATTCTCAAGGACCAGTTAACAGTAATGCAACTTGTCCTGAGTTGTCAGCATTGACGACTTCTGGCTTGAATGATATTGCCACATATTCAATAACATTTACTCCAGTAAATGATACATTGAGGTTTCGTTATGTTTTTGCTTCAGAGGAATATCCTGAATATGCTTGTTCTGGTTTTAATGATGTATTTGGATTTTTTATCTCTGGACCTAATCCTAATGGAGGGGTTTATACTACAGAAAATATTGCTTTGATTCCTGATCCAGCTGATCCTACCGGTTTTACTTTTACCAATAATCCAGTTACGATTAATAATGTAAATGACCAGGGAATCAATCCTGGGGCAGGTTGTAATTTTGATTATGGGGCTTATTATAACGATAATACAGGAAGTACGACTTTGCAGTATGATGGGTATTTGGATGTTTTTACTGCACAAGCAATCGTGATTCCTTGTGAAACTTATACTATTAAATTAGCTGTGGCTGATGCTGGTGATGGTGCTTTTGATACTGCGGTATTTATGGAAGCAAAAAGTTTTGGAACTGGAAAATTAGAAGTGACAGCATCGACAGTAAGTCTAGATGGAACATTGATTGAAGGTTGTGCCGATGGAGAGCTTTGTTTTGAAATTCCAAATGAAGCGGAGTCTGATATATTTTTAGATTATACTTTAATTGGTTCTGCGATTAATGGAGTTGATTATGAAGCGATTCCTTTGGACTTATTTATTGCGGCAGGAGATAGTGTGGTTTGTTTTCCAATTATTCCAATTGATGATGGAGTAATTGAAGGGATAGATTCGCTTGGAATTGATGTTCAAATCGATCCTTGTAATCGAGATACTTTTTGGATTTATATAAATGATCCAAATTTGCCTGAGTTGGAGTTACCAATGGATACGATGATTTGTAAAGGAGATTCGGTTTATATTGATGGAACATTGGATATAGTTCTACCAACTCCACCTTCTTTTTCTAATACAACAACATATCCCATCGCTCCAACAAACACGCCTGTTTATTCAGATATCTTTGTATCTGGGGTTTTTCCAATCCAACTTCAAGAAGGAGTGATCAAGCAAGTTTGTATCGATAGTATTGAGCATAAATGGGATGATGATTTAGATCTATTTTTATTTGCTCCAGGTGGACAGTTTATCGAATTATCAACGGATAATGGTGCGAATGGAGATAATTATATAGGAACTTGTTTTACCCCTAGTTCGACGAATGCAATTAATGTAGGTCCTAATAATCAAGCACCAGCATCTGCTGCACCATTTACAGGGACGTATACACCAGAAGGTTTGTTTCCAGATTTATGGGATGGCGAAAGCCCTACCAATGGAATATGGAGATTATTTGCTTTAGATGATTCGAATGGGTTTGCAGGGGAGTTAAATGGGTGGTCGATTTGTTTTGAACCACTTTATCAATTGACTTATAGTTGGTCACCACCAGCTGGATTGAGTTGTACAGATTGCCCTGATCCTTGGGCGCAACCTGATGTGACAACGACTTATACTTTGACCGTAACAGATACTTACGGTTGTTCTACACAAGATTCAATTACGATTTTTGTAGAAGATATTTTACCTCCACCAACAGTAGATTGTGGAACGATCACAGCTAACTCAATTACTTTTACTTGGAATGATGTCGGTGGTGCAACTGGTGGATATCAAGTGAATGTAAATGGAACTGGCTGGGTACCTGCTAATGGGACATTGTCGCATACTGTTACTGGATTGGCATTAAATCAAACGGTAATAATTGAAGTGCAAGGAATTGCAGATTGTAATGGAGAAATAGGAACTCAGACTTGTATGACTCCTGATTGCCCTGCACCATCTGGATTGATTACGAATTTGGTTGATAATACTTGTTTTGGGCAATCTCTAGGTACTGCAACGATTACAGGAACGGGATCAAATCCACCATTTACTTATTCCTTAGATGGGACAATTGATGCTGATGGAGTTTTGACAGACTTGCCTGCTGGGAACTATACTGTATTAGTAATTGATAATGTGAACTGTTCGGTGGGAGTTGATTTTACAATTGGAGAACCTGATTCTTTAGCAACAGTTGATGCGGTGATTGATAATATTAGTTGTAACGGGTTGTCAGATGGAGAAGGAACGGTGACGGTTGCTGGAGGAACTTATCCATACAATTATTTATGGAGTACAGGTTCGACTGATTCAATAGCAATGGGTTTAGTTTTAGGAGAAAATTATGTGACGATTACTGATTTTAATGGTTGTGAAACTTTTGACACTATAGAGATTACA
The DNA here is from genome assembly GCA_045106765.1 of Saprospiraceae bacterium. Lineage (GTDB taxonomy): Bacteria > Bacteroidota > Bacteroidia > Chitinophagales > Saprospiraceae > CAJQQY01. The sequence goes on along the minus strand of JBGCFD010000211.1, from coordinate 4,018 downwards.
CAACCAGATATATTGACTGTTTCAATTGTTGCGGATTCAATTAATTGTTTTGCAGGAGTAGATGGAAATGCTAGTGCCAATCCAGTTGGAGGAACTCCTTTACCAAGTGGAGATTATACTTATTTATGGAGTGATATGCAAGACGATGCAGTTGCTAATAATTTGAGTGCTCAAACTTATACGGTAACCGTTACAGATGCAAATGGATGTACCGCTTCTGATTCGGTAACGATGGAAGAACATGATGAACTTAACTTGACTTTAACGTCCTCCACACTTGCTTCTTGTAATGGAGTGCAAGATGGAACGGCAACAATAGAACCATCAGGAGGCGCAGGAGGATATACTTATGCTTGGCAAGTTATAGGAAATCAAACTACCCAAACTGCAGTTGGTTTGACAGTAGGAACTTATACTGTAGTAGTGACTGACCAATTAGGTTGTAGCGCTTCAACTACAGTTGATGTGGATTCTCCTAATCAGATTGTGGCAGGTTTTAATAGTACACCTGCATTGTGTTTTGATTCAGCAGATGGTGAAGTTGTAGTGACTGCTTCGGGAGGAACACCTGATCCAAATTTACTCGAAGGATATACGTTTGACTGGAGTGTCGCTGGTGGAAATGGAAGTATGCATAGTGGCTTACCTTCGGGAATGCATTTTGTAACTATTACAGATGCGAATAATTGTTTTGAAGTGTTAGAAGTAGAAGTTTTTGCTCCCGAAGAAATCGTTTTATCGTTAGTTGCAAGTAATGTGAATTGTGGAAATGGAAACGATGGAGATGCAACTGTAACAGTTACATCAGGTGGTGCAGGCGGATTTATGTACCAATGGAGTAATGGGAATAATGCAACAAATTCGACGGTAACAGATTTATCAATTGGAACAGTTTACGTAACGGTTGAAGATGCGAATGGATGTACTGCTGTAGATAGTATTGAGTTGACCTCGCCAGACGCAATAGTTTTAGATTCAGATTTCTTAGCAGTTGATTGTAATGGAAATAATACAGGAACTGCAACAGTTCTTCCTTCAAATGGAGCAGGTGGATTTACTTACTTGTGGGATGCTAATGCTAATAATCAAACAACCGCAACAGCAATTGATTTGACGGTTGGTACTTATATGGTAACGGTAACGGATGCAAATATGTGTACTGAAACCATTGAAGTTGATGTAACTGAACCAACTGTTTTGACGACTTCAATTTCAGGAAATGACGCTGCTTGTTTTGGAGATGCAAATGGAAATAGTACCGTCGTACCTGATGGCGGAACGTTAGATTATACTTATTTATGGAGTGATGGAAGTACTGCGGCAACAGTTGATGGTTTAATTGCTCAAGCTGCTCCTTACTTTGTAACGGTGACTGATGGTAATGGATGTACTGCGGTTAATTCATTTATTATTGGCTCGCCAGATGAATTAACTCTTTCAGTTGTTGGAGTTGATGTAAATTGTTTTGGAGAAAACGGAGGAAGTGCTACTGCGACAGCTGGAGGTGGAGCTGGTAACTTCACCTATTCTTGGAGTGATGGAAATTCGCAAACTACTCCAACTGCAACAAGCTTAGCAGCAAATAATTATTCGGTTACAATAACTGATGCTAATGGATGTACCATCGTTGAATCAGTTGAAATTACTCAACCAACTGAATTAATTATTACAGAAAATCAAATTACCAATGTAGGTTGTAATGGAAGTAATTCTGGAGCAATTGACGTAGAAGTTTCAGGTGGAACTGGTGATTATACTTACCAATGGAGTAATAATGTAGCCTCACAAGACATCACAGATTTGGCAGTTGGAACTTATACTTTGACCGTAACGGATATTAACTCCTGTCAAACAACTGCGACTTTTGGAATTATAGAACCTACTCAGTTGCAAATTTCATTTACCAATAATAGTATAGATTGTTACAATGGAAGCGAAGGAGAAATAGATATAACTGTAGTTGGCGGTGTATCAGGAACTTATGATGTAAGTTGGACTGGACCAAATGGGTTTACTTCTATAGAGGAAGATTTAACTGGATTAATCGGAGGGGAATATAATATAATGATAGTAGATCCAAATGGTTGTACAGTTACTCAGGCGATAATAATTGACCAACCTGATTCACCTTTATTAGCAACAGCTGATGCTGATGATGTGCTCTGTTTTGAAGGGTTTGATGGACAAATTCATCTTTTCCCAACAGGAGGAACACCACCTTATACTTATAGTACAGATGGAATTAATTTTAATGGATCACCGACTCAAATAGGTTTAACTGCTGGCGAATATACCAATGTAACCGTAATGGATGGCAACGGATGTACTACACTTGTACCTCCAGTTTGGGTAGATGAACCGGAAGGAGTAGGCGTCTTTTTACCAGCAGATACTACGATTATCTATGGACAAGGAATTTGGCTAGTACCTGAAATTTTCAATACTTCAGGAAGTCTAACATACCGATGGACTCCCGATAATAATGATAATATTAGTTGCTTAGACTGTCGAGAACCTTACATTGATAGTTTAAGTAATCAAACTTCCTTTCAATTGGCGGTGACTGATGAAAATGGTTGTACCTCTTATGATGTGATTACCATTTTTGTACAGAAATTCCGAGAGGTTTTGGTCCCAACTGGTTTTTCTCCAAATGCTGATGGTAATGTAAATGACTTGTTATTAGTTCACGGAAGAGAAGGAACAACGATAAAAACCTTCAGAGTTTTCGATAGGTGGGGAGAGTTAGTTTTTGAAAGTTCAGACTTCCCAATTAATAGTACGAACGTTACTACTGATGGAGGTTGGGATGGAACATTCGATGGAAAAGAAATGAATCCAGGAGTTTTTGTTTGGTATGTGGAAGCGGAATTTGAGGATGGTGCGACTGAAACTTTTAAAGGACAAACGACATTGATAAAATAATCAGATTGTAATTTTTCATAAAAAAACCTTCCATCGGAATTCGATGGAAGGTTTTTTTATGAAAATAAATTCAGACTTTTGTATGTCGTCCAAATGTTCAACGTCAAACGATTATTTACATTCCCCCTTCTTCCAAGTTTTGACACCCGCCTTTTCCGCTTCACATTCATTGCCATAAGTTTTTCCATCGCAACCACAAATTGGATCCCAATTTTCAGGACAACCTCGATTGGGGTTCACTTTATTTAAATCGATGCAAGTATCACATTCTCCTTTTCTCCAAGATTTAACTCCTGCCTTTTCTGCTTCACATTCATTACCATAAGTTTTTCCATTACAACCACAAATTGGATCCCAGTTTTCAGGACAAGGTTTATCTGGATTGATTTTTCTTTGATCGATACAATCTTCACATTTTCCAGGGACAAATTTTAAGACACCGGCCATTTCAGCCATACATTTATTAGCATAAGTTTTCCCATTGCAGGCACAAACTGGAGCGTATTCCTTAGTGCAAGCAAATTCCTTATTTATTTTTGTTTGATCCACACATCCATCATTACATTTTCCATTTGTGAATTTAGTTACTCCTTGTTTTTTTGCTTCACAGGCATTGGAATAAGTTTTTCCATTGCAACCACAAACAGGTTTATATTCCCGAGTACATGCTTGATTAGGATTAATTTTAGTACGATCAATACATTCACCCACAGGAATATTATTACCAGGATTTACAACGGTGGTCGTAGTGGTAGTCGTTGTGGTTGTAGTAGTATCAAGTGTTTTTTTAGTAGCGCAACTAAAAATTAATAATCCAGCAAAAAGTAAAAGTAGTACCGCAATAAAACGTGGTTGGTTTTTCATAATGTTGTTTTTTGTAAAATTAAAATAAAAAAATAGGACATGAATGACATGGATTTGGCGAATGTAAGCGGATTTGATGATTACTATATAATGAAGTTGTTTTAAAATGTCTAGCTGACCTACGCAAAAAGCATTGTGGTTATTGGACTTTAGCTTTTTTTCGTCCCAACCCAAAGGGGTTGAAACTCAAAAAGAGCTTCGCCAATAACCACAAGCCTTTCCGCTCGGT
>JBGCFD010000210.1:0-10310 GCA_045106765.1 Saprospiraceae bacterium | reverse complement strand
GCAGAGGCTGGAGCAAATATGATTGTGGATTGCAACCAACTTGAAGTGATGTTAGATGGAAGTGGGTCAATCGGAATGGAGTATGAATATTTATGGACGGCGACAAATGGCGGAAATATTTTAAATGGCGAAATGACTTTAGCACCTTCGGTAAATGGAGCTGGTGATTATGAATTGTTGGTGACGAATACATTGAGTGGTTGTACTCAAACTGATTTGGTATCAGTAACAGTAGATACGATTGCTCCAATTTCGGCGGCAGGAATTGATACGTTAATTGATTGTTATAACAATGTAATTACATTAAATGGTGGGGGTTCTTCTTTGGGTGATTTTAGTTATTTATGGTCTACTTCTGATGGGACGATTGATATGGGCGAAATGACGCTTCAACCGACTATTTCAGGAGGAGGAACGATTGAATTATTAGTGATGAATAATCAAAATGGCTGCTCTTCACTTGATTCTGTTTTTGTTGGAGAAAATTTTGTTGAGCCAATTTCTATTGCTGGTCAGGACACAATAGTTACTTGCGCTAATCCAATTATTTTTCTAAATGGAAATGGTTCATCTGTTGGGGTTGATTTTGACTACCAATGGACAACAACAAATGGCGGAAATATTTTATCTAACCCAACTTCACTTCAACCTGAAATTAATAGTGCAGGGAATTATCAACTCTTGGTGACTAATATTGTCAATGGATGTACTGCTATAGATGAAGTTATAGTGAATGGTGATACAAATTTACCCACAGCTAATGCAGGATTAAATGATACCATCGATTGTAATCAGAGTGTTATAACTCTTGATGGATCAGCGTCTTCTTCGGGAATTAATATTGTTTATTCATGGATGACTTCAGATGGGAGTATAATTTTTGGAGAAAATACTTTGACGCCACAGGTTGATTCGGCAGGAAATTATTTGTTGACAGTAACAGATACAATTTCTGGTTGTATGACACAATCTTCTGTAGAAATTCTTCTTGACACAATTCCTCCAAATGTAGATGCTGGGAATACAATGGAGTTAAATTGTTTAGTACAAAATATCATTTTAGATGGAATTAATTCTTCCACCGGAAATGATTTTTCTTATCAATGGACAACAAATAATGGGAATATATTTTCTAATCAAAATTCTTTACAACCTACTGTAAATCAGCCAGGTACATATTATTTAGAAGTGACTAATAATTTAAATAATTGTATAGCTGAGGACTCTGTTTTGGTTACTCAAAATATTACTGCGCCTATTGCAATAGCAGGTGTTGATACCTTGATTACTTGCGAGAATTTAACTTTGACTTTAGATGGATTAGGCTCTTCGATAGGTACTAATTATTTGTATCAATGGACAGCCTCGAATGGTGGAATCATTGATAATAATCCTACTTCGCTGCAACCAGAAATTAGCAATCCAGGGAATTACGAATTAATTGTAACTGACTCAACAAGTGGTTGTACTGCTTCTGATTTTTTAATTGTTGACATTGATACCATTTCCCCAGCGGCTGATGCAGGATTGGCTGATGTGATTAATTGTAGCCAACCGATTTTGATTTTGGATGGAAATTTATCCTCTATGGGAAATATTTATGAGTATCAATGGACAACAGTTGGTGGAAATATTATTATTGGAGAAACGACTTTAACTCCTCAAATTGATAGTGCTGGGGTTTATATTTTGGAAGTGACCAATACTCAAAATGGCTGCTCCAATATTTCAACAGTTATGATTACTACTGATACTATTTTGCCAATTGCAGATGCTGGGATTGATACGATAATAACTTGTGAAAGCAATGTTATTAATCTTGATGGGACAAATTCTTCGATGGGGAATTTTACTTATAATTGGACAACAACCGGAACGGGAATAATTGTAAATGAAAATACTTTAACTCCAACAATTAATGATTTTGGAACCTATCAAGTACAAGTAACCAACACTCAGAATGGTTGTATTTCGATAGATGAGATTAATGTAGTAATTGATACTATTTCACCAGTTGCTGATGCAGGTTTGGATGGAGTTTTAGATTGCGATACCACTAGTTTGACTTTGGGCGGAGACTCATCTACAGGAGCAAATTTTGAATATCAATGGACTTATTCTACTGGCGGAAATATTGTAACTGATTCGACCCAAGCTACGATTACAGTCAACGCTGGAGCAACTTATACTTTACTCGTTACAAATATTTTGAATAGTTGTACAGCAACTGATGACGCGTTGATTTTACAAGATGCTAGCCTCCCAATTGCTGTTACTAATTTAATGGATAGCATCCTTTGTGACTCTACTCAGTTGACGCTGAATGGAAGTGGTTCAAGTGTTGGAACTGATTTTTCTTATAACTGGACTACTTCAGATGGTAATATAATCACCAATGGAAATACACTTTCCCCTATTGTTGATTCAGCAGGACTGTATACTTTGACGGTAACGAATACATCTAATAATTGTGCGTCCACCGCATTTGTAAATGTAGTGTTAGCAGATTGTGGGCCAATTGCTTTTGCTGGTGTTGATGGTCAAGTTGATTGTAATTTTCCTACTACTGTTTTAGATGGTACAGGGTCGTCAGTTGGAGCTGGAATTACTTATTTTTGGACAACTTCAGATGGTGTTATTTTATCCGATACGACTACTTTAATGCCGACGGTTGGAGCAGGTGGAACTTATGTTTTAATCGTTGAAAATGCACTTTATAATCTTATCTCCACAGACACAGTTTTGGTGGAAAGTTTAGTAGATTTTCCTGCTGTTGATTTATCCGTGAATACATTGTTAAGTTGTGTAGATACTACTGTTGTCGTGGATGGAAGTAACTCATCTGTGGGTACTGATTTTGTTTATTCTTGGAGTACAAATGACGGAAATATTGTTACCATGTTTGGAGATGATTCTATCTTAGTCGATCAATCAGGTTTTTACATTTTGGAAATTACTAACAACGTAAATGGATGTGTTACTATAGATAGTATTGAGGTTTTTCAAGATAATGATTTACCGATTGCAAATGCAGGAATCGATGTGGAAATAAATTGTTATAACAATGTATTCACGTTAGATGGAAGTGGTTCTTCGATTGGGAATAATTTTACTTATCATTGGACAACTTCAAACGGGAATATTATTTCTGGAGATTCAACTTTAAATCCTTTGATAGACTCTATTGGAACTTATGTTTTGGAAGTGACCGACACGATGAATGGTTGTTTTGCTCAAAGTTCAATTTTGGTTTCTGGAGATTTTACCGCTCCAACTGCTAATACAGGAATAAGTGATATTTTGACTTGTGTTGATTCAATTTTGACTTTGGATGGAATGGCTTCTTCGCAAGGAGGAAACTATATTTATGAGTGGTCGACGGTCGATGGAAATATTTTAAATGGAGAAAATTCTTTAACTCCACAAGTCGATTCAACAGGAAATTATCAACTAGTAGTTTTTGATAATATAAATGGATGTGCTGATTCTTCGACTGTTTTTATTGATTCAAATTTTATTGCGCCTACGGCAAATGCGGGGATGGATGAAATGATTGACTGCGGAGTGGGGAGTTTGTTTTTGAATGGAAATGGTTCTTCAATTGGGGCTCAATTTTCATATTTTTGGACGACTTCCAATGGAAATATTTTAACTGACACCAATACACTTTCTCCAGAAATTACAACTGGTGGAAATTATTTTTTAACAGTTGAAAACTCCATTAATGGTTGTACAGCAATAGATGAAGTTATGATTAATTCTATTAATTGTGCACCAATGGTTTCGATTGATGTACCAGATACTTTGACTTGTTTGGTGACTCAAGTTACGTTGGATGGAAGTGCATCTTCCAATTGGGGAACAATCAAATATGCGTGGACAACTGGTAATGGAAATATTGTAGGAGTTAATAATTTGTCTATGATAGAGGTAAATTCTCCAGGAACTTATCAACTTACCTTGACCGATACATTAACGAATGAGACTGCCTTTGGATCTGTTGTTGTTGAAATTAATAATACCAATCCAATTGCAGATGCAGGAGTGAACGATACGCTTAATTGTTTGATTAGTAGTTTGAATTTAGACGGAAGCGCCTCTTCGACAGGAAATTCTTTTAATTACGAATGGACGACAGGCAATGGAAATATTTTAAATGGATTTAATGAAATTCAACCTTTAATTAATGAGGATGGAATCTATAATTTAGAAGTAACAAATACTCAAAATGGTTGTACTGCTACTTCTTCCGTCTTGATTGAAATTGATACTATTTTGCCAATAGTTGATGTTGGATTTCCCGCAGAATTTACTTGCGTAGATACCTTGTTATTTTTGAATGGATTAGGTTCTTCAATGGGCAATAATTTTGTTTATGAATGGACAACTGATGATGGAAATATTGTTGGTGATCTTACTACTCTTTCACCGCAAATAAATGAAGCTGGAACATATGAATTAACCATTTTAAATACTCAAAATTTTTGCGAAGCGAACAATCAAATTTTAATACCAATTGATACCATTGCTCCGACAATATTAATTGAACCTACTAATGTTTTGAATTGTGATTTGACGGAATTTGAATTGGATGCAACTGCTTCTTCTAATGGAAATAATTTTACTATTCAATGGCAAACTTCTAATGGGAATATTGTGAATGGAATTAATTCTCTTTCTCCAGAGATTAATGATGGAGGTGATTATGAATTAACTATTTTGGATACACAAAATGGTTGTTCTTCTTCCGAAATAATTACCGTTTTACAAGATACAATTGTTCCGATTGCAGAAGCTGGAATGACAATGGAGTTGACATGTGTCGATACGCTTTTAACTTTAGATGGAAGTGGTTCTACTAGCGGAAATAACTTTTCATACCAATGGCAAACTGTTAATGGGAATATTGAAAATGGAGGAAATTCGCCTTTTCCCAATATAAACTTACCTGGAAATTATGAACTAATCGTAACAGATAATAACAATATGTGCACGTCAATGGATAATGTGCAAGTTTCTCAAGATATTACTACTCCAATAGCAATTGTAGAAATAGCTGATACATTAAATTGTGAAATTGAAAATATCATTCTATCAGCAAATAATTCATCTAATGGACTGATTTATAGTTATTTATGGAGTACAAGTAATGGTAATGTTGATTTTGGAGAAACGTCCTTAAATCCACAAGTTAGTGAGGGAGGTGTGTATGATTTTGTGGTGACCAATGATGAAAATGGCTGTACGGCAACTGATTTTATAGAAGTGATGCAAGATACTATTTTGCCGATTTCGGAAGCTGGAATGACGATGACTTTGACTTGTGTTGATACTATTTTGACGCTCTCTGGAAATGGTTCGTCCGTAGGGAATGAATTTAATTATGAGTGGACAACTGGTGTTGGTAATTTTGTCGATGGAATAAATTCATTGAATCCACAAGTTGATGAATTGGGAATTTATCAATTGGAGATCACGAATAGTAACAATATGTGCACGTCTTCTGATTTCGTCGAAATTTTGGAAAATATCACACCACCTGAAATAGAAATTAATGCAATTGGTGGGTTGATATTAAATTGTAATGTAAGTAGTATTGTGCTAGATGGAAGTGGTTCTTTGCCGATTGGAAATGTTAGTTTTGAGTGGAGTAGTATCAATGGAAATATTTTAATGGGCAATACCGATCCTAATCCAGAGGTAGACTTGGAAGGCGATTACTTGTTGGTTTTGACTAATGAAATAAATGGATGTACAGCAACTGAAATGGTGGAAATCATTAGTGATTTCGAATTGCCGATTGTACAGATTTTAGAACCAGATACTCTGACTTGTTTAGATACCTTAATTACCATCTCCGGAAGTGGTTCTTCCGTAGGGAATGAATTTGAATATTTGTGGACACATACCTTAGGGAATATTGTTTCGGGTGAGACCACTTTGGAGTGTACGGTGGATGAATTTGGAGGTTATATTCTAACCGTTTTAAATACTCAAAATGGATGTATGTCATCAGCCGCAGTAACGGTTTATCAAGATGTAGATGCGCCCTTTGCTGACGCTGGAGGGAATTATGAATTTGATTGTATTCAAACGGTCAAAATGTTAGAAGGAGATGCTTCTCAAGGACCAGAATTCACTTATTTATGGACAACAGATGATGGGAATATTACAGTTGGTTCGACTTCTTTGCAGCCGATTGTAGATGCATTTGGAACTTATGTTTTGACAGTAACTAATCAAATCAATGGATGTACAGCAACCTCCGAAGCAGTCGTTACTCAAGATTTAGATGTCCCTCAAAATGTGGAATTGGAAATTATTTCGCCTTTGTGTTTTGGTGATTATAATGGAAGCATTGAAGTGCTGGAAGTGATCGGAGGGGAGGCACCTTACCTTTACTCGATTGATGGAAACAATTTTACAGCGTATCCACTTTTTTCGAATCTACCTGCTGGGAATTATTTAATCTCTATTAAAGATGCATCTGGATGTGAATGGAATTCAATGTTTGAAATTGTAGCGCCGGTGGAAGTGATGGTTGATTTGGGAGAAGACCTATTTTTGGAATTGGGAGAAAGTACGGTGCTTCAAGCTATGACGAATATTTCCACTTTTGATTTGGATTCGGTGAGTTGGATGAATATTGATAGCTTAGATTGTGAAAATTGTTTGGAGCAAGAAGTTGCCCCTTTATTTACATCAGGTTATGGCGTTTTTCTGATGAATGAAAATGGTTGTGTGACCGAAGACGAAGTGATCGTTTATGTAAATAATAAAAGACGGATTTTTATACCCAATGCATTTTCACCGAATGGTGATGGACAGAATGATGTCTTTATGATTTATGGAGGACTAGGAGTAGAGGAAATTGAAGACTTCCAAATTTTTAGCCGATGGGGTGATTTAGTTTTTGAAAAAAATAACTTCCAACCTAATGACCCAATGATGGGATGGGATGGATTTTTTAACGGAGAAAAAATGAACCCAGCAGTTTTCGTGTTTTTTGCAAAAATCAGATATGCGAATGGCGAGACGGAAATTGTGAAAGGTGATTTGTTTTTGAAATAATTATTTAGTTGAACAGTTGAACAGGCAGAATGTGAAATTAAAATCTGAAAATTCGATTACCCGATTACCCGATTACCCGATCAACTAAAACAATTAGGTAGAAAGAGCATTTTAAAATTAAATATGTAATTGAAATAGGTGTTTGGTCTTTCATTTTAATTTTTATTGCCCTATCTTACAAACATTAAAGGACTTATTTTCCCTCCTTTTTGAAAAAGAATAGTTTAAATCCTCTTATAAATCTTTTTCATAATTTCATAAAAAAATATATTACAGCCTTCCCAAAAACCTTTGTTTTTGTAAAATTACTGATTTCATTTATCCTAAGAATATCAGTTTTTTTACCTCAATTTTACTACCGAATAATAGAAACCCGTTTAATTTCCAATTTTAGATTTTTTTTTTGAAAAAAAGTAAATGATTTTGAAGTTTATTTTTTTTTGAAAAAATGCATTGTAATGTATTGATTTACAGTACTTTATAAATGGATGGTTTCGAATGTGTATAAATGTGGAAAATGAATAGAAAAGATATTTCAACAATAGGCAGCAAAATATTACTTTGAGGGCTCTAATTTTCTGTAAACTTATTGTCAAAACAGAATTTACACCCATTCCCAAAAAAATCAGACTTACTTATCATGATGCTCTGATTAATTTAAAGACCTTGATTAGCAAGGTTTTTAATAAAAAAATAAAGGATTTAATGCCACAAAAGGGATTCCTTCACAAAGAGTCTTATGTCTTACTTTATTTCTTTTTTTATATGAAGAATTAAGTAATCTTTTTGAAATTCCTTAATTTCGGCAGATTAAAATAAAGCAATAACAAAAAATACAAAATAAAAATATTAAGCTAAACGAATACTCTCACCAGGGATATTTAAGATAACTAAAACTAATAAAGGTGGTCAATTCATTTTGATTACTGTGTAACAAAAATTTAATTTTAACCAAAATCAAAAAATGCCCCTGGTATGAAAAAACAAATACTACTCGCATTATTCTTTTCTTTTACTTATTTGGGTTTGAACGCTCAATGTAATGTTCCTTTCCCACCTGCAGCAACTTGTGCATCAGCACCAGTTATTTGTACTTTGGATGGATATTGTACTACTTCTGGTGGAGCTAATTCAGCCGATCAGCCAAGTACATTTTGTGGATCAGTACAAAATAATCAATGGTTTTCATTTGTTGCAGGTTCAGCAAATATTACCCTTGATTTTATTGTAGGTCTGTGTGGAGGAACTACTTCAGGAACAGGACTTCAAGCGCAGGTTTACTCTATGTGTGGAGCGCCTTGGACCGCTGCCTCTAATTGTCTATATGAAATCTCACCAAATTCAACAGAGACGTTGACAATGACGGGATTGACTGTAGGTAATGTTTATTATTTAATGACAGATGGTTTCTCAGGAGATATGTGTGATTATTCCATCGAGGTGACAAGTGGAAGTACGACTCCTCCAACTCCAGATCCAGCAGGACCAATTAATGGAGATGCGCAGTTTTGTCCAGGAGCATCTTCTGTGACTTATTGTGCTACAGCTTCCTTTGGAGCTGCTTTTTATGAATGGACAGTTCCACCAGGTGCAGTAATAGTTGGAGCAGATGATGGAGCATGTATTACCATTGACTTTAGTGGAATAATTGGTACTACTGGGGTAATTACTGCAACACCAACCAATGGATGTGAATCAGGTGCGCCATCTTCATTTAACGTTACTCAAGGACCTCCACCAACAGGACCGGATCAAAACTTTATACTTTGTCCAGGGGAAACGGCGACTTATGGAAATACGGTATATTCTACTGCAAGTAATGGAACTCCATTTGTTAATACAGATATTGCTAATGCTCAAGGTTGTTTAATTGAAACATTAGTATATGTTGAGATTGGAACTATTGAGGAAACGGATTTGAATGAAGTCATTTGTCAAGGAGAATCGTCATCAACGGGTGAAACTTCAAGTGGGACATATATATATAATTTGTTAACTAATTACTATGAATGTGATAGTACAGTTACTTTAGATTTAATAGTATTGAATCCAACAACAGGTATATTTCCTGTAACGGATGAGATTGATTGTTCAGGAGATCCTGTTCAAGTGAGTGCTGTAGTGACTGATACAGATCCGAGTATTTCATACATCTGGTCAGGACCATGTTTTACACAAAACATACCAGGAACTCCAACTATTAATGTGACTTGCGGAGGTGTATATGAGGTATATGCTTCACAAACAGTAGATGGTGTAACATGTGTTTCACCAACATCCTCTGTAACGGTAACTGAAAATACAACTCCTCCAATTGCTGACCCAGGTTTAGGTGGTGTGATTGATTGTGGAAACTCTTCCGTTACTTTAGGAGGATCAGGATCTTCGAATACTAGTACCTATGCATATTCATGGACAGGACCAAATGGTTATAGTATGACAACTCAATTTCCTACTGCTTCAGAACAAGGAACTTACTGTTTCTTTATGATTGATTTAGCAACTAGTTGTGTTTCGTCAACTGAATGTGTAACCATTACAGGAGATAATACTTTACCAGTTGCGATGGCATCTGCTTCTAATGATTTAGATTGTAATGAAATAACTGCTACACTTAATACTACAGGTTCTGATCCAGGGACTTATACTTGGTCAGGGCCAGGAAATCCAACAGGATCAAATCCAATAGTAAATATGCCGGGAACTTATACTTTAACCGTTTCAAGCGGAAATGGATGTACAAGTACTCAAGAGGTAACAATTACTCAGGATAATGCAGCACCTACAGCTAGTATTATGCAACCAGCTTCAATCGACTGTAATAATTCGTCAGTTACTTTGGACGGAAGTGGTTCAAGTAGTGGAGTTAATTATATGTGGTCTACAGGAGAGACTACTCCTACTACAACTACGAATAATGGTCCTGGAACTTATACTTTGACAGTTACTAATATTAGTAATGGATGTACAGATGAGGTATCTGTAACGGTTGATGATAATTCTACAACAGTTACTGCTGATGTTGATGTACAAGGACAAATTACTTGTATTAGTGGATCGGTTACTCTATCAGCGATAAATGTTACTGGGTCAAGTAATCCAACATATACTTGGTCAAATGGCATGAATGGTCAAACGATTACTGTAGCTACTGCTGGATCAATAACTTTAACGGTTACTGATGCTACAACAGGATGTACAGGTGATGTAGTTGCAGATGTAACTAGTGATAATAATAC
>JBGCFD010000209.1:0-4920 GCA_045106765.1 Saprospiraceae bacterium | reverse complement strand
GGTTCGCCTTGGCCAAATATTCTTGTGGTCGATGGAACAACTGGAACGATTGAAAATGTAATTACCACACCTGCTTTTCGATATATCAATAGTGGCCCTTCCATTGCTGATTTAGATGGTAATGGAATGGTGGAAATATTTTTCCAAGCAAGTGATAATTTTGCCAATCAAAATTATACAGGAGGAGTCATAATTTCAGGAGATGTGCGTCGTCGAATCATTTGCTATGAGTTTGAGGGATCAGCCTATGTAGAAAAATGGATATCGGATGCCGTTGCTGGTTATGATCTTATTGAAGATGCGAATACTGTGAGTGCAGCAGATTTTGATGGTAATGGAATTGCGGAGGTTTATGTGGGGAATCAAATTTTCAATGGTTTAGATGGAACACTAATTGCCGAAGGTGGCGCTAATAATCGCCGTGGAATTCAAGATCAAAATGGAATTGGAGAATTACATAATCGAGCAGTTGCGTATTCGGTTGCAGTTGATGTTTTGCCAGATGATTTTTGTTCCAATTGTCAAGGTTTAGAAATAGTTGCAGGTACGGCAGTTTATTCAGTTAATCTTGATCCTGTGATTCCTTCCAATAGTTCTATCAATATTGAAGTAGAAATGCCAAGTGGAAAAGATGGTCGAACAAGTATTGCTGATATTGATAATGATGGAGATTTGGATGCATTGGTTACTTCGAATGACGCAGGCAATGCTTCAGTTTGCGGCATCCAAATTTGGGATATCCAAACGCCAACTTATCTCGTCAATGTCAATAATCTTTCTACTGGAGATGGAGAGATTTCTCAAGCGAATATTGCAGATTTTGACGGAGATGGACAAGTAGAGTTTGCCGTTTGTAATAAATCTCTTTATACTGTTTATGAGTGGGATGGAGGAAGTGGACTGAATACACTTTGGTCTATTGTAACCAATGATGGTTCAGGTCAAACAGGAAGTACCGTTTTTGATTTTAATAATGATGGTCAATTTGAAGTGGTTTATCGAGATCAAACTAACCTTCGGATTTTGGATGGAGCAACTGGTGCAGAATTGGTTTCTGAATTGTGCTCTTCACTTACCAGAGTAGAATATCCTGTTGTGGTTGATGTTGATGCGGATGGAGAGACGGAAGTATTATGTAGTTGTGTTGGCGAACTTCGAGCATATGGCTCATTAAATACACCTTGGGTTTCGACCCGTTCTGTTTGGAATCAGCATAATTATTTTAATGTCAATATTAATGATGATTTGAGTATTCCGATCAATCAGCAGCCACATCATGTTGTCGGAGATAGTATTGTGCTCAATAATTTTTTGACTCAATATGCTGATCCTCAATTTCCTATTCCAGATGCGACAGTAAGTGTCGATAGTTTTGGATGTGGCTTAGATAGTTTTTATGTACAGTTGACTATTTGTAATATTGGAGATTTGCGATTGACGAATGAAACGCCAATTACATTTTACGACAGCGACCCCACTTCGACGAATGCAACACCTTTGACGACTGTGGAATTGGGACAAAATATTGATCCAGATACTTGCATCACGATTGGGTATTTTATTTCGCCACAATATAATCAAACCATTTATGTAGTCGTCAATGATGATGCTTCGTTGGCTGGGCCATATGATTTAGCGACAGATTTTCCAGTTACTTCAATTGCAGAATGTGATTACACTAACAATATTGATAGTTTTATTCAAATTGGAAATCCTCCAATGGAACTTGATCTTGGTCCAGATCTTACCATCTGTGATAATGGTGTAATTGAATTAAATGCAGGAAGTGGGTTCGTTAGTTATGAATGGCACGATGGCTGGACGGATAGTACGTACACCGCTTTTGGAGCTGGAAAATATTGGGTAGATGTTCTCGACTCTTGTGGAAATATGCAGAGTGATACCATTGAGATTACTGAACTAGAACCTACGATTGCAACGGTTGAACCACAGGTTGCTACTTTTTGTCCACCAAGTTGTGTGACCTTTACCGTTCAAGGAAATTTCTTTGATCACTATGAATGGCAACCTGCTGATTACTTGGATTGCGATACTTGTAAAACCGTAACCGCTTGTCCACCTGGAGATTTTCAATATATTTTAATTGCATGGACAGATGATGGCTGCTATAGTTTAGATACTGTGATCACTCAAACGACTTCCTATCAAACCCAAGAAGATTTTACTGTTTGTATAGGTGGAAGTATTATCATTGATGGTCAACAAGTTTCAACTCCAGGAACATATACTCAAGATTTGACTGCTTCCAATGGGTGTGATTCTACACATACCATTACATTGCAAAACTATCCTGAAACAGATTTTGATTTCAATATTTCTCCTGCTTGTCCAGGTGCAGATAATGGATCAGCAACTGTAGTGATTAACTCAGGACAAACGCCATTTTCTTATAGTTGGGAGATCGCAGGTGTAGGAGATACTCCAACGATTAATAATCAACCTGGTGGAAGTTATAATGTAACTATCACCGATGGAAATGATTGTACTATAATTGGAACAGCGGTGATTCCAGAGGATAATAATTTTGATGTGGTTGCTGATATTTTAAATGAAACCTGTTTTGAAGATGGTGATGGAAGGATAGAAATTACCAATCCAATCGGAGCAGAGTGGACTTATAGTTTAGATGATGTGAACTTTCAAAGTAGTCCAATTTTTGAAAATATATTACCTGGAAATTATACGATTTATTTGACGGATGGATTTTGTGAATATGAAACGCAAGTGAATATCGCAGCAGCCAATGCTTTCGAAATCGGAATAACAGCATCGCCAAGTACCGTCGTAGAAATTGGAGAAAGTGTTGATTTACAGATCACCAATTTACCTTCCAATGTTGATTCAATCGAATGGAACAATACAGGAACTTTAAGTTGTGATGATTGTCCAAATCCAACAGCAACTCCAATCGAAAATGGAACTACCTATTCCGTAACCGTAACAGATTTGAATGGATGTATTTCGTCAGCATTAATTGTTCTGACTTTCCCATGTCAAGCGGATAAAATTATAATTCCCAATGTATTTACTCCCGACGGAGATGGATTAAATGATACATTTGGAGCAGTTATTGGCGAAGGAATAGAAATGGTAAGTTCGATGAAAATTTTTGATCGATGGGGAGAAAAAGTTTATGAATCTACAGGTAATAATGCAAATTGGGACGGGTTGGTTGATGGAAAGGCAGGTGTTTCGGATGTATATGTTTATGTGATTAGAGTAGTTTGTCCTGAGGGGGAAAACCAATATGTTGGAGATGTAACCTTGCTTCGTTGATAGTTGTTTTTATAAAAAAACTTTTGAACTAGTCCTTCCATTATTCTTAGAATATGGGAGGACTTTTTCTCTTTAGAAAAGAGATGTAATTTATATTTAATAAAATAATATTTGTTTTTGGTGGAAAACGATTGAAACGCTATGGATAATTTTAAGAGATTTACAATGTTAAATTTTAGTAATTAAAATGACCAATTATGAAAAATCTATCCATCTGGGCAAGAAACAATAGAACGATAGCATTAGTTATAACAATAATGTTACATGTAGTGGTCGGCTACTTTTATTTTTATATAGGAGCATTACTTTTTGTGCAAAGGATAATTTTACCATCAATACTTCTTTACGTTTCAGGAATTTTGTTTTTGATAGCTTATATTTTTTATCCCATAAAATATGTACAAAAAGGGATTTACAAAAGAACTTTTTTCAAAGAGAAACAATGGCAACTAGTTGCGATGATAAGTGCGATTATTTTTTTAGTTTTTATTGGAAATCATTCTACCCAATCTGCATTTTCTCAGCAAAATTTTCAACAAGAATATTCCGCTCAAACCATTGCCCTTGACATAAAAAAAGAGGCAAAAGTTGAAAAGAGACAAAGTCGAAAACTAATTCGAAAAACAAAAAGACAACTTCGAAAAAGAATCAGAAGCAATGTTAGAAAATTGATAAAGACAGAAAGAGGAATGACTGACTTTGGAAAAGTTGTTGCTATATTTTTTTCCGTTTTAGTAGCCATCGGTTTAGGGATATTGGTCTTAGGAATATCCTGTAATCTCTCTTGCTCAGGAAATGAAGCACTTGCAGGAATTGTATTGATTGGTGGATTTATATTGGTAATTGTTGGCCTAATTGCGGTAATTAGAAAAATTATTTTAACCAAGTCAAGAGAAGAAGTAGAAAAAGAAAAGAAGAAAGAGGAAAGTCTAGGATAAAAAAATGAGCCATCCGGAACTACTGGATGGCTCATTTAAAGTCGAATTATATAATTAAGTATGAATTATAAATTACCAGGAATGATTACACTTTCCAAAACGTGAATTACTCCGTTTTTAGCTTGTACATCTGTCAAAAGAACTTTTGAGGTATCTCCATTAGCATCAGTTAAAGTAACTACTCCACCACTAATATTTACAGTAAACTTCTCAGGTGTATTTACAGTCGGAACT
Source organism: Saprospiraceae bacterium (assembly GCA_045106765.1). GTDB lineage: Bacteria > Bacteroidota > Bacteroidia > Chitinophagales > Saprospiraceae > CAJQQY01. The sequence continues at coordinate 451 of JBGCFD010000209.1, read as the reverse complement.
TCCATTCCATCACTCAAAGTATCAGATCGATTATTTCCAGAAGCAACGTGATAAGTTAAAACTTTTGATAATTGCTCAGTAGTCAAATCATCAACGGTAGATTGAATTGCTGCGAATGCACTATTCAATGGAGCAAAAACTGTAAAAGGCCCATCGCCTTTAAGGACATTTACTAAGTCTCCATCAGCAGCAGCCAAAGCTCCAACTAGAGAAGTAAAGTTGCTATTTACTGAAGCATGTCCAACGATATCCAACGGCATAAGTACTTCATCAACGATGTGGATTACCCCATTTGTTGCATCTACATCTGCAGTAGAAACATTTGTTGTTCCATTGATTACTACATTTCCAGCACTATTTTTTTCAATTAAAATAGAAAGTTGTGTTCCAGCTGGACCATAAGTAGAAGCTGTAGATGCATATGTTTGCCCTTCAGCTAAATCTCCTGAAG
>JBGCFD010000208.1:0-4519 GCA_045106765.1 Saprospiraceae bacterium | reverse complement strand
CTGCGACGTTAATTTTTGAAACATAATTTTTATTTTTTCGGTCAGAGAGCAAGTCTAAATTGGAGAGGACTGCGACATCTTTTAAATTGTTCATTGCTGAAAAGTTTAAAGTCAGAGAGCAAGTCTAAATTGGAGAGGACTGCGACCTGATAACATTGATAGTATCGCCTTGTTCGGTCAGTCAGAGAGCAAGTCTAAATTGGAGAGGACTGCGGCTAAAAATGGAATTAATGTAGTTGGGGCTCCACTTGTCAGAGTGCAAATCCAAACTGTACCGACTCAACATTCCATCATCAAAAAATCCATTATCGAACTAATCAGATAATGGATTTTTTTTTTCTTTTTGTAAGATTTAATTCCTTCCCATCGTCTTTATCATAACAGCATTTATTTATTTCCTCATCATCCGTAAATATATTGTTATGAAAAAACAAACCCGTGATCGCCTCCTCCACCAAAAGCGTGTATTCTGTAGTATCAGTAGTATACGCGATCTCTGCCAACTACTCAAAGTAGACCAACGACAACTATCCCTTCTTTCTGCCCAACCCAACTATAAGTCATTTTCCATTCCCAAAAAAGGAGGAGGCGAACGACAGATCGAAGTACCAAGTGCAGATCTCAAACACCTTCAGCACCGACTCAATAACTATCTCCAAAGTGTTTATTTTTTCGAAAAATCACATGCCTCCTATGGTTTTATTATAGGCGTCAGCAATGATCATGATCGCCGCAATGTACTTTCTAATGCTAAGAAGCACACCAGCAAAAGTTATATGGTCAATATAGATTTAAAAGATTTTTTCCATCAAGTGACCCGTGACCGAGTGTATCATATTTTTTGCCAAGCACCCTTTAAGTTTAAGCGCGATATTCCCAATCTTTTGGCAGACCTAGTTACTTATAATGGACGATTGCCCATGGGAACATCTACTTCCCCAGTTATCTCCAATCTAGCCTGCCGAGATCTCGACGATCTGCTTACCCGATTGTCCAACGATATGATGTGGTCTTTTACCCGCTATGCAGATGATCTAACCTTCTCCTCCAATCGACCCATCAACCATGAGATGATTTATTCCATTCGGCAAGTGATCGAGAAGGCAGGATTTCTGATAAACGAACGTAAGGTAAAACGCTTTGGCCCCACAGATACAAAAGTTGTTACAGGACTGATGGTGACCGATAAAGTTGATCTCGCTCCAGACTATCTTCCTTTACTCCGAAATGAATTAGACCGCCTGAAAGAAGTCTTCTATGCCCAAAATGAACAAGGTCGTCTCCATACCAAGTGGTCAGAAGATTTTAAACAACAAGTGCGAGGCAGACTTAACTTTGCAGGATTTGTACTGGGGCGCCAACATGATACTTATATTTCACTTCGAGACAAATTCTACGAAGCCATTCACCCACCTGAAGAAGAATTTAATGCGATCAGTTGGAGAGGATTTCCCTATGCCTAATTAGGAGAATTGCTCACCTGTATATTTCGAATACTGTAACCGTGTGTTTTTAATCTAAAAGAATTCCTCGATGCTTGGCATCAGGTGCTAAAGAGCAATAAAAAATATTGAAATAAATATAGGAACACAGATTTAAGCGGATTAACACAGATTTACGAAAAAAGTATAGTGGGAAGATCTGTATTAATTCGCTTAAATCCGCCCAATCCGCGTTCCTATTTTATAGCGTGTATTCTCTAAATTAATTTCTTTTGATTCTCCGTCAGCTTGCTGTAGAGTCGTTTAATTCGTAAAATCTATTCACTTTCTAACCATCCATTCTTATGCAATTAGTATTAGATACCAAAGGCTTAGAACTTCGTCGGCAAGGGGAAGTTTTTAAAGTCGTACTCAATGAAAAAAGCAATCGAGTTATCAGCCCTGCCAAACTCACCAGTATTGCCGTCACCGCAAATGTATTGTTACATACTGATGCGATCTCTTTAGCTATACGTCAAAAGGTACCCATTTTATTTTTTGATCGAATAGGAAAAGCCAAAGCTCGTATCTGGAGTCCTTACTTTGAAAGTATATCTACCTTGCGTCGGCAGCAAGTAAAATTTACCGAGGGTCTGCCTGCAACAGATTGGATGCTCAATCTTTTTTGGTTAAAAACCCAAGGACAACTTTACAATCTAGAACGACTCAAAACCCAACGACTCCGCTCCGTCAAATTAGTCAAACGAACCATCTCTCAAATCCAAACCAATCAAAAAAGCCTTGAAGCATTTCGTCAACACCTACCTGAGATGTGCCGTAATAATGTCATGGGAGTAGAAGGTAATATAGCTCGATTATATTGGCAAGCATTAGGCAATGCCTTACCGAGTCAATATTCTTTTCAAAAAAGATCACGTCGCCCTGCTGAAGATATATTTAATGCTGCGATTAATTATGGATACGGCATGTTATACACCGTAGTCGAAGCCAGCATTTTTTCAGTAGGGTTGGATCCACATCTTGGTATTTTTCATACCGATGAATACACCAAACCGACGCTGGTTTTTGATATGATCGAGCCTTTTCGTCCTTGGGTTGATCTACTCATTATTGAAGCTTGCCTAACAAAAGCACTTGACAAAAATTACTTTACGACCAACCAATACGGAATTACTTTTAATAAAAAAGGTAAAGCGTGGCTCATTCCATTATTCAATAATTTCCTTCGAAGCGAACGTAAATTTCTTAATCGAGAAAGTACCGTCAAAAATCATATCCACCATCTCGCAGGATTACTCGCCAAACGAATCCGAGTAGAAAACTAATCATCAAAGTCAACCTAATTCAATAGAGGTATTATGAACTAAACTTTAGCTCATATTTCAAAATAGTAGGCTTTATTTGTGGGACGTTTTACGTTGGACGTTGAACGTTCTCCCATGCAACTTCATTTGGAATAAACTCTAGTCTCTAAGATTTTCCAAAGGAAAATAAAAAACAAAAGAAGTCATCACCAGTCATAAAAAGTCAGCGTCAAAAAATCTCATCTGCAAGAAAATAATTTCAATAAAAATTTTCTAAATCCAATTTCTAAATTAACCATTCAAAAAAAAATCACCATGTCAAAAACCATTCAAGTCTCCCACGATCTAGTGGAGCAAATCAAATATTGGTTAAAGCCATTGCAATATTCCAAAATAAAATCATTTCGAGTTATTAAACTAGAAGCCTTTTGGCAAGTAGGTCAACTCCTTCATCAAAAGAAAATCCGTCCCTCACATCGGCGAAAATTGCAAACATTGTCAGAAGAATTATCGTCCAAACTTCAACGACGTATTACCGTCACGTCTTTATTGGAGATGTATAAATTCCGTAAAGTTTTTAAAGAATGGGATGCCATACATTCAGAGTTAAGTTGGTCACATTATCGACAATTGATAAGCATCCGAAATAAGCGAAAGCTAGATTTTTATCATAAGACTACTGCCAGGAATCATTGGAACTCTCAACAACTAAAGCGACAAATCGAAGCACATTTTTATGAGCGAAGTCAACAAGTAAAAAAGAAGAAAACTGCTAGTCTCTCTGCCGAGTCAATCATCAAGGATATGTATATTTTGGAATTTTTGGATGTTGCCAATCAGAAAAATTATTTAGAAAAAGAACTAGAAGATCAATTGCTGCAAAAGCTCCAATTCTTTTTGATGGAGCTAGGGGAAGGCTACGCTTTTGTTGCTCGTCAAAAAAGAATCGTAACAGCTACAGGCAAGCAATTTTTTGTGGACTTAGTATTTTATCATTTCCGAATGCGATGCTTTGTACTCTTCGAACTAAAGGTGGGAGCACTATCTCATCGAGATATTGGACAATTAGATATGTACGTCAGATTGTTTGATGAGAAATGGAAAAGCGAATTGGATAACCCAACCGTTGGAATTGTTCTCTGTTCCGATAAAGATCCTACGTTGGTAAAATATTCTGTCCTTCAAGACAGTCGCCAACTTCATGCAGCCAAATACTGTTTTAATACCCGCCCAACGGAAATAGAAGAACGCGTCCAGCAAACCCTCGAAAGAATGTTTCCATAAAATACCAAGATAGCCGTGTCACAAGTAAAACTGTGGCACGGTACAAAAACGATTTTTCAAAAAAAAAATTCCTTTAAAATTTAATCACCTATGCCACATTTAATCTGTTACGATATTACCAACAATAGCCTCCGTACTCGGATGAGTAAAAAAATTATCGCCAAGGGTTTTGACCGAATCAACAAATCTGTTTATTTAGGACTGGGTACACAACCGACCATTCAGAGTTTGGAACGAGAGCTCTCTATGATGATCCAAAAGAAAAACGATCCTAATGATAGTCTGATTATTATTTCAGTATCGCATCAGCAATTGCAGAGGATGCGTATTTATGGAAAAAATGATTTGGATAAAGCAGAGTTGCTAGGGGAGAAGAGTACGTTGATTTTATAATTTTTTTGTAATTATTCAGCAAAGCTGAATTTTGTATATTTTTCAACGCGGAGACGCAAAGGCGCAGAGAATTTTTCTTCGAAAAATTTAAAAAAC
>JBGCFD010000021.1:0-62716 GCA_045106765.1 Saprospiraceae bacterium | reverse complement strand
ACTAAAACCCACGAATTCTTTTTTTGAAAATGATGAAGCGATCTGGCAATCCAATGGTCGTGATCGAAAAATCCAATTTGAATATTTACCTGCGGGAGATTATGATTTGAATATTCGAGGAACTTCTTCAGAAGGAATTGCGACTAATAAATTTACCATTCATCTTCAGGTGCAAGAGTTTTTCTATAAATCATGGTGGTTTATCACTTTGTGCATTTTAACCTTGACGGTTTTGATATATTTATTTTATCAAAACAAATTAAACCGTGCGCTCGAAATAGAAAAATTACGAACTCGACTCAGTAGTGATTTGCACGATGATGTGGGAAGTGTACTTTCAGGAGTGGCATACCAAATGGAATTATTAGAATACTCTGTTCCTGAAAAAAACAGATCTCTTGTCCAACAGATTGCAGCATCAAGTCGACGAGCCATGTCGCAAATGCGTGATGTAGTTTGGGCAATAGATTCTCGGAATAGTTCTATTCAAGATTTGATCGAACGAATGCAAGAATTTGCCAAAGAGATTATCGAACCTTTGGAAATTAATTTTGACTTCCAATATAAAGACCTACCACTCAAAAAAAATATTTCCGCAGAAATCCGCCATTCTATTTTGCTAATTTTTAAAGAATTCTTGACCAATACCGTCAAGCATGCAGAGGCTTCAAATATAACTATTCAACTTTTTAAGAATGGGAAAAACCTCGAAATGATTATTCAAGATAATGGAAAAGGATTACCTAAAGATACTGAACTAAGTACTGGGCAAGGTTTGGAAAATATGAAAATGCGAGCTTGGAAAATTAAAGCTTCGCTAGATTTTTTGGAAAACGATGGATTTGGGGTTCGTCTAAAAGTACCAACATTTTAGAATAGCCCCCCCTTTCATGGGGGCACCTTAAACTTTTAAAATTGATAACTTGCATCCATAAAATATACAAACAAAAAAAAAATAAAAGTCAGCATAATCGAAGATGAAGTATTGATTCTAAAAAGTCTCGTTGGCTTATTGGAAACACAACCTGACTTCCAAGTCCTGCAAAAAGCAAATAGTGTTGAATCATTTTTAGAAAATCCACCACAAGAGGAAGCGAATATTTTATTGCTTGATATTAATCTAAAAGGAGGAATGACGGGCCTAGAAGGTATTCGTCTCATCAAACAAAAATTTCCCAAAATAGAAATAATCATGCTCACGACTTTCGATGATGCTGATCGAATTTTTAAAGCACTCTGTGCTGGAGCTACTGCTTACCTCACCAAGCGGACTCCTTTCAAAAAAATCATGGAAGCCATTTATACCGTCCATCGAGGAGGTTCCTACATGTCTCCAACTATCGCTCGGAAAGTCGTAGAACATTTTTCTCCTAAAAAATCTAAAAACCATTCTTTGACTCCTCGCCAAATGCAAATTGCAGAAGGTATCATCGAAGGACTTAGTTACAAACTCATCGCCGACAAACTACTCATCAAAACGGAAACCGTCCGTGACCACATCAAAAGTATCTACCGCAAATTAGAAATCAATTCTAAAACTCAACTCATCAAAAAAAGAATGGACGGAGAAATCTAGGGAATATCGAATATCGATTTCAGAACAAGGATTTAAGAAGTTTGGCGACAACAGTTGTGAGGCTTACTTCTCAAATCAAAAAAAAACATTGATGCATTCGATATTCAATATTTTTCTATGAGTAACTCACGTCAAACTTCTTAAATCCTTGTTCTGAAATCGATATTCGATATTCCCACTCCCCCCCTTTTATGGGGTATTCACCCTTTACTTTCCTACCTAACTTTGAAGTATTCTTAATCACAAAAGAATAACTAACCTATTAATTTTGATAACCTATAAAAGTTTTATTATGAAACAGTTTTTTACATTTATCGGTCTATTATTATTTGCAAATACCATGATTTTTGGACAGGATTCCTATTCACAAACTTTTACAAATAATGTTGCAGCAGGAGACGTTAAAGATTTTAGTTTAAATTTTTCTACTGCCACTAATAATCCTTGCTTTGATCCTTTTGCTGCCTTTAGTGTAGGAGAAATGAGTCAAAACCAATTAGATAATATGGTTTCTAACGAGTCCCAATGGTTTGCTATAAAATATGGGACAGACAATATGATAACTATTGAATTTGATGTCAATCATTATTGGGAACCTTTTGGAGGAACTCCTTTTTCTTTACTTAAAACACAAGCACAATTAGAGTGGAATCAAATAACTTCGGATATTGAATTAACTATTTCTGAAAATCCGCCCCTAGATATTTTTTTGGGAGGAATGGGTACTAAGACCTTTTCAGCTACCTTCCCAGTTAACACTTTTGAACCAACTATGTGGGGAAATAATATATATGGTGCATTACTTAAACTTACCTTTTACGAAAGTAATTGGCCTAACAACATTGCCTTCGAAACAGCAACAATGGTACTTGCAACAGGGAAGTTTATTGAAAATAATCCAGCATGGACAACTCAAGCTCCAGCAGCAGTTCAAATGATATTAAGAGATCCTCCTGGTGATGCAAGTTACTCTTATATGGAAAATACTACGACCAATTGTCATGGTTACAAGGTAGAAGTGGCAACAGATGAAAGTGCGGAAGTATATGCTTCCGCTAAAATTGGCGTTGCAGGGTCAGCTGGATTTTTAATTGAATCTAGTTCTGAAGTTTATGCCGAACTATCTGGCGGCATAACTATGGGTCGAAATCAAGTAGCCACCAACGAACATCAGGTCTGTTTTACGACAACCAGTTCTTTTCAAACAGATGATGATAACGGATCCTTAACTGGTTCAAGTGGTGATATTTTTATTGGAAAATCTATTACTTATGCTTATGGTATTTATAGAGAATTAAAATTAAGTGGTTGTTATTTTGAAGTAGAAAGCACATTTACGTTAGCTCCTGCTGTCACCGCCGATTCAACAAATTCCTTTGTGTACTCAGAATATCATATCAAAAATAATGTTATTCCAAACCTCCAAACTGAAATTGATGGTTTGACTGTAGGGAGTGCTGCATGGGAATTAGCTAACGATCAAATGGAAATGTGGGTACAAGCAATCGCTCAAAATGATGCCATCAAAACTGAAGCTATTGCATCTCAATCTCCTACTAATACTTATGGCTATGGAGTAGGAGGTACACAAGAATTTACAGAAAGTATATCTACAACCGACTCTAAAAGCATGTATATGAATTTATACATTGATGCTTATGTCGGTGCTGAGGTCGGTGCTGACATTGGTGGAAGTGGTGCAACTGCAGGGTTCAAACTTAGAACCAGAATCGATCGAGGGACAACAGGTTCTTCCAGCACGACCAGCACCAATACCCTTAAAGCACATTTTGAAGATAATACGGTTGGAGATGAATACTTAGTTAAGGTTTATGAAGATAGAGTTTATGGATCACCAATCTATGTTTTGGATTCTATTAATTCAAAAACCAGTTGTCCATATGAAGGTGGCATCCAACGAGATCAACCTAGATTAGTCTTTGAGGATGATACCCAATCTGTGACAATTAATAATATTCCTTCAGGAACTCCCGCTACATTTACAGTAAAGATTTGTAATAATAGTGATGAACCACGGACTTATTATTTGAAAGGTAACGCATCTACTAATTTGAGTGGAGCTGTAATTGAAGGGTTTGGAAATAATTTATTTTCAACTAATGACGATGGTGTAGAATTTTTAAATGTTCCTGCTAATGATTGTTTGGAGAATGCTACAATTACCTTAACACAAGCAAATACAACAGTTTTAGATTACGAAAATATTGAGCTTTCGTTATATGTACTTTGTCAACCTACAACTGATCCTATCTCATCAAGTATATTATTAAATGCACATTATGAAGAACCAACGGCTATTGATGATTTAGAAAATGCCATCTCTTTAGAAGTATTTCCAAATCCAAATCATGGTCAATTTAATATCCAAATCAACGGTAGCAATGAAAATGGTCTTTTGATTTTAACGGATATGACTGGTCGAAAGATATTTGAAAAAACAATTGCAAAAGGAGAAGATCTAATAGAAATCAATCAAAAGAACTTACCACAAGGGGTGTGTTTTCTATCTTTTGTAAACGATAAACATCGAGCAATTCGAAAAGTAGTGATTGAATAGTTTATCCAATTCCAAATAACCTAAAATTGGGTGCATCATTACAGGATTTGATACGCCCTTTTTTAGATTTATTAGCGTTTTTTAAGGAAAATAAAAACAGCTTTTATCATAACTTAAAATCCTCCATTTTTCAAGAAAATTACTTACCTTTGCCGCCGCTATAACTGATCCCTGAGATCACTATTGGTAAACCTTTTAAATTTTAAAAAAAATGGCTGAATATCTCAGTAAAGAAAAAATGGAAGAAATCTTCCAAGAGTATGGTGGAAATGCAAAAAACACAGGTTCTACAGAAGGACAAGTGGCATTATTTACTTTCCGAATTGCAGAATTATCTAAGCACCTGCAAACTAATCGAAAAGACCACTCATGTAAACGTACATTGCTTACTTTGGTAGGTAAAAGAAGACGATTACTTCGTTACTTAGCGAAAAAAGATATCGTCGGATACAGAGCTTTAATTGAAAAGTTAGGTATTCGTAATCTTAAATTTTAATAGCAAAGCAAAGTTTTTCATTTTGAAAAGCTTTGCTTTCTTTTTTATGGTCAAATACGGAAAAACGTTTCGAATTTGACCGAGCGAAAAAAAAAGCGACAATCAGAGATAGGGATTATTTTATTTTGTACTTCAGTAGCTTATTGTTAAACATCGAAAACTACTTTTAAAAAATAAAAGCTACTATGTTTACCTCCAAAGTTTTTTCTAAAAAAACTTACAGAAGGAACCCATCTATTTTTCTCGTTGATCGACGGATTTGAAAAATTTCACTTTTCAGTTTTTTATTATAGTTATATGTGTTTGTTTTTTCAAAAAAAATAACAACTCATACTATGTATAAACTGACAACGTGTTACTTTTATATATTAATTTTATTTTACATATTTTCAACTTAGAAATCCTTGGGAAATAACTTCTTATCAACGATTTGCTTTTTAGCCGAAAACAGCTTTTCAGTAAACAGTAAAAAAATATGCAATTCCATTGTGAGAAATTGCCAACTGAAGAAAACTGCTTTCGCCTAAAAACCAGATCGGGAAGTTATCAATCAAGAATTCCTAAATCACTTTTTTAAACAATTAAAACATGGGTTTAAAAACTCCTATTTCAAAGTCATTCAATTTACCTGATGGCAGAGAAATTACAATCGAAACAGGTAAGTTGGCCTCTTTGGCTGATGGTTCTGTAGTTGTTCGCATGGGTAATACTATGCTATTTTGTTCTGTATGTTCTGCTCACGAACCAAGAGAAGGGCAAAGATTCTTTCCGCTTTCTGTAGATTATCAAGAAAAATTTGCGTCAGCAGGTCGTGTACCGGGTAATTTCTTCCGAAGAGAAACTCGATTAAACGATTATGAGATTTTAATATCTCGATTAGTGGATAGAGCGATTCGTCCATTGTTTCCTGATGGATATATGCATGATACTCAAGTGATTATTAATTTGATCTCTGCTGATAAAGAAATCATGCCTGATACTTTAGCTGCATTAGCAGCATCTGCGGCACTTTCAGTTTCTAATATTAATTTTGGTGGACCAATCTCTGAATGTCGAGTGGCTAGAATTGATGGAGAATTTATGGTGAATCCTAATCGATCTGATTTGGAAAGAGCAGACTTGGATATTATTGTTGCAGCAACTATGGATGATGTAATGATGGTAGAAGGTGAAGCAAAAGAATGTTCAGAAGCAGATTTGGTAGCAGCAATTAAAGTTGGACATGAAGTCATCAAAATTCAATGTCAAGCACAATTAGATTTAGCTGAATTGGTTGGAGAAAAAGCTACAGTAAAAAGAGAGTTACCAGAAGCAGAATCTAATGACGAATTAAAAGCTAAAATTCAAGCTATTGCAACAGAAGGTATTTTGAAAGTGTCAAGAGCTGCGTTGAATAAGGGTGATCGAAAAACTGGTTTTAAAGAAGCTAAGGAAGCTGTCGAAGCTACCTTGCTAGAAGAATATGGTGAAGAACCATGGGCGGAAATCAGACCACTTTTCAAAAAATATTACGATAAGATTCAGAAAGAAACTATTCGTGAAATGGTGATGAGTGAAGAGACTCGATTGGATGGACGGAAATTTGACGAAGTTCGAAATATTTGGACAGAAGTTGATTATTTACCATCGGCTCACGGTTCTGCGATTTTTACTCGTGGAGAAACTCAAGCATTAATGTCTTTGACTTTGGGAACAAAGAAAGATAGTTTGATGATTGATACTGCTTTGACAAATGGTTATGATAATTTTATTTTGCACTATAATTTCCCTGGATATTCTGTTGGGGAAACTAAACCAATGAGAGGACCTGGTCGTCGAGAAGTTGGTCATGCGAATTTGGCTGCTCGATCTTTGAGACAAGTTATGCCTGAAGAATTACCTTACACCGTTCGATTGGTTTCTGATATTATGGAATCAAATGGTTCATCTTCTATGGCAACAGTTTGTTCTGGATCATTAGCGTTGATGGATGCAGGAATTAAGATCAGCGCACCAGTTTCTGGAATTGCGATGGGAATGATTTCTGATGGAAAACGTTTCTCTATTTTGTCTGACATCTTAGGTGATGAGGATGCATTGGGAGATATGGATTTCAAAGTAACAGGAACGGAAAAAGGAATTACTGCTTGCCAGATGGACATCAAAATTGATGGACTTCCATATGCTCAATTAGAAGGAGCATTGAATCAAGCAAGAGTTGGTCGATTACATATTTTAGGAGAGATGGCTAAGACGCTTTCTACTGCTAAAGAAGATTATAAAGATCACGCTCCACGAATCGTTGAAGTGATTATTGAGAAGAGTATGATCGGTGCTGTGATCGGACCTGGAGGAAGTATCATCCAAGAGATCCAAGCAGAAACTGGTACAGTAATCAATATCGAAGAGGTTGGAGATAAAGGTGTGGTGAATGTTGCGAGTAATGATAAAGCATCAATTGATGCAGCATTGGCTCGAATCAAATCTATTACATTTATGCCAACAGTTGGTGACGAATACGATGCAAAAGTTGTATCAGTTATGCCTTATGGTGTATTCGTCGACTTCAATGGAAAAAGTGGATTGTTGCACGTTTCTGAAATCGCTCATGAAAGAATCGAGAATGTTACCGATGTCTTGAATGAAGGTGATGAAGTGCGAGTGAAGTTGGTGGAAATCGACAAGCGATCTGGAAAAATGAGATTGTCTCGAAAAGCTTTGTTGCCAAGACCTGAACGAACAGGTGGTGGTGACCGAAGAGATGATAGACGTGGTGGTGGTGACCGACGTGACGATAGAAGAAGAGATGATAGACGGAACTAATTAATTTTAGTTTTTTTAGAAAATATAAAAACCACTTCGATTAAATTCGAAGTGGTTTTTTTTTATGCTTTCAAATAATCCCAAAATAATAGTTATCTCAATAACCACGAATGGAACATTTTTAATTACTACCAAAATTATTCTTTTAATCCATTAATATCAACTTCCAAAAGTTTTACTTTAGTAACTAAATCATCAAATTGACCTACTATCAAATCTTTATACATATTTTTTTTCTCTTCAGAAGTTGCTGTTTTCAAACTTTTTTCATAATCACCAATCATATTTACTTGGGTAACTAGGTGACCAAATAAATCTTTGATGTCACCAATTGCTTCTTTATTTACGTTTACTACTTCTGATTTTTTTCTAGCTGATTTCATAATTATTATTTTTTTTTAACCGTTAATAAAATATATAATTGATACAAACTCAACATGTATCAAAGAAGACTCTTAAACTACTGAACAGTAGCTGAGAATTTATTCCGAATAAATTTTTATAATTATTTTAAACTCAGTTGGAAAGAAATTATAGATTAGAAATCTTTATTGAATGTAAGAAGATTATATATTCAATAAATCAAATTTGAGAAATTTATTTTTATTAAACAAATAAATTTTAATTAATTAATTGATATTTATTTTTCATATATAAAACCTCTCTCTTTAGATTAGAACTTCACCAAGATTTGAAAAATGTTATTCAGAATAAATAACTCCATTTAATAATGAGAAAGATTTTGGTGAATAAGACTAGGATAATCAAAAGTGTAATTCGGAAGGAAATGAGAATGGGAATAGTATTTTAATATTTTTTTTAAGAATAAGATTTCGTCTTTTAATCCAAAAAAATTATAAGATAGAATCAGAAACAAAAATCATAGTTACCAAAAAAATAGTTTTATTCTTTTACATCACATCCTAATAACTTAAACGCAAAATATTCTAGCATCTTCTCCACTTCACCAAAATCCTCTCCTTCCACTTTTACATCAGTCAACCTTGGTAAATGTTGTGCAAAATAAATATGATTATTCGCCATCTCAAAAAGATTACTTGCCAAAGCATGAGGATATTGAAATGCTGGATTAACTTCCAAAATAACATTAGCTACTTTGCTTGATAAACTTTTATAATTAATGAAAAATCCATCCGTATTATCTTTATCGACTTCTTTAGTATGATAAGCCTTTGTTCCTTCGGCAATAATAAGTCGATGTAGTACACTTTCATTAACATAACCTATCGAAGGGTTATCTTTCGATGCAAAAACCAAAGTTTTAATTATAATCTTTAATCTTTTCTCCGACGACTCAATATTTAAAGTGTTAATATCAATCAAATAACTCACCCATTCCCAATACCACGATACCAGATAAATCAATAACATGTGTTTATTCTCAAAATATCTATAAACGGAAGCCTCGGTAGATTCCATTTGCATAGCGAGTTTTTTAAAATTAAAACTCTCAAATCCAATCTCATCAATAAGTAATATACTGTGCTTAATAATCCGCTGACCAAGTGATGATTCTTGTGGATCTCTTAAGTATAATTTCTCATTGAGACTTATTTTTATTCCGATTGCCATGATAGTTAATCTTTTTTTTCACAAAAGTACAAACTATTTGAACAAGTTGAGCAACTTTTTGTTAAAGTTACGTATTTACCCATGATAGTATTGCTATTATTAAGAAAAGTTTTATATATTTGTACCAAAGGATGTGATCTCTATTTTATTTTCATCCTTTTATTTATCAATCAATTTTTTATAACACAAATCAGATCCTAGAAATTTAGTTATACTGACACAGTATGACCGAAGTTATCTATGTCTGATTTTAAAAACGAATGAATTATGAGTCCTTTTAAAAATGACGGATTTTTTCAAAACTTAAAGTATGATCTTCCTGCTTCTTTAATTGTATTTTTAGTAGCAGTCCCTTTATGTTTGGGAATTGCCTTAGCATCGGGTGCTCCATTGTTTTCTGGAATCATCGCAGGAATAGTAGGAGGAATCATCGCAGGTGCATTGAGTGGTTCGCAACTTGGAGTAAGTGGTCCTGCGGCAGGATTAGCAGTAATTGTTTTGACAGCGATTCAAGAGTTAGGTGCTTTTGAGATTTTCTTAATGGCTGTAGTTATTGGAGGTATTTTTCAATTGCTTTTAGGATATGCGAAAGCAGGAATCATTGGATATTATTTCCCATCATCTGTAATTAAAGGTATGCTTTCAGGAATTGGAATCATTATATTCTTAAAGCAAATTCCACATGCAGTTGGATATGATAAAGATTATGAAGGTAGTTTAGCTTTCAATAACCCAGATGGTCACAATACTATTTCTGAATTATTCTACATGTTTGAAGCAATGAGCATGGGAGCAATTATTATTTCTTCTGTTTCCATTTTATTACTGATTTTATGGGAACAACCTTTTATGAAAAAAATCAGAGTATTTCAAATCGTTCAAGGACCATTAGTGGTAGTTGGGTTAGGAATAGTATTGAATGTGATTTTCCAAAACATCAATGGATTTGCCCTTAATGCAGAGCAAGTAGTTAGCATTCCAGTTGCAGATAGCATTGGAGGTTTTATTAATCAATTCACCTTTCCTGACTTTAATTCAATCAGCAATCCTGCTGTTTGGGTAACAGGAATAACCATTGCTGTCGTTGCTAGTTTAGAAACTTTATTATGTTTGGAAGCAACTGATAAATTAGATCCTTTCAAACGAGTTACTCCTGCCAACCGAGAATTAAAAGCTCAAGGAGTTGCCAATATTGTATCTGGTTTAATTGGAGGATTACCGATCACACAAGTAATTGTAAGGAGTTCAACGAACATTCAGTCAGGTGGCCGAACGAAGGCATCAGCTATTTTCCATGGATTTATTTTATTAGGTTCTGCGATGGCAATTCCAACTTTATTGAATTTAATTCCATTGGCAAGTTTGGCAGCTATCTTATTCTTGGTAGGATATAAATTAGCAAAGCCAGCATTGTTTAAGCAAATGTACTCACTTGGTCAAACTCACTTTGTGCCATTTATGGTAACCATTTTAGGAATTGTATTTACCGATTTATTAATGGGAATCGGAATGGGATTAGTGGTAGCTATTTTCTATGTATTATATAATAATTACAAAAAACCATTTCTATTTGAAGATAAGCACCTTAAAGATGGAGTCATCCGATTAGCACTTGCTGAAGATGTTACCTTTATCAACAAAGCAAGTATCCAACGAACTTTAAGTCAAATCCCTGATGGTGCAAAAGTGGTAATTGATGCTTCAAAATCTATCAATATCGACTTCGATGTAATTGAAATTATTGATGAATTTGAAGTAAATGCGAAACATAGAAATATTGAATTGACAATAATAGAACGAGAACGAAAAGGTATTTCTAATCAAGTAACGGAAGTAGAGCATGCGCTTATTAATAATCTTCTCCCAATTGATGGAAAAACAGTTTCCGTTTAATTAAAATCTTTCTAACTCATTATTAAGTAACGATGAAAGAATAATCCATCGTTACTTAATAATCTAAAAATCTAAAAAATGTCAGCCGTAACTATATCAAACCAGACAACCCAAACACCTCATACACAATCTATAATGACTCCTGAAATGGCTATGCAAATGCTAATCGATGGAAACGCAAGATTTGTACAAGACAATCCATTAAATCGAGACCTTCATGCACAAGTAAAAGAAACTGCAACTGGTCAATATCCTTTTGCAGCAATTGTCAGTTGCATCGATTCTCGGATTCCAACAGAAGTTGTTTTTGATCAAGGCATCGGAGATATTTTTAATGCAAGAGTAGCAGGAAATTTTGTCAACGAAGATATTTTAGGTAGCCTAGAATTTGCCTGCAAGTTGGCTGGATCAAAAGTAATTGTTGTAATGGGACACACTTCTTGTGGAGCGGTGAAAGGTGCTTGCGATCATGCTAAGCTTGGAAATCTAACTCAAATGTTGGAAAAAATTGCTCCAGCAGTCAATGCTATTGAAACAGCTCCTGATGTAGATCGAAGTTCAAAAAACTTGGATTTCGTTAATCAAGTGTCTGAAAAAAATGTGGAACTCACTATCGAAAATATCAAATCACAGAGTCCTGTTTTAAATGAAATGCTTCAAAACAATGAGATCGAAATTGTCGGTGCAATGTATGATGTAAAAACAGGATTGGTAACGATGTATCCAAATTAGAATTTAAGAACTGAATATATTTTCTCCGCATTTCCGCTACTCAAACTCAGCGGTCTTGCGGATTTTTTTTGTAAAAAATATACTTAAATTCATCTTCGTAAACTTAGTGAATAAACAAATCAATATTATGTTTAGAAAATTTTATGTTTCCTTATTCTTTATTTTTTTAGCCACTTCCCTATTTTCACAAGAAGACAAAACGGGAAATTGGTTAATGTATTTTGGTACCAATCGCATTCATGACAATTGGAGTATTCACACCGAGGTTCAATATCGAAATCATGAACTTGCCCCTAACACAGTAGAGCAACTTTTACTTCGGACAGGATTAAATTATCATTTGTCTTCCTCCAGTATGTTGACTGCAGGTTATGCTTTTGTTCCTTCTTATGTTTATGAAAGTGAGCAAAAAGAACCTGAGACTACCGAGCATCGGATTTTCCAACAACTCATCATGACTAATAAAATAGGTAGAATAAAATTTGAACATCGTTATCGAATTGAGCAAAGATGGGTGAATGATGATTATCGAAATCGTTTGCGTTATCGACTGATGGCTTTTATTCCAATCAATAAACCTGTGATCGAGGAAGGGACTTTTTTTCTGGGTATCTATGATGAGATTTTCATGAATACGAAACAGACATTTTTTGATCGTAACCGATTATATTTTGCGCTAGGCTATCAAGTAAAAAAATCATTGCAAGTGCAATTGGGATATCTAAATCAGCGAGTGAATCCTTTTGGAAAACATCATCTACAATTGGGAGTCGTATTTAATACTGATTTTAGAGAAAAAGAAAATTAAGATATTTATTTTTTAGAAAAATTAAACCCGCTTCGATTGAATTCGGAGTGGGTTTTTTATTTGAAAAAAAATATTAAAACTACAGATGCCTAATTTTTATTTCAAATGGACCTAAAATAAAAAAATAAAAAAATAAAAAAATAAAAATTTTAATCATATATTAGCATCATACAAATATAACAGCAAAAATAATTACTACCGTAACTTAAAGCTAAAACAAAATGCAAAGTACGCTCTGATATAATACCTACCGCAACTTTCGACTACTTAATCTATTATTTTCAAGACTATTGAGCCTATAATTGGCATCAAAAAAACAGGAGCGAATAGCTGTAACTATTGCCCCTGCTGTGATTTATCCATGGAAGTCATTGGAAACTTCTCATTTCTAAACCTTTTAACAATTTAAAATTATGAAAATTTTCTTAAAAACTTTATTCTTCCTAACCGTAGTGTTTTGTTGGAATTCCAACATTCAAGGTCAAACTTGGTCTACAGCAAACCTAAACCAAAATACTTATCGAGATGGCAATGTAGGAATTGGATTAACAACACCACAAGCAAAACTTCATTTATCAAAAACTACTCAGGAATCTGCTATTATTACTGGAGATCCGATTCCTTCACTTCCCACTTATTTCCCGCATATTCGTTTTAATAATTTTGTGGAAAAAGGAGGAATGGTTACTAATAGTAATGTTTGGGATATTAATGCATTAAATAATTTTAGTCTCTCTACTATTTCAAGCTCTTCGGTTTCTCCGAAATTAAAAATGTCTCTTTCTGATCAGGGAGATATTACTTTTTATGGAAATCGACTTGCCATAGGTGACGGAACTATAAAATTTACTACTGGAAAAGGAAACTCTTTATTTGGCTTAGAATCTTATCATCTTGGTTTTGGTATATCTGGAGCGGCATCTAGTTCTAATGGAACCACTTTTGTATTTCCACCACAAGGAACAGGAGGTTCAATTATTCAAGGAGATGCTGACGGGAATTTATTATTTATTTCTAAACAGGATGATGGAGATCCAACAATTGCTTCATCCGAGAATTTAGATTATACAAAGATGATGATTAAAGGAAATGGGAAAGTAAGCATTGGAACTGATGATACTCCTAATTTTCCAGCATCGAGTCAAAACTATTTATTCTATGTCAATGGAGGCATACTCTCCAAAGAAGTAAGAGTAAGAACTGATTGGGCAGATTATGTTTTTGAAAAAAACTACTCATTACTTCCCTTAAAAAAAGTGGAAAATTTTATCAAAGAAAATGGTCACTTACCCAATACTCCTTCTGCTGAAGAAATTCAAGCCAATGGATTAGAATTGGGGAAAATAACTACGAATCAGCAAGAGAAAATTGAAGAATTGTTTCTTCATTTGATTGAAATGGAAAAACGGATGGTAGAATTAGAAAAGGAAAATAAAATACTTAAAGAAAAAATTTCTAAATAGAATTATAATGAAAAAATCAAATAGTTATTTGTTGCTAATGTTTGTCTTGATAGTTTGCATTATCAATTTATCTAATTGTAAAAAGGATTGTAACGATCCTTCTAATCCTAACTGTAGCAACTTTAATCCTTGTTTAAATGTTGCCGATGCCTCTTTCACCGTAAAGCAGTATTGTCGAAGTTTTTTTAATGAAGCCTTTTTTGAAGAGGATACTTTCCTTACTCCTGGATTTTTGGTCTTTGAAGTTAACGATATAGACATTGATAGTTGCTACTGGAAAGTAGGCGCAGAAAATCAAATTCGGAGAGGCAAGTCGATAACTATACAATTTGATAATTATATGGAAGAATTACTTCCTGTTCAACTTATTGCATATAAGAATTTAGAATGTTGTCAAGATCAATTGGCTCAATGGGATACTATCACTCAATATATTCCATTGGAACATCAGGAAGAAACTAGAATTATTGGTTCCTATACTGGTTATCATGAAGATGCTCCTAATGATACTTTTACCATTACGATTGATTCCATGAGTCATCCTTTTGATAATTATACTATGTTCAGCATATTTAATCTTCCTGAAGGATGCATTGTCAATAGTACTATTTTTCCATATCAAAATTTTAGAGATCAACCTTCTATTGTTCCTAGCAAGAATAACTTCTTATTCTTTACTGGGTTTTCTAGTGATGAATGCCCTGATCCGGAAGGGATTGGGATAATAGATCAAACCAATAATTCTATAATTATTGATTATAATATTTCATCAAGAATGATAGATCCAGCCACCAACACAATTCCAAGAATAGACAAAAAATTTATTGGACAAAAAAATTAAAAAAAATGAAATACTTATATATATTTTTATTGATGCCTTTCTTAGGAATGGCTCAAATTTGCCCTGAGGATATTGATTATCCCAGTCCTAATGTTATGCCTAATGAACCGGGACTTGATTGGCGAGTTTATCAAAATCCAGATGGAACTTATGTTCCTTTCGCCAATGGAAACGTTTGGATAAGTCAAACAGTTGGCCCTCCAATCAACGGATGCTGCTATCCTAACCCATTTGTTGAGTTTAATAATTCTAATGTTAGTGGGTTAGCAGAAATGCCTTATGATTATAGTCCCGAAGATGGTTGGGTACTCATCTCCAAAAGATTAGGAGATCCGTCAGGAACTAGTCCCAATCAAGTAACTCATCCTATATATGTTACCTACAATAGATATACCTCCACGCTAAGAGTATTAGTTCTTGTTACAGAAAGAGAAGATGATTATAGTACTAAAGCTGTAGTCTTTCTTAGATGGGATCAAAGTGCAGGTTCAAACGATATAGGAAGTGCTACATTATCACATATGGAATCCCCAATGAGTGCCTTAAATTCATTCAATTCAACAAATACTCCACAAGAATTTATTAGACCGAACCAGTTTGGAAGTAATGATGCTTTCTACTGGATGTATGCTGACTTCCCTATTGCTTATGATCCTTGTGTCTGCACTAGAAGCAGTAAATTACAAGTAGGCGTTCAGTTAATTGATGTAGGTGAAATAAAATTTGAGATTGATCAGGCACCTCAGGGAAGTCCTCCTATCTCTGGAAATAGTAATAATCCAAGTAGTAGCTTTTTCAACAATGCAATTGGGCTGATAGATGGAGGAGCAAAGAAAGGTACAGAACGAAAGAAAACTTTAGAAGGAGCAATTACCTTAGCAGAAACAGTTGGAAGCATTTTTTGGACACCTGATCCTGAAAAAAAGTGGGTGATAGACTTCGAAACTGGACAAGAAACTGTTAAAGAAGTAGAAAATAAAGCAGACTTCAAACTACCTAAATGGACTAAAAACGTACCTAAGGTTGGTTATATCTTAGGTTTCGCAGAGTTTTTAATTACTGGAGGGAATAAATCCGCTGCTTCTAGTCCAACTACTTTCCAAATTCCAAAACTTGTGGCTGATGGAGAAATCAATTTCCTAAGTAACTTTGGTGAAATGATATTTTTAACTCCAGGAGCACAGCAAGGAGGTTCCAGTTCTGAACAAGTTCCTGAGTACAATAACCCAATGGGGATATTCAACCTACTTGAACTTCCAAAAGTGGAATACTTAGAATATAATCCAAATACAAATATTACCCCTGATGTAGCTGGAACATATGGAATATTACAACTTCCAAAAATTAGGCATTATAAACTTGCAGAAGATATTAAATATATTTTGAATCCTTCTTCCGGATTAGAGCTTGTTGATATAAAAGGTACTTTTCTTTTTGATTTAGATAATGGAAGTAATAATGTTCCAAGTGTTGCTCCTTCTGGAATCACACCACTATTAAATAGCGATGGTTCTGTTCTAAATGGTGCTATTTCTGCAGGTGGAGGGTATAAGAATTATGGTCCATATGGTCCTGTTTTATTAGGTAGTACTTCTCTCGACTTAACCGTGACCGATAACTATGAAGCTCAATTAAATGAATATGGGTTAGAAATTGACTTTTGGAAAGATCAAGAAAATTTAAATATAAATGATATTAGGTATAAAACAAAAGATCTACCAATTGGTGCTTTAACAGATGCTGGGTTTTTAGTTTATAAATATGACAATATTACAGAAGGTAGTGTTACATATAATGATTTCTCCAATGAACCGAATGTTCTTCTTAAATTAACTTTGGTATTAAAAAGAACTGATGATCCAGATGCAAAGGAAATTGTATACATTACAACTTATAAAACTAATATTGTAGAGGGAAGTGCAAGTCCGTCGAGTATCATTCCAATTTATAATCCTCATTCTACTAATAGTCCTTTTAATAGAATTGATCCTATGAGTTCTGTCTTAAGATTTAGAACAGATTACACCATTCAACCCAACCCTGATGGATGGATTTGGAAAAATATATTCTTAGATTACCCTAGAGTATCCAACATTGTAGGTACAGGGCTAAATACTGTAACTATAAACGGAACTCCCACTACTATTGCAAATAATTTCAATAATATTTTCTTTGCTTGGGAGCAGTTAAACCTTACTGGAAATTTTGCCTTTAATTTTGATGTAGATTTTAGAGCGCAAGATGAAATTAATGATAATAGCAATTCAGGAATTTTTTCCTCTTCTTCCTCTAACATTACTCTCAAACTTGATGCTTTCCCTTCAGAGGCAGATAGACAAGTTGCCCCAGTTTCGGAAATAGATTTAAATACTTTTTGTGCTGACGACATAAAATATAATCCGACATTCTCTCTTGGGTCAGAGGAGTTACCTGAAAACGAAGATCAAGTTACCCGTACAAAATTAGATGCATACCCAAATCCTTTTAATACTGGATTTAATGTAGATTACGAGTTATCAAAAGGAGGAGAAGTGCAATTTAAATTATTTAACTCTTTAGGTGTTTTAGTATCTTCTGCTGAAGACTATATTCCTTATGAAGGAAAGTATACCCAATACATTGATGCTGCAAATCTTCCACCTGGGGCATATATTATCACTTTGGAATCTCCTTCGGGAATGAGTACTACAAAAATAATGAAACAGAACTTCTAATTTTTTTCTATGTCACTTATCTTGAAAACTCTATTTACACAGATTGTGTAAATAGAGTTTTCTAAAAAAAGAACCTCCCCGCAAAAATAAATCTGCGGAGAGGATATCCCAAAAACCGATCTTAAAGCATTCTTAAACCGGCTCTAGCACCTAATCATTAAAAACATCTAAAAGTCTTTTCAAGTCGTTTTCTTTGTAAAAAATAAAACTCGTATTTCTTTATTTTTCTTTGAAGGGGAAAGTAACCTGCCATCAGGCAGATTACTTTATAGGGAAAAATAATTTGTATTTTAATCAACTAGAATCATCTTCTTAGTTGCTGTATTATTGTTCGTTTCCATTTGGTAATATAAAATTCCAGTTCCATTCAACTCACTATTTCTGATATTCACTTCATGGTAACCTTTAGTAAAATCTCCTTTGATTAATTTCAACACTCGTCCTGTTACATCAAATATTTTTAAACTGATAGAACTTGATTTTGGTAAATTAAATCCAATCGTCGTTTCATTTTTAAAAGGGTTCGGTGTATTTTGATATAAAACAAATGCGCTGGCGTTAACTGTCCCACCAGTATAATTTAATTTTACTTCCAACAACTCAGACTGACTTGAATAGGCCTCTGCAGTCGTATATCGGTTAGTCAAAGTCAATGCCTCACTTAGATTTATTTCTTTTTCTGAAAAGAATTTTAAAGAAAATATCGCTTCGTCATCTATGACTTTTATTGCACTTGAATGATTCCAACTAGTAGTTAATACTCCTTGGTCAACTAAAGTAAATCCAAAATTAGTTTCGTTTAGGTTTTCCAATTTTGACTCAACATCTAAGAGAATTAAATCATTAAACTCCAACCCAAATTGATAACCGATAGCATTAAAATCTTTTGCTTTGAAATCAATGCTAAAAGTCTCTCCTTCTTTTATCTTTTTATTTTCCAAATTAAAAATAAGTGTTCCTTCAAAAGTTCGAGTATCTGTTCCGAGTAAATTATTTGGCGCAGCCGAACCATTTACATCTCCTATTTTTATTCCTACAAAATCTGCTTGCGCACTTTCAGTCAAATTTTCAAATGCTGCTGCTTCAGGAAAAATAGTTTGAAATGGGTTTTCGGAGTTATCAAAAACAAAATCAGATTTTACAAACCTCCAAGAATTATTATTTTCCAAAACATCATCAATATGTAAAATCAACGCTCGCAATTTTACGATATCCAAAGTCGTCACCGATTCAGAATGATTCGCATCTGCTGCAATTATTTTGTAAGGAGAGTCTAATAATTCAATTCCCAAAATATGTTTTGAGATCAAAACCAAATCATAAGTAGTTACTCCATTCAAATAGTTCATATCTTTTTCAGGGGTAATAGAATAATCTCCACCTGGTTCCAAAGGAGTAAAAATATAATTCCCTTCCGTTTCGGTAATTACTGGAGGAAGACCTGCTCCTGATAATTGAATCGTTACATCTTCTACATTTTCTTGATTCTCAGTTTTTACATCACCAAATATGGACAAGGCCGTTGGTAGCCCACAAGTTCCATTTGGATCTTGAACGGAAATCAATGTCGAACAAAAATCTTGATTACCTGCCTCATCAGTCACCCATATTTCTATTGGAAAAATTCCATTCGTAGCAATATCTGCACAGGTAATCACTAAACTATCTTGATTCACATCTGATGAAAAAGAAAATTGCAAATTTGGATAGCCTGAACAATTATCATAACTACTTCCTGATTCAAAGTCTGTTGCCCAAATCTTTACATCACCTGAAGATGGCATCACTACAGTTGCTAATCCGACAATGCAAATTGGAGTTGGTTTTTTTGCATCTTTTACTAAAAAATTATTTTCGCAATGAGTGAAATTTCCACATCCGTCAGAAACGGTAAAAGTCAAACTGTAAGCACCATTATTAAATTCACCAGAAGCCTCTGCCCCATTTCCAGAAATTCCATTGCTAAATTCCCAGGTAATTTCCAAGTCAGTTTGCGCTGTACAATCATCCGAAGCTTCGATATGGAAAGTCGCTAAAGTAGCACCACAATCTGCCTCATAATTTTCAATCACATTCGGAATATCACAAACATCAATAATTGGCGCTGAAGAATTATTAATTTTAATCACTTGTGTAAAATGCCAAACACCTGGCCCAGGAATAGTTGGATCTGTATTAGGTGCTGCCTGGCACCAATCAACCACATGCCATTTTCTCAAAATCTTAATACACCCTGGTGCTTGAATTTCGAGATCTGTATCCGTATAACCAACTGCAATAAAATCGCAAGCATCTTCATGCAAGATTGGTCGATCATAAGGAGAAGGTAAATCACTCGGCTCCAAACCTGCTCCACAAGTTGTTCCTGTATAATCTACTGGCCAATCTATATCATCCGTTGGATCATTATTATTATTTGGGTTGATATAAAATGGTTCGTCATTTTCCAAAAATATTTTTTGAATACAAGAAGCTGTTTGTCCTTGTTCATCGGTTGCAGTCCAAACTCTTGTTACCTCTCCTTCTCCTCCACAACCAATATTTACATTAATATCATTATAAGTAACTGTCGGGGTTCCGCAATTATCAGTTGCAGTTGCTTCACCTGTCAAAGTCAAGTCTTCATAATCTTCATCACAATAAATGGTAATATTGGCAGGACAGGTAACTACTGGTAAAAGTTTATCTTGAACATCAACTTCTACCATACATGAATTGACATTTCCTGCTGCATCTTTTACTCGTAACTCCACCATCACTTCATCATCAATATCGCAACAGAAAAATGGAACATTATCTGCGAAAGGAGTCCCATCATTTCCAGGACAATTTGGATTATCCATTCGACGAACTTTATATTCTACGATGCCACAATTATCCCAACTTCCATCATCAAAAGTCATCGCATCAGACAGCGCAGTTCCATCGAATCCCAAAGCAACAACTGTATGAATATCACAAATTGCAATCGGCGCAATATTATCTGTGACCGTCAAAGTCAACGAATAAGAAGATTCATTTCCGCAAGCATCAGTTGCAAAATAGGTAATCATATGATTGCCCAAAGGTACGTCTAACAATAATCCTCCATTGCCATTGATCGTTCCAATTGGAGTTTGAATATACACATCAAAACTTCCACCTGAACAATTATCCGATAATCCGATTGCTGGTAAATTAACATTGCCAGCACAAGTATTAGAATTTGTTCCAACTGAAATATCATTCAACTGCTGCATAGTTGGACCTGTAGTATCCAACATCTTTATGATTTGAGTGTGCGTCTCAATGGCACTAGCACACCAATCTGAAACAGTCCATTTTCTTAAAATTTTATTACTTCCTTCACAAATCGGAATGATCTGATCTTCGTAAGTATAATCTAAATTAAAACAAGTCGTGCCTGTTGGCGTACCTGTAAATACTGGAGCAGAACTATCTTGGCAATCAATATCTATGTTAGCAGGATAATCTACATCTGCCAGTATTCCCCGCTCGATTGAAATCGTTTGTACACAAGAAGCAGTATTCCCGCTACCATCAACTGCGGTGTGAGTTCGAGTAATAATCGTTTGGTAAAAACCATTACATTGATTGTCTTGTACTTGATCTTGGTAGGTAACAGTGGCAAGTCCGCAAGCATCGAATGCAGAGATTGGTCCAGGTAAAGGATCGTTACAAGCCAAAATTACATCTTGACAAGAAATGATTGGAGCCAATTTATCTTCTACTAAAATTAATCCCCAACATGAATTAGTTGGACTAGTTACGGTTACACTTAAAGTCTGACCGATATGACTAGAATTTAAAATAACAGGCAAACCTGAATTGGTAAAAGTAACTGTGAAATTATTATAGTTACTGTAAGTACCTTCTAAAACTTGATCCGCTTCAACAATCGCTTGACAATTTTCATCAAGGGTAATATTTACTGAACTATTACAAGTGAGCGATTGCGCCTGAGTCATTCCTGCACTAAAAATAAATGCAAAAAACATCACCCAAAATGAGGCAACCCAATCAATCTTTTTTCTAAGTGTAAAAGTCTTTTTGTTCATGGATCAAAATATTTTTCTAGTGTTTAATTTTTCGATGAAGGTATTTAGAATAGGGCGATTGTTTTGGAGTAAAGTTTTTTCAAGGTAGAATTCGGAACTCCAAATTCATTTCCTGCTTTGTTCAAGTTTTTCAAAAGTGATTCTTCCAATGGAAGTCCATTTCTTTTGATGTCTACGGAAACCAACCAATAATATCTATACTGAAGACCTCTAGAAAAATCATTATTCATTTTATCCATTTCAGTTACCAAGGCTAAAAAAACTTTATCTGCATCAAATGTTCCGTTTGGATATGCTTGCACATCTAATTGATTGGCCAAAATATGAATTGAGTTGGAAGCATTCAATGATTCTTGAGCTTGGGTTGGAGTGAAACTAAATATTAACGCTCCACAAAAAATCATCAACCTTAAAATGAAGGAATACTGATGTTTATTTTTTTTATTTCTTGGGATCATGTTGATTGTTTTTTGATATTAAATACTAAATATGTTCAATGTAACATCTGCTTTATTGGGCTGGAAATTTCATCTTCTTTTACTTAATTTCGCATAGGAAAATAGTTCAAAAAGTAGTTTATCTTTTATGAATATTTCTTTGAAAGATTTCAAAGAGAAATTATTTTATTGTTTAAAAAAATTCCGAGTAGCTTAAATTTGAAGGGAAGCTCGATGCATCATTTTTGCACTAAATGGAATCATGCCGGAGTTGGGTTGAATCGGTAAGCTGGGAAAACATTAGATGTATCAACAAAATATTATTTTTTATTTCATCTAAGTTTTTGTTCATTTAGAATCTACCTTAAATAGAATTCTATCCTTACAAAAATACGTCAAAAACGAATTTAGTAACATACCTTTAAATCGGTATTTTAGATATTATAAAATAATAAATTATTTTATTGTTTTAAAAATAACCTCTCCCAAAATTTCTTTCGGGAAGAGGTTACAAATCCCAAAAACCGGTAACTGAGTATTTCTTTTTTGAAAAAAAGCCTCTCTCGGAAAAGACCGAAGTTTCTACCAAGAAGAGGCAAATCCCAAAAACCGGTTACTGAGTAATTTCTTTTTGAACTACTACTATTCATCTTTCTTAAAAATAACCTCTCCCAAAATTTCTTTCGGGAAGAGGTTATAAATCCCAAAAACCGGTAACTGAGTATTTCTTTTTTGAAAAAAGCCCCTCTCGGAAAAGACCGAGGTTTTTTACCGAGAAGAGGCAAATCCCAAAAACCGGTTACTGAGTAATATTTTTCCTCACAGCGGGACTTTCCTAAGTCCCAAACATTTAAGAATAAAGTCTTTTTGAATTCAGGACTTTGGAAAGTCCAGCTGCGATTTATTTATTGACTAAGATCATTTTCTTAATCAGCGTTTTTTTACTCGTTTCTAGTTGGTAATAAAAAATTCCATTACCAGTTAAGTTGATCAATTTGATCTCATTATATCCTTTTTCAAAATCACCTTTGATAACTTCGATGACTTTTCCATTGAGGTCAATTACCTTTAGAATAACTGTCTCACTTAAAACTAATTCGAATGGAATGGTAGTTGAAGTCGTTGCAGGGTTAGGTTGATTTTGAAATAATTTATTCCAAGTAGTTGTATTAGAATATCCATTGAAAAATAATTCTACACTCATCACATCGGCTCCGCCTTGAGCAGAAGAATTATTTTCTGAATATGCTTCCGCAGTAGTCTTAGTAGAAGAAATATGAATTGATTCCGCTAAAGTCGTTTTATCTTTTCCATAAAAAACTAAACTGAACAAAACCGTTTCATCTTCTAAAGTCAATCCTTCCGACTGATCCCAACTGACCGTAATCTTTCCTTCGTTCAAAAATGTCCATCCAAAATTATTTTTATCTAACCCCTCCAAGTTTGATTTTACATCCTCGAAATTCATTTTCTCTGTTTCAAAATTCAGGGTAAATTGAAAGCCTATCATTGCACTAAAATCCTTTGCCTTAAAATCAACTTGAATTAATTCACCTGCTTTCACATTAGCATTTTCTACTTCTAATTTTAATATTCCTATTTCATTTCGAACTTCTGCTCCGAGGAAATTATTAGGCATGGCAGTATTGTTGACATCACCTATTTTTATTCCCACAAAGTTGATTGCTTCATCATCCGACAAATTTGCAATGTCTTTTATCTCTGGAAAATTATCCGCAAAAGGATTGTTAGGATAAGTGAAAACAAAATCAGCTGCGACAAATCTCCAAGAAGTATTGTATTGTAATTCATCATCTATATGCAAAATCATTTTTCTCAACTGAACAATATCCAACGTCGAAATCGAACCAGATTTATTCGCATCTGCAGCAATTGCTTTGTAAGGAGAGTTCAATAATTGAGTACCTAATATATGTTTTGAGATCAAAACTAAATCGTAAGTCGTTACTCCATTCGAGTGATTCAAATCTTTTTTTGGCGAAACGGAATAAGTATTTCCTACAGGTAAACTGGGGAAAATAAAATTTCCATTAGCTCCTGTAACACTTGGCAATGTATTACTTCCTGAAACTTCGATGGTAACATTTTCAACTTCCTCGCCCATTTCATTTTGAATAATTCCTTCGATGTTTGCAGTCCCAGTTGGGTTTGGACAAACGCCATTATTGTCTTGGATTTCAATATTGGTTATACAGTAATCTTGATTCCCTTCCAAATCCGTCACCCAAAATTCAATCGTCTGAGTTCCTAAATCATCACAATCAAATGCTCGGTAAGTATCATTTACATCACTTGAAAATGAGAATTTTAAATTATCATAAGCTGTACAATTATCATAACTACTTCCTGTTTCAAAATCGCTGGCCCAAATTTGAACCATTCCTGAACTCACCATCAAATCAGTTGACAAACCATTGATACAAACAGGAGTTGGTTTTTTTGCATCCTTCACGGTGAATAAAAAAGAGCAGTAGTTCGTATTTCCACAACCATCAATTGCGGTAAATGTTATTGTATAATTTCCATTTTCAAAAGCTCCACTTGCATCATTTCCACTTCCTGTTATTTCTATAATTCCATCATTGCCTTTGTCGATTTCGTAAGAATAGTCAAGGTTATTCGAACAGTCTGTTGCATCCACTTCTAAGGAAACATAAGTCGCTCCACAGTCAGGTTCGTAGTTTTCAATTATTTTATCTGTTGGACAATTTGTAAAAACTGGCGCAACATTATCTGTCACTTTGATCACCTGTACATGAATCCATTGACCCGAGACTTGACCAGTCCCTGCATAATTTGGATCGAAAACACACCAGTCAATTATCGTCCATTTTCTTAGAATTTTATAGCATGCTGGTGAAGCGATTTGCAAAGTTTGATCTTCATAGTTAATTCCGATCATATCGCAAGCATCATCATTGATTGTTGGCTCTCCATAAACGCTAGGTAAATTCTCAGGAGCTAGATCCCCGCCTCCACACACATCTGTATCATAATCCAAAGGAAAAATTATATCGTTTTCTTCAAATGGATTTTCATTAATCAAATATATTTTTTGGATACAAGAAGAAGTTCTTCCTTCCGCATCTGTTGCTGTCCAAACTCTCGTCACTTCTCCAACGCCACACTGATTGATATCAATAACAATATCATTATAGCTCACTAAAACGCCTGCACAATTATCAGTCGCAGTTGCTTCACCAGTCAAACTTAAGTCTGTAAAATCTTCTTGACATTCAATCGTTTTTGCAGGTGGACAAAAAATTACAGGATCTAATTTGTCTTGAACATCCACATCGACCATACATAAATTTGAATTTCCTGCAGCGTCCGTCACTCGCAATTCAACCATGACTGTTGATCCCATATCGCAACAACTGAACTCCACATACTCTCCAAATGAGCTGGCATCATTCCCAGGACAATTTGGATTATCCATTCTTCGAATCTCGTAAGTTCCTAATTCACAATTATCAAAACTACCATCATCAAAAGTATAAGCAAAGGCAATGGCTGTTCCATCGTTGACTAATGAGATAGTCGTATGTTCATCACAAATCGTAGTTGGTGCAATATTATCTACCACAGTAACTGTCGTTTCACATGAACTAACATTTCCACATTCATCTTCTGCTCTATAAATAATCGCATGAGTTCCTAATTCTAATCCAATCACCGAACCTCCGTTTCCGTTGATAATTCCAAGTGGTGTTTCAGTTGTAACCAAAAAATTAGAACAAGCATCTGAAATAATCGCCTCTGGTAAAAACATATTTCCAGAGCAAGAATTGGAAACTGTTCCAATGGATGGAATTGTTGGACAAGTGATCGTTGGAGCAACTTCGTCCAACACTTTTATGATTTGTGGTTGGATAAAAATTTCATTGGTGCACCAATCAACGACTGTCCAATTACGAAGAATTTTAAAACTACCTCCACAAGTATTGATCGTTTGATCTTGAAAGTAACTTGAAAAATTACATACATCTTGATCTCCAATATTTACTCCATATAAAGTTGGATAACCTGTATTAGCTGGTTCCAAATCTGCATCTGGACAATTCAATGCAGGTGCATTAATATTATTTAAGTGAGTTGGAAATTGAATATTTGTTCCAACTGCTTTTTCTATAAAAATATATTGAATACAAGTTTGTTGATTTCCACTTTCGTCTATGGCAGTCCAAACTCTAGTTATTTTTTTCAAAAAATCTGGATTCAAACAAATATAATCTTCTGTCGAATCTTGAAAGGTTAAGGTTGGAGTTCCGCAATTATCTGTTGCAGTTGGAATGGCATTATTATAAATATTAGTCAATTGGTAAGGATCAGTATTCTCCGTGCATTTGATCGTCATATCTGAACAAATTATATTAGGTTTCATTTTATCTTCGATCAAGATATTTCCCCAACAACTATTTACAGTACCATTTGAATAATATTTCACTAAATTATATTCTAAATTTTGACCAATAAATGAACAATCAATAAGTGCAGAAGTAGTTGTAACGGTATGCCCATTTTGAGTCACATCAAGATATACCAAACTACTTCCAGCGACTTCCACAACAATCTGATCCAATAGTGGAAAACAAGTTCCATTGTACCCTTCTCCCCAAACCATGACTGGATCAATCAAGGCATATCCACTTTCATCAAGCGATACATTTAATTGACTATGACAACTTGTCGAGCAGTATTCTGGAACACTTCCTTGTGCGGAAGAATTGATAGAACCTATAGTAACAGTTACTACAACGATCCCTATTCTCAGGAATTTTTTAATCGCGTGAACAATGTTTTTTGTCATGAAATTTGACGGTTTTTGGTAAAACGGATTTTGGGTTTTGTCAATATTTTTCTTGCTATATTCTGAAAAAGATAAATTCCTTAAACCATAAATAACAAGACATTTACATTAACAGTACATCCTAAAAAAACTTTACGACAGGTAAAAACTTAGTGAGTTTTGCAGGAGAGAGAGAAAATAAAAACTGCTCCAGACAAATAATAGGAAATCAATGATGAGAAAAAATGTTTATTTTTGGAGGGAAAAAATTTGAGTATTGATTCATTGAAGAGGGATCCTCAAAGTATTTTTGAAATGTGTAAAGTGTTTTGCTTATAGTATGTTTATTTGTTTTAATTATATTTCAAAATTACATTTTAATCTCTCTCTATGCCATACCTATGAATCGGTATTTTTCACATATTGAAAATTTAATTATCTACTCAAGTTGCAAATCAAAAAAATATTCCAAAAAAAACCTCTCCAACAAAGTTGAAGAGGTCTATCCCAAATACCGAATATTGAAACAATTAAAACCAATTTAATATCTTGTACAAAAGATTTGTAAATGTATTGTTGTAAAAATATGGAGGGAAAAATAAGTGTAAGTTCAGAATGTTTGTTTGTTGGGAAAAGTGTTTAATGTTAGTGTTTGTTTTTTGTCTTGATTTATAAAAATGTAAGTGTAAGATTTATTTTCCTAAGCTATTTTTCAAACTTTTCAAGATGACTATTTCTTCGTTCGTTTGATGATTTAAAATTACAACTTTAATCTGCCCAGCGCCATACCTGTGAATCGGTATTTTTCATATTGCAAAAATATATCTTTCCTACAAATATTTAATACCAATACCTTTTCAAAAAAAAAGCTCTTCAACTATGTTGAAGAGCTTTATCCCAAATACCGAATATTGAAACAATTAAAACCAATTTAATATCTTGTAAATCTTATACAAAAGATTTGTAAATGTATTGTTGTAAAAATGTGGAGGGAAAAATAAGTGTAAGTTCAGAATGTTTGTTTGTTGGAAAAAGTGTTTAATGTTAGTGTTTGTTTTTTGTCTTGATTTATAATCTGGAGGGAAAAATAAATGTAAGTTCAGAATGTTTGTTTGTTAAAATGTTGTTGGCTAGTGTTTGCCTTTTGCTTTATTTTTTTAGGATGGTAAGATTTTTTGTAGACTTGATTTGTTTGTTCGTTTGATGATTTAAAATTACAACTTTAATTTGCGTAGCGCCATACCTGTGATTTGGTATTTTTCATATTGTAAAAAAATATTTATTTAGATAAAGAAATTTTATATAAATAAAGACTCTAGAGTTTCCTTTGAGAGTAACCACTCCGAGAATCATTTTATAAAAAAAGTTCTTCAACAATGTTGAAGAACTCTATCCCAAATACCGAATATTGAAACAATTAAAACCAATTTAATATCTTGATAAATCTGCCTATCGCTAGGAGTAGGTTATAGGAATCTAGGTGGTAAAAACAAATGACAATTTGCTGATGAATCAGGCAAGAGGTGGGGGAGAGAAAATACTTTCCTGTTTCTATAGGTCTGAGTTTTCAGTTACTTCTGTTTTAGTCATTTCTATAAAAGTCATCACTAAAAACAATACGATCATGACATTAAATAACATATCTTTTTTTTATATAAAATTAATATAAATGCTTCAAACATGATATACCTTAAAAATGGTATTTCTCATTTTACAAAAAATAAAATTTTACACAACTACAGTTTCACAGTATTCAATTTCACGTTACTGATCAGACTAAAATCATCCTTCTTCTTTATTTTTTTTGAGAAATGGAATAAATTATTGAAGGTGTAAAACTTACTCTTTTAAGATGATCTGAACAATAAAAATTATATAAAAGTAAAATAGTAAGGAAGGTTTTTAGATCTGCTAAAGCAGCCTCCCACGTGTTTGTGAGAGCTTAAAGTAAGAAGAAATTAAGGGGAGATTTTGGGTGTAATTATTAACCTTTATTTGCAGTTGAATAAAAATAAAGGTGCTCCTCTCAGACGTTTTGCTGAGAGGAGCCATCCCAAAAACCAATTGTTAAAGGACATCTTTCGAGTTTTGACAAACACTTTTTATATTCTATAAAAAACTGATTATCAATGACTTATGGTGTACACTTGTCTTACTCGGTTTATTTTCTATATTTTTTAGAACGGTCAAATCCGCCTGTTTTTCTTTTAATTTGATAAGCTACTGTGATCTCATGAGAACCAGAATTATACTGTTGGAAGTCGCCCATGAAAGCATCATAACTGTAGTAAAATTGAAGGTTTTTATATTTTGTTCCTACGAGAAATGCAAGTGCTCCACCATCTCCCATTCGATAAGTTAAACCAGCAATTAATTTTTCATCTAAGAAGCCAGCTTTTAAATTCAAGTCCATTAGGAAAGGAACGTTTCTTACTTTTTTTATTAAAATAGAAGGCTCAAGAGTTACTTTCTTCTGGTCAATTGCAAAGCGGTGACCAGCATTGAAAAGATAGTAATTAAACAATCCTCCTGAAGTTTCTCCAGAGATTTCATCTAACTTATTTTTAATTAAATTAGGCATTGACAATCCGAAAAAAGTACCTTCTGGCAATTCTAAATATGCTCCAAAAGAGGCATCGAAAGTTCTATATCCATCTACTCCATCTTCAATGATTTGATCTCCAGTATCATATAACGGGTCGTTAAGAATGGAGTTATCAAGGCGAGTTCGATTGAATTCAGTTGACATTCCAAAACCTAATTTCGTTTGATTGATGTCGTAGCGGAAAGCATAAGATAATTGCATTCTGTAACGAGTAAACGCTGCAATTTTTTCAGTAAAAACTAATGCTCCAAGTCCAAGGTTTTTACCGATTGGTCCGTTATAACTTAAAGAATAAGATTCAGGAGCACCTGTAAATCCTGACCATTGATTTCGAACATTCATAAATAATTTATGATTGTCTTGATCGAATCCAGCTGTGGCAGGATTGATTAATAATTTGTTGACTTGGTAGTGACTGAAAATTGCTTCGTATTGTGCATTTGAATTGATAGCTAAAAATGAGAAGCAAGCTATTAAGAGTAATAATTTTTTCATGTTTGACAAGTTTATTTTTTTTAGCATGTTGAGCATTTTTTTCAAAACTACTCAACATGCTTAATGTGTTTGTGGGAGACTATTTATTTTTGATAAATTAAATTATCTAACGATTGAAAGAGAACCTCTAGAAGTTTGTATAACTCCATTCGCATCTTCATATTCAAGAACATAAAAATAACCACCTTGAGGAAGTACTTGA
Organism: Saprospiraceae bacterium; assembly: GCA_045106765.1. Taxonomy (GTDB): domain Bacteria; phylum Bacteroidota; class Bacteroidia; order Chitinophagales; family Saprospiraceae; genus CAJQQY01. The sequence goes on along the minus strand of JBGCFD010000021.1, from coordinate 32,613 downwards.
TCTCTTCTTCCTACTCCGATAAATGAATTATCGTAGTCATCATTTTGATAAACTTCTTGTCCCCATCGATTGAAGATGATTACTTTAACTGTAGTCGTTTCTAAACAATTGACGTAAAAGTTATCATTTAATCCATCATTATTTGGAGAGATAACTGTTCTTGCTTCGTAGCAACCTGTATCGTAATCTAGATCAAAGTAATATAATTCAGAGGTACATCCATTGGCATCCGTTACCATCAAGACATGCTCAATTCCTCCTTGTAAACCTTCTACAAAATCCTCCGTTGTGATTACTTGATCCCATTGGAAAGTGTATGGTGCAGTTCCACCAAGAACGATAGCTTCAGCTCTTCCTGTAGAGACACTGATTGTAGCTTGAATTGGTGCTGGTTCTAATACTATGTAGGATCCAGTTGTTGTAACCCCGTTAGCATCTGTTGCTGTAATTTCATAAGTTCCAGGTGCAAGGTTTTCAAGCATTGACCCATCAATTCCAGTTTCAGAAAAACCTGTATCCCAATCGTAAGTATATGGCTCTGTTCCACCTTCTGCAACTAATGAGATTGTTGCATCTGAATCACCATTACATGTAACCATTAATTGAGTTACAAGGTCTAAACTCAATGATATTTGACATTCTTCTAATTCGGATTCTGCAGTAGTTGTACAACCATTTTCATCTGTAACTACTACTGTGTACATTCCTCCAACTAAGCCTGTAATTGAAGCCGTACTTCCTACGTTTGTTCCATCTTGATTAGTCCATTCGTAATCGTAACCCGGTGTTCCTCCTTCCACTACAATCGTAATTTCTCCTCCTTCACAATTCATTGCTGTTGGCTGAACTGTGAGAGTAGAAGTTATTTCTAATGCACTCACAGGTTGCCCAATAGTAATCATACTTACGTTAAGAAGTGATGTCCCAACTGCATCTGTAATCATTACTCCAAAATCGCCAGCTGTTCGATTAGGTAAAGATGGTCCAGTTTGATTTGGAATTACAATTCCATTTGCATCTGTCCAAACAAATGTGTAAGGTGGAACCCCACCTAAAACAGTTAAGTCAATTGCTCCATTAGAGTCTCCAAAACAAGCAACATCCGTAATTATAGCTTCAAAAGAAATTAATTTTACTATTTCATATTCATCTGAAACAAAAGTACATCCTTCTGAATCTGTAATTGTTAATTGGTAAGATCCAGCACATACTGGTCCTAAATCTTGACTTATATCACCATTACTCCATAAGTAAGTATATCCGCCGTTTCCACCTTGAACATTCATGATGTTTACTCCACCATCGCATCCTGCAGAAGTTTCATTATTAATGGTAGCTCCTGAAATCGTAATTGGAGCAGGTTCTCCAACTGTATATGTCATACTTGATACAAATAACCCTTGTGCATCTGTAACTTGGACAACATAATTACCTGGGCAAAGTCCTCCAAAACAAACTGTTGTTGCTGTACTAATTTGTGGATTTGTATTATTAATTGTAACTGTATATGGCGCATTACCTCCTACAATATCTACACAGATTACTCCATCACAATCTCCAAAACAAGTAACATCAGTAATATCTTCCCCTCCAATTTGTGGTGATGATGGCTCAATTGTATAATCATCTGAAATATAAATACATCCTTTAGAATCTGTGATAGTTACACTATAATCATCTTCGCATAGATTAACAATATCTTCACTTATTTCTCCATTACTCCATAGATAGGTGTAAGGTCCCATTCCACCTGCAACTGTAATATTGATAGAACCATCACAAATATCTGATTCATCAATGATAACTACATTGGTAATTGTTACCGCTGTAGGTTCTGTAATTACATAAGTTTTTGTGATCGTGGTCAATGCTAAATCTGTAATTGCTACAGTATAAGTTCCTGCTGTCAAACCAAAAACATCTTTTGTTTGAGCAAAAAGGTTACCCCCTGTACTCCACACGTAAGAATATCCAGGTGTTCCACCAGAAACAGTTATTTCAATAGATCCATCATTTCCATCATGACAAGTTACATGTGTTACTATTTCAGTTTGAATACTTAGCGTATTGGTAACTGCTGCACCTCCTACTGCTGTACAACCTGAGGCTATATCTGTAACGGTTACATTATAGATGTCTGCAGTTAAGCCATTAATATCTTCAGTAGTTGCTCCATTACTCCATAAGAAACTATAATTTCCAGTTGGAGATACTGTCAAGTTGATTGCTCCATCATTTCCAGCAGGAGATTCATTTTGTACGACAAAACTTAACCCAAATGAAGCAGGTTGTGTAACTGAATAAATCTCAGAGAATGTACAGCCATTTGCATCTATGATTGTTGCAGAATAGTTTCCTGCACATAAACCAGATATTGATGTTCCAGTTGCTCCGTTGCTCCAGTTTACAGTATAACTAGGAGTACCTCCTGAGATATTTAAACTAATTGATCCATCGCATTCGCCAAAACAAGAAGCTCCATTAATAGTAGCCGTAGCAGTAATTGTTGCAGGTTGTTCAACTGTAATTCCTGCTCCAATTTTTACACATCCGTTTGCATCCGTTACTGTTGGAGTATAAGTTCCAGCAGTTAAACCATTTAAGTTTTGACCAGATCCGCCATTACTCCATGATACTGAATAGTTTGGAGTACCTCCTGAAATGTTTAATGAAATTGATCCATCACTTCCTCCATTACATGAAGTATTAGTAGCAGAGCCACTAATTGAAATATCAGAAGGTTGAGTCAATGTGATTGCGTTTCCTGTTGCAGTACATCCTGTACTTATATCTGTAATAACTGGAGTATAACTTCCAGCAACCAAGTTGTTGATAGTTAAGCCTGACATATTTCCTGGTTGCCAAACTGCACTGTAAGGCCCTGCCCCTCCAAATCCTGAGATAGTGATTGATCCTGTATTTCCTCCAAAACAAGTAATGTCAGTTGTACTTACAATATTTACTAAAAGACTAGCACCGTCTTCAATTACTACTGAAGTTGTAGCAAAACAACCGTCAGCATCTGTTGCTGTAACCGCGTAAGTTCCAGCAGCAAGACCATTAACTGTTTGCTGACTTGGTAATCCATTTGACCATGTGTAGATGTAAGGTTCAGTTCCGCCAGCTCCGTTTGCAGTAATAGTTCCGGTATTTCCACCAGCACAAGTGACTCCTGTAGCATTTGTAGAAACGGTAACTGTCGGACAGGTAAAACCACTTACTATAAATGAATTAGTTCCTGTACATCCATTGGCATCTGTAACTGTTGCTGTATAAGTTCCAGCTGCAAGATTGGTAAGGTTTCCATTTGAACCCCCAGCTATATTCCATGTATAAGAGTATGGTTCTGTTCCTCCATTTGAAAAAGCACTAATTGAACCATCATTTCCAGCAGAAGATTCAGGAGTTGTATTTGCCCCAATCGTAATTGGGTTACATGCATTTGGTACAATGAAACTTTCAGTTCCTGTACATCCATTAGAATCTGTAATAGTAACAGTATATGTACCTATTGATAAATTTGTAAGATCTTCATTAATTGATGCGTTTGACCATAAGTAAGTATAACCTGGAGTTCCTCCACTTGGAGTCAAATCAATAGCTCCATCACTACTTCCAGCACCTGATACTTGAGTAACATTGGCTGTACCTGTAACTGGAGTAGGGTCAGTAAGCGTTATAGTTTTCTCCGCCGTAACCCCTCTACAATCTGTAACCGTAACTGTGTAATTACCTGCTCCTAAATCTGAAATATCTTGTGAAGTAGCGGTAGTTGACCATGCATATGTATAATCTTCTACTCCTCCTGTAACAGTCACATCAATTGCTCCATCCGTATCTCCTACACATGAAGGATTCGTAACTGTTTCAGTAATACTTAATGGTAAAATATTTTCTACTGTAACATTACATACGTTTCCTAAAAAGTCAACTGTATTTTGATTGTTAGAAATTTCTACTGAAAAAGGTGGATTTGCATTAGGAATAGGTCCCATTTCCAAATCACTATTTGTACCAACTGCACCAGTTACATCAAAACATACTTGATATAAAAATGTTCCTGGGCTCAAAGTAACCCCTTGACCAGAGTTATCAAACCAAAGCAATTTTACTGCATCCGCATTCGCATCATACACTAAATTATTTCCTACAGATAATCCTAATGGATTTCCATTTTCAAATTTAATTGACTCATAAGTCAAAACTGAATTATCCCAAAGCATTCCATATTGAGCACTTAGAATAGCATCGAATCCTTCCACTACTTTTATATCAACACATATATTGTCTCCTGGATTTGCTTTTTCACAACAATCCCATTCTAAAATTAATCCACCATTAAAAACTTCAATTACTTCAACCGATCCAGGTACTCCTGTAAAATCAGCTAAGCCATTTACATCAGCTACTTCAATTGTACCTCCATAATTTATTGGAGAAGTTTCGCCAGCTGAACCAACGATATCATAACAAACTTGGTAAATTGGAGTTTGATCTGTCAAAGTTACTCCTGAACTATTGTCCCATGATAATGACAAGACACCATTACTTATATTTGTTGATCCAAAATTTCCAACTGCAGGAGGATTAGGGTTTAATAAACCTAAAGGATTTCCTGAACCAATTGGAGAAAGTGGTTGACCTGCACCATCTAAAATAGTTGCAAAGGAGATAATTGCAGGATCCCAAGTCATTTCATATTGAAAACTAATCACTTGTTCAAAGTTGGCTACTTTAACTGGAACACATACTTGAGTTCCGGTTTCTCCAGTAACATCTTCTGCTATAAAAGTAATTCCAGTATTTTGTCCCGTTCCATTTCCAGTAACCATTACTTCTCCTGAATTTACATCATGAGGAACTAATAGACTATTTCTAATTACTTCGATGTTTCCAGTAAAATCTACATCTGTAGATGTTTGACCGGCACCGATAATATCATAAAATATTTCAAAAATAATATCGCCATCACAAGCAGTTACCCCCGAAGAGTTATCCCATGAAACAAATAAATTTCCTTGAGATGTTTGTGATGTTCCAAAACTTCCTACTCCTTGAGCAGGATTAGTTAAGCCTGCCAGATTTAAATTTCCAATAGAAGTAAAAGAAATAATTGATGGATCCCAATTAATAGTATATCCAAATCCTTCTACATTTTCAAAATTATCAACTGAGATTTTTACACTTCCTGATGTACCAGTATCACCTGATTCGTCAGAAGCAGTAAAAGTTACATCTCCAGCTCCAGCACAACCTGTTCCATTCACATTGAATGTTCCATCATTTGCAGTAACCATTCCATTGGCTACAGATAATTCATTAAAATCTGAATCAACTGCCAAGATTGCTCCTCTAAAATCTATCGGAGAAGATTGACCTGCTTGACCAACTACCAAAAATTCCATTGTCAGGAGTTTTTCTCCATTAGCAAGAGTATTTGGTGTTGGATTAATAAAATCTGGATCTAAGTATTGAGTTGCAAAAAAACTTGTAATAGTTGCTGGTCCAAAACCACTAGGGTAAGAATAGCAAACCGTAGGATTCCCTGCTACATTACACATGATATTATCATAAGTAGTAATGTTTTGAAATTCCAAAACTTGATCGTTCCATTCCATTTCGAATTGGAAACCAATCATGTCTACAAAGTTTTCAACTGTAACGTCAACAAAAATAGTTGCACCTGGATCGGCACTTGATGATGATGGTGAAACATTATATACTACTTGTGCAGTAGTTGAGAATGTCACTAACCATCCTAAGAGTAATAGTGTTATTATTTTTTTCATGTCCTAATGGGATGTGGATGTTAAAAAATCTAAGTAAGAATCTAGAATTTTAGTTAAGTCGATTATTTACTTATTTAACAAAAATCATTTTTTCTAACAATTGGTTACTGTTCGTTTGTACATAGTAAATGTATTCTCCTGTGGCAGGGAAAATAGTAGAATCGATTTCCTTTTGATGAAAACCGCTATTCAATTTTTCTGTTTTTCTGTAAATTTCTTTCCCTGTCAAATCAGTAATTATCAAGGTAGCATTCGTCGTTTCCTGTAATTCAAATTCTATTGTTGTAAAATCCGTAAATGGATTTGGATAATTTACTAATGTTGAAATGGCTATTTCTTGCACACTCGTAGTTCCTACAATGTCTTCAAATACAATTTGACCATGTTCTACAACATGAGGAATCGCTTCAAAAGTAAGATCTGCTACTTCTATTGATGCAGGTGCTTCCACAAATAATAATTGGATCGTATCACCTGGACTTCCCATAGCTTTCATTTTCAATTTAAAAATGACAGTATTATCAGAGACTGTCGTACCTGATAAATCTTTATCTTCCCATGACATCGGAAGCAATCCTAAATCTGTATTGGTAGTAGTATCTCCAAACCTTGTTTCATCCAAATCGGTTAAATTGAAATCAGTAATTTCCAACAAAGACATTTTTGCTGGATCCCATTGGATAGTAAATTGCATGGTAACTAAATCTGTGAAGTTCGATACAGACATCTCTATTTCAAATTCCTCGCTTTCATCGACTATAATACTAGGTAAGGTCATTGTGGGATCTTGCGCCTGAAGCGACAATCCGATAGTGCAAACTAAGAGAAGGGTTAGTAGGTTTTTATACATTTTTTAAACAATTGGTTGATTACAAAATCTTAATTTATGATATATGAAAGCAATTAACATAGGTTGTCCTAAACCTTTGCTTCCGAGTTTGTTTGATTCATAAAAAAGACCCATTGGGAGAAAAACTGGAGTGAAAAATAGAAGTTAGTTTTTTTGTAAAATTAAAAACTGAACATCTGGAGGGATGGCGCACTCGTTTTAATCATGGGAAAATAATTCGTTGTGTTTCTTTTTCGAATAAGATTCTATTAGAATCTCATATTTTTATGTTCTGGTATAAATCTCTTAGTTTTTGGGAACCAAAACTACTTTGTCCAAATATCTATTGCTCTTTTTCACGCTACGCAAAAAGGGGACAAAACATTTTTTTAGAAATAAAACTGCAATAAATTAATCCACTAAATTAAGTTGAATTTTACCTTTTTTATTTTTTTGGAGGAGGGGGGAAGTTGTGTATTAGTTATCAACTTTTTTCCAAAAAAGTATAAATGTAAAAAAAGGCGTTCGAAATGTGTGGGTTTTATTAAACCTGCAGTCCATGGGATTTTTAAAAATTGGTTCCAGAATTTTAATCTGGTTTCTTCTACCTAATCTTTATCAGATAGTTGTTTGTTGTTCATTAATTATAGAACAAAGATAGACTAAGCATTAGATATTTTTCTACCCCAAATATGGTATTTTTACTTTGGATATTTTTATTATATGTGTCACTCTAATATTTAAACTATCTAATTATCAGATACTTATGCTTATTATTTTATAAAAAAAGCCGTCACAAAAGTTATAAATTTTCACTTGCTCTTTTTCCAAATATATTTTTCTGTCCAAAAACTATACTTTTTAGCATTTCAATTTGTCTATTTCCTTCTGTTTATTTTTAATTTTTCAAAAAAAAAATCCCACTTTAAAATCATACATTTACTTTCGTTCAACTTCGAAGTTTGAAGTACAACTTTTTTGAATATCGAATATTGTCTCAATTATATTTTAGATTAAAAATCACCTATGAGTATCCATTTGGAAAGAGGTCAACTCCTTTTGCAACAAGGTAGAATCGCAATGGCAAAGAAAGAGTTGAGACTTGAATTGAACCAAAATCCAAGCAATGCTTATGCGATGGGATTACTTGGTTTTTGTCATTCAACCGAAAAAGATCATAAAAATGCTGCTCAACTCATTGAGTCAGCTATTGGGTTAGAACCTAACAATCCATACCTTTTTTACCTCCAAGCTAAAATTTATTTGCTAGCCAATCGCTTAGAAGATTCTATTCTTGCAGCTGATAATGGATTACTTTTAAATCCAAATGGAGCAGAGTTTTTTTTGATTAAAGGATCTATTTCACTCAATTTAGACAAATGGGAAGAAGCTTTAAAATTTGCAGAATTAGGTTTAGAGTCAGATCCTGAGCATGTTGATTTAATCAATTTACGAGCTCGATCCCTCATCCAATTGAACCGAAGAAAGGAGGCAGAAGTCACTTTAGATTACGCTCTGCATAAATCTCCAGAAGATCCTTTGGCTCACACCAACAAGGGTTGGGTTGCTATTGAAAATGATAATTATGATGAAGCGGTGACTCATTTCCGAGAAGCACTTCGCCTCGCTCCTACTTTTAATTTTGCCAAAACAGGACTAAAAGAAGCTATCAAAGGAAAAAATATCGTGTACCGACAAATTCTAAAATTTTTCCTTTGGACCAATAAAATGAATGACAAAGGTCGTTGGCAATTCATTATTGGAGCTTATGTTGTTTATATTATTTTTATAAAATTGGCTGAAAGTTATCCTTCGTTGGCTCCCTTCTTTTATCCTTTTATTCTTTTCTACATTATGTGGGCATTCTCTTCTTGGATTGCTCAACCATTTTCTAATTTATTTCTACGACTTCACCCATTGGGGAAATTAGCATTATCTGATGATGAAAAATTTGCCTCCAATGTGGTTGGTACTTTTTTAGGAATAGGAATTATTCTTTGTCTTCTTTTTTTTATCACCAATAGTATTTTATGGATAGTTCTAGGTATTTGGTTTATTATAATGTTGATTCCCATTGGAGGCATTTTTATGATGGAAGAAGGAAGTAAACCTCGAAAATATTTAACGATTTATGGTGCGACTATTGGATTTTTTGGTTTAATGTACATTGGTTTAGAATTGTTTGCCAATATTCAAGTAATGCCATTAGTCTATGCTTTTTTACTTGGAATATTTTTCTATGGTTGGGTGGCAAATTATTTAGTCATGAAAGCTGCAAAGAAATATTAAAACTTGTTGGGAAATTTTTTTTGACAAAAAACCTCCCAACAAATTCTTAAATCTTTTCTCCCTAAAACCTAATCCTACTAATTTATCCCGTCACAAACATTGCATTTTTTCATTCCAAAAACCTTTTTTTGGTAAAAACTGTGCATTACTTATTCTTGAATTTCTCCATCCCCATTTCATGCCCAAATAATTTTGAAAAATACATCTCAGATCAGCTTCATTCTGATCTCGATGATCATACACAATAAAATTCAATGAGGAATATTCTAATCGGCATGTTTTATTTTCTACTCATTCAAACATCTTCAGGAGAAGATAATTTAGATAGCCTTTATGTTGAGTTAAGCAACTCAATTGAGGATACTTCATTAGTGAAAAAATTAGAAAACCTTAGTTGGAAATACCATCGAACTCATCCAACAAGAACAGAAATATTTGCTAAAAAAAGTTTAGAAATCTCCGAAAAACTAAACTTCCCTAAAGGTGCCATCAGAGCCAAAAATGTTCTTGCTGTAGCATATAGTATTCAAGGAAAAATGGACTTGGCTTTTGAAACTTTTGAAGAAGCCATTTCAATGGCAGAAAAATATAACCATCAAATTTTAATTTGTCGAACTTATAATAATATCGGGCGTACCCATATGAAAATCGGTAATTTTGAAGACGCAGTTAACTTTTATCAAAAGGGAGCAGAGTGTTCTGAAAGGTTTGGATTAGACCAACAGATGAGTGATAACTTAATCAATATGGCTGCCGCCATGAAAGAACAAGGTATCTGGGATACAGCCTCCAAATACGCTAATGAAGCACTCGAAATTGCGCTTCGAATAAACGACGAAACACTTGCTAGTGATGCTAACTTAATGTTAGGAATTTTATATAGTCATGCAGAAGATTATGACAAAGCATTAAGTCATTTCCAAATTGCTTTAAAATATACTTATGTTAAAAATGACAAGGTCGGAATTTCCAGAATAATGAATCAATTGGGGAATGTTTATACTAAACAAAATAAACCGAAAGAAGCACTTCTCGCTCACCAAGAAGCCTATAGAGTCTCCAGTCAAATAAACTATCAAGAACAAATTATTGCATCACTCGAACATCTAGCTCAAATCTACTTCGACGAAAAAAAATACTCGAAGGCTATCGAAAAAAGTATGGTAGGAATTCAAACTGCTGAGCAATTTGGTGCTTTAAAAAATGTCACAATTTTATATGAAAACTTAGCAAAAGGTTATGCCGCTCAAAATAATTATCCACAGGCATATATTTATCATACAAAATTAAAAATGCTTAGTGATAGCTTAATTACACAAGAAAAAAATCAAAAACTCAATGAACTAAAAATTCAATTTCAGCTCGAAAATAAGGATGCGGAAAACCAATTACTCAAAACTCAACAAGCTAAAGACAAATTAACCATTCAAAAGGCAATGATGGCTTCGACCGCTTTTATTATTGCTTTAATTGCTTTGTGTATGATTGCTTATTTACTTTACAAAAGATCGGAATATAGAAAAGCTATTAGTCTGCATCTAAAAAATGAAGTCAATAATAGAACTGCCGAATTGGAGAAAATAAATGCCGATCTCACCAAATCAAATAAAGAAATGGAACGCTTTAATCATATCGCTTCTCACGATCTCAAAGAACCTCTTAGAAATATCATCAGTTTTACTCGATTGCTCGAAATGCGATTGCGAAATCAAGAAGATCATGTAGCAGATGAATATCTTTCATTTGTAGTAACCAATGCTAAACAAATGCATACTTTAATTGAAGATGTTTTGGAATTTTCAAAATTTTCAGATCGAAAAATTGAAATTGAAACGGTTGATTTAGGAAAAACTTTTCAACAAGTTTTGACCGCTTTACAACCTCTCTTAGAAGAAAAAACTGCACATATTATTTGCAAAGAATTACCAATTATTAAAGCCAATGAAGCACATATTTATATTCTACTTAGAAATATCATTGAAAATGGACTTTTGTATAATCATAATCTTACTCCACACATTGAAGTTAATTATCAACAAAAAAATAATCAACATCACCTCAGTATTACCGACAATGGAATCGGTATAGATAAAGCTTATCATGAACAAATCTTTGATATGTTTAAGCGATTACACAGTCGACAAGAAGCCAAAGGTTCTGGTTTAGGTTTGTCTATTTGTCAAAAAATAGCCAATCGTTTAGGTGGTGAAATTCTAGTGGAAAGTGCACATAATGAAGGAAGTACTTTTACCATAGTTTTGCCTGTCAAAAATTCAGTTGACAAAAAGCGTACAGTATTTAAAACTCTATCAGAATTTTAAATGTTACCTTCGTAAAAAATGGTCATTTTCCAAAATGGACATTAACCATTCATCATCAAAAATTAACCATTATTTTAATGTACGATTTACTCATCGTGGGAGCTGGTCCCATCGGCATGACATGTGCTATCGAAGCACAAAAAGCAGGGCTCAAATATGTGGTAATTGAGAAAGGAGTTTTAGTCAATTCTTTGTATAATTTCCCCACCAATATGACCTTTTTTTCTACCTCCAAAAAATTAGAAATTGGAGAGATTCCTTTTATTTCTCATAATGAAAAACCAACTCGTCGTGAAGCTTTGGAATATTTTAGAAGAGTCAATGAAGAATGGAAATTGAATATTAATTTCTACGAAAAAGTACTGACTATCAATAAGTTAGAAAACAAAATCTTCCAAATATATACTTCTAAAAAAACTTATCAAAGCAAGTCAATCATTGTCGTCACAGGTTTTTATGACCTTCCCAAAACACTCAATATTCCAGGAGGTAATTTACCAAAAGTAAAACATTATTATGATGATTGGCATCCTTACATCGGACAAAAAGTTGTCGTCGTTGGAGCAGCAAATTCCGCTTGTGATGTCGCTCTAGAGTTGTATCACAAAGGAGCAAATGTAACTATGGTCGTTCGCAAGGATTCCATCAGTCCTCGTGTTAAATATTGGATAAAACCCAATATCGAAAATCGAATCAAAGAAGGTTCGATTCCTGCTTTTTTCAACAGCAATATTGTTGAAATAAAAAAAGGAGAAATCACCATTCAAACTCCTGAGGAAACCATAAATATTGAAAATGATTTTGTCTTAGCCATGACTGGATATTTACCTGATTATGATTTTTTTGAAAAAATAGGCATCCAATTTCAGGAGGATGAATATCAAACTCCCATTCACGATGAAACAACTTTGGAAACTAATATTCCAAATCTTTACATCGCTGGAGTCATCAACGCAGGAAAATACACCAGCAAGTTTTTTATCGAAAATACTCGGGAACATGCAGCGATGATTCTAAAACATATTAAGAGTCAGGTATAAGATTCGTCGCTCCTGACACCTGACCAAGAGCGCAGCGACCAACCTCACACCTGACTACTCTTTTTTCCCTAACTTTGCTTTATAAAAAAAAAAAAAATAAACATTGAAGAATCTACTTCCCATTTCAATCATATTTTTCATAGTAGTCAGTATCTTTCCGACTAGTTGCATTATCAATTCCGATGAGCAAGATATTGCTTTCAAGAATTCAGTCGATACACTTTATAATCGAGGTATAAAACAATTTAACGAAGACCTTGATAGTATTTGTACAATGCAAAAAGACAGTTTGATTTTATACAATATGGATTCCATCAAAGATATACGCTTGAAGGAAATTGAAAATTTAATCCGAAAATGAAAAAAATAATTTCACCTATTGTTATATTGAATTTGATATTTCTCACTTTGATTTCTTTTGGTTGTGAAGAAAAGAAAAAGGAAACACCAGAAGAAAGGTTAGAAAGAATAAATTTGGCTGTCGCTGAAAAATTTGCCAAGCGACGTGCCGAACGCATGAACCTCTGCAAAGAAAACGCGATCAAAATTGCTGAACAACGGGTCGATTCAGCTCTCATCGCTCAAGCAAAACTAACCACTATCGACACCACAGGAAGACCCATCAAACCCATCAAACCCGACCTTCCTGAAATTACACCACCTAAAGATTCTACTGATGTAAAACCTTTATTTGAGGAAATTCCAGATACAATCCAATAGGATCTCACCAGCATGAGTTTATAAAAAATATAGATTTACTTTTAGAAATAAAAGTAAATCAAGACCTATGTTTTCTATGTACATATATGGTAAAAAAATCTAAATAAGCCAACAACATTTCCATCATTTCCACTCATCTGTTAAAAATCCGTTAAACCATTTTTTCTTCTTAGTCATCCATTGCGTTTTTTCCAAAAAAATCACCATTTTTGAGGGCTTTTTCAAAACGAACCCAATCTTGAGTTCATCAATAGTAATTTGTAAAAAAAACTTAAAGAATGCATACCTCCATTGACATCGAAGCACTTAATCAAGAAATTTACATTGAAAGTGCTTTTGTAGAAAAATTGAATGCTGAAACTTCCAAAGTCATTGTCGGACAAGACCATATGATCGAACGATTATTACTCGGTTTATTGACCAAAGGACATATCCTCCTGGAAGGATTACCTGGATTAGCAAAAACTTTAGCCATCAAAACTTTGGCTTCAGCGATTGATGCAGATTTTAGTCGAATTCAATTTACACCTGACCTTTTGCCTGCCGACATCATTGGAACGATGATTTACAATCCTAATAAAAATGAATTTAATGTGCGAAAAGGACCAGTCTTCGCCAATTTCGTTTTGGCAGATGAGATCAATCGTGCCCCTGCAAAAGTGCAAAGTGCCTTGCTCGAATCAATGCAAGAACGACAAGTGACGATTGGAAATGATACCTTTAATTTGGAGGAACCATTCCTAGTTTTGGCGACACAAAATCCAATCGACCAAGAAGGAACTTATCCTTTGCCAGAAGCACAAGTCGACCGTTTTATGTTGAAAGTATTGGTCGATTATCCCAACAAAGAAGAAGAACGAGAAATCATTCGACGGAATTTGCAAGCAGGTGGTTTTCCCAAAATTCAAAAAGTAGTTTCTATCGAAACGATTTTAAAAGCACGGGAAGTTGTCAAGAAAGTCTACATGGATGAAAAAATCGAACAATATATTTTGGACATCGTTTTTGCTACTCGAACGCCAGAAGAATATGGTTTGGCAAAATTAAAACCACTCATCAATTTTGGAGGTTCGCCTCGGGCAAGTATTAATATTGCATTAGCTGCAAAAGCACATGCATTTTTGCAACGAAGAGGTTTTGTGATTCCTGAAGATGTACGAAGTATTTGTCATGATGTATTGCGTCATAGAATTGGATTGACTTATGAAGCGGAAGCGGAGAATATTTCGCAGGTAGATATTATTAATGATATTTTGAATTCGGTGGAGGTGCCGTAGGCTTTGTATATTTTAAACAAGAAAGAATAGGAAGACAAAGGACTTCCATTTTAAAAATTAGCACATGACAAAATTCCAAACAATATTCCTAATCCTCCTCTCCCCTATTTTTTGTTTCGCACAAAAAATAGACGCAAAGGATTATGTCAAAACATTGTTTGAGAATCAAGCCGAAATTCAATGGATCAAATATTACAAAGGTCGAATTGATGACTTAAATGATGTGGCGATAACTTTGGGTTTCGATGGAGTAAATTGCAAAGGTCGATTGACTTATTTGCGAAGCAATACTGATTTTGATTTAAATGGATATATCGAAAATGAAACTTTATTACTCCAAGAATTGGATCAAAAAAATAACGTGTCGGGAATCTTGTCTGGAAAAATCGCAGGGAAAACGATCAATGGAAACTGGAAAAACTTTGATGGTTCAAGAGGAGGAAATTTAACGCTAACCGAAACTGAAAAAATCGTCAAGTTCCCTTCCTACTGTGGCGACAATAAATGGATTAGAAAATATCAAGGAAAAATCGCCAACAATAATTGGGAGATTCTTTTGCAAAAAGAAAGTAGTGATCAACTCACCGGTTTAGTTTTTCACAAAAAGAAAAACACCTCCTACTCCATCAAAGGCAATGTGGATATAAATAATAATTTCACTTTAAAAGCTAAAAACCAAAAAGGGCAAATCGTCGAAACTTTTGTCGGACTACTGAAACAAGATCAACTAACAATTGGAACAAAAAAATCAAAAAAAATCACTTTAGCTCCATTTGAAGGTTTGACTATTGGATGTGTTGAATATGCAGATTATGCCACAGGTTACGACATCACTTTTCCCAAAACAACTAACGCTGCATTTAACAAGCAAATGGACGAAGAAACCAATGCTTGGATCAAAGCATGCCGAAAACATTTGTTGAAGATAAAAAAACAAAATACTTCTGCTGATCCAAAAATGCGTGCTACGGAACGAGGTTTTGCCTGGGGAGAAGTAGAATATTTTTCCCAAAGTGTTATTAGTGGTTTTATGACTTTTAGCAATACTTGGACTCCAGGACAAAAATTAATTGTTTTTAATTTTGACATGAAGAATGATCGCATGTTATACTTGGAAGATATTTTTGAAAATAAAAAAGACTACCAAAAATACATTCGAAATTATATTAAAAAAGAAATCAAGAATCACCAATTATACGCTGATCCAGATTTTAAAAAATGGATAAAGAAAAGTAATTTTTCTTATTTCACTATTAGAAAAAATGGGATTTGCTTCAGTACAAAATATAGTATGTTATACGGTCGGCAAAGTGTGACGATACCGTTTCGGCAGTTGCAACCATTTTTAAAAAAGAGTTTCATTACGATGATGAAGGAATAATCTTTTTAGAGGTTTCCCTAATTTAAAATCAAAATGCATGAAAAAAAACATCATTATTCTTAGCATAAATTTACTGTTGCTCACTAATCTTTTTTCTCAAAAAGAACCAGAAGCAACTGAAGTTTGGTCTCCTGAAGCACGTATTGTAACACCTGCAGAAAACAATGCACCTCCTTCTGATGCCATTGTTTTATTTGATGGAAAAAACTTAAAAGAATGGAGTTCAATGAAAAATAATACAACCGCAGAATGGAAAGTAGCAGATGATTGTATGACGGTTGTAAAAGGAAAAGGTAATATTAAAACCAAAAGAGAATTTGGTGATATTCAATTACATCTCGAATGGCGAACACCTACCGTCATCGAAGACAAAGGACAAGGTCGAGGCAATAGTGGAGTATTTTTTCAAGAAAGATATGAAGTGCAAGTACTCGATAATTACGAAAATAAAACTTACTCCAACGGTCAAGCTGGTTCAATTTACAAACAGTCTATTCCATTGGTTAATGCTTGCAAAAAACCAGGCGAGTGGCAAACTTATGACATCATTTTCATCGCTCCAAAATTTAATAAAGATGGAATCAGAGTAAGTCCAGGCTTTTTGACAGTCATACACAATGGAATCTTAATACAAAATCATGTGGAAATAAAAGGTACTACTGAATACATCGGTCAACCTAAAAATGTAGCACATGGAAAAGCATCAATCATGTTGCAAGATCATAGCAATCCAGTAAGTTACCGAAACATCTGGGTACGAGAATTATAAAGAGCAATATAACACGTAGTCGTCTGCTTTAGCAGGCCTTCAAAAATGAGCGAAACATTCTTCAGCTCTGCTAAAGCAGACTACAACGTAACAATATTATAAATGGATACAACTGAACTCTTAAAAAAAGTACGAAAGATTGAAATCAAGACCAAAGGCTTGAGCAAACAAATCTTTTCGGGAGAGTACCATAGTGCTTTCAAGGGACGAGGTATGTCATTTAGCGAAGTACGAGATTATCAATATGGCGATGATGTTCGAAATATCGATTGGAACGTAACCGCAAGAACGGGTTCTCCACACGTAAAAGTTTTTGAAGAAGAGCGAGAGTTGACTGTGATGTTATTGATTGATGTCAGTAAGTCTTCCTTCTTCGGTTCTGTCAAACAAACTAAAAATGAAATCAATGCAGAGATTGCAGCCGTGCTTGCATTCTCCGCTTTAAATAATAATGACAAAGTAGGTGTGTTATTTTTTTCTAATAAAATCGAAAAATACCTTCCTCCTAAAAAAGGAAAACAACACGTTCTCCGAATCATCCGAGAACTAATTAATCTCGAACCTGAAGACAACGGAACCAACATCGGAATGGCTTTAGAATACTTAAATAATTTAATTAAAAAAAGATGCATCTGTTTTGTCTTATCTGATTTTTTGGCAAAAGGATATGAAGCACCTTTGAAGATTGCAAAGCGACGACACGATGTAGTTGGAATTCATATCGTCGATCCAAGGGAAGAAATTTTACCAAATGTTGGATTGATTCGAGCAGTAGATTCTGAAACAGGCGATACTCGTTGGATTGATTCGAGTAGCAAATCAGTTCGAGAAAATTATTCCAACTGGTTTAATTCACACATGGATTATTTTAAAAAAATATTTCTAAAAACAGGCGCAGATTCAGTAACTATTCGAACGAATGAATCTTACGTAAATAGATTGTTAGAATTTTTTAAACGAAGGTCAAAATAATCATCAACTATTAACGGTGAATGATTAACATCTCGTTTGGGAGATTCGTAATTCATCGTTAACAGTCAACCATTAAACATTCACAGTTAATAAAATATGCGATTTTTTTATCTTTTGTTTTTTATTTTTTTGGTGAAATTTAGTTCAGCTCAAGTTGTCTTTTCAATTGAAGTGATGAACGATACAATGCAGATTGGTGACATGAATGTTTACCGATTGAAAATTGAGCATCCTGAAAATGTAACGATTCGATCCATTGATTTAAAGCCACTTCAAACAGATCCACTTACTACCACCCGTTTTTATCAAGATACTTCTTTTACTAATGATCCTCAAAAAATGGCTCAGCTAGATGCGTATTTTCTAGAGCAAGGATTTAGCCGAGAGGTGATGGAAATTCAAAAATATGGTAATTGGGATGCACCTGATGAATCGATGATGTTGACGGGAAGCGAAGCGAATTGGACGAGTCAAAAAAATGGTAATCAGGTTTTAAAAGAAAACGATATTCAATTTACTTTTTGGGAAGAAGGTATTCATAAAATTCTTCCACCTAAAATTGAGTATGAACAAAATGGAACTTTGCGAACTGTTTCCTCAAACGAAATTGAAATACAAGTGGGTTCTCCGCTCGCTCAAGAATCTACTCCAATTGATTCGATGACCGTCGAACCCATCAAAAATGTACGAGAAGAACCAATTGATTTTGTTCAAGACTTTTTAATTCCAGCAAGTTTATTAATTCTTGGATTTTTAATAATTGGAGGCTTCCTTTATTTTTATATCAAAAATATAAATCACAAAAAGGTAGTGATTCCAAAACGGAAAAAATTTATTCCAGCTAATGTCATTGCATCTAACCAACTCGAAGAATTAAAAGAAAAACAACTTTGGCAAAAAGGTGATATCAAAACTTATCAAAGTGAGTTGACGCATATCATTCGAGCCTATTTGGAAAATCGATATAAAATAAATGCCTTAGAAAATACGACCAATCAAATTGGTTTGGATTTGAAAAAGTTAAACTTAGATGAATCATTGCGAACTGAGGTACAAAATATTTTGCAAGTAGCAGACTTGGTGAAATTTGCAAAAGCAAAACCAACTGATGATATACACGAGCAATTTATGAACAAGGCAATTGAGTTTGTCGGAACGACGAAAAAAAGTAAAACCGAAATTCAAGCGGAGAAAGAAGCACTCGATGCAAAATATCAAGCTTTGTTAGAATCATTGCAAAATTCAGGGAAAGTTAAATCTCAAAAAAATAATAACACTAGTAAATGAGTATTCCTTTTTTCGAAAATTATAATTTTCTTGCTCCATATTGGCTTTTGGGTTTAACCCTAATTCCAATCATGGGTATCTGGTATTTTTCCCAAAAAGAAAAAAGGTATGCAAATTTGAATTTACCAAGTTTAGAAGCATTTGGAAAAAGTAGTTTGCGAGGTCGATTAAGAATTTTGTTACCAATTTTGAGAGCCTTAACTGTGGTAACTTTATTCATTGCAATGGCTCGGCCGCAACTAACTTTGCAAGAAGAAGAAATTACGGCTGACGGAGTAGATATTATGATGGTGATGGATTTGTCGAGTAGTATGTTGGCACAAGATTTTACACCTGACCGTTTGGAAGTGAGTAAAGATGTGGCTGCTGATTTTATTGACAAACGAAAATATGATCGAATTGGTTTAGCCGTTTTTTCAGGAGAAGCATTCACTCAATGTCCTTTGACAACTGATCATCGAATCCTCAAAGAATTTTTAGATGGATTACAATGTGGAATTTTGGAAGATGGAACTGCCATTGGAATGGGACTTTCTACCGCAGTCAATCGACTAAAAGATAGTGAAGCCAAAAGTAAAATTGTCATCTTACTCACCGACGGAGACAATAATGCAGGTTATATCAAACCGCTCACCGCTGGAGAAATTGCGAGAGAATTAGAGGTAAAAGTATATACCATCGGAATTGGTTCAAAAGGCGCAGCGAGAACTCCGATTCGTCGACGAAGCAATGGAGAATATGTTTATGGCATGTCGCAAGTCAATTTTGATGAAGACCTTTTACGTGAACTATCGAAGATGACTGGAGGCCAATATTTTCGGGCCGTTTCGAAAGAGGGCTTGGAAGAAATTTATCAGATCATCGATCAATTAGAAAAAACGAAAATTGAAGTCACAACGATTAAAAGATACAGCGAAGAGTTTTACCTTTTTGCATTACTAGGAATTATATTTTTGGTTTTGGAAATTTTGTTACGATATACAATTTTCCGAACCATTCCTTAAAAAAGGAGTCAGAAAGGGAATAATGAATATCGAATACGGATTTGAAAATTAAGAAGTTTGATGAAACTTCTCATAGAGAAATTAAAACTAACATCGTCAAAACTTCTCAAATCCTTGTTCGATATTCCCATCGTCTGACTCCTAAAAAAAACAATATGTTTCGCTACGAGCACTTCGAAAATTTATTAGCCTTAGGAGTAATCCCCATATTAATTGGAGCATTTCTATGGATGTGGTATGCCCGCAAACGAGCAATGGCAAAGTTTGCGGATTTAAGTTTGATGGATCAATTAGCGCCACAAACAAGCAAATATAAACACCTCATCAAATTTGTAATTATATTGTTAGGATTAACCGCTTTGATTATCGGTTATGCTAATCCACAATGGGGAGCTAAACGAGAAAAAGCAAAACGGAAAAGTGTTGACGTATTTATTGCATTGGATATTTCAACGAGTATGCTCGCCACAGATATTTCTCCTAATCGACTGGAACGAGCAAAACGTTTTACTCAACAATTAGTCGAAGAACTTAAGGGAGAGAGAATTGGTACGATAATTTTTGCAGGCAATGCTTATTTGCAAATGCCGCTGACTACAGATTATGCAGCAGCTCAACTTTTTTTACGAAGCGCCAATACTAGTATGGCTCCAACTCAAGGAACTGCGATCAGCGAAGCAATTGATTTGGCGGAACAATCTTTTGAGCAATCCAACAAACAACATAAAGCACTTATTATTATTTCAGATGGAGAAAATCACGATGATGAAGCTATCGCACGAGCAGGAGAAGCCTACGAAAATGGACTGATGATTTTTACCGTTGGAGTTGGAACATCACAAGGTGGATTGATTCCAATTGAAGTGCAAGGTTTTCCAGATTACAAAAAAGATAAAGAAGGAAATACAATCAGAACTGCTCTTAATGAACTAATGCTTTCCGACTTAGCCACCGCTGGAGCAGGAGCTTATTTTAATATTTCAGATGGCGAACAAATCATCACCGCACTCCAATCTGGTATTGAAAAGATTGAAAAACAAGAATTTGAAACTCGCTCTTTCACCGAGTATGCCAGTTATTTTCAATGGTTCATTGCACTTGCTTTACTATTTATCTTATCTGAATTTTTTATCTCCTATCGAAAAAATAAATATTTAAAAGGGAAGGATCTATTCAATTAAGTATGAGTGGAGTCAATTATCATTTGCAACGTTCCTCTCAATTTTACGAATTAGATCGATTCGAAAATTGTTACCAAGAAGCCACCGAAGCACTCAAATATGATGCAGAAAATGAAGAAGCATTTTTTCTTATTCTCCTTGCTTTAATTCAGTTAAAAAAATACGATCAAGCAGAACAAATTGGCAACACCGCAATTGGAGCAAATCCTAACTCCGATCAACTTTTCTATGCGATGGGAATTTTGTACAACAGAAAAGAAAATTTTGGAAAAGCAAAAGATTACCTAGAAGCTGCAATTCGAATAGATCCCACAGAAAGTCAATACTTCGTTCAATTAGCAAAATCACATTTGCATTTTAACCAAGTCAAACAAGCACAAGCTTTGCTCAATCATAGTTTAAAACTAAATCCAAATAATGAATCAGCTCTGCAACTCAAAAGTTTATTGGAGCAACAAACTGGTACGAATCAGCAAGCTCAAATCTTAGCAGACAAAGCCTTAAATTTAAGTCCAGAAGATGCTCAGGCACATTTGGTGAAGGCAACTCTTTTTTGGCAAAATAAAAACTACGCAGCAGCCGAATCACATTTAGCAACTGCAGTTCAACTTCAACCTCAAAATCAGGACATCTTAGCATTATGGTTAGAGTCTCGCACTCGAAACATTCCAAAATGGAAAACACCTATTAATTTAGTCGCAGGAAATAGCCAAGGTTTACTTCGTCCAAGTTTAATTTCAGGAGGCTTGACATTTCTTGTAAATGTATTGTTATCAAACCAAGCACAATTTGGAATCGTTATATGGATAGGAGTTATTTTAGTTTTGATTCCGAGTTTTATATTTTGGTTTATTCGTCCATTTTTAAAGTTTAGATTTTTAAATAGAAAATTCAAATGGGCATTTTTTGAAGTAGCTAATCCAGCTTTACCGATTGAAATATTGGGCGGTTTAAATTTAATTGCCTCAATCATTTTTTGGCTTTCAGGAAATGGTTTATTTTTTGGAATTTCATTTTTGAGTACTTTGATTGGAACAGGAATGGCAGCTTTAAAAAGTACAGATTCCTATTTCCCCATTTTTAAAAACCCTATTCGGACAAGTGGGATTATTTTTGGAGTGACTATTTTCTCAGCGTTGATTTTATATTTCTTAAATGAATTGGGAAAATAGAGTGTATTTTTAATAATTTTTAACGTTAAAACTATTGCCTAGAATATTACAATTTCCGAAATTCGTATTTGTCTTTTTTTACATCATTTTTACTATTTTTAATCTATGAAAAAAATCATATTTGTTTTAATCTTAAGTTTTATTTCGCAATGGTCGTTTTCCCAAACGGCTCATAAACTTTTGCGGGAAGGAAACAAAGCCTACAAAGAAGATAATTTTTCCAAAGCCGCTGAAGATTACTACAAAGCTTTGGCAAAAGATCCTTCCAACATTAAAGGAAAATTCAACTTAGGAAATGCAACTTATAAAAATGAAGGTTTTGATGAAGCTATCCAACATTTTTCCTCTGCTGCCGAATTAGCCAAAGACGAACAGACCAAAGCAGATGCATATTATAATTTAGGCAATTCACTTTTCAAAAAAGCACAAGCGGAAGAAGGAAAAGGTTTGGAAAAAAGTGTAGAGGCCTATAAGAAATCTTTACGACTTAATCCAAAGGATGTCGATACTAAGAAAAATTTGGCACTTACTCAACGATTGATTCAAATGCAAAAACAGCAAGAACAACAGCAGCAACAACAGCAACAAGATCAACAACAAGAAGAGCAGGAAAAACAAAAACAAGAAGAACAGCAAGAGCAACAGCAGCAACAAGAACAACAACAACAACAGCAGGAAGAAAAAAAAGAAGAACAGCAGTCACAAGAGCAACCTAAAGATTTGAATAAAGAGGAAGCATTAGAACTTTTGAAGATCATGGATGATGAAGAGAAGAAAGTGCAAGAGAAAATGAGAAAGGCAAAAGGAAATGGAAAAAAACCGAAGAAGGATTGGTGATTATTATAATGAATTATTTGAATATTTTAAATAAATAAAAAATGAAAAAGTTAGTCAACTTAAGTTGTTTTTTAATGCTCCTTACTTTTCAGGTAAGTGCGGAGAACATCGAAACAGAACCTCAGTTTTCTATCGAGGTAAGTAATACTGAGGTACTTCTGGGCAATTACATTGAAGTAAAATTTACCTTAAAAAATGCAAAAGGACAAAAATTTGAAGCACCAAATTTTAAAAATTTTGACATCATTGGTGGACCAAATCAGTCGAGTAGTTTCAGTATGATGAATGGAGAGACGACGCAAAGTATCTCTTACACCTATTATTTACAACCAAAGACGATTGGTAATTTTTATTTGGAACCTGCATTTATCGAGGCTGATGGAATGACCTTGGAAACGCAACCAATTGAAATTTTAGTTTTGGAAAATCCAGATGGTATTATCGAAAAGCCTCAACAGAAATCGTCTCCTCAAATGGATATGTTTAATTTTCCATCAGACGATTTTTTTAATTTCCCAATGGATGATTTTTTCCAACTTCGTGAAATGCCAAGATTAGAAATGCCAAAACAAGATGGAGAGAAAAAAGAGAAAGATAAGAATGGCAAAAAGAAATCAAAGACAAAAGGAAAGGTGTACAAAATATAAATTTATTTTTTCTTGATAAAAAAGGTATCGGATTCCTCGAAGGAATCCGATACCTAATCGTATAATTTTCAGCACTATTTTCCAAAACATAATTATGAATATTTTTTTCTATAACAGTACATTTACATTTCAAAAAACGGATTTCATCTCTGTGCTAAATTTTAGAAAAAGAACATCTAAACATTTCTTTTTTCTGCTCGTCTTTCTTTTCTCATTCATTAACTCTACTCAAAGTCAAATCAGTTTTACTGCGGAAGCTGATGCCAAAAGGATTGTCGAAGAACAATATTTCTCCGTTACTTTTACGCTGACCAATGGCAGTTGGACACAATTTACACCTCCAACTTGGCGAGGATTTAATCAAGTTGGAAATCCTTCACAACGGCAATCTTCTACCATTATCAATGGAAAAGGAACGACCTCCTACTCCATCGTTTATAATGTAAAAGCAAAAAAACCGGGTAACTATACAATTGGTTCAGCCTCTGCAAAAGTCAATGGCAAAATATTAAAAACCAAACCTATTTCTATAGAAGTAATCAAAAAGAAAGACCTTCCTGCGGGAACGGTTGATGCTGGGGAGGAGTTTTTTGTACGAGTAGAACCGAGTACTAAAATCGCTCGAATAGGCCAACAAATTACGGTCGATTATAAATTATACACCAAAGTAAATATCGAAAGTTACGATATGGGCGAAGATCCCGAGTACAATGGTTTTTTTGCTCAAGACGTTCGACGGTTCAGTTATCGAACTATGCAGGAAGAAATTAATGGCGAAATGTATGCGACCAAAGTATTCAAACGAGTCGCTTTATTTCCTCAGCAAGCAGGTCTGTTGACGATCGACCCTATGAATATTCGACTGGGAAAATCAGAACCTAGCAAACGCAGAAGTTTCTTTTTTAACGAAGTGAAATATATTCCTTATCAAGTTGATTCGCTCAATATAAATGTCATCCCATTTCCTCCCGACAGCATTCCTCCAAATTTTAGCGGAGCAGTAGGAACTTATGCGATGAAAGCCTCTGTCAATAATCGAAATCTTTCAACAGACGATGCTATGGTTATCACCATGTCGATTGAAGGGAATGGTGATTTGAAAAGAATTATTTCTCCAACTATGGATTTAGGTGAAAATTTTGAAGTGTACGAGCCTAGAATTTTGGAAGAAACCACCTTTGAAAAAGGAGGAGAAATTTATGGGCGAAAAATTTTAGAATACCAAGCTTTGCCTTTAAAACCTGGCAACTTTTCTGTTCAACCTCGCTTTACTTATTACGATACAGATAGTTTAGATTTTGTAACACTTGGCGTAAATCCTCTTGATGTAAATGTCAAAAAAGGTAGAAAAAAACCAACTTCTAACATCGCAGAAACAGGAAAGGACAAAGCTGAATTACTTCCTATAAAAACTGAAACGACCTTTTCTAAAAAAGGAGAATTCTTTTTTGGATCGCCACTCTTTTGGATTTTGATCTTGTTGCCTTTTTTATTTTTAGGAGGCGCATTAGTTTATCGACAAAAATTAATTCGAGAAGGATCAATTGATTTTGAATTATTAAAAATGCAACGAGCGCAAAAAGTAGCGGTACAAAAATTAGCACAAGCAGAACAGTTCATGAACAACCAAAACTCAAAAGGATTTTATGATGAAGTTTCCAGGGCTTCTTTTGGATATGTTTGCGATAAATTAAAAATCCCCATAGCTGAATTATCTAAAGCAAATATTCAAGACAAATTGCAATCGCTAAATGTTTCTCAAAATCATATTGATAGTTTTATCAAAATTATCAAAACTTGTGAAATGGCACTTTTTGCAGGCATGGATAATTCAGCTGCAATGCAAGAAACCTACGATAGTACGAAGGAAGTGATTGTAAAAATTGAGGAAGAGTTGAGTTAGTATTTTCCAAAAAAAAACAAAAGCCGAATTTGCAATCAAGCAAATTCGGCTTTTGTAAGGTTCTAGCGTTAAATTTAATTGCCCCGCTTTCGTTTTCGCTTTTTATCTTTTTTATTTAATTTAAATACAACTGGAAAGATATATTTCACTTTAACCACTTCCCCTTTACTTTTCCCTGGAATCCATTTTGGCATCGTTTTAATTACTCGCATTGCTTCTTCACCACATCCTCCACCAGGATCACGAATCACTTCTACATCTGAGATAGTACCATCTTTATTAACAATATAACTCAAAATTACTCTTCCTTCGATTCCATTTTCTTGGGCAATTTTTGGATATTTTATATTCCCATAAACAAATTTCAGCATCTTTTTTTCTGAACATTCTTTCCATTCACTATAAGGTAATCCTTTTCCTTCACAGCCTGGAAAACGAGGCATTTGATCTACAACTTTAAATACTTTTTCTGACTCTGGCTTTACTGGTAATGACATTGGCTCTTCATCAAGAGCAGTCTCCTTCGGTAATTTAAACCCAACAGGTAAAGTATATTGAACATTTACAGGCCTACCTCTTTGCTTTCCTGGAATCCACTTAGGCATCGTATTAACTACTCGAAGTGCTTCTTTTCCACAGCCTGCTCCAATATCTCGGAGGATTTGAACATTTTTAATTTCTCCACTTCTATCTACCACAAATTGAAGTACGACTGTACCTTCAATACCATTCTCTTTGGCAGTCGCAGGATACTTGATATTTTCTCTGACAAATTGAATCATCTCTTTTTGTGAACATTCTTTCAATTCTGATTTTCCAATTACTTTTTGTTCACATCCTGGGAACCTAGGCATGTCTTCGACTACTTTAAATATTTCTTCTTCTGGTGCAGGTCTTCTTGGAACCGGAGGAGGTGGTGGTGGTTCCATCTCTCTTATTTGAGTTCTGGGTGGTTCGACTTCAATAGCCTCGTCAATCTCAAATGCATCCATCGGAATTTCGATAACCTCATTTTCTTCTATCGATTGATCTTCAAAAACGATCTCTTCCTCATATTGATTTCGAGTATCGTTAGCGCTGTAATATGGATTGCAAGTCTGAGCTAAAAAAACGATCAAACCATACAACCAACCTCTGTTTACCATAATGTTTTATTTTTTGTTAAAAAAGTAAATTTATAAAATGTGTGTATTTTTTGAAAAAAGTAAATGCTTATTAGAGTTTTTTCGTTTGACGTTGAACGTTAGACATTTTACGGTCCCTCATACAATTCTATTTAGAATAAACTCTATTTAGTTGTTTTATTTTTCTAGACTAAATCATCCTTGTCAAATGTTTTCGGTGCTGGAGCATTAGGATCATTTTTGAAAAAAATATTTCCTTTTTCCTTAAATAAAAATCCAGCAGCCACTCCAAAAACAAAACCTCCAATATGCGCCCACCAAGCTGTGCCTCCTTGTGCTGCTTGTCCCATTTCTGAAAAACCACTAAAAACTTGCATCCCAATCCACATGCCTAAAAAGATAAAAGCTGATAACTTAAATGATCTGAAAAAAACTAAAACCAATACTTTCACTTGTGACTTTGGAAACATCACTAAGTAAGCTCCCAATACTGCTGAGATGGCTCCACTTGCTCCAACGGTTGGAATTGAACCAGAACACATATTGACCATATTACCTGCACATTTTATTCCTTGAGCATTTCCGCAAGGATAACAACAACCTAATTGTTCTGTTCCTGCCCCCAAATAAATATGAGCAACTGACGCTGCAATTCCTCCTAAAATATAGAAAATGACAAATTTAAAACTCCCCACAGTCGCCTCAATATTATCTGCAAAAACCCAAAGAAAAAGCATATTGCCAAGAATGTGCATAAGACTTCCATGCATAAACATACTAGTCAATAGCGTGAAATAATTCCGACCATCCAAAATATCCGAAGGAATCGAACCATACTCACAAATCAACAAATTGGGATCTTGCATCTGCAAAATATAAGCGATCACATTTAAAGCAATAAACCCATAGGCAAATAATGGAAAATGCCCTCCTTTAACTTGATCATCACCGATTGGAAAAAACATAATTTTGTTGTTTTATTTGAACTGAAAAGTAGGATTTTTTTTTGAGAAATTTAAACCGACACTTTAACACATAAACGATATTCAATTCCAAATCTTTTCCTTATTTTGCATTTGATTAACCTGAAATCAAATTCAAATTTTTTAAAAAGTGATTACACGAACTCTTTTGCTCCTTAACAGCTGCTTGCTGTTGCTATCTTTTGGTAAATCTTTTCTTTTTTCCCAACAAGACATTTACAAAAATCTAAATCTTGAAGAGACCTCCTTTTCAACAGTTAGTCCTGATGATTTTTGCAATGGAACTTTGGGAGAAAATATTTTTACCGATGGTGATTTTGGTTCAGGAGCTGCCAACGTTTTGCCCAATGATGTGAATGGCTATGCTCCAAGTTATAACTACGCAGCTTCTCCTCCTCCTAACGATGGATTTTACACCATTACTAATAATACTTCAACTTGGGGAAGTTTTGCGGCTTCTTCTTGGGTGAATATTGGAGACAATAGTTCTGATCCAGAGGGTTATATGATGGTGATTAATGCGAGTTTCGACCCAGGTATTTTTTATACAAAAACGGTTGATAACCTTTGTGAAAATACATTTTATCAATTTTCAGCAGATGTTATTAGTCTATTGAATCTCAATAGTAATGAGATCAAACCAAACCTCGATTTTTTAATTGATGGTGTTGTTCAATACTCTACTGGATTAGTACCAAATAATGCACAATGGAACAATTATGGGTTCACATTTACTTCTGATCCAGGAACTACCTCTTTGACTTTATCTATTCGAAATAATGCGCCAGGCGGTTTAGGAAATGATTTGGCAATTGACAATATTGAATTTCGAGCCTGTGGTCCTGAGATTAATGCAAGTGCTGCAAGTCCTTTCTTTTGTTCTGGTCAACCTGCCACAATTAATGCTGCAGTTTTTGGAACCCAATATCCTAATCCATATTTCCAATGGCAAATCAGTACTGACAATGGAATGACTTGGAATGATTTGGTTGGAGAAAATGTTAACTCCCTTTTTGTCAATAATCCAGTTGGTGGAGATTTGTATCGAACTTTGGTCGCCAATTCGATTGGGACAATTGGAAATTCTAAATGCCGAGTTATTTCTAATGAGGTAGAGATGTTAGAATCACCTGATGAATTTATCCAATATGACACTCTTTGCCAAGGCTTGGAATTACAAGTTGGCAACTCGATTTATAATTCAACTGGAATGTATGTTGATAGTCTTGTGGCAAGTAATGGTTGTGATAGCAATGTAATTACATTTTTGGAAATAGCACCTGATTTGGGAATTACGGCAGATTTGGAAATTACTTCTCCTGGATGTCCTGGAGAAAATAATGGTTCTATTATTATTTCCAATATTCAAAATGGTTCTGGAATTTACACTTTTTCTATCAATGGAGAACCGTTTCAAACGAACCCAGTTATCGAAAATTTATCGGAAGGAAGCTATGCTATCAATATCATCGACAGCTATCAATGTGAAACAACTTTGGATGCTGTATTAGTTGATCCGTTGGCTGTACAAATTGATTTAGGAGAAGATGTTATGATTAAATTAGGCGGCTCTCACGACGTGCAAGTACAATCAAATTTACCCATCGAATCTTTTGTTTGGTTGGAAACAGAAGGATTAAATTGCACCACAGATTGCCTCAACCCAAATCTTAGTCCTTTCGAAACTACTACTTATGCATTGATCGCCAGAGATGAAAATGACTGTGCTACAATTGATTCCATTACTATATTTGTTGACAAAACTCGAAACGTTTTTATCCCAAATGCTTTCTCTCCCAATGGTGATGGATATAATGATTTCTTTACAATTTATGGCGGAATTGATGTGGAAGAAGTGGTGAATTTTCAAATATTTAACCGTTGGGGAGATCTTGTTTTTTCCAATAAAAACTTCCAGCCCAATAATGATTTGATTGGTTGGAATGGATTTTTTAAAGGAAAAAATGTCAATACTGGTGTTTATATTTTTTCTGCAGAAATTCTTTTTAAAGATGGATTAAAGGAAAGGTATTCTGGAGATCTTACAGTTACAGAATAAATAGAAAGATTCAATTCCCTTTAAAAAATCCTTTGCCAAAATAATTCGGCAAAGGATATAAATTAACTCGGATGTTGTAGATAGTTTTAGTTAAATAGCTGCTGTCAGTTTATTTTTTTTCAATCAAAAAAGTGAACGTGTAATCATTTAATTCAATCACTTCATCAATTTGAGTATCAGGTGTTGCTTCAATTATTGAAAAGATATAATCACCAAATTCAAATGGTAATTCTTTTCCTTCTTGAAAGATTATTTCTTTTGTGGAAGTAACTTGATTATCTGTAATTTCAATTTCTAATTTTATTTGTCCTGCCCAATTACAATATGCCAACTCAGGACAACGTGAATCTTCCAAAACGTTGATCGCTTTCACACTCAGACTTCTCTCTGGAATCGTTGCCAACTCTTCTATTGCTAGTTCAAAAATTTCTTCCAGTTTCACATCAAGATCTTGATTAAAATCATCTTCTTTGGAACAACTTCCAACTGCTGTGAGACTAGCGAGCAAAACAATTATTATTTTTAAATTTTTCATAGGCTGTAGATTTTAATTAGGTTCAGTTTCAGTTTGCTTTATATTTTTAGTCGTTATATTAGTGAAGACTGGTTAAAATGGAGATTGGTTGGGGAAAGAATTGATTTTAAGATTTCTTTAACCCATAGGAGTTTTTGAATATCGAATAACGATTTCAGAACAAGGATTTGAGAAGTTTGATGAGAGCTTTTTGTATCGCCCTTTGAGGAGTTTCGTCAAACTTCTCAAATCCTTGTTCCTTGTTCCTTGTTCGATATTCCCATCAATACGCATTCAAAAATAAACACTCCTCCACCGCCTCTTCAAAAAATTGAGTATCGGAAAATTCATTTTTAAATTTCAAATAATAGCTATTATATTTTTCAGGTAAAACGGGAATCAAATCATCATAAGGATGATATTCAGTTTCGGGATCTATGTAAAAATCATTCAAATCACATTTCGCCAACATAAAACAAGCACGTGCTGCCAACTCTTTATTTTTAGCTAACTCTAAAGCGGTTTCATAATATTTTCGAGCTTGTCTCATACTCTTATTTTCGATATTTCCTAACTCCGATCCATACACCAAATATCGATTATCTTTATTCACATAGCCCCAGTTTCCACCACTCCGAAAAAGGTCAATCACATGCCATGAATCACCATAATAAGTCATGTTGTAATATGCATTTCCCAATTTGTAAAAAGACAATGCACCACTCTCCAAATGTGCTCGACCTTGATATTCCAATTTTAATAATTCTTCGATCACACCTACTCGGTCAAAGGTAGTCGTATCAGCAATCGGACAATGTACACAATCAATTATATGCTCATGAAATGGATTAAATTTTGGTTCTAAATCTCGAACCGTTCGAGGAATTTTTCGAAAAGTTTCAGCTGCTGCTTCGATTTTATCATCATTAAAAAACATAACTCCTTTCAATAAAAGCAAGTCATTTTTAATCGTTGACAATCCATCCTTCTTCACTAAAACTTCTTCCAAATTACTTTTGTTTTCCTTATCACAAATCCTCAATAAATCCTCAATCATTTCGATATCAGGACTCATCTTCAACGCATCCAAGGTATGATGCAATCGAAATGCTTTTCCTTTTTCACCAGACTTATTATACATGTCTACCAACTTATCATTGATGTAATCTGGAAAATCTTTATACTCCCAATAGTTAGGATTATTGCGAATAATATTTCCAATTTCATTTTCATCTTTACGAGTAATTGGTGGATTATACTGAGCAATTTTCAAAGCTAATTGTGCTGTTTCTAATTGCTTCACCATCTCTTCATTTTCATTCCCAATGGAGTTTTTCAGCCTTGTAAAAATTTGATCTGCTTCTCCATAATTACCTCCTAGAAAAGTTAAATACCCTTCTGCAATTCTCCATAAATCCAAATCAATTACTTGCTTTTCTTTGACACATTTGCTCACAAATTCTTGGGTTCGTTTTAAATACTTTTCCGCATTTTTTCGAGGAATCTTAAAATACGTTTTGTTGCGTTTTTTATTATCATTAAAATCTTTTCCCAAAAAATCTTTTTCCAATTTGATGATTTCTTTGACCAACAATAATTCTAAATTTTCACTCTTCGGATTAAATTCATAAATCTTTTCCATTTCAAAAATCACTCGACTATCATCACGATTTGCTCGTATCGTGTACAACATAGCCCGCTCTTCATCACTCTTACATTTCAATACTAATTGATCCCATTCCTCATTATTTTTTATGGAAAAACTTTGATACGCAGATTGTCGTTTACTCGAACAGTTTGCGAAAATCAGCGAATACATATATGCTGCTTCCACTCGATCTCCCAACTTCAACAATGCTCCCGCTTTATGCCCCATGATCCAATAATCTAACAAACTTGGATTGGCATGAACCTTCGGCATCAACTCATCATGCAACTTCAAAACTGCATCGTACGCTTTCGCATAATGTGCCAACCGTATAATTTGATAAGCATATCTCAGTCGTACATAATGTGATTCCGTTTTCATAAAAACACGTTTGCCTCGTTCGATCATTTTTTGCATTTCTACCACATCTCTTTTGGGAGTTTTCCACCCCTCACCTACCATGACATGTCTTTCACATTGCTTAGCATAAATCAAATACTCCATGACTTCACTACATTTTTCATCACGCAAATGATGAGCGAAGTTATTATTTCTTAATCGCTTGGGCAGTTTTGCTTTTTTATTATTAGAAGCATTTCGAAGTTGTTTCATGTCATTTATCGTTGCTTTGTAAATGACGTATTGGATATCTTTTATTGGATATAAATTACAAAATCGCTCGTTCCATTCTTCCAAATTTTCATCTTGCTGAATATGTTCCAAGGAGTCAGGCGAATTATATAAATCATTGAATCGTAAAAAATATGGCGCATAGGTAGCTTTGGTATTTACGATATTTGGATTCATAAAAGTGTAACCTTCGAAGGTCAAATGATAAGGGCCGCAACCTAAGGAAATTTGGAAAGG
>JBGCFD010000207.1:0-41412 GCA_045106765.1 Saprospiraceae bacterium | reverse complement strand
CTAGGTACTCACCATCTGAAGGAATTGTAAAGTTACTTCCACCAGAAGTTGCAGCAATACCACTTAAGCCATCTCCTCCGTTTGCCCATTCATCCATCCAAACGCCATCTGCTCGGAACTTACATTCTCCTGCATTTAATTCTAAAGTATCTCTAAATGCCCAAGGTGCATTTGGCACAGGAGTTAAAAATATATCTGTATTCCAATCAATTCCAGCTTCTCCAATTAATCCAACTTGAGCATAGATACTATCTTGAAAATCAAAATTGTATTCTAAAGTTGAAGTATTAAAAGTCACATCGAAGTTTCCTCCATAAACCTGAATATCATTTCCAACTCCACCCAAAGTTGCTACTCCTGAAGGGAAATCAGTATTACCCCAGTTAGTATCCCAAGTGTTATCCGTACGGAACTTTGCAGCTCCGTTTGTTAGGTCAATATTAATTGTCCATACATCTGTATTAGTCATATCATTTGTCATATTAGTTTGTGCATCCCAACCTAAGGCAGTTGCAGAACCAATAATTCCTAATGAGTCAAATTGACCAAAAGAAAGTGTTGCAAAAAATAAAAGTGTAATTGTTAGTAAATTTTTCATCATACTTATAGTTTGATTTGTGATTAAAAGTTCTAGTTCGGTACTAGATTTAAATTGTATAATTTATTGTTATAATAATAATTTGGTCGATGATTGACATAAGATTATTGTTATCAATCCGTCCGACAAAAAAATATCTTAGTTCTTAGTTATTTCAAAAATGTAATCCGATACATTCAAGTATAAATCAATCGTATAATTACCTGCTTCTGTAATCACAATATCATCACCATCATACTCCAAAGTGCCGTTGGCAAAATTATCTCCGAAGTTTAAATCATCAGAATCATTTGCTCTGAACCTAATCGCTCCTTCCGTTAAATCTAGAGTAGCAGTCAATGCTAATTTCGTTTCATCCCATACCAAATCAATATCAGTAGAAGTTCCTCCTGCCGTCGCTGATCCCAAAACTCCCCAATCAGTTTTCGTTTGCATATGAGTTAATAAGTTCAAGTCGCAAGTCAAAAGATACAATCCTGATCCTTCTGTAATCGGAATATCATTTCCTACTCCTGCAAAATCTAGAGCACCATCTACTGGATCAATATCTCCCCAGTTAAGATCCCAACTTAATCCTTGTGCAAATTTGTAGACGGCAGAATCAATACTAAAATAAATGTAGCCTTCATACACATCATCACTTTTCCGAGAATACACGGCATAGTTTTCATCCGCAGGATCCCAAGCATTGGGCAATTGATAATCTCCTGGTACAGTTAACTTAGGATAGATCACATCTGCTTGATATGGATTAACTTTGATCGCAACTGGTGCTGAACATAACTCATCCACCAAGTCACTTACTTTGGCACAAACTCGAATTTCCAAATCATTTTCAAAACCAAATGGAAGTCCTTTCGCCAAAAGAATATTATTTAATTTTCCTTGTGTCAACTCCTCTAACGCCAATTCAGTCGTTGTCCCAAGCGTGATCGCTTCCGCAAAATCATTCCCAGCAGCATCTATCTCAAAGCTGTAATTAATACCTGCTTCATAACCAAAATCCGCAGCCGTCCATGCAGCACCTGCCAATAATTCATCAGCCATAGTTTCGTCTAATGTAAACAATGTCCCTGCTGACGGAGCAGTCAAAACTGGAACGGCTCCTAATCTAATCACAGGATCATTTTCTTTTTCTTTACAAGCTGTAAAAAGTACAACTATCGCTAAAATCGAAAGAATATTTTTTTTCATTTTTAAAAAATTTTAAACTACACTCACCTTTTATTTTTTTGAAAAAAAGAAAAACGTAAATGAAATATTTTTAATATTATTTTATTTATTTCTTAAATTTCGAATATCGATATTCTCTTAATATCCAGCATTCTGCTCCAAATTCGGATTCGCTCCAATGTCCGCTGATGGAATTGGGAAATAATTAAACTTTGCATCCACCGCTGATCCAGTTGCTGTTCCTCCTTTGAAATCCCACATATAATCATTAGTAGTCAACTGGTCGAATCGAACCAAATCAGTTCTTCGATGACATTCCCAATGTAACTCTCTCGCTCGCTCATCCAAAATAAATGATAAATCCAAATCAGCCATCGTAATATTTCCAGCATCTTCTCCGTAAGCTCTAAAGCGAACCAAATTTACGTAATCTACAGCAGTTGCCATATCGCCTCCTCCTCCTCGAAGTACTGCTTCCGCATACATCAAATAAGCATCAGCTAATCTAAACATCGGAAAATCAATATCTACCCATCGAACATCTGATCCATTTGAACCATCTCGATTGATATTTTTAAATTTAGTCGGAGGATAACCTTCGGTAAATTCTGATATTTTTTCGATCACTCGATTCTGCCCATCTACATGGAACATCGCTCGACTATCCACCGTATTCGTTTCGATGGAATAAGTATAATCTGGTTTGTCGATGTACAATAAAATTTTATACGTTCCTGCTGTGGCGATAGAAATATCAGCTCCATCAGCTTCCAATATAGCATCTCCAGCATCATCACCAAAATTTATATCCCAAGCATCATTCGCTCTAAACTTAATATTCCCTGGTTGTAAAAGTGTTGTTATGGTCCAAGCTCCTTCCATCTCATCGTAAGTCATATCTTCATCCGTAGTCAAGCCACCAGAAGTTGCTGTACCAATTAATCCCCAATCCGCTTTTTCAAATGAATAAGTCAAATTAACTAAATCAACGGTAACTTTATATCCACCTGCATCAGGAATCACAATGTTTGGACTACTGTTTCCTTCGTCCAATGTGCCATCTGCACCAGTATCACCATAGTTAACAGTAAGATTAGCATTAGGTGTAAATTTGATTTGTGTATTGGCATTTTCAAAATAGACATAACCCTCGTACACATCATCAGATAAAGGAGATGATAATTTGCTCGCATTGCCAAATTGCCATCCAACATAAGAACCCGCTACAAAAATTTCAGGGTAAGTTTCCCCAGTTTGAGGTGCTACGATTAATCCACCTGCACCTCCAGCTATAACTGGAAATTTGTCAACCAATGCACTCGTCGCACGAGTTCCTCCCCAACCACTTTCTACTCCAAAATCTGAAGAAATCATATTACCGCCAACTCCTGCTCGAAGGACGAAAGTCATCCCTCCCCAGGTTCGAGTAAATTGTCCATCAAAAACTATAGGAAAAATAATTTCGTCCGATAGATAATTATCTGCTAAAAATAAGTGTTGATAATTTTCATCCAAATCATAACCTGAATCGATTACTTTTTGTGTGTAAGTAACTGCATCTGAGTAGGCATTTTTTCCTGCATAAACTTCTGCATTTAAATATAGTTTCGACAACAACATCCATGCTGCTGCTTGATCTGCTCTTGCGTACTCATTTGTTCGAGGTGCCATTAAGTCTGCTTCGATACTCAACAACTCTGACTCAATCCAAGTATATAAATCTGCTGCTTGAATTTGTTCTGGAAAAAAATTACCCACGATATCATCTTCTGTTACAAATGGAACATTTCGGAAATGATCCAACGCATGCCAGTAACTTAATGCTCTCAAAAATCTTGCTTCTGCTCGGAAGGTTTTGATTTGTCCACGAAGATCTGAATCAACTCCTCGTTCATCTAATTTCTCATCAGTCGTCTCTCGCATAAATTCATTACAAACAGAAATTTGATAATAAACTCGACTATAAAATGCAAAAATAAAATTGTCATTTGCATCCCAATCTTGTTCATGGAAATTATTAATCGTTTGGTCATTCCAACCTACAACTGCTTCGTCAGTTGGAAATTCTTGATGATACCACAATGCTCTCAAGTACTGCCCAAATCCTTCATCAATACCTTCGATATCCGCTTGACCTGCTGGGCCTTCTTGACCTGAAAGAGATAATCCAGCATATAATTTTGCTAGGACTTGTTTGTATGCTTCTGGATTTTCGTAAGCGGTAGCTGCGGTAATTTGGTTTTCATCTAGAGGGACAGTATCCAAATCATTGAAGCAAGAGGTAAATATAATCGCTAAGGAAGCAAGTAGAAATATTGATTTAGTAATTATTTTATTTTTCATCTTAGTTGATATTTTTTTCTACGTGGTGGTCTATTTTAGCAGACCTAAAATAATTTCATTGCGGGTGTAATAAGATTAAATCCCATTGTGTGTTTTATAGGTCTGTTAAAGCAGACTACTACGTGCTAAAAGTTTGCACTCACTCCGAATAAAATCGTTCGAGTTCTTGGGTAAACATTATTATCAATTCCATTTGAAAGCTCTGGATCAACTCCTGTGTATGGCGTAATAATCAATGGATTTTGCAAAGTCGCAGAAAGCGTAATTGATCCTTTGTCTTTGTATACATTGTCAAATCGGTAACTCGCTGTAATATGATCTAATCGAAAGAAAGAAGCATTTTGTACAAAGTGATCACTAAAATATTCTGGGTTTTCAAATTGAATATCATTGATGTCTGTCAATGAATTAGACAAAACATTTGGTGATAAAAATAAGCGATTATAAAATGCATTATTGGATTGTACATTATTATAAACATAATTTCCAGCATTGCCTCTTGCTGCTGCCGACAAACTAAATTTCTTATAACTAACATTTGTCGTAAAACCAAAAAAGTAATCTGGAGCTGCTTGCTTAAATCGATATTGGTCATCAGGAGAAACTACTCCATCGCCATTTCTATCTACATAGAGTCCTTCGATAGGAGAACCATTTTCAGCATACACTTGTTCATATACAAAAAATGAAAAAGCAGGAAACCCAACTGAATGAACCTGAATATTAGACCCTACCCCACCTGAAATTCCTCCTACCAAAACGCCTTGATAATCTGGATCATCTGTTGCCGTTAATTTAGTGATTTCATTTTTATTTCGTGTGGCGTTCATTCCGAATTCCCATAAGATATCTTTGGTTTGAATTGGTACAAAATTCAAAGATAACTCAACTCCTCGATTTTCTAAATTCCCCACATTGGTCGTAACAAAGTTCGATAAATTCGTTCCAGCTGGAACTGGAATCCGATTCAACAAATCTTCCGTTTCTCGAATATAAAATTCCGCCGATCCATAAATCCGATCTTTTAAAAAACCAAAATCTACTCCTATATTATAAGTCGTCGTCGTTTCCCATTTAATATTTGCATCATATTCTTCCGGTCGAAAAGTGGGAACAAAAGTATTCCCAAACTGATATTGAGCACTTTCCAATCCTTGCGTATAAACTGGCAAATAAGCATAATAATCTAACTCTTGATGACTATCTCCAATATCTTGCTGACCAGTTACCCCATATCCTAATCTGAATTTCAGCGTATTAATTTTCCCATCTCTATCATCAATTGCTTTATAAGCAAAAGCTGCAGCTGGAAATAATCCCCATCTATTATCTTTTCCAAAACGAGAAGAACCATCTTGTCGCAAAGTAAACGTGAACAAGTATTTATTTTGCAAAGAATAATTCAATCGCCCAAAAAGAGATAATAAATAATATTCTCTAGGTTCGATTTTGATCACCGTTTCTTCAGGTGTTCCTGCTACATCTGAGTTCTTCGAATAATTTTCTACGAAGAAATGTTGCCATGAATATCCACCCATCACGTCCAATTTACTTTTTCCAAATTCTTTTACATAATTTAAGTAGAACTCCAACAACTCGTTCTTTTTAGTTTGATTGTATTCATTATTTTTTCCTCCACCTGTAATTGGATTGTAATCAAAAGAAGCAATTGTAGGAACTTTAACTGTTCCTTCTCCTTTGGAATAATCATATCCCAAATTTAAATTAGCTCTTAAATCTGGCAAAAACCAAAGTCTGTAATCCAAACTTACATTCGTTACATATCGAGCCACTTTTCCAATATCTTCTTTCAAGTCCAACAATGCCAACGGGTTAGTTGGAGCAAGTCGATTTGGATTTTTTAATGAATCTGCGAAATAAGTAAAGTAACCTCCGTAAGGACTTGCGTCATCAAAAACTGGTTGAGTGGGATCAAAACTAAGTGCACTACCAATTGCTCCTC
Organism: Saprospiraceae bacterium; assembly: GCA_045106765.1. GTDB lineage: Bacteria > Bacteroidota > Bacteroidia > Chitinophagales > Saprospiraceae > CAJQQY01. The sequence continues at coordinate 35,335 of JBGCFD010000207.1, read as the reverse complement.
GATCTGCAAATCTGTTTTCTGACCACATTCCTTTGAAGTTAAAATTAACTTGTAAAGTGTTATCTAAAAATCCTGGAGATAGATTTAAGGCAGCAGTTGTTCTTTCAAATTTATCATTTTTTAAAACACCTGATTTATCTGTATAACCAAAAGAAGCTCGATAAGGAAGTATATCTGCAATTCCACCTGACACACTCAAACTATGATCTTGCCCAAAGGCTGGTCCATAAATTTCATCTTGCCAATCTGTATTAGCTGCCCCCAAAGAAGCCACTTCTGTACTTCCTTCTCCAAAATTTTCAGTAATCAAATTTCGATAAGCATCTGCATCAAAAACATCAACGGTATTTATAATTTGACTAGAAGAAATATTTCCAGAGTAGTTGACTGTAGCTTTTTTTCCTAACTTCCCTTTTTTAGTGGTAATCAAAATTACCCCATTCGACGCTCGACTTCCGTAAATTGCAGTTGCAGAAGCATCTTTTAAAACAGTAAAAGTTTCAATGTCATTTGGGTTAATCAAGTTCAATGTATTTCGAGAACCTGAAACGCCTCCATTATCAATTGGAACTCCATCAATTACAATCAAAGGATCATTCGAAGCATTCAAAGAAGAACCTCCACGAATACGAATGACTGCTCCGTCGCCAGGTGCACCACTATTGGTCGTAATATTTACGCCTGCAATTTTTCCAGCCAATAATTCTTGAGGAGAGGTAATCGAACCTTTATTAAATACTTTTTGGTCAACCGTTTGGATGGAACCTGTAGCATCTTCTTTTTTTGTTGTTCCATATCCGATGACGACCACTTCATCCAAAATTGAACCTGCACTCATCTGAACATTCATAATATTTGATACGCCAATGGCGATGGTTTGAGTAGCAAAACCTGTGTAGCTAAAAACTAAATTAGTAGCTCCTTCTGGAACATCGATAGAAAAGGATCCATCAATTTCTGAAGTAGTTCCAATATCAGTTCCTTGAACCAAGATATTTGCTCCAATTAAAGTTTCTCCATTTTCAGAATCGGTCAATACTCCTGTGATAGTTCGTTGTGCTTGGATAGAAAATCCTAGTATCAGAAAGGTTAAAAAAAGAAGTACTTCTTTTTGGGGAGGGTAAATTTTAAATTTCATATAGTTTCGAATTTTGTTTTTTATAAAACAAGTTCAAGTAATTTAAAAAATTGAAATGGTCTTTTTTAATTATTGATATTAAAAATAAGTTGATAATGTAATATTAAGAAAGAAAGATTAAAATCAAGAAAGATAATTAGAAGATTTGTAAGAGGTGTAATATGCCAAATTGAAGACAAATCACCCACCTAACTCTTTGTAAACCAAACAGTTAACACTTAAATCAAACCATATAAAAACAAAAACGTAATAGATTTGTAATAGGATAAATAAAAGCTTATTCAAATAAAAAAACGAAATTCACCTAACGAAAAATGAAATTTGGATTTTACTCAAAAATGATTTTTTCCCAAAAAACTGTTTCTCTTAAAACACCTATTTTTTAAAAACTATATAAAATCAAATCAATGAAAAATTCCTATTTACTAATTCTCTTTTCCTTTCTTTCTTTTTTTTCGACTGCTCAAATGGTCACTCTTTCACCTTCCAATGCCGGGCCAGATGATAATGCTGTTTTAATTTTTGATGCGACGGAAGGAAATGGTGAATTGATTGGAGCAAGCAAAGTTTACCTTCATCATGGCGCAATTATAGATGGCCCAACAAGTACTAATTGGCAATATGTAATTGGTAATTGGGGAAATGATGATGGCATCGGAGAAATGACTCCTGTTGCAGGGGAGACTGACAAATGGCAAATTGATTTCACGCCATCTATTCGAGACTATTATGGTGTGCCTGCCAACGAAGATATTTTTAGATTGTCGCTCGTTTTCAGAAGTGCTGATGGAAATACCAAAGCAACCTTAGCTCCTGGGAATTATGGTTGGGGAACAGTTGAACCCAATTTAGATATTTATTTTAATCTAAACTCAGGGGATTATGTTACTCTTCTTGCTCCTTCGGGCAATAGTGAATTTTTATCGCCAGGTCAACCAATTTCAATTTCAGGATCGGCTTCCAATGAAGTTTCTTCGATGAAAGTTTGGATAGATGAAGGAAGTGGTTTTGAAGAAAAAGCAAGTGTAACTTCTGGAACATCTATTAATCACACCTACGTTCCATCAGCAAGTGGATTGATTCAAATTAAAATTACTGCTACAATTAATGGTTCTGATTTTGAAACGGAGAAAGATTATGCGATTACGATTTTGCAGCCAGTTGTTGTGGAGGATTTACCTGCCAATGTTAAAGCTGGAATTAATTATGATGCAACCGATGCGAGCAAAGTAACTTTAGTTTTAGAAGCACCTAATAAAGACTTTGTCTTTGTTGTTGGAGATTTCAATAATTGGGTACCACTTGATAATTATCAGATGAAAAAAACACCCAATGGCCAATACTTTTGGTTGGAACTATCTGGGTTAACACCTAATCAACCTTATGTTTTTCAATATTGGATAGAAGACGATGTGAAGGTGGGTGATCCATATGCAGAGCAAACTGCTGACCCTTGGAATGACCAATGGATTGATGCAGCGACTTTTCCCAATATTCCTTTTTATGATAAAACAGATTATGGTTTTGCTTCGGTTTTGGAAACTGGACAAGCTGCTTACACTTGGGCGCCTTCGGAAGATACTTGGGAGCGACCTAATGTAAATCATTTGGTTATTTATGAGTTGTTGGTACGTGATTTTATTGGAACACACTCTTGGGAAGACTTAGAAGATTCGTTGGCATACATTGCTAACTTGGGAGTGGATGCGCTGGAAATTTTACCTTGGAATGAATTTGAAGGAAATGAATCTTGGGGATATAATCCAGCTTATTATTTTGCTACTGACAAATATTATGGTACAAAAGAAGACCTAAAACATTTTATAGAAATAGCTCACCAACATGGTTTAGCAGTTATTATGGATGTGGTGATGAATCATGCTTTTGGGCAAAACCCGATGGTCAAAATGTATTTTGATGAAAGTGTGGGAACTCCTTCCTCAGACAATCCTTGGTTTAATCAAGACCATGTCGGACAATACCAATGGGGTTATGATTGGGATCATGAATCATCTTACACCATTGAATTTTTGGATCGGTTGAATAAATTTTGGATTGAAGAATTTCATGTAGATGGTTACCGATTTGATTTTACCAAAGGATTTACCAATTCTGCTCCAGGTGGAAGTGTCGATGGATTTGATCAATCAAGAATTGATATTTTGGAAAGAATGGCTGACGAAATTTGGGATGTTGATCCTGAGTGTTACATCATTTTGGAACATTGGGCACCTGGTAGTGAAGAAGCTATTTTGGGAGATTACGGAATGAAAATGTGGAGAAATAAAAGTTATGATTATGTTCCTGCAACCGTTGGAAATATTACGGGGAGTTTTAGTGGGATGAATTCTCAAGATCATGTTACTTTTTTCAATAGTCATGACGAAAGACGAATTGCTGAGCATTGCTTGACCGAAGGTTTCTCCAATGGGTCTTACGATATTAAAAATCCGTTGGTGATGTTTGAACGAGTGAAGTTAGCAGCTGCCTTTACCTTCCTAAATCCTGGTCCAAAAATGTTGTGGCAATTTGATGAACTAGGCTATGATATTGATATTGATTTTAATGGACGAACTGGCAACAAGCCCTTGCCATGGGGACCTGATGGATTGGGTTATTACGAAGATCCTTTGCGCCAACATATTTATGATAGTTACCAAGGAATCTTAGATGTAAGAAATACGATTGGAGCAGATACTTTAGCTTTTGCTCAAACAAATCACAAAACAAGTGGAACGACTCGACGATTAGTTTACAATAATTCTGGTCAAATTGATTTAGTCGTAATTGGAAATTTTGGTTTGGATAATGAATCTATTACTCCTAATTTCCCATCAAGTGGAATTTGGTACGATTACTTTTCAGGCGATAGCATCGATGTAACCATTACTACTGAAATGATTGATTTAAAAGCAGGCGAATGGCATATTTATACAGATAAAAAATTATCAAATGGTCTACCAGGAGTAGTTGCCGTTTATGAAAATCCAGTTACGATTTCACCTGATCCATTTACCAAAAATGATCAAATCACAATTACCTTCGATGCTAAAAAAGCATTTCCAAATGGAACAGCTGGATTAGTCGATGCCGAAAAAGTATATATGCACTCAGGCGTAATTTTATCTGACCCAGCAAGTACAACCCTTGAAAATGTAGTGGGAACTTTTGCTGATGACGGCATTGGAGAAATGGTGGAAGTGAGTCCTGACATTTGGGAAATCACTTTGACAGTAGCAGATTATTATTCACTTGATCCAAATGATGAACCTTTTAAAATTGGAATGTATTTCAGAGATGCAGACAATGTAAACCTAGGAATGGGTTTTCGAGATGGTGTTATTTTTTATAGTGTAGAATCGGATCAACCATTTATTACAGTTGAACCTGCTTCCTACACGATTGATGATGAAATCACAATTACTTTCAATGCAAAAAAAGGAAATGGCGAATTAGTCAATGCGGATAAAATTTACATACACAGTAGTGTTGGTTTAATCGAAACGACAACTCCTCAAAATAATGCTTGGAATAATGTTACTGGAAATTGGGGACAAGATGATGGCGTTGGTGAAATGACTGAAGTGACGAACAGTCCTGGACTTTGGGAAATCACTTTGACACCAAAAGATTATTATGGATTGACAAATGGAGATTTAGTTTATTGGTTAGCAGCGGTCTTCAGAAGTGTCGATGGAAACACGAAAGGAACGGGACAACCTGGTCCAATTTTAAATGGATTCATTCATACTAATCAAGACTTTTTTATCCAAAATCAAATTACTGTCGCTGATAAAAATATTGATTTGGAAAACCAAGGGGTGACTATTTTTCCAAATCCAGCTCAATCACAAGTGAATATTTTAATGAAAAATATTTCTGGAAATGTTCGATTAGAGCTTTATGATTTGATGGGAAAAATGGTTTTGGTAGAAAATGTAAATGTCGATGGATTAAATGAATATATTCATTCTTTAGAAATCGGAGATGTTCCAAATGGAATGTATTTTATTAAAATTGTTGGCGATAATTTATTAATCACCAAAGAGGTAATAAAAAATAATTAATGAAATTGTTTTAAAATAGGGTTTCACCACATAAGCACATAGAAAACATAGAAAACATAGGTAAAATTCTATGTTTTCTATGTGCCTATGTGATGAAAAAAAATCAGTCGTGTGGAGGGATTCTTTCACTTATGAGATATCATTGCTACTGTTGCCCCCTATCAAGCATCGGGGAATTCTTTTGAGTAAAATTAAAAAAGACTATCTCAATAAATAAAATTAAACTCAGCTACTCGTTTTTATCATAATCCTTGTAAATTTATCAAAACAAAACGATCATGATGAAAAATCAACAATACCTTTTCTTCGCACTTTTATTTTTTTCTTACCAAACCATTTTTGCTCAAGTTCAAAAAGCTCCTGATCGATTTCGGGGAGACGGGCCGCACACGCAACTCATCATTCGAGGCATCACTTTGATCAATGGAAATGGCGCACCTCCTCGTGGACCAATAGATATCGTTGTCGAAAATAATATTATCAAAAGTATCAATGTCGTTGGAAACCCAGGAGTAGAAATTGACAACTCTAAACGTCCTCAACTCAAAAAAGGAGGAAAAGAATTGGACTGCGAAGGCATGTATTTACTTCCAGGCTTTATAGATATGCATGGACATATTGGCGGAAAATCTCAAGGCGCCGATGCGGAATATGTTTTTAAATTATGGATGGGGCACGGTATCACAACTATTCGAGATCCATCAGCAGGCAATGGTTTGGATTGGGTTTTGGAACATAAAGAAAGAAGTAAAACTAACTCAATTACTGCTCCTAGAATTCTAGCATACACCGCTTTTGGAATGGGAAATGAAGAACCGATTAGTACAGCTGAAGGTGCAAGAAAATGGGTTCGAGAAAATAAATCTAAAGGTGCTGATGGAGTTAAATTTTTCGGTGCATCTCCTGAAATCATGGCAGCAGCATTGGATGAAAATAAAAAAATAGGATTACGTTCTGCTTGCCATCATGCACAAATGGATGTCGCTCGATGGAATGTTTTAAAATCTGCTCGAGCTGGATTGACCACGATGGAACATTGGTATGGATTGCCAGAAGCACTTTTTACAGACCGAACTGTCCAACATTATCCGCTTGACTATAATTATCAAAATGAACAACATCGATTCAAAGAAGCTGGTCGATTGTGGACACAAGCTGCCCCACCCTACTCTGAGCATTGGAATAATGTGATGAATGAATTGATTGAATTGGATTTTACAATTGATCCGACTTTCAACATATATGAAGCGAGTCGAGACTTACAACGAACGCGTCGATTGGAATGGCATGAAGAATTTACGATGCCTTCACTATGGCGATTTTACATGCCAAGTAAAATTTCTCATGGCTCCTATTGGCATTTTTGGGGAACAGAAGAAGAAGTCGCTTGGAAAAAAAATTACGAACTGTGGATGACTTTTATCAATGAATATAAAAACCGAGGTGGTCGAGTAACCGCTGGTTCTGACTCTGGATTTATTTATCAGTTGTATGGATTTGCTTATGTTAGAGAACTGGAATTATTACGGGAGGCAGGTTTTCATCCGTTGGAAGTGATTCGTTCAGCAACATTAAATGGGGCAGAAGCACTTGGAATGGGAGATAAAATTGGTTCGGTTGAAGTTGGAAAATTGGCAGACTTTGTCATCGTCGAAGAAAATCCTTTGCAAAATCTAAAAGTACTTTATGGAACTGGCGCCATCAAATTGACGGAAGAAAACGAAGTCGTCAGAGTGGGCGGTGTAAAATATACAATCAAAGATGGAGTTATTTTCGATGCAAAACTATTGCTCGAAGATGTAAAGAAAATGGTTAGAATTGCGAAAACAGATGAGGATTTTGAAATCGTTCAGCCTGGAATGAAAAAGAAAGAAAAGGAAAAAAACGATAACTAATTCAACAAAAAAAACAAGGCAGCTGCAAAAATAGCAGCCGCCTTTAGTAGAAATTTTAATAGTTTTTGGAATAAAAATCGCCTTTTAAAATTGTCTACTATCATGGCCAAAAAAGCAAAAACTTATTTGACTCTATATTAAAAACAACACCCTTTCAAACAAGTGGGCAACAGTAAATGCCAATTTAACCGTTGCCCGGAGTAGATAACTCCATCTCTATATTCTAACTCACTTACCTACTCTTTTCAGCCAGAAAGTCTCTCATCTCTTTCTGACCTTTATAAAAACAACACCCTATTTGTCTTTTAAAATATGCATCTGATGAATTAATAAAAAATCAACAGATGCAACAAAGTTGTATCAGCAACCCGTTTTTCAATTTGCTCATTGAAAACTAAACTTGCTCTAAAACAAGTATTACTTTTACGTTCTCGAAATAACAATTTGTTATTCCAAATTAATGAGAACATCATGAATATTTTGTGTTAATTTAATTTTTTCTAAAAGCGAAAATAGAATTTCAAAAAAGTATTATGAATAAAAAATAAATGTAGAAGTAGTTTTTCAATAATTACTTTTTTTTGTGATGTGTATCTGATTGGGTAAGTATTATCAGTTGAGTTCGCTCTTAAGACAGCATGATATTCTAATAGTCACACTTTCAATTTATTTTTTTACAAAAAAACAAACAACATACATAATCTACTGATAGTCAACTCGTTAAACAAAAAAATAAGTATTAACTATCCAAGTAATAGATCATTGAACTACTCCGCAGCAAGCTGACAGAAAATCAAAAAACCAGTTTCATAGATATCAATATAGAATTTCACCTATGTTTTCTATGTGCCTATATGGTAAAAAAAAATTGGTCGTGGAGGGATTTTTCACTTATGAGATATCATTGCTCCTGTTGCACCCGATGCAAGCATCGGGAAATTCTTTAGATTAAAAAACTTAAGAATAGTTTCACTCCTTCATCATTCACCTATTTATATCGATTAAGTAAATAAAATAAAAAAACGGAGTACCAATTAGAATTGGTACTCCGTTCTTAAAATCAAATTATTTTAAAAAATACTAATCTCTAACTTTTACAAATCTTTTAGCAGCATTTTTTCCTTGTCCATTCAGAATAAAAATCGAATAAAATCCATTAGACAAATCTGAAATAGAAATTTGATTCACATTTCCTCCTTCTTGTAAAAGTATTGTTATACTTTTCATCAAAAATCCTCTCGCATCAAAAATCTGCAGCTCTACTTCCTGTTCCATTGGACTTGAAATAGTGGTATAAATAAAGTTCATCGCAGGATTTGGATATATCCTCTCAATCATTAATTCTCCTAAATCCATTTGGTTGGGAACTTGTGCAATCAAAGAATTATTAAAATTTGGATTAGTTAAAGTCGAACTACAAGGAATTTCAACAATGTATTTTCTTTGATTCCAAAAATTAGAAAAACTCCATTTTCCATTCCAAGGTGCCATGATGACAAAGTCCTGATCGTCAGAATTTTCATTACAAAAATCACATGGATCAATATTATCAAAAGTAAATGCTTCTCCATTAAACCATTCCAAGTTACCTTCTGAATCATAGTCATTCAAACCGATATAAACCAATTCAGAAATACCTTGCTGAATAAAATCATTTTCTTCCTGTGAACTGATTGTTGTTAAATATCCACCATTCGATTCTGCCAAGGCTTGTGCATCCACAGGTCGAGATACATCATCAGAAAGAAAATAAGCTGAACCATCAAATTCACCAAGTAGAGTATATCCAGCTAACGAAGTTGGACAACTACTACCTCCATCAGAAGTGATTTTAAAAGCAGTTACCAGCGTATTATTAATCTCGACTGACTCTTCAATTTCTTCCAAAGCATCAACAAAAATAATTAAGAAATAATTTCCATCAGTAAGATTTGGAACTGTGATGGCTCCTGGCACATCTCCAATAGTTCCCACAGGAGTATCACCTGTTGGCACTTCTCCTACTAGTAAATCATCAACACTAAAAGCTTCATCAGTAGAGATATACATTTTGATATCGTAGTCTCCTGCTGCAGTAATCATCCCTACATTATTTAAATCAAAATTAAAGGAAACGATATCTCCAGCCATTCCTGAGTTAGGAATATTGGTCAAATTAGAAATAGTCAAATCAGGTAAATCATCACTTGTTCCTCCGCCACAGTCTGGCTCAAAATATCCTTCAGATGTCATACTTAAAATAGTCCAATCAGGATTTTGTGAAAATGATTTGGCAAAAATAAATCCACCATCTTCTGCAGCGAGAGTTTTATCATTTATAAAATCTAAAACTTCTTCAGGTGTTTCTCTCGACCAGATCAAATTACCATCCGCATCAAATCGCTCATGCAGATGTATAAATGTAGTTGGTGCAAAACCTAAATGATAGCTGTAAAAAACGACCACCCCACCATCATTAGCAGGAATCGCATTGCTAATCCGTGAACGATAAGCATTGCTTCCTCCTGCAAAAGATTCACCTGCGGCAAAACTCCAACTTAAATCCCCTGTGTCGGTATCAAAAACGGAAAGAAATCCTTTGAAGGAATTAAAACTATTCCTTCTAAAATAAATTCGACTATCATCTCCACTAACTCCCATAATCGTTCGCTTCTCCGACGGTGGATCACTCGTGCCATTATTCACCGTCCACTCTAAATTACCTTGAGCATCCACTTTTGCGACAAACGGTCCTCCATCATAATAGTCAATATAGTAACCACTATCATCAGTTTGCCCATATGGTCTTCCAAGTGTTCCTGAACCAGCACTTACATTGATGGCTTTTTTCCAGATCAAATTTCCAAACAAATCGGTTTTTGCTGCAACTAAAAAATCATTTGGTCCACTATTACTCACAATTAATATCCCATCGTCAAATGCTTTTAACCGTAACGGATTATATAAATCGAATCCTGACATATTTACATCTTCAGACCAAATCTCATTTCCAGACACATCGTATTTTGCCAACTCAATCGAAGTCCCACCTTGAATTTCTGCGACATAAAAAACATCATTTTCTCTATCCCAATAATTGGCCAAACCCGTTGCAGCAGAATTAACCATCAATGACTGACTCTCTATTGAAACTTCCGAACCATCATTTTTATCTCTCAAGTAATTCACCATTTCAAAACCTGAAGTAGTTGTAATTATATTACTAGCCATCTGGTAGCCACCATTTTTTTCCGAAAACTCACTCAATCCAAAAACATTTCCATTATTTGATACATCAAAGGTTACATTGAAACTACACTCATCTCCTCCTCCATTTCCGCCACAAGGAACTTCCATGATGTATTTTCTATTATTATAAAAATTAGAAAAACTCCATTCTCCATTCCATGGTGCCATGATGACAAAATCCATTTCGTTAGAATTTTCATTACAAAAACCACATGGATTAACATTATCAAAAGTAAATGCTTCTCCATTAAACCATTCCAAGTTTCCTTCCGAATCATAATCATTCAAACCGATATAAACCATGTCTGAAATATTTTGTTGGATAAAATCATTTTCTTCTTGCGAACTAATAGAAGCTAAATATCCACCATTTGACTCTGCAACGGTTTGCGCATCCACAGGTCGGGATACATCATTGGAAATATAATATTTACTTCCTTCAAATTCTCCTAGAACAGTAAAACCATTAATCTCATCTGGACAATCAGTATTATTTTCAGGTAAAACAGTAACCGTAAAAGTACAGCTCTTCTGAATATAGCAAAATGCAGCAGGCCCTACATTAAAATCATAAACACGCTCAACCGTAGATGTTCCTATTGGAAATTCACTACCACTTGGCAAGCTATTGAATAAATCTTGAGAATGAAGCTCTCCCCCACAGTATGATATTGGAGTTGGATCATCATAAAAAACAACTGCGCCTGTAGGTGACGTAGCAGTTACCGTTATATCATCTGGGCAGATTAATTGAGAAGGCTCTGGAGTTACCCTAAGCGTAAATGCACATACCTCAGAATTTCCACAAGCATCTGTAATTTCATACGCAATGTATGTATCCACCACATTTACTGGAAATACCATACTATCTCCTTCAATAGTTGGCCCAGTAATTTGGGTAATAGTTAATCCTCCATCTGGACAATTTGTAGTAGCAGTAGCTAACAAAGTATCTGTATCAATAGTCAAAGTATAATCATCCTCAGGTAATGTTACGAAATGCATATTAGGAGGGCAATAAGTAAATTGAAATTCATTCCCACCAGTTCCTTCACAAATAGGTGCATTCCATCCATTTGCTGCATATTTCCAAACATATTTTTTGTCAATCCCACGCCCACCTGTAAATAAATACCCTCCATCCGAAGTCACAAATCGAGCATAATGAGCATTTCCTCTTTCGGCTGGAAGTTCATATCCCCACACCAAATTTCCACTTGCATCCACTAATCCATACTTATGAAAAGTATTATCACTATCATCTCCAAACAATGTAAAATTAAACATCACACCTCCATTATCCGCTGCGATTGCCCCCTTGATGCGAAATCCAAAAGGAGAAGTATTCGTCAATGAAAAATAATCTCCTAAGTTTTGTTCCCATGCCAATGAACCATCATTCGTATTAATTTTTATCAAAAGTAATTCATCCGTAAAATAACCATCACCGTCTGTGTAATAAAATGCACTTCCATCAGAAGACTCACCTATAATCGTCCGTTCATCTACAACTGGTGAAGTATACGTCCAATCTGTATTTCCATCAGCATCAATTTTTATTATTTTATCAAAACCACTTGCAGTTAGTCTTAAAAAATATCCTCCATCACTACTCCTTGACAATATATTTAGACTCAAAAAACCATTTTCATTTGGTAAATTTTGCTGCCATAATTCATTACCATCCAAATCAGTTTTTATCAAAAAAGGCTGTCGCAAACCATTCGGTCCATCTCCAGAATGACCTGTAATCAAAATTCCATCAGCATCTTCCCAAGCATCTCTTGAAGCGGTATAAGTTATATTTTGTATAGTCGTATTGACAGTATAAGTTTTTGTCCAAACGATATTTCCCGAAAAATCAACTTTCACTAATTGCGGGTTTAATCCATCCACATCGTGCATAAAAAAGTAATCATCCAAAGTCGAAAATCGTCCAAAATCCATTCCTGTAGGAAATGGAATTTCCACGTTTGTATCCGAAACCGTTTCCCCCATTTGATTGATTTCCCAGGTCGTCACAATCCGAGTTCCAATACCAAATCGTTCATAAATTAGTTCGTAACCATCTGCCGTTTCATTAATTTTATCCGCCAAAATCAAATTAGAAAGCCCCTCTACTGATTCTTGTGCAAAAAATGCACAATCAGAATTACTTGTTCCACAAGGAATCTCAACAATATATTTACGGGCATTCCAAAAATTAGAAAAACTCCATCCACCTGCTCCCCAAGGTTCTTTCACCACATAATCTTGATCTGCTGAATTACTCGTACAAAAACCACATGGATCAATATTCGTATAGCCAACTACATCTCCGTTAAACCATTCAAAGATTCCTTCGGTCGTCGCATCATTCAAACCGATATAGGTCAATTCATCAATAAAATCTAAAAGATAATCATCCTCTTCTTCATTATCTATGACCGCTAAATATCCACCTAAGGCTTCAGCAGCAACTTGAGCATCAGTTGGTTTCGCATTATCTATAGATAAATAATAGTTGTGCCCATTAAGTTGACCGAGATTAATGTAGCCTGGGTGAAAAGGAGCACATTGACTTTGGATAAGATTTGGAAAAAACGAAATGGCAACAATTGCCAAAAGAAATATTTTTTTCATGGTGGTTGTTTAATAAAATTATTGAGTGGAGTGATTCCTTTTCCAGATGGAATACACTATTGTAAAAATTAAGAAATAAAAAGATTTTGCAGTTTTTGGTAAGCACCTCAAAAGTAATCCAAACCCACCTCAATACGAAATACATTTTTTTATTTTTTCCCAAAAAAAAAGCACCATCTTTCAACAGAACCTTTTATAATCAAAAATTTGACAGGTTATTTTCCCAATAAAAAACTATTATTTTTTTCCTATAAAAAACTAAAAACCCCAACCTTTATTCCAAGTATTTTGAAATTTTGATAAATCAATTTGTCCCAAATTTCCAAAACTCAAACTCGGTTTCACCATATCTTTCTCCAAAAGTATTTCTCCAAAACCTCCTTCTTGAGCAACCAAACTTTCACCTGCTGCTTGAGCAGCACACATTCCTGCACGAGTTAAAATTGAAGTTTCTCCAACATGTGCTCCGATTATAATTCGATGATTTCGTTTTTTGAGTGCCTTTATTATTTCGAGTGTACGGATGATTCCACCTAATCTTGACACTTTTAAGTTGCCAATAAATTTTCCAGAAACTTGATCTAATTTTTTAAAATCAAAGAGTGAACAAAGACTTTCATCTAAAATAATTGGGACATTTAACTCATTGGAAATTTGGCTTAGTGCTTGATAATTTTTGGGAGCAACAGGTTCCTCAATTCCCAAAATTGGAAAATCTAAAAGCTTTAAATAAGCAATCGCTTCTTCCAATTTTCCCTTCCAAAGATTATTAGCATCAAGCCGAATGCGAAGATTAGAAATATTTATTTTTTTAGCTAAATCAAACAGCAGTTCAAATTTATTTTGGTCAATCTTCAAATTACCATTAACTTTTATTTTAAAATCTGTGAATCCTGTTTGCAAAAATCTAGTAGCATGTGCAATAAATTTTTCTTCTCCTCCATCACTCAAAACACCTGTGTAAGTATAAACTCTTTCTGGTTTTTCAAAACCTAATAATTGTTCAACACTAATATTTTTTTCTTTGGAAAATAAATCTAGCAGCGCCGTTTCGATAGCACAAAATGCAGCAGGATATTGATCAATTTCATCACGATTTTCATTCATCCAAAATTTTAATGAATCAAGTGATTGACATTCATTTTGAATTATTGAGAGTTTTTGTTTGATCCAATCGAGCGAATTCTCGACAGTTTCGTTGGTGACGTATATTCGAGGGCAACCTTCGCCAAGACCAATTTTATCTTCTCGTCGAACTTCACACCAAATACTTTCCCCCATATTTCGAACCGAAGAAGCTTGCTCAAAGGTAGTGCGCAAAGGAAGAAAAATTCCTTTACAATCAAAGATTAAAGGCCTTTTCATTTTTATCTAGTTTTCATAAGTTATCATTTGCACAGAATTACTCCATGACATCAATCAACATAGATTTTATCCTCAAAACTAAACTTGGTCTATTAAAGTAAAATGATCCATCTAATGATGGCTCTGTGTTTTCATTTATCATATTTCTTATTTTTAGTTTAAACTTTAGATGAGTAAATTTAGTCAAAAATTAAGAAAGATCGGTAGCATAAAAATGGCGATATTCTTTCTTTTTCAGACAGAATATTTTAATTAATTTTGAGAAAAATCTATCCATGCAAATTGAACTTATCTTTTCCTTTTTACTCGCTTCCGTGTTATTAACCTTTATGCCTGGCCCAGACAATATTTTTGTATTGACTGAAAGCATCACCAAAGGTCAAAAAAATGGAATCGCAATTTCCGTTGGACTTTGCACAGGAGTTTTGATTCATACTTTAGCTGCTGCAACAGGACTTTCGATTATCGTACAAAAATCAGCATTGGCATTTTCCATCATAAAATATTTAGGTGCTGCATATTTATTTTACTTAGCATTTATGGCAACTAAAGAAAAACCAATGGAGGTGACTTTTGGGAAAAAATCAAAAGAAAAAAACTTCCAGTTATTTCCATTGATTAGAAAAGGTTTTTTGATGAATGTTTTAAACCCAAAAGTATCTTTATTTTTTATTGCTTTTCTTCCTCAATTTATCAGTCAAGATGGAATTAATATAACTGCTCAGATGATTATTCTTGGTTTGATTTTTATGGTTCAGGCTTTGGTGATTTTTAGTTTGATTTCGATTTTGGCAAGTCAACTGACTAGATATGTGAATAGTGCGAAGTTTTGGAAAATCACGAAATGGAGTAAAGTTGGCGTATTGGCGATTTTAGGTTTGACTTTAGTTTTATCTGGAAAATAAAATATAAAAAAGCGATCAGTCATTCCTAGACTGATCGCTTTTTTATACATTGTAAATGTATTGTTACAATTATTATTCACTTAACTTTAACATCCTCCTCCAGATTGAATAATCACTCCTCCTTCCACTTTTTTTATCATAATATTCATACCGTTTCCAGTAAAATTCACTTGATCTTTTTTAATGGAAGAGAGATAAGTTCCATCTCCTAAACTTCCATTCTCTTTGTTTACTTTTTGTTTATACTCTAATCCTATCGATGCGTTAAGAAAGAGGTAGCCTTCCTCCAAACTAATATCTTTAATAAAAATACTAACATACCCTGAGAAACTTTCTTCGACATTTTTATAGGATGAGCCATTTTTAAACGTAAGAAAATAACTTGAAGAGCGTCCCTTATCAGGGTCTCTAGCATTATCATCAAAATCTAACATGGTTTCTTTTTTCTCATTTTTAAGCCCTCCCCAATGTTCCTTTCCATAGGCTTTAAATGTCTCAAGCGTTAAATATGGAATTTCCTCCGCACTCGTGGTAATCGTTGGAAACTTCCCTAAATAACCATCAAAAACATAACCTTCCTCATTCCCATATTTAACCTGCACCCAATATCCATCTATTTCCCAAGCAACTGAATTGCCATATTTATTGCTTTGACTCATCATATAACTAAAATGATGTTGATTGATTTGAGTATCAATGATTTTCACTTTTTCGCCATAAGGAATATTTATGATTTTGCTAGATTTCGCATCAGGTTGAGTACGCAAATTTAATCCAGAAATTGCCCAAACATATAGATCATCGTTAGATTTATAATCACTAACTCCAAAGGATGGAAATAATAAAGTAAGAATTAATAGAAAAGTAAATAAAGTTTTCATTGATTTTTTTTTAAAGTTTTTTGGAAAAAATTGATTACTAATTCAAAGGTTAGTTTTTAGATTGGCGTGATAATCTTAACTATTTTCAAAAATCAAACCAATCATTTTTCCATAAAAACTACTTTCTTAAAAGTTACAAAAACTCATCTTCCTCCTCCATCATTTTATTTATCTTCGGTTGCAAAAACCAAACACCAATCGGAAAAAACCAAAGCATAAAAAATTCACCAATAAAATCAGAGAAATTCACTTCCCTTTGCAACTCCACCGTCTTATATGTTTTCGCTACAAAATACAAAACATAAAAAATACAAAACATTGAAAAGAGGTGAATAATAAGAATTAGAAAGATACTTGATGTACTTGCAAAAACTCCCAAGATCATTGCCATCATTGAAAAAATCAAAACTGAAATCAACGAAATATAGATCAATGGAATAAAAAAGAATACTTTAAATTTTCCCACTTTCATTTTTACGCCCTCTGGAACTTTATCTTACAAACCAATCGCTATCGACCAAAACCATCCGAACAAAACAAACATAGAAAGCACAATGATGATTGGGAAAAATTGCATAAAACTAAAAAATATATCGGGGTTCAATTCGCCTTGCTCATTGGAACTAGTTATAATAGAAAACATAAAAAAGAATTGAAAAACAAATGGAATTCCAACGCCAAGTAAAAATATTTGCCAATGTTTAGCTGTTAAAAATTTATCAATCATCAGTTTATTTTTTGTTAATTTTAGAAATGAATAAACTTACAAAAAATTAAAGAACCTAATTCAAAATCCATTGTTTAGTTTTTTATGAAAAAGCAATATTTACTTCTTACATCTTCCCTTGTTTTATTTTTTGCTTGCCAAAAAAAATATGACCTACCTCCTATCGTGGAAAATTCTGATTGGAAAATGAAAACCATTTCGCCTTATCCACAAAATCTTACCGGTGATCCAGACAGCGGTTTTTACTATTTGACGCATGGTGCATATCTAGGTTCAGGTATTCCTTACGACTTGATGAAAAAACGAGTAGAACGAAATCGAGAGAAGTTTACTCGAAAATCAGGGCTCGCTTCTGAATATGGTTTTGCTGTTTTTGAAACAGTCCAAGGAGTAGAAGTGATGAACGGAACTTGCTTTAGTTGCCATGCTGGAAAAGTCAATGGGGAGGTCATTTTAGGTTTGGGAAATTCACTCAATGACAATCAAACCAACTTGTCCATTCCTGCCAGATTGATGAATTGGCGAGTGCGAAAAAAATATAAAAATGATTCGACGACTATAGCTGCCTTTGATGATTTTGGAAATTACTTTAAACTCATGGCACCTTATATTCATACGGAAAACCCTGGTGTGAATCCTGCTGCACGAATTGCAGAATCCTGCATGCGATATCGAGATCCTGTAGATTTAAGTTATACTGCTAAGTCACAATATGATGTTCGGGAGTATAATTTGGCAAGCGATATTCCTGCGCTTTGGCATATGCAAAAGAAAAATGCATTGTACTACACGGCAGTTGGTCGAGGTGATTTTACTAAACTTTTATTTCAAGCTTCTGTCTTAGGGATCAAAGATAGCTCTGCTGCAAGAGTAGCGCAAGAAAAATTTGTTCATATTGCTGCTTGGATTAATTCGATTGAACCGCCAAAGTATCCTGGCAAAATTAATTTAAAATTAGCAGCACAAGGCAAGCAAGTTTTTCAAAAAAAATGCAAAGGTTGTCATGGTACTTATGATGAACCTGAAACATACCCGAACAAAGTTATTTCGATTTCAAAAATTGGTACTGACCCACTTTACGCTAGCTATGGAGCGGATAGTAAAATTGTGGACTGGTACAATAAAAGTTGGTTTGCGCAATCCGAACCTCGATCTTGGTTCGAACCTGAACCTGGATATATTGCTCCACCTTTGGATGGAATTTGGGCGACTGCTCCTTATTTTCATAATGGTTCTGTTCCAACTATTTACCACATTTTAAAAAGTAGTGCTCGTCCTAAAAAATGGAAACGATCACAGGATTCTAGAAAATATGATTGGGAAAAAGTAGGTTGGAAATACAAAAATAAAAATCGAGGAAAAGGGGAAATGACTTACGATACGACACTTCCTGGTTATGGAAATCAAGGGCATACTTTTGCGGATGACTTGTCGGAGGATTATCGTTGGGCGCTGGTGGAATATTTAAAAACTTTGTAAATAAAAACTTCCAAATAAGTTATTGAAAATTCTATCATATCAATTGAACTTACCCACCGTTCGTCATTTATAAAAAATAATTTCCAAAAAAAAATCAATTATTTTACGTCCTTTTCCAAATCACTCTATCTTATAGATAAAACAGGTAATTACTGAGATATAGTAAATAATAAGTTATGCCTCAGTACTCAAGAAAATAAAAATCTAATTGGAAAGACTCAACTATATTCTGTCTTTGGTAAAACAAGTCAAACGCAATGATGTTGTCGCAATGCGAACGCTTTATGATCTTTTTTCAAAAGAGATGTTGGCTGTAAGTTTCCGAATCACTAACGATTGGCAAGAGGCAGAAGATATTATTCAAGAAGGATTTTTAACGTCATTTCAGAAAATTGCGCAACTAAAAAGTGAAACAAAATATGGTGGTTGGCTAAAGCAAATTATCGTCAATAAAAGTTTAGCTAACCTCAAAAAAAAAGTTAGTTTTCAAGACTTGACCGAAATTGAAGTTTGGGACGAAAATGACAATGACGATAATTGGTATCAAGATATTTCTTTTGAAAAAATCACAGCTGCCATTCAAGAATTACCAGAAGGAAGTCGGCAAGTTTTTTCTCTTTTTCTTTTAGAAAATTACAAGCATAAAGAAATTGCAGCAATGCTAAGTATCTCAGTTTCCACTTCAAAAAGCCAATACAGATATGCCCTAAAACTTTTAAAAGAAAAATTAAATGGTTTTACATCATGAGTAATTTTGAAAAATACATTCGCGATAATCGAAAGCAATTGGAACCTACGGAAGTGAATCCTCAAATTTGGTTATCCATTGAAAATGAGATTTTACGAACTAAGGAAAAGCGAAAAACCATTTATTTAAAAATAGTTTCTGCTGCTGCCGTAATTATTCTTGGATTATTTATTTCCACCTTTGGACTTTTTAGATCAGACAGTAATTTGGAACAAGATTTATTATCAAAATATGATCTTGAAAAATATAATTTCCCAGAGCAAGTCAATGGTAAAAAAGCATCTCTTGCCAAAGCCATGATTCCTTCTTCTCGGCAAGAGGATTTTAAAATACTGATTCAACAACTAGAATTTCTAGATGAACAATATCATGATTATTTAACCTATATTCAGGAAAATGGTTATCAAGAATTTATCGGGAATCAAATTTTAAATTACTACAAATCTAAGATCGAATTATTGGATAAGATTCAAAAAGAGATCGAAAAAATAAATTATTATGAAAATAAATTTCCTAGCAATAGTCAAAAAGTGGAGTTGGAAATTTAACCTTGTATGTACATTGTTATTTATTTCCACCATGAATAGTTGGGGACAAAATTCAGAAAAGACTTTTGTCAAAGAAATTGCGGTGAGTGAAAAAATTACAGTAGCGACCAATGTTCCTACTTCCTTAGATATTGACCTGAATGATTCCTTTTCATCGGGGAGTAGTAATACGAAATTTGGTTATATCGTATATGGAAAGACAATGGTTGAAAGACTTTACATTCATAAAGAGTTTAAAATTCATACTTGGGAAAAAAACGTAGTGAAGCAGGAGGTTAAAGTGGAAGTAAAAAGTGAAAACACTAGCGTTGTTAATGACTTGTTGGAGCAATTAAAAATTAGTCTTTCAGAAGATCAACAGCAAAATGTAATGATCGACGCTAATATGAATATAGATAAATTCACTATGGATAATAGAAGATTTAGTAGCGATAATTGTAAGATTATCTTAGAAAATGGAACCGATTTTCCAATAGAATACTTGGCAATTAAAACGACTCTATATATTCCTAAAACTGCTAACCTAAAGGTCAAGAGTATTTTAAATCACACCCTTAGGCTTGATGACTTAGAAGGTGACTTGGACCTAGATATCCAATATGGAGAAGTTTATGGAAAAAAAATTAAGAACCTAAATTCCAATCTTCGCTTTTGTTATAACGTCATTTTTGAGGAAGCTGAAAATGTAATTGCAAGTGCCACTAACTCTCATTTAAAAATTGACAAAGTCAAAAGTCTAAGAATTGGTGATAAAAAATTACGTAAGCTACCACTCAAATCTTTTGATGTCATCCAATGGGTGGATAATAATTCATCAATGAATATTTATAATTTCAGAGAGGCGAAGAAAATTGTTATTTCTGATACTGCAAATGATGATTTTCGAATTGGAGAAGTAGATCATCTAGAAATAAAGAATTCCATTTTCTCTAACTATAAAATCCTAAAAGTCAACGAAATTCTTCACCTCAATGCCAAAAATGGAGACATTTCTATTTCTGAAGTATCCAAAAATTTTAAACTTATAGACCTAAACAATACGCACAGTAAGATAACGATCAACGTTCCTGAAATTGGAAATTATGGTGTCAATATTTTTGATACAAAATCAGTTGAATACAAATTACCTCCCAAAGCAAAAATGCTAGAAAAAGGATCTAAGGAAGATGCTCATTTTAAAATCGGAGAAAATAAAAATACTGGTATAATTAATATTAATTGTGACCGATGCGAGTTGGATATTTGGGACTAAATACTTTGTAACGAAAGTTGTTTAATATTAGCTCTCCAAAAGCTAATTGCATTTTCTAAATAAAACTAATCGCTTAAAATACTTTTTTATAACAATACATTTTCATTTTTTATTAGAAAAACTAATGGGTTCATTCTCTTTTGGTAAAGGCGAAGCTATGTTTTTTTGGTAAAAAGGAAAATCAAAAATTACCATCTGATGAAAAAAAAATCATTCTTATTATTTACTCTCTTTAGTTTAGTAACTCAAATTTCTTTTACCCAAAATCTGCCTATCATCAATGCCAACTCAAAGACTGTTGACATCAAAGAAGATAATGTTTTAACAAAAAAAGCGTGGACCATCATGCCAATGTATAAGCCTGACGTTTTCATTTCCACCAAGCTAGGAAAAACAGTTACCTTTTACACCGATGTAGATTCTATCTCAGTAAAAATGCAACCTGATTTGGTATTTGATTTCATTATTTTACTCAACGGAAAGGATTCTGCTTATACTCAAATTAAATATGAACCGCCTTATTTAGAAAAACTTAAGCTGGCAAAAGATTATCAAAAAGAAACAGAAATTGATATTCCCAAATTTACTTACCAAGATGCTTCTGACCCAAACTTAGTAGCACTCCGAAATGGATTTAACTTAGATTCTATCGCAGGTACAGGAAATGAAACTTCCCAAATTCTCAACTTACTACATTGGATTCATGACCTCGTTCCGCATGATGGTAACCATATAAATCCAACCGTCAATAATGCAATGAGCATGATTAATCTTTGTCAAACTGGTGAAAGAGGATTGAATTGTCGAGGACTAGCCATTGTTTTAAATGAATGTTACTTAGCTATGGGTTTCAAATCACGTTTCGTAACGTGTATGCCAAAGGACTCTATTTTTCAAGATTGCCACGTCATCAATTCTGTTTATTCCAATGATTTGCAAAAATGGATTTGGGTGGATCCAACTCACGATGCCTACGTGATGGATGAGAAAGGTGAGCTGCTGGGACTAGGTGAAGTCAGAGAAAAATTAATTAATAATGAAATGGTCATTCTAAATCCTGACGCCAATTGGAACAATAAACAATCGACTGTAAAAGAATACTATTTGTTGGAGTACATGGCTAAAAATTTATACCGTTTTAGTTGTGTGCTTCGAAGTCAATATAATATTGAAACTTTTAAGAAAGGAAAAAAAATAGAATACGTGGAATTGATCCCTCTGGATGGATTAAATCAAAATCCTAAGATTTCTAAAAATCTTTTAAAAGAATCGAACGTAACTTTTAAAACTTACAAGACAAATGACCCGGATATTTTTTGGGCAAAACCTGAATAGGAAAATTAAAATTAGGTTGGAGGTTTAATACTCAACAACAGAGTATTAAACCTTCCGACTCAAATAATTACTCCTAAATCCGTGAGGAGTCTGATGCATGATTCATTTTAAACTTTCGATTAGAATAAAATAAATTATTACAACCATTTTCAACACAAATTGGAGCAATCGTATTTTCCAAAATCATCAATAACTCACTCGTGTGATTATTTCTAAGATCAACAATTATTTAATTATATCTTTACTTAAAAAAAAATCAACTCCACCATTTTATGAGAATCCTAATTGCCCCCGATAAATTTAAAGGTTCGTTGTCGGCACAAAAAGTTTGCGAAGCAATTGGAAACGGATTAAAAAAAAACGACTCTTCTTTAAATATTAAATACCATCCAATGGCTGATGGCGGAGATGGATCTTTAGTAATTCTTTCCAGCCATTTGCCATTAAAAAAAATTGAAGTAACAACAGTTGACCCTATTGGTCGTAAAATTTCCACCCATTATTTCGTATCATCAGATGCCGCATTTATCGAAGTCGCCAGCGCAAGTGGTTTAGTTTTATTATCTAAAACTGAAAAAAATCCATTGCTCACTTCAACCATTGGTACAGGTAAAATAATGACTGATGCAATTAAAAAAGGTTTTAAAAAAATATATTTATTCCTCGGAGGAAGCGCAACTAATGATGCTGGAATGGGCATTGCAACTGAATTAGGTTTTGAATTTTTAGATGAACAAAAAAACAAACTCCAACCTATCGGTGAAAATTTATCCAAAGTAAAATTTATCCACTCCTCTCCTATTTTTAGTTTTGAAAAAATTACTGTCACCCTCCTTTGCGATGTCAAAAATCCTATGTTTGGAACTTCAGGAGCAGCATTCGTTTATGCACCTCAAAAGGGTGCGAATGAAAATCAAGTTCTTCTTTTAGATCGAGGATTAAAAAACTTTAGCATCGTTTTAAAAAATCATTCTAATATCGATGTCAGCAAAATTCTAGGTGGTGGTGCAGCAGGTGCAATCGGTGCAGGCTTAGTCGCCTTATTGAATGCAAAATTGGAAAAAGGATTTGAAACTATCGCTCAATTAACTCACTTGGAAAAACACATTGAATCTTCGGATTGGGTGATCAGCGGTGAAGGTAAATTGGATGAACAATCGCTCCAAGGAAAAGTAATCAACGGAATTGCCAACCTCTGCAAAAAACATCAAAAACCATTTTCTTTATTTGTAGGAAAAAATGAATTGTCTAAAAAACATATTTCAGATTTAAATGTAAAACATATTTTTTCCATTTTAGAAAATGCAAAAAATGTAGATGATGCAATATTAAATGGAGCATTTTATTTAGAGCAATTAGCCAATCAGTTTATTTTAAAGAAATAGCGATCCTATCTATCAGCTAGCAGACAAAATTGAACTACTCCGCCAAACTGTCGGAGAATCAAAAAACCAGTTTCATAAATATCAATATAGAATTTCACCTATGTTTTCTATGTGCCTATATGGTGAAAAAAAATTGGTCGTGGAGGGATTTTTTCACTTATGAGATATCATTGCTGCTGTTGCATCCGATGCAAGCATCGGGGAATTCTTTAGATTAAAAATGACTTAAGAGCATCTTTAAAATTTTACCATCCTGAAAATCAATGCTTTATGAACCTTTCGTCCAATTTAATTTTCATTTAGTTCGCTAAACCTCAAATGAAATTAGCGTTAGCGTTAGCAAGAACTACAAATCATTGACTTTCAGTTAGAAGTTGTTTTAAAATATCTAGCTGACTTCCGCAAAAAGCATTGTCGTTATTGGACTTCAGCTTTTTTTCGTCCCAACCCAAAGGGGTTGAAACTCAAAAAGAGATTCGCCAATAATCACAAGCCTTTCCGCTCGGTTTCAGCAGACATTTTAAAACAACTTCTTAGTTAAATTTTAAACATGCTCTAAGTTTATTCTTTAAAAGATAAAAATAAAGCTAACTTTGTCTTAAAGACGCCCCCGTCTTGACAATCTATTTATCCCTTTCCAAAAACTTCTTTTTCATTCTTACCGAAAATTGATTATTAACTCAAATTATTGCTTTAAAACAGAGATAGTATCTTTTTTTTAAGGCCAACTTGTTTAATCTATCACACGTAATTAAATGAAACTGATAAAATTTATCTCCCTACTTTTACTTTGGGTATTTACGACTAACGTCACCGCCCAAGTAGAAACTAATGTTGTACTTCAAGATATTTCTATAAATGGATCGGTTGTCCAATTTAATATTTACCTAAACACAACAAACTCAAGTTCAGGTAATTTACTTCTTGGTGAAGCGGACTTTGTGATGACATTTAATAATTCCGCTTTCTCTAATCCAACTTTTGCAAAGATCAATTCTAATACTTTTCAACCTAATATTCCTGGAGGTAATAATACTAATTTAACTAACACTCATTACAATAATTTTGCGATACCACTTGCAATTTCTGGTAATGAATTAATCGTAAATTTAAAAGCTCCTACTCCTACTTCATCTACCATCAATACTTCAGTAGCTAGAATAAATAGTTCACCCAATCTCCACCGACTAGGTCAATTTCAAATAGATGGATATGTTTCTGGCCCAGTTGATTTAAAATGGAAAATAGGAGGTAGTGGGCAAACTACTCGTATCTTAACTTTTGATAATTTTGCTCCATTCTTGCAATCAGAAGCATTTGTGATCGGAGTAGATCCAAGTCCTCCAGGTAACTGTCCTAGCAACCTTAACAGCATCGCTGCTCCAAGTGTCATCGTAGAAAACAGCACTTGTGTCTCAGGACAAAATACTGCATCAGGAGGAAATTTCTTCCCTCCTGTACAAGCTTGCCCTAGTGGTTCAACTTTGCAATATTCCCAAAATTCTGGATCGACTTGGTCGACGAATATCCCAACTTATAATCAAAATAATTCGATGTCGGTTTGGACTAGATGCGCCTGCAATGAAGATCAAAATATTTTCAGTCAAGCAGCTATCGTCAATTCTCAACCTCCAAATTGTAATGCAGCAGGCGGATGCAACGTCGATATAAATATAACTAATGGTGATATAATAATTACTGGATTAGTTGACCAACCTAATCTGAAAATTTTCCCAAGTAATTGGGGACCTGCAGTATATGAATGTAATATTTGGGGAAATTCTAGTTGCGATGAAACAGAAATAATTTCTGGATTAGCTGTTGGTAATTACTTTGTTAGAATTATAACTGATGCACCTTCCTCTTGTAATATCACTCAACCCATTTCAATAACTACTGTTGGACCTTGTGCGAGTCAAGGTGGGGATTCGGATGGAGATGGCGTTTGTAACAATCAAGATAATTGTCCCAACCAACCTAATCCAAATCAGTTAGATTCGGATGGAAATGGCATCGGAGACATTTGCGATACTCCGCCAGGAGGATGTGATTTCCCAATCAATCTTGCACTCAACCAACCTACCAATCAAATGAGTACTATCCAAGTAAATGGAATTACAGGAAGTGCTTCTAAGGCAGTTGACGGAAATCAAAATGGAACTTTTTTTACCAGTAACTCTTCCGTGTCTGCGACCACTTTTTCCAATCAACCTTGGTGGGAAGTGGACCTTGGTAGTGATGTTTTTATCGAAAAAATAAATTTCTTTAATCGTACTGACGGTAGCGACCGAAGTAATAATTGTCATGTTTTGGTTTCGAGTGTACCTTTTAGTTCAGGAAATTTAGCGAATGCTCAAGCTCAAGCTAACTTTAGTGAATTTATTCCAGGACAAGTAGGAAGTCCAAGTATTGTCACTCCAAATATGGAAGGAAGATATGTACGAATTCAAATGGAAGGAAGTGGATATTTAGTCATTGCAGAGTTGGAAGTAATTGGATGTGAAGCTGCAATTACTTCGACAACACTAACTTCAGATAACTCCAACTTATTACAATTTCAAGCTACTCAAATTAGCCGAAATAGCCAACTGGATTTAGTGATGCAAGAAGAAACGGAAATTGATTATTATGAATTAGAACATGCAATCAATGAAACTGAATTTGAATTTTTGAAAAAAATACCTGCTCGTAAAAGTGTAAATATAACGAGTTATCAATGGGTACATGATTCTCCTTTTTCGGGTGAAAATTTTTATCGACTAAAAATTTGGAAAGACGATGGCACCTATTTTTATAGTCCAACTAGAAGCGTATTTTTCAAAATTGACTTTAGTAAAATTGTAGTTTTCCCAAATCCTTCAAATGATAAAATTCATATTTCTCTAAAAAGTTTTACTGGTAAAAAAGGAGACATAGAGATTTACAATTCCTTGGGACAATTACAGTATAATCAAGAATGTCCTTCCATTCCATTATTTCCGATAGGTATAGATGTTAGCAAATATGTTCCTGGCATTTATACGATTTCAGTTAAAGTGGAAAATCACAAGAGAATTGTTAAGCAATTTGTGGTCTCAGATCGGTAAGGAATAGTTTATTCGATTGATGTTGGACGTTGGACCTTCACCACATAAAATTTTATTTAGAATAAACTCTATTCATTTGATAAGAAATACGACTTAAAAACAAACACATGACTTTTTTAAATACAAAATATATTCTGTTCATCATCTGCTTACTTGGTCAGTTACATTTATTTGGAGCCAAGGTTTCTATCAAAGTATTTTTGGAAGGACCATACCAAAACGGAGTAATGTCTGATGACCTGAGAAACAATGGATTAATTCCTTTAATTGAACCTTATTCTAGTTTTTCTCAATTCAACCATATCAACGGCGGAGGTGGTGAAACGATGCCTAACTCTGTTTTAAACACCACAGGAAATAATGCTATCGTAGATTGGGTTTTTGTAGAACTAAGAAACGGAAGTAATCCAGATCAAGTTTTGTTTACTCGTTCTGCGTTGCTTCAAAGAGATGGCAACATTGTGGATACTGATGGAATTTCTGTTTTAAATTTTTCTAATGCTCCTTCAGGAAATTATTTTATCGTGGTTCGACATCGTAACCATTTAGCTATAGGTACCAATAATTTTTATTCTTTAAATAATTTCACAACGACAGTAAATTTCACCAACTCATCATCCATTGCTTTTGGTAATAACGCTCTCAAAAATATTAATGGAACGTGGGCAATGTATGCCGCAGATACGAATAGATCAGGTTCTATCAATACTCAAGATAGAGATCTCGCCTGGAACCAAAGAAGTTTCAAAGGATATTTTAATTCAGATGCTAATATGAATGGAGTGGTAGATTCTTGGGATCGAGGTTTAGCTTGGAACAACCGAAATACCTCTCAACAATTACCTACAAATTCATCAGGTCAAGAAATAACCATCACCGTTACTTTTGCCAATTCTATTTCTAATGTGCCAAATATTGAATTTACTAAATTCCGATTTAATAAAGATTTTGCCTACAGTTTAACTTTAGACGATGGAAATGTAAATGATATTAATGTGGTGTACCCTATGTTGAGTGGCGGTACTACTCCTGATGGGCAAACACATGTTGGGCATTTTTATACCGATGGATGTGGTAATAATCAAGAGTTCCGAGTTGGGTTTTCGATCATGGGAAATCACACTTTTGATGTGACCAATGGATTGAATTTTATGTCTTGGCCACAAGTGAATACTTTATTGCAAGCAGGCTGGGATTTATTTAATCATAGTTTTGACCATTGTGCCTATGGCTGTGATTATGATGCAGAGGTCTTGAATAATGTTTCCATCATCGAATCTAAAACAGGATTTAAACCTACTCATTTTGCTGTGCCATCTGGCGATGACGAAGGTTATACCGTTCCTGCATTTGCTAATGGAATGACTTCCGTATCTGATCAGAATTATTTATTTCCTGGCAATGGCGGACTAGAGATTTTGAATCAAATGAATTTATATCAATTCAGATTGCATCGAAATACACTAGAACAAGAAGCTACTCCATATGGTAATGACATTGATAATATTGCAGCCGTTAGTCAAAGCGGTAACAAATATTGGTTTAGTGAATATGCTCATAAGATAGGTTATCCCAACCAATCCTATGTATCTGTTGATGCGAATGATTTCAAAAACTATATGAACTATATCGAAAATAATTATGGTCGCTTTGGATCTGATAGAGTGTGGTTTGCTCCTATGCAAGAAGTATATGAGTATCTTGCTGTCAAACAAAATGTGCAAATATTGAATACCTCGATTTCAAATAATCAATTGGTAATCACACTTAACTTAGCTAATGTTCCTAATGATTTGCGAAGAAATAATTTGACTCTTTTATTGGATGGACAGTCAACTCCAGCTATCACCAATGTCCAATCGAGTGATGCTAATCTTACTTTTAATAATAATGGGTTGATTAATTTAAGTTGGTAACAAGTTGCAGCTTGAAAAAAACCTAAACGAAATTACCCTTTATGAATATATGTTTTTTAGAATAAATTTACCGAAGCCAAAGTCACTAATTCCCTTCCTTTTTTTCAAAAATTTAAAATGACAATTAAGCGTCATTTTTTTTTTACATTAAACATAGCGAAATAAAAATAACATACGTTCTTTTGTAATAGCTTACCGAACGAAATTTTAATCAATGCCATTTCAGGCATTTTACAAAACCATTACAAACAAAAATTTCAACAAAATCCTTTCTGGCATTTTGTAAAAACTTACCGAACAAAAATATGTTCAAAGTGTCTTTTGATATTTTGAAATAAATCAATGTTATCCATCTGAAGCTGAATTAAAGATGAGAAATTCAGGTCAATGTAGGTCGTCCTTGTTTAATTACATGGAACCTTATCATAATTATCGAAGAATCGAATTTTTCCAATTTTTATCTGTAACTGGTTTTACAGAATTGCTATTACGAATTCCAGTTTCAACTTCTGACAGAAATATAAATCCAAATATACCTGCTAGCCAAGGACTTTTGCTCCAGCTTGGTGGGATTGATTGGAAAAGAATTTTTAATCCGATTTTAGTTAGTAAAAACCCACAGTTGAGTTAACTGTGGGTTTCCTATTTCCATTTAAAACAATACATTTACATTTTTCATTACTCCATTAAATCTGGAAATGCAGAAACAATATCCTGCCAAATCGGTTGAAAACTAAACCAACCTGCAATTGGAAATCCTACTTCTTCATTTCTAGTTTTCAAAGCAGTCTCATGATCTACCGAATGAACTTTACTCCCCGTAGATTCCGCTAAAATTTGAGCTTGACAGCACCGCTCCATACTAATAAACCACCATGCTACTTCTTCCACACTACCTCCGACAGTTAACAATCCATGGTTTTTTAAAATACAAGCTTTCATATCTCCCAACGCCTCTCCTATTCTATCACCTTCACTTGAGTCATTTACTACACCAGTATAATCATCATACAATCCATGATCTTCATAAAATGCGCAAGCATCTTGCGTAATTGGATCTAATTTTCTTCCCAAAGCAGACCATGTTTTTCCATAGATAGAATGTGCATGTGCAGCAGCAATCACATCAGGTCGGGCAGCATGGATTCTTGAGTGAATCGCAAAAGCAGCTTTGTTCAACATCGTATGTTTTCCTTCGATTATTTCTCCAGCTTCATTTACCAAAATCAAATCAGATACTTTAATTTTATTAAATGATACACCAAAAGGATTTACCCAAAAGTTATGTGGATTTTCAGGATCACGAGCGGTGATGTGACCGGCAACTCCTTCGGAAAAACCAAATTTTCCAAACACTCGAAAAGCAGCAGCGAGTTGTTGTTTTCGATGTAATCTTTCTGCTTCGATTGAATCTCGCTTTGGCATCAAACCTTCGAACATGGGAGGATTGGGAATAGGCATATTTGTTTATTTTATTTTTTAAAAATGGTTTTATATTGATTCTCTAAAATATAATTTTTCTAATTCTTATTGATAGTCTTAGTTTAATTTCTTTATTAATTTGATAGAACTCAATTAAAAAAGTCATCAACCGTATCCAGTTGATGACTTTTAATAACGCTTGCGCTAATACATTTACAAAATATATTTTACCAAATTTTCACCCGTTCCTCAGGTGCTAAATATAAAGCATCTCCTTCTTTCACATCAAATGCTTCATAAAAAGCTGGAATATTTCGAACTACTCCATTCACTCTAAATAGCGCTGGTGAATGAGTATCTGTATTTACTTGAATTCTCATGGCTTCTTCTCTAGACTTACTTCTCCAAGCTTGCGCCCACCCCATAAATACTCGTTGTTGTCCTGTAAAACCGTTAATAATTGGAGCCTCTTTTCCATTCAAACTCATTTCGTACGCTTTAAGTGCTATACTTAATCCACCCAAATCTCCGATGTTTTCTCCCAAAGTAAATTGACCATTTACATTTAAATCATCAAAAACTTTGAAGGCATTATATTGCTCTACCAATGCATTGGTTCGTTTTTTAAATTCTTCTCGGTCAGCATCTGTCCACCAATCTCGAAGCACTCCATCTCCATCAAATGTACTTCCTTGATCGTCAAAACCATGTCCAATTTCATGACCAATCACTCCTCCAATTGCCCCATAGTTAACGGCATCATCTGCAGTCATATCAAAAAATGGCGGTTGCAATATTGCTGCTGGAAAAACAATTTCATTTAAACTTGGATTGTAATATGCATTGATCGTCTGTGGATTCATTCCCCACTCTTTTTTGTCAACTGGCTTTTTTAATTTGTCTAATTGACGATCGTACTCCGCCAAATCAGAACGCTTCATATTTCCAAATAAATCATCCGCAACAATCTTAGCTGGATATTTTTTCCATTCATCAGGATAACCGATTTTAGGCGTAAATTTATTCAGTTTATCTAAAGCTTGTACTTTTGTTTCTTCGCCCATCCAATCTAATTCTTTGATACTCGCTTCATAAGCTTTCAATAAATTATTCACCAATTCCATCATTCGATCTTTGGCTACAGGTGGGAAATGTTCTTTCACATAAACCTTTCCAACCACTTCTCCCAAATAAGCATTTACAGTTCCAACAGCTCGCCTCCATTGAGGTCGTTGCTCTTTGGTTCCACGCATAGTTGTTCCATAAAATGCAAAATTTTGTTTGTCAAAATCCTCACTCAACCGACCTGCATTATGATTAACCACAGACCATTTGAAATAAGTTTTCCAAGTATCAATATCTGTATTCTTAATAATTCCGTCTACGTTTTTGCTATAATCTAATTGAGCAACGACGATACTTTTCAGATCAGAAATACCAGCTTCTTGCAAGTAATCATTCCAAGCAAAATTTGGCATTATTTCATCCAAAGAGTCTAAAGGCACTAAATTAAATAACGCCATCATATCTCTGGTATCTTCTTTTTTCATATGCACTTTTGCCATCTTTGTTTCCAAATTCATGATCGTTGTCGCAGCTTTTTTAGCCTCTTTAATTCCTGCAAGCGTCAACATTTTTTCGATGTGCACCACATATTCAGTTCTAATCGTTTCAGATTTGTCATCATCCTTCAAGTAGTACTCTCTGTCAGGTAATCCCAAGCCTCCTTGCCATGCATACAAAGCATGCATTACTGGATTTTTCAAATCAGAATAAACAAATGTTCCAAATGGTGACTCGTAACCTAACTTGTTAGCATAGGCAAAATACTTAGCTAAATCAGTATGATTAGCAATAGATTCAATTTTTTCAAACTCAGGTTGCAGCGGAGAACTTCCTTTAGAGTTACGTGCATCCATATTCATATACGAAGCATAAAGTCCTCCTACTTTTTGTTCGTCAGAACCATCATTATTTTCTGATGAAGCAGAAAATTCAATTATTTTTTTGACATCTTCTTGAGCTTTGTCATTTAATAATGCAAAAATTCCGTAGCTAGATTTGTCACTTGGAATTTCAGTTTCTTTGATCCATTTTCCATTGACATACATTTGGAAATCGTCACCAGGTTTTATTGCCTTGTCCATATTTTCCAAAAGTAAACCTGAAGTATATTCTTTTGGAGTATCGATTGGAGCTTCAGCTCCATCTCCACAAGAAAATTGTAACAATATAATTACGGAAAATAAAAACGGTATTAAGTTTTTGATGTTTTTCATTATTTAGTTTTAAATGATAAAAATATTTAAAGTAAAAATACTGATAAGTACTCATTACTTTGTTAAAAAGACAAAGAACTTTTTAAGAGGTGACAATCTCTATGCAGAATATTTTTTCACCATTTCTAATTCTTCATCTGTCAATTCTGCCGGAGAAACATACTCTCCAAACGTTTCATTTTCCTCAGTCGTCTCTTTGAATTTATTAAATTTAAAATTCATCACCGACGCATCAATTCCTTTCGCGCCTGTAAATTTTTCTAAGTTAGTTAAAATAGGTTGAGGATTTTCTACAAAAGATTCGTAGGAAATATACATGGTATTTTCTGGCTTAAAATTTTGTTGAGTTGCTGTATCTTTGTGCATTTTCCAAATTTGGCAATATTGATTTACTTCATTTATTCCTTTAACCATTTCCACTTTTTTAGCGGAGCGAACACAATCTTCCAAATTCCTAGTGATATAAATAATTTTAAAATTGGGAAAAAATTGTTCAATCAATTTTAAGTTTGTAGGATTCCACTCAGGCAATTTCATTCCCCAATTAGTCCGATTTTTTTGCTTCGCAAAATTAGGATAGGAATTAAAAAATTGAAGAAAACTCTTTTTCATATCTTCCAAATATTCATCAATATTAGGCATCAAATCTGGAATCCAATCATTTACATTTCCTTCCAAGACTGAATCGAGTTGTTCATTTCTCCAATTTTTACTCGCTGCAAGTTGTAGTTGTTTAGCCAAATAAAAATTAGTAAACATTTGGAAATCATTCGCACAGCTTTCTCCATAAATTAAAGTATTCGGTGCAGAAGTAAGTAACCGTTGAAGAAGGGTTGTGCCTGATCGCCGAACTGGTGATGAAATAATAATAGGCGGAGTTGTTGTCATTCGAGGTTATTTTTTTAGGTTAGAAATAAAAACTCAATTTATAAAACATCCCATCGTTTTCTTTATTAATAGGAAAAAAACTAGCAAAAGTTATAAAAAAATAAGGCTTTCCATCACCTCAATGGAAAGCCAAATAACAAGCAAGCAATCAATTTATCCTTAACACAAATTTGATTACCTGCTTAAGTATTTAATTTCAGCGTTTTTAAAAAGCTACTTCCTCAAGCAAAGTATAGGTAAACATATTTTTATTAGAATCCCTACATATTACAATGAGTGGCTTCAACAACTGAGTTAAAATTTTTAATGAGTTAGATATTCTAAGAAAAGTTAACTGTAACTAGTCGTGGTTTCTGCCATCGTAGTTCCGTCCTTCTTCACCGTAACATGAACTGAAGTTTCGTTAGATGATCTTGTGAACATACCAGAGTTTGCAAAACGTGTTCCTCCTGGAGCCCACTCCGCAGGCATAATGTCTATATTAATTTCCCTCGTTGATGAACCTGAAGAAAGTTGATTATGAGTAACAACTATAAAAAATTTACTTGGAACATCAGTAACTGTAATATCAATATCGTAATAATTATTATTGATATTACTAATTTGTTGTGAGACTGTCATGTTTTTATTGGTTTATTTAATGTTCAGCATTGCCACAAAATCGCGAAAACACAAAACAATTTTTTTAAAGAAATAGATACTTTATACTAAAAAGTTTAAGCAAAAACCAACTAAAGATTTTGAATTCTTTCAGTTGGTTTTTGAAGATTCTTTAATCATAAAGTCTACTACCAATGGTTACCAAATCGAGAATGATGTTCCTCTCGGAAATGGTTATAATCTCGATAATCTGACCTACTTCTACCAGTTGAATAGTGATTAGAATCCCATAAATGTCGAGTATTATCTTCAAGATGTAAAGCCCTTACATGTATAACAGAGCCATCTATCTTCTGTCCATCAAGATGCTGTATCTCATGAGCAAGCTCTGATCTTTCATGACCGCTAGGATAGCTAAGTGAAACAGTCACTATAGCAACTCCTCTTGAGTTTCCTTGTTCATCTATAATTATTTTACAGTCCTCTACTGACAAATAATTTTCATATTCCAAGGTGTCTTTCAATAGCTCGTATGAAGTCGCAAAGTTTAGGTGTGTTATAAAAATTCTACCTTTTACCATAATTAAAATCTGTTTAGTTAAAAAATTAGTTTCTATAATTTTCCCTTCTGTTTTCTCATAGACAACTAATCAATTTTTCTAAAAAAAGCCACCCACCATTCTCACGATGAGTGGCTTCAACAACTGAGTTAAACTAAGCTTTTGAAATTTTCCAAAAACTTAGGTTAGCTGGGGTTATAATTTGTTCGTGTGTTAGTTTTTTTTGTAAAAAGGAAAGGGTTTCAACTATATTCAAACCTTCATCATTTTGGGGTTATGAACGATTATTATATTCGTTTGTCAACAAGGGTATTGATATTAAAAAGAAGGAAAAATATAATTCCATTCCCTTTTCCTGATTACGATGTAAATATGAATAATTGAACCTTGGTGAAACGGACATCCTTGGTAGGTGAAACGGACATTCTGTTTTTGAATGGTGGCAAAACGGACATCCATGTGTCAAAAACAGACAGAAATACAACCTAAAATATTGATAATCAGCAAACTATGTATTTTAAAGAATTTCACTAAAATAAGTTAGAAAATTGCAAAAAAAGTACTCAAATCTTGAAAATCAACAATAGAAGTTATTTGGTAAAGTGTTTTATACCTTTTTATGTATCACTATTTTAGGATAAAAAAAGAGCAGTCCGCTAATACTTCACATTGGCAGTTGTTGCCAATTTAAAAGCATGTATCCAAAAAGTATTCTTTGATCTTCTTTACAATTTCAGAAGTAAAAATTCTTCGTGTAATAAATCAGATTTGAAAAGATCGAAGCATTTTGGGAATCAACTATTTATGTATTTGAAAGAATCCCCACCGAACTATAAAATTGAGAGAAGAAGTATATACATTCTGGAAACCATATTTCGATTACGTTTTTTTAACTATCCTGATTGTAATGCAAGCTGAAGACTTTTTGAATGCTAGGCACTACCTCGAAGAGCTACAGTACCGACACAAGTCGTATTAGAAAAAGAATATATTTACTTAAAAGATGAAT
>JBGCFD010000206.1:0-20361 GCA_045106765.1 Saprospiraceae bacterium | reverse complement strand
CTTCCAGCTGTTAAAAGCGAGTGCAAATATATGTTCTTACTTTTTAACTAGCAAGCATTATGAGATTAAAAATTAAAAAAAATAAAATTATTTTTGTGCTATGCTAAGTAAAAAATTAATGTCCATTTTTGGAGGAATTGCGAGTTTAATTCTTTTTGTAACTGCGGTTATTCTCGATAGGGAATATAGTTGGGTTTCTCTATTTATGATTCCATTCGTGGTTGGTCTTTTGATGAGTTATGTTTTTGCTCCACAGATTGATTGGTGGTCATTTAAACGAAATCCCCCAGATCTCCCAGGTTTTTTGGGAAATTTATTGTTAACTCATTTTCCTTTTTATCAAAATCTTTCCGCACTCAACAAAACACGTTTTCGGCAAAGAGTAGCGATGTACCTCGAAGCTAGAGGATTTTTCGCTCAACGTGGAGGTGAGGAAGGAGAAGTCCCTTTGGATATGAAAACTATGGTTGCAGCAAATGTAGTCATGCTTACTTTTGGTAGAAAGGATTTTATTTTGAAAAAATTTGAACGCATTTTTATTTATCTCCAAGCATTTCCTACCCCAAATCATCAATATTTGCATGCCTCTGAAATAAATGAAGAAGATGAATGTTTGATCTTTTCAGGAGAACATCTGACGCTTTCTTTCCGTCAACCTGATAAATTTTACAATATTATCGTTCATGAATATGCTCAGGCTTTTCAATTGACTTATCCCAACTTTGATTATCCATCTTTTGACGAGGCTATTTGGAGTATTTGGAAAAAAGAACAAGTAATAAAGTATATGGGCATGCCTGAGGAAAAAATTGATTTGCAAGGTGTTAGTGTGAATTTCTTTTTTAAAAATCCTGAAAAATTCAAGGAATTGATGCCAAATGATTTTGAAAATTATCAAACGATTTTCAATTTAAACCCTTTGCAAAAAGGTGATCCTGTTCTTGATAAAAGTGTGGTTGAAAATGTTCCTTAATTTTTTTCTAAACTCTTTTGTGAATACATCCTAGTGGAATTAATCACCATAGTACTAATTCATCTACTCTATTACAACATTTCATCTTCCAATACACAATTGAACTATTAATTTTACTTATACAAAAAATATCTATATTTTATACCCTAGAAGGGTTTTTTATTTTTAAAATACTTTTTTACTCATCAATAAATCATTATCTTTGCACCCGATTTGGGACATATACCCTCCTAACCAAACCGAAAATGACATTTTTTGACTCAAAAAAATGTCATTTTTTATAAGAAATAGAACACTAGTGAACTTTCTCTGTTACAGTACAGAAAATCTAATAATCCACCAACAGAACAACAAATCGTTATGCCTAAAGACAATTCAATCAAGTCAGTACTTATCATCGGAAGTGGACCTATTATTATTGGTCAAGCTTGCGAATTTGATTACTCTGGAACTCAAGCTTCCCATGCTTTGCGGGAGGAAGGAATTGAAGTTTCGTTAATTAATTCTAATCCTGCAACGATCATGACTGATCCAGTAACTGCAGAACATATTTATCTAAAACCGCTTACCGTTCAAAGTTTAATTGAAATTTTAGAAGACCGACAAATTGATGCAGTACTTCCAACCATGGGAGGACAAACGGCCTTGAATCTTGCTATTGAGGCAGGGAAAGAAGGTGTTTGGGAAAAGTATAATGTGAAACTAATCGGAGTAGATTTGGAAGCAATTGAATTAGCTGAAAATCGAGAAAAATTTCGAGAACATGTAGTGAAGCTAGGATTAAAAGTTGCACCATCACATATTGCTAATTCTTTCCTAGAAGGAAAAGAAGCAGCACAAAAAATTGGTTATCCACTTGTCATTCGTCCATCATATACTTTAGGTGGATATGGCGGTGGATTCTGTCACTCTGCTGAGGAATTTGATGAAGCACTTCGAAGAGGTTTAGATGCATCTCCAACACATGAAGTTTTAGTAGAACAAGCTGTTTTGGGCTGGAAAGAATTTGAGTTAGAATTACTAAGAGATAGTGATGACAACGTAGTAATTATTTGTGCGGTTGAAAATCTTGATCCAATGGGAATCCACACAGGTGATAGTATTACCGTTGCACCTGCTATGACACTTTCAGATACTGCTTATCAGCAAATGAGAGATGAGTCAATTTTAGCAATGCGTTCAATGGGAAATTTTGCAGGAGGTTGTAATATTCAATTTTCTCAAAATCCTGAAACAGAAGAATTAATCGTAATCGAGATCAATCCACGAGTGTCTCGTTCTTCTGCTTTGGCAAGTAAAGCAACTGGTTATCCAATTGCAAAAATTGCTGCGAAGTTAGCCTTAGGATTTACATTGGGTGAATTAAAAAATCAAATTACTGGAAACACTTCTGCATTCTTCGAGCCGACTTTGGATTATGTAATTGTAAAAATGCCACGATGGAATTTTGATAAATTTAAAGGTGCAAGTCATATCTTAGGTTTACAAATGAAATCAGTTGGGGAAGTAATGGGAATTGGAAGAAACTTTTTGGAGGCACTTCAAAAAGCTTGTCAATCTCAAGAAAATGGTCGAATGGGACTAGGCGCAGATAAAAAAGAATGGATTAGAACCGCAGATATTTTAGAGCGATTATCACAAGTAAGCGATGATAGAATTTATAGAGTCAAAGATGCTTTGCGATTAGGTGTTCCTGAAAAAACAGTTCACAAATTGACAAAAATTGACCCATGGTTTATCACGCAAATTAAGCGCTTGGTAGCAATGGAAAATGAAATCATGCGATTCAATGTTGCAGAAGATTTACCCGAAGACTTTTTGCGGAGTTTAAAAGAAGTTGGATATTCTGATGCACAAATCGCCTGGTTAATGAGAATCAAAGAAGAAGAAGTTACCAAGCATAGAAAGAATTTAAACATTCGTCGAACTTATAAAATGGTGGATACTTGTGCCGCGGAATTCGAAGCAAAGACACCTTATTTTTACTCTACTTTTGATGGAGAAAACGAAAGTATTCCAACTGATAAAAAGAAAATCGTAGTTCTTGGTTCTGGTCCAAATCGAATTGGTCAAGGAATTGAATTTGATTACTGTTGTGTGCATGGATTGATGGCAATTCAAGAAGCAGGTTACGAAGCGATTATGATTAATTGTAATCCTGAAACAGTTTCTACGGATTTCAACATGGCGGATAAATTATACTTTGAACCAATCTTCTGGGAGCACATCCAAGAAATTTTTGAATTGGAAAAACCAGAAGGTGTCATTGTTCAATTAGGTGGTCAGACTGCTTTGAAATTAGCGGAAACTTTTGACAAAAAAGGTATCAAGATTATTGGTACAAGTTACAAAGCACTTGATCTTGCAGAAGACCGTGGACGGTTCTCTGACTTGTTAAAAGAGTTGGATATTCCTTATCCAAAGTATGGCCAAGCGGATGATGCGCAAGAAGCAATTGACATTGCAAATCGAGTAACTTATCCCGTTTTAGTTCGACCATCTTATGTTTTGGGAGGACAACGAATGAAGATTGTAATCAATGATGACGAATTGGAAAGACAAGTGTTAGAAATTTTCAAACACATGCCTGAAAACAAAGTATTGATTGACCAATTTTTGGATAGAGCAAAAGAAGCTGAAGTAGATGCAATCTGCGATGGCGACGAAGTTCACATCATGGGAATAATGGAACATATCGAACCTGCGGGAATTCACTCAGGTGATAGTTCAGCCGTTTTACCAACTTATAGTTTGAGTGATGCAGTCATTGAAAAAATGGTCGAGTACACTAAAAAATTAGCTTTCGCATTAGAGACAAAAGGGTTAATCAATATCCAATTTGCCATCAAAAATGAGAAAGTTTATGTGATAGAAGCAAATCCACGAGCATCACGTACCACTCCATTTATTGCAAAAGCTTATCAAGTTCCTTATTTGAATATTGCTACACATGTAATGTTAGGAAATAAAAAATTAAAGGATTTTGAAATGATTAAAAAATTGGAAGGTTACGCTATCAAAGTACCTGTTTTCTCTTTCAATAAATTCCCGAATGTAGATAAAAACCTCGGCCCTGAAATGAAATCAACAGGTGAGGCTATTCGATTTATAAAAGATACGAAAGACCCTTACTTTAGGGAGTTAGATAAAAAACGTTCGATGTATTTATCGATGTAAAAATTAAAAAAAGCGGGTTGCAAATTGCAACTCGCTTTTTTTATATCTTTGAAATAATTAAAACACATTTTTATGAAGACAAAAAAAGAAATAGTTAAAGACTGGCTCCCCCGTTACACCGGAACCCAATTAGATGAATTTGGAGAGTACATCATCCTCGTAAATTTCAGCAAATATGTAGAAATGTTTGCCGAGCAATATGATGTAGAAATAAAAGGAAAGGATCGTTCTATGATTTCAGCAACTGCTGAAAACATTACGATTATTAACTTTGGAATGGGAAGTCCGAATGCAGGAACAATCATTGATTTACTGACCGCAATAGAACCCAAAGCAGCTATTTTTCTAGGAAAATGTGGTGGAATAAAAACAGAGAAAAACAAAGTTGGTGATTTAATTTTACCCATCGCAGCCATTCGAGGAGAAGGAACTTCCAATGATTATTTGCCGCCTGAAGTACCTGCTCTTCCTGCCTTCGCTTTACAAAAAGCCATTTCGACAACTATTCGAGAATACGACAAAGATTATTGGACAGGAACTGTTTACACCACTAATAAACGAGTTTGGGAACATCGGGAAGATTTTAAAGAATACCTTCTTTCACTTCGACCAATTGCAATTG
Organism: Saprospiraceae bacterium; assembly: GCA_045106765.1. Classification (GTDB taxonomy): domain Bacteria; phylum Bacteroidota; class Bacteroidia; order Chitinophagales; family Saprospiraceae; genus CAJQQY01. The sequence goes on along the minus strand of JBGCFD010000206.1, from coordinate 15,589 downwards.
ATATGGAAACAGCCACCATTTTTGTAGCTTCATTCAAAAATCAGATTCCTGCAGGAGCATTGCTTTTAGTTTCTGATATGCCAATGGTTCCAGAAGGTGTAAAAACAGAAAAAAGTGACAAAGCAGTTAGCAAAAATTACATGGATATGCACTTAAAGATAGGAATCGAATCATTGATGAAATTGAGCAATAATTCGTTAACGATAAAACACTTGAGATTTTGATTAGAGAATCAGAAAATTGGTTAAATAGGAAATTGGTTGATTGAAAAATCAGTCTAGATAGTGATTTCTCAATCAACTAATTTCCTATTTAACTAATCTACTTTTTTTTCTTCTTCTTTTTTACTCTCGATTTTTTCTTTGGTAAAAGATTCTTTTCATCAGGGAAGATCGCAGTTGGTTTAAATTTTTTAGCGGCCTCCCATTCCATACTGAAATAAGAAATAATAATTACAATATCTCCAACTGCAACTCTTCTTGCAGCAGCTCCATTCAAGCAAATTACTCCTGAACCTCGCTCTCCTTTGATAACATAAGTTTCGAGTCGAGCACCATTATTATTATTAACAATCTGTACTCTTTCTCCTTCAATAAGGTTAGCTGCATCCATCAGATCTTCATCAATGGTGATGCTACCTACATAGTTGAGGTCAGCTTGAGTTACAGTTGCACGGTGTATCTTAGATTTAAAAATTGTTACGTACTTAGACATAGTATAAAATATAATTTTGATTATAAAAGGTTTCTATTATTAATAAAACGAAACATTTTGCAAAAAGGTCACAAAATGAAATTTTATTAAAGAATTAATTTCTTACAAAAAATAGGTGATTAGGAAATATATTGAGACTAGCTCCAAGGAAGGCGACACAAATTTACATTTTTAAAACCATATTATCAATTAATCTTACCTCTCCTGCCCAAACTGCGGTGCATGCAACGGCAAAACTAGTTTCATTAAAATCATCAATTGATTGCAAAGAAGTTCCATCTACAATTTCGAAGTATTCTGGTTTAAATTCAGGAATGCTTAATTCTTGCATAGCCCATTCTTTTACTTCCTTTGGCGTTTTTTTATCGACTAAATTTTTCGCAGCTGATAGCGTTTGAGAAATTTTTACTGCGAGTTTCCGGTTTTCAGTAGTCAGTCGAACATTTCTAGAACTCATTGCTAATCCACTTTCCTCACGCATGATTGGGCACATCACTAATTTTATCTTAGATTCTAGTTGAGTCAACATGCTTCGCACAATTGTGATTTGTTGAAAATCCTTTTGCCCCATGTACAAACTATGTGGTTTAACCATATTCAACAAACGATTTACCACTTGCGCCATCCCGTCAAAATGTCCTGGACGAAACTCCCCCTCCATCACAGTCGCTAATTTTCCAAAATCTAACTCCAAAGTTGTATCCAATCCTTTTGGATAAACCTCTTCAACTGGAGGCATTAATAATACATCCGTCCCAACAGAAATTAGTAACTCAATATCTTTAGCTGCAGTTCTTGGATATTTTTCCAAATCAGTTGCATTATTAAATTGGGTCGGATTGACAAAAATACTACAAACTACATAATCATTTTCCTCCTTAGCCTTTTGAATTAAAGACAAATGACCTGCATGCAAAGCTCCCATTGTTGGAACAAAACCAATACTTTTTTTGTCTAATTTTAAAGTTGTCAGGTAACTTTCTAATTGGTGTTCTCTTTTGAATAAAATCATATTAAATAGTTCTTCTATTTGTTGGTTTTATATACTTTTTAAAATTGTCAGGATACATTCAATTAATAAGTCCTTAACAATAAGAGTAAGACAAAAATCATAAAAAATGCGGAATATTTTGTATTTTTGCACACCCGTTCATTGAAGGTATCATTTTTATTTAAAAAAAAAATGAATTTAGAGTTATATGGAGAAGAAGAAAGTTTTGATAGTAACACAAGAGATGGAGCCTTATACGGCACTCTCTGAAATCTCAAGAATAGCGCGAAAACTGCCACAATATATTCAAGAGAAGGGATTTGAAATCCGAGTTTTGATGCCACGATTCGGCACTATTAATGAAAGAAGACATCGACTGCATGAAGTAGTTCGACTATCAGGGATGAATATCATTGTAGATGATGATGATTATCCGCTAATTATCAAAGTAGCCTCTTTGCCTGGAGCAAGGTTGCAAGTTTACTTTTTAGATAATGATGATTTTTTCAAGAGAAAATCAGTATTTGAAGATGCTAAAGGTAAACCATTTGATGATAATGCAGATCGATCAGTATTTTTCTGTAAAGGTGTATTGGAAACTGTTAAGAAATTTGGTTGGGCACCAGACATCATTCATTGCCACGGCTGGATGACTAGTTTAGTACCATTATATTTAAAAACTGCGTACAAAAACGAGCCTATTTTCCAAAATTCAAAAACGGTTTATTCCCTTTATGACAATTCATTAGAAAAAACTTTTGCCAGCGATTTTTTCGATAAAGCTTCCATCAATAATTTGGAACCTGAAGATCTAGAAGCCTACAAAAATGGAAAAGATGTCAATTTACATGCTGGAGCAATTACATTTTCTGATGCTGTAATTACTGGTAGCGAAAAATTGTCAAAGGCAACTGCAAAATTAATTGAAGAAACAGATAAGCCTGTTTTGGAATATAAAGGCGAAGAAGAATACTTAGCCGCTTACCTTGAGTTTTTTAATTCTTTATTGGAACAAGAGGTTGAATAATACCTTTCTATTGGCTTCACAAAAAAGAATATTCTAAAATCAAAACTCCAGCTTCTACCTTTTAATGGGATAAAACCCAACTGGTAGAAGCTGGTTTTGCGTTTAGAGGAATGATACCTTTTTTTAGAATACTTCTGGCGTTTTATACTGTTTGGAAAAATGCCTTAAAATAATTAATCATTGAAAAAGACGATATTTCAACAATTCATGTTTGCAATAAGCATTATTTTAATGTTTTTATTTGCAACTACTTCGTGTAACGAACCAAGTCTTATTGGCGCAGATGTTATTGATACTGACCGCCCAGATGTATTATCTACAGATACTTTGACTCTCTTTACAAGTTCTGTGAAAGATGATTCGATCCGAACTTATAATAGTTTAGGCCTATTGACTACTTATCTTTGCGGAGTTTTAGAAGATCCTATTTTTGGAAAAAGCACCTCTGAAATTAATGCTCAGCTTAGAGTTGCAGGATCAGCACCAGATAGTATGACTTATTTTGCTGATATTTCACCTTCAGGTACGCAACTTGACTCAGTTGTTTTCGTATTGGAATATGACCAAGATCAATTCTTCGGGCAAGATATTTCACAACAAGATGTTTCAGTTCATTTATTAAATGAAAGTATGGATAATCTTGCAACATATTATTCAACTGATACTTTTCTTGCAGGAGATGAGTTAGTATCTGGAACTATCAATCCAAGTCAATTTGATAGTATGACAGTCATTGGAGATGATACTATCCGAGTACCACATATGAAATTAGTTTTAGATAAAGCAGCGGCTCAAGCTCATCCACTTTTTAGTAATATTCTTTTTAAAGACGCTAGTTCATTTATTTATTATAGGGATGATGATGCTTTGTTAGATGTTTTAAAAGGAGTCAAGGTAAGTGTTGATAATACTACAAACATCAATGACTTGATGATGGCATTTAAAATGTCTACTTCTTCCTTTTCAGGAATGTTTCTTCACTATCATACGCAAACAGATACTTCTTTTTATAGATTTAGATTTACAAGTAATGCGGCGCAGATGACTTCTTTTTCGCATGATTATACTGGCTCTCCAGTAGAACCTTTCATTGACGGAGTTGATGATGAAACTGATGGAGAAGAATTTATTTTTATTCAAGGAATGCAAGGACTCAATGGGAAAATTAGAATTCCCTATACAAGTGGACTCCAAAATCCAATAGTTAATCAAGCAAGTTTAAAACTGACTCTTGGGACGATTCCAGGTGATGTCACTTTTTATGAAAGTGATCCTTTGGAACAACTATTTTTATCAAAAAAGAATGCAGATGGGGAATTAATCATTATTGCAGACTTGAGTACAGCTATTGAGGTAGGTAGTTTATCAGGTGTTTTTGGTGGAAATTTAGTTGAAAGAACTGAAAATAATATCGTCATTAGTACTTATACAATGAACATTACGGAACATTTGCAAGACATTGTTAATGGCTTAGAAACAAGTGACGAACTTTTTATTTCTACCACCTCAAAAGCACAATCAGCTAATCGCTCTATTATTTTTGGATCTGGGCATCCAACACATGCTCCCAAATTAAATGTAACATACACGATTAACCAATAATAAAAGAAACCTTAATTTATTAAAACTATGAGCATTTCTAAGTTTTTATAAAAAAGAAAAAACTTAGTCTTGCTTTCAAATCCCCAACCTATTTATGTGTGGAATCGTAGCTTATATCGGAAAAAAAGACGCTTATCCAATCATTATCAAAGGTCTTAAAAGATTAGAATATCGTGGATATGATAGTGCTGGTGTCGCTTTATTTAATGGAGATTTACACGTTTACAAAAAGAAAGGAAAGGTCAACGACTTAGTTTCTTTTGTCAAAGGAAAAAATCTTGATGGCCATGTTGGAATTGGTCATACTCGATGGGCAACTCATGGTGAACCAAATGATATTAATGCTCATCCACATACTTCTGATGATGGTCGATTGACACTCATTCATAATGGGATTATTGAAAACTATGCAACACTTAAAGAAGCATTAATCAAAGAAGGACATGTTTTTACAAGTGATACTGATACAGAAGTTTTGGTTCATTTGATTGGCGCACTTCAGGACAAAGATAACTTAGACCTAGAAGAGGCAGTAAGAATTGCATTATCTCAAGTCGTTGGTGCCTACGCAATTGTAGTTCTAGATAAAAATGATCCAACCAAATTAGTAGCTGCTCGAAAAGCAAGTCCGCTAGTTGTAGGAATTGGACAAGATGAATTTTTCTTAGCTTCTGATGCGACACCTCTTGTAGGATATACTTCACAAGTAGTTTATTTAAATGATGAAGAAATTGCAGTAGTAAGCAATGACGGAACATTTGAAATCAAAACTATTGATAATGAAGTTCAAACCCCTTACATCCAACTTCTCAATATGAATATTGAAAAATTGGAAAAAGGAGATTACGAGCATTTCATGCTCAAGGAAATTTATGAACAACCAAATACCATTGCCGATTGTATGCGTGGGCGAGTAAATGCAGCTGCAGGTTGGCTTAAAATGGGTGGGATCGAAGAGCAAGAAGAAAGAATTTTTAATGCCAAAAGATTCATCATGGCAGCTTGTGGAACTTCATGGCATGCTGCTTTAATTGGTGAATATTTATTCGAAGAATTAGCTCGAATTCCAGTTGAAGTAGAATATGCATCTGAGCTTAGATATAGAAATCCAATCATTAATAAAGATGATGTTGTAATCGCTTTGTCACAATCAGGAGAAACTGCCGATACTATGGCAGCCCTCGAATTAGCAAAAGATAAAGGGGCTCTAATTTATGGAATCGTGAATTCAGTTGGCTCTTCTATTTCTAGAATTACTGACTCAGGTTCATACATTCATGCCGGCCCAGAAATCGGAGTAGCGAGTACAAAGGCTTTTACAGGTCAAGTTACAGCCCTTACTTTGATGGCAATTTATATGGGTTACAAAAGAGGGACTATTCCTAAATCTTACTATCACCAATTGTTAAGAGGTTTAGAAAAAATTCCTGGAAAAGTAAAAGAAGCTTTAGAATGTGATGCTCAATTAAAAGAATTAGCTGCAAAATTTATTAATACCAATCATACCCTTTATCTTGGGCGAGGTTATAACTTCCCTATTGCATTAGAAGGTGCTCTTAAATTAAAAGAGATTTCATATATTCATGCTGAAGGATATCCTGCTGCTGAAATGAAGCATGGACCAATTGCTTTGATTGATGAAAACATGCCAGTAGTTGTAATTGCAACCAACAAAAGCGCTTATGAAAAAATTGTCAGTAACATTCAAGAGGTTAAAGCTCGAAAAGGAATTGTTATCGCAATTGTAACCAAAGGCGATGAAGAGATTAGTAAAATCGCAGATTACACTATTGAAATTCCTGATACGGAAGAGCCATTTACCCCTTTGTTATCAGTAATTCCTTTACAATTATTGTCTTATCATATTGCATTAGCAAGAGGTTGCAATGTAGATCAACCTCGAAATTTAGCTAAGTCAGTAACTGTTGAATAAAAATTTATTAAAACCTTTGGCTAAAAAGACAAAACGTCAAACGTCAAACGTTCAACGTCAAACGTATAGAAAAATGGGCACACATAGCGCACATAATATGGAGTACAACTCCGAGAAAAGTGATCTTATTATTCCTGAATATGGTCGAAATGTTCAAATGTTAATTCGACATGCGAAGACTATTGAAAGTGATGAAATTAGACAAGCTTTTATCGAAAAGGTAATTGACTTAATGCATCAGATGCATCCTCAAAATAGAAACATCGAAGATTACATGTCTAAATTATGGAAACATGTATTTCGAATTGCAGAGTACGATATCAAAGTAATGCCTCCTAGTGGAGAAATTCCTACACCAGAAACGGACATCACTATTCCTGAACCTGTTAGTTACCCTGTTGCCAATGTGAGATATAGACATTATGGAAATAATGTTCAAATTCTAATTAACAAGGCATTGAAAATGGAAGATGGTCCTAAAAAAGATGGTTTTCTTTTGGTGATCGGCGGCTACATGAAGATGGCTTACAAAACTTGGAACAGAGAACATTTCGTTAGTGATGAAATTATAAAAGGAGATCTACACAAGATGTCTGATGGAAAATTAGCTATTGCTGATAATGTTTCTCTTGACGGATTAAGTAATTCTAATCGTCGAAAAAGAAAAGATGATAATGATCGTGGTGGAAGAAATGATCGCCGAAATGATCGTGGTGGAAGAAATGATCGTCGAAACGATCGTGGCAGAAACGACCGAGGTCGAAATGACAGAAGAGGAAGACGTTAAATAAAAAAGGTGCTGATCACAAATAATCAGTACCTTTTTTATTTTAAAATGATCTTATTTTTATTCATTCCCTTGAAAATGATTCCAACCTTGCGCTTTGATTGGATGAATATTTCCCCCCTTAGTATGTAGCTTTATACCTTCTGAAGCTTCTAAGATTTCTCCCATAATATAAATACCTGGCAAAAATTTTACTTTCTCTATATCCTCAGGTGCTATTGTAAAAAGTAATTCATAATCTTCTCCTCCACTCAATGCACAAGTAATCGGATCCATTTGAAACTTCAAAGCCATCATCTCCGCATCTGGATGAATCGGCACACCACTCTCTTCCACAAATGCTCCCACTCCTGATTGTTTACAAATATGAAAAATCTCAGAAGCTAATCCATCCGAAATATCAATCATTGAAGTAGGTACTAAATCCACTTTTGCAAATTCTTTAATCATTTCTCTTCGAGCTTCAGGTTTTAATTGACGACGAACTAAATAAGATTGCTCTTCCAAATCAGGTTGAACTCCAGGATTCGATAAATAAATTTGTTTTTCTCTTTCTAAAATTTGAAGTCCCAAATACGCCGCCCCCAAATCTCCAGTCACACACATCAAATCTCCAACCTTTGCAGTATTTCGATAAACTAATTTATCTTTCTCTCCTTCTCCAATTGCAGTTACGCTAATGATCATTCCTTTAGGAGAAGACGTTGTATCCCCTCCAATCAAATCAACATCATACTGTACACAAGCAGCTTCAACCCCTTGATAAAATTCTTCCAATGCCTCTACCGAAAATCTATTGGAAAACGCAATCGACATCGTAATCTGTTTTGGAATTGCATTCATTGCATAAATATCAGAGAGGTTAACTATGACTGATTTGTATCCTAAATGTTTAAGCGGGGTATACATTAAATCAAAATGAATTCCTTCCACCAACATATCTGTAGAAACAACTGTCATCATCTTTCCACTATCAATTACTGCAGCATCGTCTCCAATTCCTTTTAAAGACGATTTATGTTTTAATGGAAACCTTTTGGTCAAATGTTCGATCAAACCAAATTCTCCCAATTCATTTACATCTGTTCTTTTTTCAGTATTTTCTGCCATCGTATTTTTTAATTAAAATTTCGCTTCGATTTCTTTATAATTTTATTTTTCCAACCGCAAAAGTAATTAATTTTAATCATCCTAAAAAAATACTTCAACAGGTATAAATAATTAAGGTTTTTAATATATATTTGCATCGTTACTTTTTTAAATATGAAAAGTATATCCATCCCAACCGTAAAATTTTTCCACTTTTAACTAACCGTTTTAATGTAATGATTTTGAAGTATAGACACTTCGATTTCGAAAGTATTATGTGTTTTTGATTTTATATCAAAAATGGCTGAGGGGCTATTCTATACATTTTACTTCTTCAATTATTTAGATCATATTTTTTAAGAAAACTCACCCACGGTTGTAAACGTACAACCTCCTAAATTTGTAATTATATTGTTAGAATAATAGATTGGCGCAACAACTTATAACACAATGCATCCAAAAACAGTCTTGCTAAGTCGTGTCTGAGAAATGCAAAGCGGTTCAACCTTTTGGATATTCGATCACTTCAACAATTGTAATCTCATGATTGATTTGATCTAGAATTATTCACCAAAAGAATGAATCTTTAGCAGACACTATTAATATGACTGCAGGAGAAATTAATTTTTCTCCAAACTGTTTTTGGGATGTGAACCCTCTTCACTCACCTCGTGGAAGAGGGTTCTTTTTTTTACTGGAAAAAAACAAAAAAATTCTAAAATCAATATTCTATATTCAAAAAAATAGGAGCGCACTCTCAAAAGCACGCTCCTATTTTTTTCTAAAAATCAAAATTCAAAAACCTTACTCCACCAGCTCAAATTCCCTTCCCACTTTTATTTTTTTATTCCCATCATGTACTACAACTTCGATATAAAATTTCCCTCCAGCTTTGGCTCTTTTAATAATCTTCTTTTGTTTTTTATTCAAAACCCCATTACTTGTAGCTGTTTGGAAATTCTTTTTTCGCTGATAGGAAAAATTCAATGCTTCAAAACTAACTGGATCTCCAAATCGATTTCGAACCATAACTATTTTTTCTACATTAGCTTTTAATTCATCAATGGCAATTTTATTTCCTTTCAGCGTTCCCCACGTAATCTTATAATCATCAGAATCTAAAGGATTACTCACTCCATTTTTTAAATAAAAATGAATGGGCAAATTAAGTTTCACTTTGACAATTTCCCCTTTGTCTTTTCCTGGTTCCCATTTCGGCATCTTATTCAAAACATCAATCGCAGCTGCTCCACAACCATGTCCAATATCTCGAATAATCGAGGGCTCTGTCACTCGTCCTTCTTCGTCAATAATAAAACTAACATAAACAGTTCCTTCTATCCCTGCACTTTTTGCTTCTTCTGGATACTCCACATTAAATGCTAAAAATGAAACCATCCTTTCATTGGAGCAAATTCTCTTTTTTTCTTTTTTATATTTATATTTTTCACATCCTGAAAAATAAGGCATTTCTTCCGCATGAACTAATGCCTTATTTTGTGCAAAAAAATTAGTGGAAAAAAGAAAAGAAATAACTGTAAGTGATATATATATATTTCTCATAAGGATTATTCAATCTTTTTAAAAATTTCAACAAAATTATCTTGTGAATATTTTTAATGTTTGGACTTTCAATTATTTTTTGACTAAATCTAACAACATGCTTTTTACTTCTTCTAATTTATTCGACTTTGGATTTTTGACGAAGTCACCCTCTTTATTGATGATAAAATATCGTGGTAATACTTTGATTTCATATGCTTTAGCAATTTCGGAATTTAACTCGCCTGCTGCCAAAATATGAATTCCTTTAAATTGTCTTTCTTCCAAAGTCTCTTTCCACACTTCTTCTTTTCGATCCAACGATACATTAATAAAAATAACTTCTTCACTTCCCAACTCTGGTTGAAGTACTTTCAACTTCTCCATTTTATTCATGCAAGGTCTGCACCAAGTTGCCCAAAAATTTAAATAAATTACCTTGCCTCTATAATTTTTTAATGCAATTTCAATATTGCTCGAATCCTTCAATACAAAATCAGGTGCTTGAGTTCCTCCTGCAAATTTGATTGCCTTTTCATATGACTCAATTAGCTTAGTATCAAAATTCCCATAATCTTGATATCGCATATAATCCCAATATTTATCAATAATGACTTCATTTTCTTTGGCTCGGAATGCTCTAGCAATTATTTCTGATTGAAAAAATGCTCTAGTTTTTCCATCCAAAATTTTACTCCCTTCTTCATATTGAAAAATAAAAGGTGCTCTTTCATCGTCTTCGCTTTTCAAATTTTTATAGTCAAAATAAGCCACCAAAAATTCCCGATACCATTCATTCCCAAGTTGTTCATTTTGCAGAGGAACTTCTTTAAGGAAATCAAAATAAGAGTCTGGCAAACTATACCGATTTTTAAAAACATTTCCATACATCAATCTATGATAAGCAAAATCATATTGAATTTCTGCTTTCAAAAAATCTTTAAATTCTTGTGTGAGTTTTTCAGGATGAGCAACATCAAATTTCTCCAAATGGCTGAGCGATTTTTCTTTCCTGCTCTTCATATGATTTTCAAAAGTCGATTGATTCATCGCCAACATCGCTTCATCCATCTTTGGACTATTTTGATACCAATATAACTTCTGTCGATATTGAGTCATATTAAACACACTCATCTCTCGAGGATTCAATTGCAAATATTCGGTTAAGCAAGAATTACTTGCTCCGAGTCTTCCTGAAAATTCAAATGAATATTGAAAATTATTTGCATCACAATCTATATATAAAGTATCATTTGGTTGAACAAAAATGACTCCTTTGTTTCGAGCATATTTTAATATGGCAAATTGAGGTTCTTTCACTTCAATGGCAAAAGCAAAAGTATTGTCATCAATAATTTTGGAAGTATACACATCTATCCCATTATTGAGATACAAAGTATTTAAACTTAATTCGATCTCTTTAATAAGTTTAGCATTTTTAATTTTTCCAATAACCAACGTATTCGGTTGCGCATGAAGAAAAAATGTACAAAGTGATAAACTAAAAAATACTATTATTTTTTTTATACAAATGGTAAAATGCTCCATCCGAGGTGTTTTATAAAAATGAAATTGATTACGTAATAATCAAATTAATACGTTGACGATTACTAAAATATTCTACGCTAAATTTAAAGATTTTGCTTCAATTAAACTGAAGTAGTTTTTTTTAAATCTTGAACCTTTGTAATCCAAAAGTTAAAACGAAATTTCTATTTTTTTTATTTCAAAAAATAAACCCCTATATTCGAAAAAACATAACTGAAAACCAACTATGAAAAAACGCTGGACGCTCCAAAATTACAATTCCTCCACAGCCCAACATTTACAAGAAGTTTTGAAAATCAATCCTATCTTTTGTCAAATGCTTGCGCAACGAGGTATCTCTAATTATAATGAAGCTTATCAATTTTTCCGCCCTTCACTCAAACATTTACATGATCCTTTTTTGATGCAAGATATGGACTTAGCAGTAAATCGATTGGCGAGTGCAATTCAACGAAAGGAAAAAATCCTCCTCTATGGAGATTATGATGTTGATGGCACAACTTCTGTCGCCTTGATGTTTTCTTTTTTAAAAAAATATCACAAGCATTTAGATTTTTATATTCCCGATCGATACAAGGAAGGTTACGGAGTTTCATTTGCAGGAATTGATTACGCTGCGCAAAATGAAATGACACTAATCATCGCAATGGACTGCGGAATCAAGGCTAATGAAAAAGTAGAATATGCCAAGGAGAAAGGCATCGACTTTATTATTTGTGATCATCATTTACCCGAAGGAGAATTACCTCCTGCTATTGCAGTTTTAGATCCGAAAAGAGATGATTGTAAATATCCTTACAAGGAATTAAGTGGATGCGGAGTTGCTTTTAAATTGGCGCAAGCATTCGTCGAACAAAATAGCTTAGACACTTCTCAACTCAATGAATTATTAGATTTTGTGGTCATTAGTATTGCTTGTGATATTGTTCCTATGCTGGGAGAAAATCGAACTTTAGCATTTTGGGGAATGGAACAATTGAATACTACGAGGCGACCTGGCTTATTAAGTTTGATTGATGTGAGTCAACGAAAATTCCCACTCAATGTCAATGATATAGTTTTTGGATTAGGCCCGATGATAAATGCAGCGGGACGCTTAGCGGATGCTCGGAAAGCAGTTCATTTACTCTTGTCCAAAGATGAAATTGAGGCAAAGGAAAATGCGAACCTTTTACATCAAAGAAATAAAATGCGCAAAGAGATTGATCTTCAAATTGTTCAAGAGGCGCAATTTATTTTAGAGAAAAAACAAGATGAAGGAACGCTTGAAAATCAAAAAAGTATTGTCCTCTTTCAATCACATTGGCATAAAGGTATCGTCGGAATTGCTGCTTCTCGAATTGTGGAAAGTCATCATCGACCAACAATTATTTTAGCTGAGTCAAATGGATTTGCAGTTGGTTCGGCTCGTTCCGTCAAAGGATTTAATATTCATGCTGCGATAAAAAAATGTGCAGACCTATTAATCAATTTTGGAGGACATGCCCATGCAGCAGGTTTGACTTTAAAAATTCAAAACGTTGATTTATTTAGAGAAAGATTTGAACGAGTAGTTCGAGAAACTATCGAAGAAGAGACTTTAATTCCAGAAATAAATATTGCTGCACCGCTTTCTTTTAAAAATATCACTCCACAGTTTTGGAAAATTTTACAGCAATTTGCTCCCTTTGGTCCACAGAATCGGAATCCAGTTTTTGCTACAAAAAATATCAGGGATACTGGTTCTTCTCGATTACTCAAAGGCAATCATTTAAAATTGAGTGTGAAAGAAAATGGGAAACCTCATCTTGATGCTATTGCATTTGGGTTGGGAGATTTTATTTCAAATGTAAAAAAAGAACCTTTTCACATTTGCTATACGATCAATGAAAATAATTGGAATGGGAAAACGGATTTGCAATTGAATGTAAAAGATATTAAGATTTGACAAATTTCGAAAATAAAAAAAGCCAAATACTTTTATATTCAAGTATTTGGCTTTTCTTTTTTTTTGAGAATTATTTCAACTCATCCTCGCAGGACAAATCAAATGAAACTCAGGAATATGAACTTTGAATTGCTCCTCATTATCCAATCGTTGCATCAAAAATGTTCCATGCATTTTTCCAACTTCTGTATTCAGAGGACACCAGGATTGATATTTGAATTTTTCACCTGGCCGCAAAATTGGTTGCGCGCCAACTACACCTTCTCCTTCCACTTCGTGAACCGATCCAATCGAATCAAAAATAATCCAATGCCGTCGCAATAGTTGGACCACATTTGAACTTCGATTTTCAATAATGATTTCGTAGGAAAAAACAAATTTGCTATCTTTTGGAGAAGATTGCTCTTGTCGGTAAGCTGGTTCTACACTTATTCTAATTCCTTTGGTGATAAAAGTCTCCATTGTATTAAACTTCACTAATTACTTTTTTTTGGTAAATTTAATTACCATTTCTTTTGCTTCTTTTAACGCTATTTCAAGATCATCGTTCACTAAAACCTTATCGAATTTTTTTTCATATTTCAATTCTCTTTTTGATCGAGCAAATCTTTTTTTCAAACTTGCTTCATCTTCAGTTTTACGATTTCTCAATCTTGCAAACAATTCTTCCACCGAAGGTGGTTTTACAAAAATTGCTAGTGTTTCTTTTGGATACGCTTTTTTAATATCTTTTGCGCCCTTCACGTCCACATCAAAAATGATATGTTTACCTTCCTTCCAAATTCGTTCCACTTCGCTTCTCAACGTACCATAAAACTGATTATCATAAACTTCTTCCCATTCCAGAAACTTTCGTCGTCGACGCATTTTCTTAAATTCTTCCACACTCATAAAGTGATAATCCTTCCCATCTACTTCATGCTTGCGCTTTTCTCGAGTAGTTGCAGAGATAGAAAAACCTAAGAAATCAAAGGTTTTAACTAAATGACGAACGATAGTCGTTTTGCCTGCGCCTGAAGGCGCTGTGATAACTATTAACTTTCCCAAAATAAGAATTCAGTTTAAAAATTAGACTGCATTTGCAACTAACTCTTTTATTTTTTCCAATTCATCTTTCATTTGCACTACTAGGTGTTGAATCGATGATGAACTTGCTTTTGATCCTAATGTATTTATCTCTCGGCCAATCTCTTGACTGATAAAGTTTAATTTTCGTCCTTTTTGTTTTGCTTTATTATCCAGTACTTCGAGGAAATATTTACAATGTTGTTCCAATCGAACCTTTTCCTCTGTGATGTCTAACTTTTCCAAGTAATATAAAATCTCTTGCTCAAATCGATTTGCATTAATATTATCTTTCCCCACGTATTCTTCCATATTTTTCAACATTCGCTCTTTGATCACACCAACTCGTTCTTCCTCAAATGGGTCAATTTTCACCAATGCTTCAGAAATATTATTCACTCGCAACTTACAGTCATCCCCCATTACATTTCCTTCTTGTAATCTAAACTTATAAAATGCGTCCAATGCTTGATTCAAAATTTCGAGTACAGTTGCCCATTCCTCTTTTTCCAATGTATTCCCACCAGCAACAATTACATTTTGTATTCGCAAAATAGTTTGAGTCAGATCACCTTTAGGTAAATCTAATTCTTTTTGTAATTCATTTAACTCTTGATAATATTTTTTAAACAACGGTTTGTTGAGAGAGTAGGCATCATCTCCGCCCAAAGATTCCACATTGATGGTCACATCAATTTTTCCTCTTTCCGATTTTTTAGAAATAATACTCCGTAATTCGTGCTCCTTTTCTCGATAGTTCTGTGGCATCTTAAATCGTACATCAGAAAACTTACTATTGAGAGAGCGAAGTTCAATAGATATTTTTTTTTCTTGGAAGCTTCCAGTAGCTTGACCATAGCCCGTCATTGATAACATCATAGATTGAAATTGATTTTGTGCAAATATAACTAAAGCATTGAGAATAAAGTTTTGGGTAACAATTTTTATTATCCAAATTTTTATAAAAAGATCGTTCAGATTAAGTCTCTTTTTTAGGAAAAAAAAATTCAAAATCAAGGATATTTCTTCATTAAAAGAAAGAATAAAACTGGTGAAATTATTTCTTTTCAAAGTGTTCAATAATCAAGTTTAATTGACGTTAAAATCATCTTCTATTATTTTTCGGAAAAATTTAAAAATGGCATTTATTATAATGTGTTTTTCTTTTTTCACAAAAAAAAGTTTTCTCTTACTTATAAAAACAAAAAAAAATTCATAAATCGTTGAAAAAAAGCCACTTATGAAAGAAAAGATGAAAATAAAACATCTTTTTATTTTCAATTGAAAAATAAAAAGACGAAATTTGCGACGCTTTAATCTAAATGAAAAAAAATCATAATTAATTATAAATCAATAAGATAAAC
>JBGCFD010000205.1:0-21230 GCA_045106765.1 Saprospiraceae bacterium | reverse complement strand
CGTTGTCATAGTGGTCGTATAAGTTCCTGTCGTCGTGTAAGTTGAATCACCAACTTCATAACTTGAGCCTTCACAGATTTCGTCAACTACATTTTGATTATAAATTTCATTTACAGTTAAATCTAAAGTGATGATACTATCGCAACCATAAATAGAAATCATATTAGTTACAAAAATTCCTGTCATCGTATAACTTGAATCGCCAACTTCATAACTTGAGTCTTCGCAGATTTCTACTACTACGTTTTCAGAATAAATTTCATTAACTGTTAAATTAACATTGACGAGACTATCACAACCATTAATTGTTTGCAATACATTAAAATAGTTTCCACTAGTTGTATATATCGAATCACCTATCACTAATTCCTCCCCTTCGCAAATTGATTCTTCTCTAAAAATATCATACTCTTCATTGACCGTCAAATCCAAGGTCACCAAACTATCACAACCACCTTGCGTCATCATCGTGTCTTGATAAATTCCTGTTTGAGTATAAATAGAACTACCAACCACATACGAATCACCAGGGCAAATATTTTCCACTAAGTTAATTTCTAAAATATCATCAACTACCAAATTCTATGTAACAATACTATCACAACCTGTGGATGATAACAATGTACTTACATAAGTACCTGTTTCATCATAAGTAGTATTACCAATCGTAATAGTTTGCCCTTCACAAATATATTCATCCAATGTAATTTGAGCAATCGGATTAACGGTCAAATTTAAAGTAACGATACTATCGCAACCTTCCGTCGAAGTCAAATCATTCACAAATATTCCATTCTGAGAATGAGTATTTCCTCCAATATCAACTGACTCGCCTTCACAAATAGTCGAATCAATAGTTACATTATAAATATCATTAACAATCAAGTTCAAATTAATAATAACACTATCACAACCCGATGTTGCATCAAGTGTATCCACAAAGTTTCCAGCTTCAAAATAAACTGAATTACCTACCATAATCGAATCACCTTGGCATATTTCTAAGTCAAGGTTTTCAATATCCACTACTAATTCGATTACTTCCAACGATTGAGAATTTGATGTAATATTACATAATGGATTATTAATATTAGACGGATCGTTAGCTACCACCACTTGATAAAAACCAGTATGACTAACTATAGCAGTCAAAGTAAATATTGAATCATTTGCTCCAACTATATCCATCCATGTTATTCCATTCGTACTAAATTGCCATTGGTAAAAAGGCGTATCATATCCTTCCGTCAAAGTCACTTCAAACGAAACATCGGTTCCTTCACAAACTACGTTCGCAGGAGCGATTGTCAAAATTGCATCAGGTGAACAATTATTGAAAATAATATTTTGACTTACTGAACTTTCATTTCCACAAGCATCGACTGCAGTCCAAGTCCTTGTCATTAATCTTAAGTCAATACAATCTCCAGGTATTTCAGCCTCGATAAAAGTAACAATCACATCACTACAATTATCTGTCGCAATTGGAGTAACAACTTCAGGAATAGAATCACATGGAATCATCATATCCGCAGGAACGCCTGCGAATACTGGAGCAATAGTATCTTGAATTTGGATGTTCTGAGTATAAGAAATCTCATTTCCGCAATTATCTGTAAATGTCCAAATTCGTGTTATCTTAAAGGTATTTTGACAAGTTGTATCTGAATAGATTTCCTCAAAAACCATATCTAAATCAGTATCACAATCGTCTGTTGCAACCACCATCTGAGTATCAGGAGTTTCTCCACAATCCAATGTTAAATCATTTGGAATATTAAATACAGTAGGTGCAGTTGTATCTTCAATAGTAATCGTTTGACTAACTGTTGACTCATTATCACACTCATCATAAGCAGTCCAAGTTCGAGTAATAACTATTGGACATTCACCTGTAATCTCTTCACTAAAATCAATATCCTCTACAATGTATATCCCATCTTCTTCTTCTCCTGAACAATTATCCGTTGCTGTTAATTCAACAGCAGGTGGAATTGGATCTCCACAATCCAAAGTAATATCAGCAGGCGGTGTTTCAACAACTGGCCCTTCTTCATCCTCTACCGTCACAATTTGAGTTGCAGAAGTTGAATTACCACAACTATCTGTTGCAATCCAAATTCGGGTAATAGTGTATGGACAACCACTTGACGTTACTTCATTTAACACAGCAGTTAAGTTATTCCAACAACCATCAGTTACCGTCACATTTGCGGGGTCAGGAATTAATTCACAATTCACCGTGACATCATCTGGGACTCCAATTAAAGATGGGAATTCATTATCCTCAACTGTTATATTTTGACTTTGAGAAAAAGTATTTCCACAAGAATCAATTGCTGTCCAAGTTCGAGAGATGATAAAAGGACAACCGTTTGAAATATTTTCTGTAAAAATAATTTCAACTGTTGGTATACAATTATCATTTGCGGTTACAATTGCTGTATCTGGGATTGCATTACACTCCACGGTAATATCAAATGGTACTCCTAACAACGTAGGTAATGTATTATCTTCAACTGTAATTGTTTGTTGTTCAATTACCATATTATTACATAGATCAATTGCTGACCAAGTTCGA
Organism: Saprospiraceae bacterium; assembly: GCA_045106765.1. GTDB lineage: Bacteria > Bacteroidota > Bacteroidia > Chitinophagales > Saprospiraceae > CAJQQY01. The sequence continues at coordinate 18,649 of JBGCFD010000205.1, read as the reverse complement.
GTAATTGTATATGGGCAACCATTATTAGTTACCTCTTCAAATAATACTGGTACATCTCCTAAACATAAATCCGTGGCAGTTACATTTGCTGGTGCAGGAATTGCGTCGCACTCTACAGTTTCGTCATTAGGAACTCCTGTTAAAACTGGAAAAGTATTATCTTCCACCGTAATCACCTGAATCACAGAATCTGCATTTCCACAATTGTCAGTTGCTAACCATTTTCGAGTAATCGTATATGGACAGCCATTTCCAATTATTTCTGAGAAAACAACTCCTACATTTGGATCACAATTATCACTTGCTGTTACACTCGCTGCAGTTGGAATCGCATCACACTCAACTGTTACATCTCCTGGTATATTTGCAAAAACTGGATCAATCGTATCTTCAACTGTGATCACTTGAATCACAGAATCTGCATTTTGACAATCATCTACTGCTATCCATTTTCGAATAATCGTGTATGGACAACCTGTTGTTGTTGTTTCCGAAAAAGTAACATCAACCGCAGCCGTACAATTATCACTTGCTGTTACAGTTGCTACAGCTGGAATCGCATCACATTCAACTGTTACATCAGTTGGTACATTTCCAAAAACTGGATTTATCGTATCTATCAATGTAATTACTTGTGTTCCTACAATTTCATTATCACATAAATCCGTCGCAGTCCACGTTCGAGTAATCGTATATGGACAGCCTGTACCAACTACCTCATTAAATACTACTGGTAAATTCCCCGAGCAATCGTCCAATGCAGTTACAAGTGCTTCTCCTATAATGTCATCACAATTAACGGTAATATTATTCGGCACACCTGTTAATACTGGAAGTGTTGTATCATTAACTGTAATTATTTGTGTTGCCGTAATTGTATTGTTACAAGAATCCGTCGCACTCCACGTTCGAGTAATCGTATATGGACATCCGGTGGAAGTATTTTCTGTAAAAACAACTGCTAGATTCGGCGAACAATTATCACTTGCCGTTACAATTGCAGTATCCGGAATCGAGCCACAATCAACTGTTATATCGTTTGGCAAATTGGCTAAAACTGGATCTGTATTATCTTCTACTGTTATCATTTGAGTCCCCGTAATTGTATTGTTACAGGAATCCATTGCCGTCCATGTTCGAGTAATCGTATATGGACAACCTGTGGAGATATTCTCTGTAAAAACAACTTCTAAATTCGGCGAACAATTATCACTTGCTGTTACAATTGCCGCAGCTGGAATTGATGAACAATCCACCGTCACATCATTTGGAACATTGGCTAAAACTGGATCGGTATTATCTTCTACTGTGATTAATTGGGAAACTGTTGTTTCATTACCACACGAATCTGTTGCTGTCCAAACTCTTGCTATAAAATAAGGACAACCATAGGTTCGTGTTTCTGTAAATTCTATATCAAGATTAGGAGTACAATTATCACTTACCGTTACATTGGCAACTGAAGGAATTGCATCGCACTCAACTGTTACATTTTCTGGCACATTAGCCAAAACTGGATCTTCTGTATCTACAACTGTTATTACTTGAATTGCAATCGTATCATTATTACATGCATCAGTTGCAGTCCAAGTTCGCGTAATTGTATATGGACAACCAGTTGAGACAACTTCATCTAAAGAAATAATAGTTGTGTCAGAACAGTTATCACCAGCAGTAATATCTGGGTAAGAAGGCAACGGATCAGTACAAAGAATTGTAGTGTCATTTGGCACAAATGAAAAAGTCGGTGCTTCTAAATCACCTACTGAAATTGTTTGCGAAGCAGTAGAAACGTTCCCGCAATTATCTGTAGCCGTCCATGTCCTAACCAAAGTAAAGTGGTTTTCACATCCCCCATCAACCCTTACTTCTGATACTTCTAACTCTACATCATCATCACAAACATCTGTTGCATCTGGAATCTGAACTGGGTCAAATAAGGTTACTACATTTACTGCATCAATTAAATTTCCTAAAGTAATATTTCCAGGTGCACCTTGTATTGCTCTAAAAAGAAAAACTGAATTATCTTGGCCAGAAGGAATTTGATAATCGACGGTATGAACTGTCCATTCCGAAGTATCTGAAGCATTAAAAGTTCCTAACCAAGTCAGATTATTCAAGTCAGAACCTGCATAAACCGCCATAATATCATCAGAAGAATTACCTCCCGACATTCGTTTATGATGAGCAAAACTGATTTGTAGGGTTGTTGTTGGAACTGTACAAAATTCTTGATAAAAATCTCCGTTAGTATTACTATTTAATTCTGCATGATAATCACCCTCATAGGAATCAGTTCCATTTACACATCCACTTTTTTGTATTTCGATTGCACTACTAGATGCAGTTGTACTCCAACCATTTACATCATTCATGTTTTTATAATTCCAACAACTGATTTCTATATTTTCTTCAAAATCCCCGTTTACAAATGATTGCAAACAATCCACACAATTAATTTCCACATCAGCAGGAACATTAGTAATTATTGGTGGCGTATTATCTACTATATTTACTACTTGCGTAAATGCCAAACTATCACTTCCACAGAAACTAAATGTTCGCCAAACTCTTTCAACAGTATAACTATTATTGGCGCACTCACCTCCTTCACTTGTGATATTTTCCTCAAATTCCACGATCATACATCCATCACTCACAACTGGTACTGGTGGTGCTGGAATCGCCTCGTTACAAGTAATTGTAATAGTATCTTGAGTATTTCCAACAAGAGTTAAGCTCCCTCCACTACAGATATAAAACTCTAAACAAACTTCTTGAACTAGTCCTTCTCCGTTTTCAACAGTTACAGTAATCACATCTGTTCCTGTAAAATTAGTAGCAGGTGTATAGTCAAAACATAAATCAGACGTAACACTAACACTTCCTGTGTTGGGTGAAGTGGCAATATTTGTAATGGTATTTGTTCCACTACAAGTTTCTACATTTAAACAATGATTCAATACAGTTCCCGCACAAAGACTATCAACAAAATAATAAGTTGTTGGCAAATCTAATTCTGGTTCATATATTTTTATTTCTTCTTTAAAACTAGAAAGGAAAGTATAACTCCCTGAAATATTTTGGATTCCTGAGATCAAAGCCATTTGGAAATAACCATCAGATTCCACAATATTATAATTTCCAATTACTCCATGTTGAAACAAAACAACTGAGTAACCTGCAAATCCTGGAACCGCACTTGTCGTTCCTACCAACGAATAAGCATTCCCGTTCAAAGTCAAATTAGCTAACGATGCATCATCAATAATCACATATGCTGCGTGAGTTTCACCGCCTGAAAGTTGAGCAAACTCAATTTTTTTGTCTCCCAAACATCCTGCAACTGGAGGTAAAACTGCCATCCCAACTTCTGGTTCAACACTTGACATTCCTGTAAAATGATAAACATAAGCTGGCTTAGAAGTTTGGATATAATGTGCATCCCCAAATGACCCCGACATATCATATTCAAAATATCCACCTGCCTGTGCTATTCCTACTGGTGTTGGATTTCCATCGATATAAATTTCAGTATTATCTTCATTTGGAACAATAACAATATAATTTTGATCGTCTCCTCCTTCTCCTCGAATGGCAACATAATCAGTTCCAATATCACAAGTTGGAATCAATTGATCTGCTCCTCCATCTGCATTTGAACTGTTACAAATATTTGTATTTTGAGAACCACTCACAACTGCGATTGGTTTGTCAGCTGTAATTAATGCACCACTTACCGTTGAATTATCATTATCATCTCTCACTAAATAAGTTTGCCCTGCATCTAATGAAACAGAATGAGGTGTAGTAATTCCTCCTGCCAAATTTTGTGAAAAAGAAAAATAAACTGTCGTGTTATCTTCTGTCGCCATAACAGAGATAAAATGATTTTCATTTATACTTGTATTTGGAGACCCGCAAGTTTTAGTTTGACTTCCTGCTCGGAAAGATCTTCCTAATGCCTGCTCACCTTTTGCGGTGTACATTAATTTATTAAAAAAACTATTGACTCGATAAGTTACTTGAATTGGAAAATCTGATTCGATAATTAACCCAACTTCCTCCTCTTCCGAATTCTCATTAGGTGTTTGGAGAATATCGGAATTTAATGTCACTATAGTTTCAGCACCATTTGCTACTGAAATATTTTGATTAAATGACGAACCATCTGCCGTTTGAATATTTACATTAGCATTTGGGTAAAGTGTAGTGATAATTAATTCCGAAGGGTTATTATAAGCACCTCCATCCATTTGCCAAACTGGTGGTAAGTGATAATACAAAAGACTATCACAATCAGGAGTTTCTATTTCTAAGCAAGCACACTCAGAATCTACTCCATCAATTAACCCATCCCCATCATCATCGATTCCATTATCACAACATTCACATTGAATCGTAATTATTTGAGTTTCAATAGTTTCATTCCCACAATCATCTGTGGCAGTCCAAGTTCGAGTGATCGTATAATTATTATCCGAGCAATCGCCAGTAGTTGTTTGAGTGCTTACTTCATCAAAAACAACTGTAACATCATTATCGCAATTATCTGTCGCACATATTCCATCATCTGCAACCTTAGTCGCAAAAATTTGAGCTTCAGCTAAACTTAAGATTCCTGTTTTATCCAACTGAACTCTTACATATCTTCCAGTCGCATTGATATTAAATGTTTCAGAAATATTTACCGTAGGATCATAATAAAAATTAGATACTCCACTTTGTGCAATTGTAGTTGCCAAGTCAGTTGAAGTAAATGGGTTATCAGAAACTAAAACATAAACATTTGACAATCGACCTGAACAACAATTAGTTCGATTCCAAAGCACAATACTATCTATCGTTTCTACTTGTTCCAAGTCTACCTCCCACCAAGGTTCGTATGTATTTGAAGTATGAGTAATTGATCCACCTCCCCAATTTCCATTGGTATCTCCGTCCACAGCTCTTGAAGAAACTCCTCCAGAAGATGTATTTTTTTGACTAGTCGATTTTCCAAGAGCAACATTTTCTACAAAACTATCACAACTAAAATCAGGTGCAGCCAAAGGATCTGTACAATTAAAAGTTACATCTGCTGGTATTCCAATAATAGTTGGAGCAACAGTATCATCTATAGTTATTACTTGTTGAATTGAATCTATATTTCCACAATCATCAGTTGCATACCATTTTCTAATAATTGAATAAGGACACCCTGTTGTAGTTTCTTCTGAAAAAATCACATCAACATTTGTATCACAATTATCACTAGCCGTGACAATTTCGTCAGTAGGCATCTCATCACATTCTATAGTAACATTAGATGGAATATTATTAAACGTAGGAATCGAAGTATCTATAATTGTAACAATTTGAGTTACAGTTGTTTCATTATCACAATCATCAGTAGCCGTCCAAGTACGGGTAATTGTAAAAGGACAACCTGTTCCAATTACTTCGTTATAATCAACTTCAATATCCTCCGTACAATTATCTGTTGCAAATAATTCTACTGGATCAGGAATAGTTAAATCACAACTAATTGAAAAATCGGCAGGTGGCGCATCTATAACTGGAGGGGTGCTATCTTCTACTGTAATTACATGTGTAGCGGTATCAATATTCCCACAGACATCTTCCGCAGTCCATCTTCTTGTTATGGTATAAGGACATCCTCCCGTAGAAACTTCATCTAAAAAAACTACCGACAATCCACTAATACAATCATCTGCTGTCAAAGTCGGAATATCTGGAATATTATCACATTCTACTGTAACATCATCAGGTACATTTATTACTGGAGGTGTAGTATCTTCCAATGTTATCGTTTGCGAAGCTGTCGTCATATTTCCACAATCATCTGTAGCTGTCCAAGTTCTAAAAATAGTCCCCTCATCTAAACAAGAGTGATTTCCAAGATTAAAACTAAAGCCTTGAAATTTCAACAATCCATTTGCTGTTTGATTTTTTCTAGCATATAATTGCCATTGTCCATCCATTGGTCCCGTAAAATCTTCAAAGCAAGTTACATACTCAATAACTCCTGGAACAGGATCTATTGGGGTAGTTCCATGAGGAATAAAATTTCCAGCACTTGGTGGAATTGGATCATCATTGTTCCATTGAGGATTACCAGTATCACATCGATAAAAAGTCGGACTCCAAACTAATGTTCCACCTGTTCCCTCACAATCTCCCGTTGTACAATGCTCTCCTATTAAAAATATTCCTTGCCCAGATGGATTGATTAATACAAATTCAGCTCGACCTTTTCCTTTGTTCGATTGAAATGATAAATCAAAACTCAAAAAATCGCTCGCATCTAAACCTGCGTATCCACTAACATCTATGTTCCAGACAAATCCTGAAGCAGGAACAGTTGTCTCATCATTATTCTCATAATTACCATTTGGTAAATAAACATCTTCATAAATCAGGTCAATATTATTATCACAATTATCTGTAACAGTCACATCCGCAGGATCAGGTAATTCTGTACATTCTACAGTAACATTTGAAGGTACTCCTGTGAATACAGGAAACTCATCATCAAGAACAGAAAGAGTATAGGATTGCGAAATTGAATTATTACAACTATCTGTTGCCGTCCAAGTTCGAGTAATTGTATATGGACAACTTCCTCCTACCAATAAGGTATCATATGTAATTGACATTACCCCTGAACAATCATCTGTAGCAGTTACATTTGGAATTCCAGGATATTGACTATTACAATCAAAAGTAGTATTAGAAGGAACTCCCCATAAAAAAGGTGCTTCAGAATCTTGAACAGTAATTGTTTGAGTTTCTGTTGCTACGTTTCCACAATCATCAGTCACCGTCCAAGTTCGAATTATCGTTCCTGTACAAGTACCTAAGTTTTCATCAAATGAATAATCAACCGTCATTCCTGTAGAACAATTATCTGTTGCTGTAACTGTCGGAACACTTACCGTTTCATCACATTCAATCGTAATATCATTTGGAACTCCTACCAAAACGGGAGCTTCTGTTTCACAATTACTTACAAGTATCGAGTCCATATTATTGGAAAAATCACATTCTCCTATGGATGTTGCTGGAAAGTCATTTTCTAAATCTAATGGCAAAACTAAACTTCCATCATCATTTCCAATTACGAATATATTAAATGGTGTAGTCAATCCTGCAACTGCTAATGTGATCGAAACATCTACAGAATCTCCAGGAATAATCGAAGTTGGAATATCAAATGTTTCTACTAGTGTTCCAGTATTTTCTGGATTCCCATCATAAACTGAGAAAGGAATTCCTGCTGGATAACTTAAATCTCCCAAATTATAAAATCGAAGATTAATAGCTATACTATCTCCTAAAACACAACCTGTAGGACCTCCATCTATAATGTTCACAAAAATATCAGCAGCAGGAAAAACTGGTTCACCTTCATTATTATATGGCCCAACTTGCTTCAAAAAACTATTCAACCGACCTGTAGCTCCCAATGCTGGAGAGCCTACCAAATGATGCGGTTGTTGTACTGGTGGAATACTTAAATCATCATTTACATTAGTAATAAAATAAGCATATTGATTCCATATATTTCTTGTTGGAACCCATGGATAGTCTTGTGATTTAAAAGCTCGCATTCTTCCATTCCTTGCATATGTTTCATCCGCACAAGTACAGACTAATTCTGTCTCACTATCATTATCAATATCTAGTACAATTGGATATTCTCCCCCCGTTCTTGATCCACACGGAAAGGTAGAAAGATTAATTCCTGAAGCTCCCGATATAATTCTCAAATTATCCTCATCTCTATAAACTACTTCTGTCAATCCATCTGCATTAAAATCAAATGAAGTGGCTCCAGTCATCCCCGATCTATCAGTCGTGACCAAACTCCATGCTACTCCTCCTGTACCACTAATATCAAATTGGTAATCTTCAATTACTTGAAAAACAAAATTGGCACAAACTCCAATCTCAGGTTTATTATCTCCATCAAAATCTGCAATTGTTGCATTACTCGCACTTCGATACCAAATAGTACTAATATCTGCATCAGCTATTGTATGGGCATTTCCAATCATCGTTTCTGTTTGTAAATCCCACACATATAGATAAGACCCATCTTCATCTGTAGTCGTAATAATTCCATCAACATCGCCATCCAAATCATAATCAGCTATCGAAACTGGTCCATCTTGATAACCTGGAGCAGTAGTTAATTCTCTTTCTACTGTCATCACGCCTGTGGTCAAATTCACAGAATAAACTTGATTACCAGCTACTAATTCCAACCCATTACAATTAGTACAATCTCCATCAGGTAATGCATCTACCGCTACTGTATTTGCATGGAAATGTTCATGCAAATAAAAATCGTAAATATTATTTCCAATATTATTAGCCCCACCCATTGCTAGTCGGGTTCCTGTTATTGCATCAAAAATTTCATTTCCAACATATACTTCTGGAAATCCATCATTGTTAAAATCTGCTAGATTTACTGCATAATTATCGGTAACTGTATAAAGTGGATAAGCTAATCCACAAGTTACTCTTTGGTCAGAAACCCATTGCAAATCAAATGATCCAGTTCCTGTTCCGCCTAAATTTGTTCCAGCTGGATTATATTCATAACACGCAATTCTTCGATAATCATCCACATCTCCATTTCCAATCATATAATAAATCTCTCCATTCCCGTCTTTATCCACATCTCCAAATGCTAATCCTTTATTAAATACATGAAGTGGCTTTGAATTAAAATTATACTTGGTCAACCCAGTTGCTCCATCAATAATAAACAAGGCATTTTCAACATATGTTGTCGTACTTTCCTTAAACCCAAGAATCTCGACTGATGAAATATCACCGTCAAGATCTGCTCCAATTACTGGAGTAAAAGTATTCACACTATCCTCACTCGCCCATTCCACTTCTATATCAAAATTTGGAGTTCCTGGTGGAGTATATTCACATTGTGGATCACAAAGTCCCAAAAAGTTACCATCATCACAAGGACAATCTGGATCAAAAACATCAACCAACCCATCTCCATCATCATCAATATTATTACTACATATCTCTGTACTTGAAGAATAAACTAAGGCTGTAACTGTTGCAGTTACACAGTTTGTTTCGGCAGCTGCTCCTAGTGAGGTAATATCTAATTCCCAAAAATCTAAAAATCCTCCATCATAAAACGCTACATCATAAATTGTCAAAACCCAATCTCCAACACTATTTTCTCCATCAAATGCTGACAAGGTTTCAAATGGCTGATTCATCCCACCTTCATCCGGAGGGCAAGGCATACTACCATAAGCAACACCACTTTCATCATCAAATCCAATATCAAAATTCTCATCTTCACACACTTGATCCACCAATGTCACTACTGTTCCACTTGGACTCGTTAACGTAATAATAAGATCTTGATCCCATGTATGTTCAAGGAAAAAATTAGGAATATTTACGTCGGTGATTGTTCCACCTGAACTAACTGTAATAGTAGAGCTAACCGTTGGAGTTCCAAAAGGAGTAATTGTTACATTAGTTTGATTATCATAACTATCAGTAATATCTACCAATCCACCATCGCATACTTCGTAGGTAAACTGATCTGTTCCTACAAAAAAAGGATAAGGCAAATAAGTAAATGTACCATCTGTATTTAAGGTAACTGTACCATTTGATGGAGCAACTACAGGTGTCGTATTCAAGATCAAAACGTCTCCATCAGGATCAATATCATTTAATAAAACATTGCCCGAAACTGATGTCCCCTGCAAAACATTTACGGTGTCTAAATTGGCAATTGGAGGATCACCTGATAAAATTATATTTGAATTAAATTCGGAATTAAGCGTAGGATTAACAGATGAGAAATACAAAACTCCCTCTATTATTTCAGCTCTCTCAGCTGGCGAGTTAAATGTGGAACCAATTATTAAAGGCTGAGTCAATATCAAAAACAAAAACGTTCCTAATAATTTTTCGATACCAATTTTGTTATTAAAAAAATAATTTTTGAACCTAATCTGCATGCTTTTCCTTTTACAAAAAAATCCGTCTTAAATATTTTTACATCTAGGGCTAAGAAAAGTCTATTTTTAAGATTGACTTGTTTTCGTTGTCTTCCCTTTCAAAAAAAGAGGGCTTAGCGAATTAATTCTTGGGCTTTTTAAATAGTTATCATCTTTATTGGAATGACTAGAGTAATCAAAGTCATTACTAGTTCTTCCTTTTATATAGATCGGAAATATCAATAACACTTTTGATGTAAATTCTAATTGGACTTAAATAGAAGATTCGTATAGATTTGAGATAATCAATCTGAAATAAAAAATATTTGAAGCATTACAAAAGGAGCCGAACTTCTTTTTCCAATGCTATTTATTGCATCTTATTTCTGAATGTAAGTAGGTATAAAAAGGGAATTTTATAATCAATACAGAAGGTGCACAGATTATGCCAATCTACCCTAAACAGGGTAGATAAGGTATTACGGAAATCAAAAACTTAATCATGAAAAGAAACTCGACCGGCTAACACATCTTTTCCCGAAAACAGATTTTCACATGTCACCTTTTAGGAAAAACAGGTTTTATTATTATTTCTCACTTAGAAAAAACGTATTATTTTGGATAGTAAATTTTAGAATTGAACAAGGCAAAAAACGTAAGCACAGCAAGGGTTTATTGATGTTTTTTTTAAAAAATACAAACTATCAACCAACGTATAACGGTTATAATCTATATCATTTCTTAAAATTATTTTTATACTTTTCAACTTGTTTTTTTAATAACTCATTGAGATGAGGGCTGACCTTCCCTGGTTTTCCATTGCCAATTTTGATGTCATCAATTTGTACGACTGGTAATGTTCCTTTAGTCGTACTTGACAAGAACGCTTCTGTTGCGTTCTTCAAATCTTGAAAAGTTATATCTTTTTCAATTACTGTATAATCTTCATTAGCTAAGTTCATCACTCGTTTTCGAGTAATCCCTTTTAAAACATGAGATGAAGATGTAACAATCGTCTTATCTTTTTTTACAATAAAAAAATTAGATCGAGATGACTCTGAAATTTTTCCATCCCAATGATATAAGACATCAATGGCTTTAGCTTTTTTCAAATCATTCGCCAATCGAATCGGTTCAATATAATTCGTCGTTTTTATTGTTGCTGTTTGTCGAAAATGCTCATGCAACATCAATTTTACGCCTTTTGCAAAAACCTTTTTTGAAGGCATTTTAAAGTGAGTCAACAAAATAATCAGGTTCGATTCTTTAGCTGGCAAATAACCATCTGTTGAATATCCTCCGGTCAAAATGATCTTCATTCCTCCTTTTCTAAATTCATTTTTTACAATTAACTTCATCACAAATTTTTTCAATTCTTCTACAGAGTAATCTACCTTCAATCCCATTTCCTTTGCCGATCTTTGAAATCGAACCATGTGATCTTCTATAAAAAGAGGAATCCCGTTTTCTATTTTTAAAAAATCAAAAATTCCATAACCACGTAACAACCCTAAATCTGTAACTTGCAATTTTGCATTTTTAGCTAAAACAATTTTTCCATTGACGCAAAAATAATTTGACATATTTTGATGTTTTACTTTTTTTAAAATTTCAATTCTCAACTCACAAGGAGACTCAAATTCGAGTGTCGTCAACTTAGTCCAGACTACCATCAACTCAAATTCACCTTGTGAGTAAAACCATGAAGCAAATTAAAAAACAATTATGAATCTATCTGCCCTTCCTAAAAATATTTCATTTCTTTTTTTGTTTTGCATTTTTTTAGGCACAAGTTGTCGCTCAAAAAAAGACTTGACGAATACTTCTCAAAAAAAAATTCCAACTTCTGTCGAGGAATTTATCAAAGGCTCGGAAGTATTTGGGAATAGCTTTACTGGATTCGCATTGTATGATCCAAAAAAAGAAAAAATGCTTTATCAGCATGATGCAGATAAATATTTTACGCCCGCCTCTAATACTAAAATTTTTACACTTTATACTGCATTGGAAATCTTAGGCGACTCCATTCCTGCTTTAAAATATATCGTTAAAAATGATTCATTCATTTTTTGGGGAACTGGTGACCCATCTTTTCTCAACCCTCAAACGCCTGAAAATCAAATAGTTATCGACTTTTTAAAAAATAGAAAAGAAAATTTATTTTTTGTCCCAACAAATTTTCAAGACAAAAGATTTGGCGCAGGTTGGGCTTGGGACGACTTTGCATATGGTTACCAATCTGAAAAATCACCTTTCCCCATTCATGGAAATGTAGTTCGTTTTCAATGTCAACTAGATGGAAATGGAATCGATATTTTTCCAAAACCATTCGAATCACTTGTATTTTATAATCCTCAAATTGGAGGAACTCAAACTCGTTTCCAGAGAAAAGAATTTGAAAATATTTTTGAATATAATCAACTTCAGCCAACCAATAAAAATTATAAAAAAGATATTCCTTTTCATTATTCGAATGAGTTTTTTGCAGAATTGATGAGTTTGATTTTGGAAAAAAATGTTGAACTCTTGCCTATCGAAATGCCAATTCCAGAAAATGCTAAAACGATTTATAGTTTACCTGTCGATAAAATTTATGAACCGATGATGCAAGAGAGTGATAATTTCATGGCGGAACAAATTTTACTCACTTGCTCCAATGAAGTTTTCGATACAATGAATACTCGAAAAATTATTCAATTTTTTACTACAGAATATTTAAAGGAATCTCCTGATCGGCTGCTTTGGCGGGATGGTTCTGGATTGTCTCGTTACAATTTATTTACTCCACGAACGATGATTTTTTTATTGGAAAAAATATATAAAAAAATTCCAGAAGAACGCATCTTTAGAATTTTCCCAACTGGCAAAACAGAGGGAACTATCGAAAATTGGTACGCTCCATATGTTCATGCTAAAACTGGAACATTAAGCAACAAACATTGCCTCAGCGGATACATTACCACTCGAAAAGGAAAAACATTGCTATTCAGTTTTATGCATAATAATTATATTACTTCTTCCACTCCTCTCAAGGAGGAAATGCAAAAAGTATTACATTTTATTCACATGAAATATTAATCGGAGCTAGACTTTCCAAGTCCAAACTTTTAAGCTATAGCATTAAAAATCATTTCAAAATATTTTTAATAAAACTGGACTTGGAAAGTCCAGCTATTTGAAAATTTATTATTTTGCAAGCAAAACGAAAACCAATGGCGAAAAAGAAATCTAAAAAATCCGCTCCTAAAAAAACTAAATCTATTTCATCGGTTGATCGAACTCATTGGTATGCAGCCATCGGGATTTTCATTTTTGCATTCTTACTTTATGCCAATACTATCAATCATGGATTTGTTTTAGATGATGATTTAGTTTGCAAAAAAAATGGTTTTGTTCAAGAAGGAATTGGAGGAATAAAAGACATTTTCACGCACTCTTGGTACTATGGATTTTCAGGAACTTCAGATCGATATTATCGTCCGATGATGTTGGCAGGTTTTGCAATTGAAAAACAGTTTTTTGGAAATAGCCCAGCAGTTTATCATTTTTTCAATGTACTAGAATATGCATTAGGTTGTCTATTTTTGTTTTTTACAATACGACTTTTATTTGAAAAAAAATTCTTCCTTCCGACTGTTGGAATAACGCTACTTTTTGCCGCTCATCCATTGCATACCGAGGTCGTTGCCAACATCAAAAGTCGAGATGAGATTTATGCTTTCTTAGGAATGCTTGGCGTCATTTATTCCATCGTCCAATACAATCGAAAAGAAAATGGGAAGTATTTATTTTTTGCTTTAGCGAGTTATTTTTTTGCCATACTTTCGAAGGAAGGAGCGCTTTCCATTTTAGGTTTAGTTCCTTTAGTTTTATACTTTTTCACAAAAACTTCTTTTCAAAAAATCATCATTCAAACGGGAATATTTGGAATTATTGCAGCTATTTATTTTGCGATTCGAATGAGCATAATTGATCTTAATCCTACTCCTTTCGAAACGATTGACAATAGTCTTTTTGCTATCGATAGTTTTAGTGGACAGCGAGCAACTGCCATTGGAATGCTCGGAAAATATTTTCAATTATTAGTTTTTCCTCATCCGCTAAGTTTTGATTATTCTTTTAATACATTTCCAGAATTAGGTTGGACTAATTGGAAAGTAATTACGAGCCTTGCCGTCTCCTTCGCACTTATCTACCTGACTATCAAAGGATTACGCAAGAAGAGTATTTATTCTTTTGCCATTTTATTATTTGCCATCACTTTTGCCATTACAAGTAATATTTTCTTCTCAATTGGGGCGACATTCGCAGAACGGTTTATGTTTATACCTCTTTTGGGATTTTGTATTGCAGTAGTTTTTTTGGTAAATCACTTTTTTCTTGAAGAAAGAAACTATTCACCAAATACTTTTTATGGAATTCTGGGAGCAATACTTTTACTTTATTCAGCGAAAACTATCACTAGAAATGCAGCTTGGAAAAGTGATGATACACTTTATGAAACTGGTATTATCTCCGCTCCAAATAGTTCTCGAACTCAAAGTTTCTATGGAGTGACTCAATATCGAAAAGCACTTGCGGAGGCTAATACAAATAAGAAAAAAGAACTACTAAACACCGCTGTCAAATATTTAAAAATGAGTACAGAAACCTATCCTGGTTTTACTGAAACATATCATCATTTGGCTTTAGTTTACGAAGCACAAAATAACAATTCACTCGCCATTGAAGCTTATAAAACTGCTATCGAAACTAATTCAGAATACTTTCCAGGAATGACTAATTTGGGTGTTCTTTTTTACAAAATAAAAAACTATAATCAAGCGGAAAATTATTTAAAACAGTCTTTACTCTTTGCTCCTAACAATGTAATTACAAATCGTTCACTTGGTTTAACTTACAAGGAAATGAATCGTTTTAAAGATGCGGAAATCTATCTTAAGAATGCGCTAGATGCTCAATATAATGATACGCATCTTTTTGATTTGGTGGAGTTGTACAAGGCAATGGGTGATATTGAAACGGCTATTTTTTATGATAAAAAAATTAAGGAATTTCGTGGGGAGTAGTTGATTCGGTAATTCGGTCTAACAAATTTTCAAATTATAGTTTCGTAAGTGCCTGATTTTTTGATTATCTAATCAACTGATTCCCCTCCTTGTGTTTTCAAAAAATAATTCAACAATTTAGTTGTCGCAGATTTTCCGACCACTTCTTCAATTTCACTTGGCAAAGCAGCTTTGATTTTTTTGACTGATTTAAAATGTGATAATAATTTTTGTGCAGTCTTCTCTCCTATTCCTTCAACATTGGTCAACTCAGTTCCGAGGGCATTTTTGCTTCGTAAATCTCGGTGGAAAGTAATCGCAAAACGATGCGCTTCATTTCGGGCTTGTTGGATAATCTTGAGGGATTCAGATTTTTTATTAATATATAATGGAATAGGATCGTTGGGAAAAAATATCTCTTCTAATCGTTTTGCGATTCCAATCAAAGTTACTTTTTCCAAAATTCCTAACTCTTCCATAATCTTAGTTGCCGAACTTAATTGTCCCTTTCCTCCATCAATAATTATCAAATCTGGGAGCGGCTGATTTTCTTTTATCAAGCGAGAATAACGTCTTCGAACGACCTCTTCCATCGATGCGAAATCATCTGGTCCGACAACTGTTTTAATTTTAAATTTTCGATAATCTCGCTTGGAAGGTTTGGCATTTTTAAAAACTACACAAGATGCAACTGGATTTGTTCCTTGAATATTTGAGTTATCAAAACATTCAATATGCAATGGTGGGCGATCCATTTGTAAATCCTCTTGCATCGTTTTCAGGATACGTTCAGCAGGTGTTTGTTTATTGGTTCGGGAAACTTCTTGCTTGCGTTTTTGGAGTAAAAAATATTTTACATTCTTTCTCGAAAGATCAAGAAGTTTCTTTTTATCTCCTATTTTTGGAAGGGTAATTTGCAATTCCTCTTCAATCAGATTGATCTCTTTTTCTAAAATGATTTCCTCTGCATTACTTTTAAATTTTTTTCGTAACTCATCAATTCCATAAGCTAATAATTCATCTTCATTATCGTCCAGATTCATGGTCATTTCCAAAGTGTAGGTATGAATTATCGAACCATCAACAATCTTTAGGTAGTTAACAAATGCCTCTTTTTCATCAGAAGTAATGGTAAAAACATCTACATTTCGGATCGTCGTACTCACTACGGTTGACTTGCCTTGATAATCTTCGAAGGCAGATAATTTTTCTTTAGCTTGCTGCGCTTTTTCAAATTTCATCTCTTCCGCATAGCGCATCATTTCTGATTTTAAATAATTTTTTACGACTCCAAGATGTCCTCGAAGAATATTTTTTATTTGCTCAATTTTGATATTATATTCTTTTTCTGATTCGTAACCAACACAGGGCCCAAGACAATTTTTAATATGATATTCAAGGCAAACTTTAAATTTTCCTTTTTCAATATTTGATTTAGAAAGTGGCAAAGTACAAGTCCGAAGTGGAAATAAATTTTTTACCAAATCCAAAATAACTCCAACTTGATATTTCGAAACGTATGGCCCAAAATAAGTCGAGCCATCTTTGATGACTCGACGAGTTAAAAATACTCGTGGGAATCTTTCTTTTTTGATACAGATGTAGGAATATGATTTTCCATCTTTCAACATCACATTGTAGCGAGGTTGATATTTTTTGATGAGCGTACTTTCGAGGAGGAGTGCATCGTGTTCGGTTTCGACAATGGTATATTCGATGTGATCTGCTTTTTTGACGAGGACTTTCGTTTTGGCTCGGCGATCTCTTCGCTCTCCAAAATAAGACGCCAACCGAACCTTTAAATTTTTTGCTTTACCAACGTAAAGTATCTTTTCGTTGGGATCAACAAATTTATAAACCCCAGGTTGTTTGGGAAGTGTGTGGGCTATTTTTTTATAGTCGTCTGTAGTCATTTATTTTTTTATAAAAATGCGAATGTATTGTTAGAAAAAATTGTCCGTCAAAAAACTAGAATTCTTCATCTGTAAAATTAAGAGAGTTATCTGTAAAAACATAACTTAATAATATGCTAAAATCAAACTTTATAAAACCGAAACTAAGTATTGAATTCTTTGGTAAAACAAGATTTTGGGTTGGATTGTTTTTGGAGAAAGGTTGAGAAATGGTTTTTGATTTTATTATTCCTACCACTTGGATTGGGTACAGGTTTTAGAATAAATGCAACAAAAGGAAGGAAGCGTTAAATAACCTTTAGTCGTATGAAAATTATCTAGGGAGGAAGGGAAATTTATTTTCCAATAAAACTTGAACGACTAGAGCAAATAAAATGGAGTCATTACAACAAGCAATGACTCCATTCTTTTAATTTTTCGAAAAAACTACCTCCCCACTTTTACAAATTTCTTCCGAATCAATTGATTCTTATTTTTCATTTCTATAAAATAAACACCTTGCTCAAATCTTTGTAGGTTGATTTCTTTATAGTGTTTTCCTTTTCCCAATTCCATTTTATTTCTAAAAATGAGTTGTCCAGTCATACTATAAATTGTAATTTCAACTTGCTCTTCATTTGGTATTTCAATGTCTAAGTAAATATATTTATTCGCTGGATTTGGAGAAAGAGAAAGGTTTGTTTTTTCGATAACTCTACTCAAGTATAATATTTCTGAGTATTCAAAAGTATTATCTAAGTCAACTTGCTTGAGTCGATAGTAAGATATTTGGGAAGGATTATTTTCTACAAACTCATATCGTCTTATTTGATTTGAATTTCCGATAGCATTTATTTTTCCAATAGTTTTAAAATTAAAACCATCGATAGATGATTCTATTTCAAAATAAGCACTATTTTTCTCAGAAGCAGTTTTCCAATCTAACCGATTAAAGTTTGGAAATATTTGTCCTGAGAACTCAACCAATTCTACAGGAAGTGAGCTACTCAATGTCATTGAGTGGACTCCTACATTGGAAAAATCATCTTGTGATTTAGTTGTCCATTCCCCAATGGTATAAGTTGTATTAGGCTCAGTCACATCAACATTACGAGTCATGGTAACATTTGTAGCAAAGTTGTTGCTGGTTCCTGCATTTTCTAATCCGACCATATCAATAATGCTTGAACTTTTAAATAAAGCAACTGGATCATTTCCATTAAAGCTAAAAACAGAACTTGTGGTAAGTAGATCTGCCATCGCTTGAAGTGAAGCACCAGCACTATTATTTACAACTACATATGTAGTTTGATCTGCTAATGTTCCACTCAAAGTGAGTGTTGTCCAGGAGCCTGAACCATTAGTTTGTTTTCCCAATGCATAATTAGAAAGATCAACTGGTGCGCCGGTAAAATTGGAAATTTCAATAGCTTTATTATATGATGAACCTTCGACATATTCTGAAATAATTAAATCAGTTGCAGCAGATGGAATAGTTGGAATGAGTCCATTGACGGTATTGCTATTATTACTATTTCCATAAGTATTTCCTGCTACGATGTAATAGTAATAATTAGTTCCAGCAACTGCTGAATTATCAGAATATGAAGTTGTGTTAGATGACAAGACCGCTCCAAGTGGGTTAAAGATAGAATTATCAGTCGAGCGATATAATTGATAAAATTCCTCTCCCTCCACATCACTC
>JBGCFD010000204.1:0-3930 GCA_045106765.1 Saprospiraceae bacterium | reverse complement strand
GCTTTCTTGATTGTATCAGCAGCTCCGATGGAAAGCTTAAAAGAAACTAGAATTTATGCGATCCATCAATTTTTAAGGCAAAATAATTTTTCGGAAGAAATTATCAACGAGGTCATTTCCCTCTGGAAAAAATATTTACATCAAGTCAGCGAGTCAGAAATTTCAACTCAATTGGTTTCTGAAATTCAACAACTTGCCAAGCGATATCCTAATTTACACTTACCGCCTGCTAGTACCAATCTTCCTGCTCATTTTTTACCGAAGGATATTTATAATGCTACCATAGATTTTTTACCGAAAGTAAAATGTCCCATTCTAAATATTAATGGAAGGTTGGATGGAAGAGTTCCTGTTCATAATTCTGTCAGAAATTTTGAGATTGCATTAGAGAAAATAAAACATCCTGACTATACCGTCCGATGGTATGAGCAAGCCAATCATTCCTTTACATTACCTGGATATAGAATTGCCTCTGGTTATTTTATGGATCAAATTAATTGGATATTGTATCGAGTAGAAGTAAATCCAATTTTTGTTTCAGGTAACCCGACACCTGAAGTTGTGTTGCCAGGATTGGTTTCCACCGAAAAAACGGAATATGCATACGCTATGACTCCAGATGAGAAGACTGCTTATTTTGTTAGACGTGATAATTTTTTTACTTCGTCCAAAAGCACCATTTTTGTTACCCATCTCAAAAATGATAAATGGTCCACTCCACAGGTTGCTCCTTTCTCAGGAACCTTCTCTGATGGTGATCCATTTATCACCCCCGATGGGCAACGATTATTTTTTACCTCCAATCGGCCTACTAAAAAGAATATAACCAAAACAGATAAAGACATTTGGTATCTTCAAAAAACGGCTACAGGTTGGAGTTCCCCAATCCCTATTCCTATGATCAATTCTCCCAAAGGGGAATACAGCCCAACACTTACGCGTGACGGTGATTTATATTTTGGATCTACTCGTGAAGGCGGAACAGGGTGGGGTGACATTTACTATTCTAAATGGAAAAATGGAAAATTCCAGCTTCCCGAGAATTTGGGAACGGCCATTAATTCCTCAGATGGGGAGTGGGGGAGTTGTATTTCTTCGGATGGAACATTTTTGATTTTTGAAGCAAGCGGTCGTCCTGAAAATAAATCGAATAATGGGGATTTATATATCAGTCATTTTAAAAATGGAAAATGGACAAAGGCCATAAATATCGCTTCACTTAATTCTGGTGGAAGTGATCTGACTCCTAAATTATCTCCAGATGGGAAGTATTTATATTTTGCGAGTAATCGACATCCTGATATTAAAATAGAAATGAAAAATGAAGATGTGGAGGTTTATAAAATTCCATTGATTCAGATTGATCAATTTTTAATGTATTAATATTAGATAACAATTGACAATAATAGCTCATCGTAAAAAGGAATGACTTGATCAAAATTACTTAAATGCATATTTTCATTCACGTGCTTATCATATTTTTCCCTAAATAAGACTTACTTTTGTTCAAGATTTTTACAAAAGAAAAAATTAATGTCAAGAAAAAAGCAAGTAACCATAAAAGAGATAGCCGAAGAAATAGCCCTTGGTAATACCTGTTATGTCAATAGGAAATCTGTAAAGATCACCACTATTGATCATTCGATCGAAGATCCTCAGAAGCTAGCGACTCAAGAACAAACTCTAGCTGAATTAGAACGAAAAATTGACAAGTATTTAAAAATAGAAAAGCTAAGTGCAGAGAACGAAATGAGGATCATGAAAGATTTTCCAGAGGAGCTTCCGGATAAATCTGTTCGTAAACAATTAACAAATGCTTTAAATCGGAAGAATCCTGTTCGGAATTTTATGCAAGTCGTAGAAAGCGATATTGCCTTGAATCAACATTGGAGAAATTTTAAAGTGGAAGAGTATCAGCGATGGGTATCTAATATTATGATTGAAGCATATATCTATTAATGATGAAGGTATGCTTATTTTTACGGTTTAAAATCTAAAGTCTCACTATCTATCATATCTATGTATCGTTTCATTTTTTTGAGAATAACTTTGAAGTGATGTGTTTCTTCTCTGGTAACAAACGTGATGGCTATTCCCTCAGATTTTGCTCTCCCTGTTCGACCCACTCGATGTACAAAGTCTTTGGGTGATCGTGGTAATTCATAATTGATTACGTACGGAAGTTCATTGATATCGATTCCTCTAGAGATCAAATCTGTAGCAACCAACACTTGTAGTTTTCCTGACTTGAATTTTTCCAAAGCGAACGATCTGGCAGTTTGACTTTTCTTTCCATGAATAGATAAAGCTTGAATTCCATTTTTATTTAATTTATTGGTGACCTTATCTGCCTTGGATCCAGAAGAAGTAA
The DNA here is from genome assembly GCA_045106765.1 of Saprospiraceae bacterium. GTDB lineage: Bacteria > Bacteroidota > Bacteroidia > Chitinophagales > Saprospiraceae > CAJQQY01. The sequence continues at coordinate 1,559 of JBGCFD010000204.1, read as the reverse complement.
ACACTAAAACTTGCTGCATATTTTGTTCGCGGATAATATGCCTTAGCAGCGGCCCTTTGCGATCATCACCGACAAAGTAGCCAGATAAATTTATCAACTCCACTTCATCGACTGGTGCTTCTATCTCTATGATCACAGGATCTAAAAGTAATATATTATTGAGTCCTGATAATTGAGCACTAAGGGTTGCAGAAAACAACATATTTTGTCTTTGCTTAGGTAAAAGTTGGAATATCTCCTGCATCTCATCTTGGAAACCCAGATTCAACATTTTATCTGCTTCATCTAACACTAACGTTTTTACTTTTGAAAGTTCGACCGCATTCGATCTTTGCAAATCAAGTAACCGACCAGGCGTAGCGATTAGTATATCCACACCGTAAATTGCTTTCATTTGAGGATTGATAGAGACTCCACCATACACGGCTATCGATCTGACAGGCTTAGGAAAATTAAGGGAGCATTCTCTAAATACTTCTGCAACTTGAATGGCTAATTCTCGAGTAGGAGTTAGCACTAAGACTTTGGGTTGTCTATTTCGTTCACCTTCGACACTAGTTAATAATTGATTCAAGATGGGCAATACGAAACTAGCGGTTTTACCTGATCCAGTTTTAGCAATTCCTAGTAGATCTCGTCCTTCGATTGCGACAGGAATAACTTGAGCTTGAATAGGCGTTGGGGACTCGTAGCCCAAAGCAGCAATATTAGCAAGGATCGAAGGATGGAGATGGAAGGTTAGAAATGACATGTTACCGTTTATTTTGAAATTAAAATTTTAGGAATTGAAGTTCCAATTATACCGTAATAGTACAAATAAAAAATAAGAGGTTGTAATATCGAAAAGATCTTCGTTACCGACAATGTTTTTAGTTATCCGACAGACATTGGGCGAGCGGGTTACTTTTTATTGGATGTTCTTTGTTAGAATTGTAAACTGGCGGATGGAATCCGCTACCTTTTTCCAGATGTTGACTTTAAAGTCAACACGAGCAGGTTTCGTTTTATTAGGCTGTCTGCTTGGTATTGGATTGCAGGGAAATCTATTTGATGAAGGAATAAGAATATATTATTAATAATCAGCTAGAAAAATTCTATTTAACAAATGATTTTTTACACAAAAATGAAAAAAAATGAGATGATCTTAGAATTCAAGATCCAAAAATAACGTAAATTTGTGTTGAAAATTCATAAATAAAAAAACTAATTACACATGACAACAATGAAAAATATTTCTCTTTTTCTACTTCTTTTTGTTAGCAACTTCGGGTTTTCTCAAGCCCCAACAGTAGATGCCCCAACACCACCAGTTCGAAATGCAGTAGATGTGATTTCAATTTTTAGTGAAGCTTATAACAATATAACTGGTGCTAATTATAATCCAAATTGGGGTCAAAGTGGCTTGGGTTCAGCCAGCTCAACCTTCGAACCTACAGGAGCGGGAGGTTCAGGAAATGTAGTATTAGCCTATCCAAATTTTAACTATCAAGGCATTGAATTTAATAGTGTTCAGGATATAACTTCCATGGAATTTTTACATTTAGATATTTGGACGGTTG
>JBGCFD010000203.1:0-43005 GCA_045106765.1 Saprospiraceae bacterium | reverse complement strand
AAAAATGAATCTTTTATCCTTTCGTATTTCCGAAATATCAATTACTCTATGATTTTGGATACCACCTTTGAAGTCTTTTAATTTTGGTTAATCTCAAGTGGAGATTCATAGAAAGAGAATATTTAGGAGCTCTTTATTTTTTAGTTGTGATTTATTTTAGAATAAATAAATTTTTATTACAATATGTTTTCGGAGTTATTTTTTTATTTTTAAAAAATAATAATTCTAAAATTATTTACTTGAAAACCATTTGAAAATAAAAATTAATCATGAAAGAGTATACACCTAAATCCCATCGGTTTAATAATCCTCATATTAATAAAGTAACGAAAAAACCTTTCTTCATTAAACCGTCAGATACTTCTATTCAGACAAAAATTGAACAACCATTTTTTCAAACAAAATTAACTGTCGGACAACCTGGCGATAAATATGAAGTAGAAGCTGATGCGGTGGCAGATGCTGTTGTCAGTCAATCTAATAAAACTCCATTTGTTCAGAATAAAGAAATTTCTTCTATCCAAAAAAAGGAAGGGAGAGAGGAAGAGGGATCTTTGCAGCTAATGGAAGAGGAAGAATCTCTCCAAGCTAAATCGAATATGCCTGATTCAAAAACAGCAAGTCCAAATGTTATCCAAAAATTAAATCAAAGTAAAGGTGGTGGCTCTTCCTTATCAAAGTCTACTCAAATAGAAATGGAATCTGCTATCGGAGCGGATTTTAGTCAAGTGAAAATTCATACAGGCAGTCAAGCAGAAGCCATGAATAAAGACCTTGGAGCACAAGCATTTACACATGGGAAGGATGTTTATTTTAATCAAAATAAATATACTCCAAATAGTACAGAAGGCAAACGGTTACTGGCGCATGAGTTGACGCACGTGGTGCAGCAAAATGGCGACTTGAAAAATATTAATCTTAAAAGAGAAGGAAATATTATTCAGCGGCAAGAAGGAACAGCAACTCAAACAACGGAGAATAGATCATCTGCAAGAGAACTTTTTGCAGAAGCAAATACGCTTTATGATAATGGTGCGTACCGAGAAGCTATTACCAAATTTCAACAGTTAATGCAGACCGATGAAATACAGAATGGTCCGTCACACCGACTGGGAATAGTTAGTTATAATATTGCGATGTCTTGTTTAAAAATTCGTTGGGTGGCTACTGCTAATTACTATTTTGAAATTTATAAAAGACATAATCCTGATCGTGAAGACGCTGAGGCTAAAATTGCTGAAGCTAGACAAGGCATGGGGATGAATTCTTACGAGGTGGAGGACACAGGTGCAACAGATGAGGAAAGAGCAACACAAATTTTCCGAAGAGCAGCTACTCATTTTGATAATGGAAACTATATTACTGCAATCATTTTATTTGAAAGGAGTAGAGTATTGACCACTTTACCTCCAGATCAAAAAGTAATGATTTCATATAATATCGGAGTGGCAAATTTAAGACTTGGAAGATATGACGTTGCGATAGCTTATTTTCAGGAATATCAACGGTTTCACCCTGGAGCTGCGATAGATGAAAAATTAAGAGAAGCACAACAAGGGGCAGGCATTTTATAATGGTTTCATTCCTTAATTTTTAAAGCAAAGTTTATATATTAGCGAAATTGAGATTTCAACGGAATAAACCCTTATCAAACTTATTTTGATTATCAAACGCTGAATTATTTGTATATAATATATAATTAATGTGTTTGGTTTGATTCTTGGATTATCATTTTTGAAGAAACATATCATTATTTAAATATCAGGAATGAAATATTTATACTTTTCAATACTTCTTTGCTTTTTTTTTGGCTGTACTAATGATAGTAATCAACCTAAAGAAAATGAACAAAAAAAGGAAACTCCTAAAACGGAATCAACCGTTTTTACCGAAACAACTCCCAAAAAAACTAATCTATACTTCAGTAATCGAATCGTAGAAAACGATGAGATTAATTATTTCGGCTACACCTATCTATACAATGGTGGTGGAGTTGCATTGGTGGACATCAATAATGATAATTTGCCAGATGTCTATTTTACTTCCACACAAAAGGCAGATAAATTATATCTCAACCTTGGAAATTTAAAATTTAAAGACATCAGTAAATCTTCTGGAATTGATAAATTTAAAGGGTGCAAAACTGGGGTAAGTTTTACTGATGTCAATAATGATGGTTGGGCAGATTTATATGTCTGCCGAGCTGGTTGGTCAAAGAATCCAAAGGATAGAGGGAATCTTCTTTTTATAAATAATCAAGACAATACCTTTAAAGAGTCAGCAGCTGAATATGGAATTGATGATGAGAATAGATCAATCCAATCGGTCTTTTTTGACTATGATAAAGATGGCGATTTGGATATGTACTTATCAAATCACCCAAAAGTGTTTAGACAATCAACAGAGCAAGTCATTGCAAAAATTAATAATCCTACCGACGAAAACACCGACAGATTTTATATCAAAAATGCCGACGGAACTTATACTGAATCAGGAAAGAAGGTTGGAATATTTAATCATGGTTGGGGATTAGGTTTAGTTGCAGCTGACTTGAATAATGATGGTTGGACAGATGTTTATGTGTCCAATGATTTTCAAGCACACGATTATTATTATGTCAATAATGGAGATGGAACATTTACCGAGTCGCTCAAAAAATATTTTCCACACACTTCTTATTTTGCGATGGGCGTAGATTTGGTAGACATTAATAATGATAAAAATTTGGACATTTTTGTTGGAGAAATGCTGTCCGAAACTAATGTGAGACAGAAAACGAATATGGCTCCGATGGATGCCGATTTATTTAAGCAGTTGGTGAATAGTGATTTGCATTATCAATATATGCGTAACTCATTTCACTTGAATAATGGAAACGGGCATTTTAGTGATATAGCTGAATATGCTGGAATTTCGAAAACAGATTGGAGTTGGAGTTCTTTATTTGGAGATTATGATCACGATGGAGACAATGATTTATTGGTAGTCAATGGTTGGCTGAAAGACACACAGGATAAGGATTTTTCCAAAAAAGCAAATAAATATGCGCAAAAATATAACAACAAACTCAAGTATGCACAAGTTGATTCTTTTTTAAAAAGTACACCGCTTGAAAACTATGCTTTTGAATATGAAGGTGATTTGAAATTTAAAAAAGTATCGGATAAATGGGGTTTTAATTTCAAAGGATTTTCTAATGGAATGGCTTATGGAGACTTGGACAATGATGGAGATTTAGATATTGTGGTCAATAATATGAATGCCAATACGTCTCTTTATGAAAATAATATCAACGGTTCTTACCTTAAATTAAAACTGAATGGACCAGTAGAAAATAAATTTGGAGTCAATAGTAAAATTACCCTGACGACCAATGAAGGAATTCAATATAAAGAATTTATTACGACTAGAGGTTTCCAATCTTCTTGCGAACCTGTGGTACATTTTGGATTAAAATCAGGCACCCAAATAGAAAGTCTTTCAATTGTCTGGGCAGATGGAAAAGAGCAAATAATCAAATCGTTGGCTGCCAATCAAACTCATACGATTGAATATAAAAATGCTAGAAAAAGCAAAGTAAAAAAAGATACGACCTCCCCAATATTTAAAGAACTCAAGGCCAAAAATATAATCGATTTTACTCATCAAGAAATTTACTATGATGATTATAAAGAAGAAATTTTACTGCCTCATCAATTGTCTCAAATGGGGCCAGCGCTAGTAGTTGGTGATGTGGATAAAAATGGATTGGATGATATTTATATTGGAGGAGCGCATCAGCAAACAGGAGCTTTGTTTTTGCAAAAACAATCTCAAAAATTTGTCAAAAGTCAAGCTGCTCTTTGGTCAACGGATTCAAAATATGAAGATGTAGATGCCTTGTTTTTTGATGCAGATGGCGATCAAGATTTAGACCTTTACGTCGTAAGTGGGAGTAATGAATTTTTGCAAAAAACATCACTTTTGGAAGATCGACTTTATTTGAACAATGGAAAAGGAATCTTTGCAAAATCTACGGGATTACTTCCTCCATTTACGACTAATGGAGGAACTATTTCTGCTGCTGATTTTGACAAAGATGGCTATCAAGATTTATTTATTGGAGGAGGAGTGCTGCCAGGGAAATATCCTTATGCTTCAAAAAGTATTTTATTACAAAATAGTAAAGAAGGATTTAAAGAGGTGACTCCAACCATTGCTCCAGAATTGGAAAAAGCAGGAATCGTTCAATCATCAGTTTGGTCAGATTTTAATGCAGATGGTAATTTGGATTTGATTGTGGTGGGAGAATGGACAAGTCCAATGTTTTTTGCGAATGATGGAACGGATTTTAGTTTGACAAAATTAGGAGAGGTAGATAAGATGGTCGGTTGGTGGAATAAAGTGACTGCGATTGATTTGGATAATGATGGTGACGAAGATTATTTGTTAGGAAATTTGGGTGAAAATTATAAATACAAAGCGACCGACGAAGAACCATTTGAAATATTTAGTGGAGATTTTGACAATAATGGAAAACAAGATATTGTATTGGGGTACTATTCAGAATCTAACTTATATCCAGTTAGAGGTTTTCAATGTTCCTCAGAGCAGATGCCTGATTTGCAAAATCAATTTGATACTTATCAATCATTTGGAACAGCAGATATATTTGAAATTTATGGAGCTGAATTAGAGGATGCATTACATTATAAAGCGAATAATTTTTCTTCCTTAATTCTTTGGAACAAAGGAGATGAAGAATTCGAAATTGAAAAATTACCAGGTCAAGCACAGCTAGCTCCCATCAAAGATTTCCTAGTTCAAGATTTTGACAAAGACAATCAACTCGATATTTTACTCGCAGGAAATTGGTATGTATCTGAAGTGGAAACTCCAAGAGCTGATGCAGGAACAGGACTTCTCTTGACCAATAATAAAAATAAGTTCTCTGCGAAAACCATTTCGCAATCAGGCTTTTTTGCTAATAAGGATGTTCGAAAAATGGCTTACATTTCATGTGGACAAAAATCTCCGTTGGTCATTGTGGCAAATAATAATAATAGGGTTCAAGTATTTGAATACTCTAAATAATTTTTTTTAAAGCCAAGAGTGAAAGCCTAGTAATTGATTGATTACTAGGCTTTTGTGTTTTTATTGTAATAATTTTTTCCAAAAGAAAATTCTTTCCCCCTTTACCTTTTTACCCTATTACTCATACCTACCTAAACACCTTATTGTTTTTGTATTTCAAAATCATATTCGAAACATTTAATAACTAAATATTTATATCATGAAGACACTTAGTCTACTTATTTCGATTCTATTCTTATCTCTTTCTTTTTCAAGTGTGGGACAAAAAATTAAAGACAAGAAAGTATTATTTCATTATGTCAATCTTCCTGCTGAAAAACTGTCGGATGATTTCCAAACCTATTCTGTAAGAGTTTACGGGTCGGCTATTTCAAAAGCAGGATTGAGTGCTCAAAAACTGGCTAAGTCTATCAATATGGATGGCTTTAAAAGATTAAGCGGTTCAGGTAATGATTATGGACACCTGCGAGTTTCTGTTTATACAGGTTACATTAGTACAGGTAGAGTAGAACCAAAATCTTCTTCTTCTAAGAGAAAAGATAAAAAAACTGGAAAGGAAACAACTACTTATTCTTACTGGTATGAAATTCCATTTGAGGGAAATGGAAGCTACAAAGTTGTAGATCCTGAAGGGAATATTTTGGCAGAAGGAAATTCTCCTCACAGCCAAAAATTGGCAACAAAAAAGTATTCAAAGTCTTCTGACCGAAGTAAAAATTATAGTGCTCAGATCAATAAAATTAAAAAAGATTTTGCAAAATCAGTTGTGACTGGAGTAATGAATAATGCACGAACTACTATTCGTCAAAAGTATGATTATGCTCGATACCAAGATTGGCGCAACCTTTATTTTTTGAAAAAACATGATACGGCTAAAGATTTCGATAAGTATTTTGATTTGACAAAAGAAACTTTTGCAACACTTAAAAAAGGAATCACAACTGAAAAGGTGGACGCAGTAAAAACGAAACTTCAACCAGCAATGGACTTTTGGAAAAAAACTGGAGAGATTAAGCCTGCTGACAAAAAAGCAAAAAGAGTTTACCGAGCAGCTAATTATAATTATGCATTAGTGAGTTACTTTTTGGGAGATTTAGAAAGCGCAAAAGAATATGCGAACAAGGTGGTGGAGTCAGAAGGAAAAGATCGAAAGTCAAAAATCCTTTTAAAAGATATTGAAGCGACTCAGAAGAAAATGGATTTCCATGGAATCAATACAATGTTTTATGTTCGTGATCTTTCGGGGGCAAAAGCTCCTGCAAAAGTAAAAGCATTTGAAGAAGAGAAAGAAGAATTAGAAGCGGACAATAATACCGTTACCGCAGTTTTGATGATGGGAGGAAATGAAATTAAAGGATCAGTTTTGCAATCAAAAGGTGCTGATGAAATGTTTTTTGGCCCAAAAGGAAATACAAAATTTATGGCAGAGGAAGATGGAAAAATGAAGGAATACGATTTGACTGCGGAAGAAGTTTCAGCGTTTACTTTAGGAGAACGTAAGTTTATCAAAACTAGATTTAATCCGTCTGCCAAAGGAAAAGGAGAATCTGCCATGCATATTTTGGAAGTAGTTTACGATTCTGAAAAAATTAAATTATATAAATATTTTCCTTCTTCGGGAGTTTTGGGACAGGAGAAAACAGAGTTCGCTTTTCAAAAAGCATCAGACGATTTTCCATTGTCAGTTGAGGATACTCAATTTTTATTATGGAAAAAAGGATTGGCAAAATACTTTGGAGATTGTGCTGATTTAAAAGATATGTGTACTGAAGGTGGCATCAAAAAAAATCAAGAAGACTTGGTAAAAGCTGCTAGAATTTATTCTGAATTATGTGAGTAATTCTTTTTCAGAAAATTAATTTTAAAAAAATGGCTACGTTGAAATAAATCGACGTAGCCATTTTTGAATTTTGAATATCGAACAAGGAATATCGATTGGATAAGTTTGATGAAACTTCTCAAGGGGATAATGTGAAATATCGTCAAACTTTTCAAATCCTTGTTCTGAAACCTTTATTCGATATTCAAAATTCTTATTCCACAGTCCTTCGACCAATAATATTTCCAAAGAAAATAGCATTCGCAAATAACTTATTCGTGCCATACCAAAATGCTCGGAAGTTAGTATTGTCTGCCATATTGATAACTTTTCCTTGACCCATTCCGCTCACGACTATCGAAGCAGAGTTGCTCAAAGTCTTTAAATTTTTCTTAGAAATATATCCACTCAAAAGGGGAGAGGAAGTATAAACTAAAGGAGTTGCATACGGATTTTTGGCAGGCTCCATAAAAAGTGTTCCACGTCTAAAAATTGGTAAACTCGAATTATGATATCCAAATCCAAGTGGATGTGTTAAATCTAATTCAGTTTGGAAAATCGCTCCACCGATCACTTCCGCTCCAGCATCTGCTCCTTGTTTTTCGTAAGGTCGTCGCTTTTTGTCTTTTGATTTATTATCGCTAGATTTTTTAAAAGTAACCTTGGAGATTCCTTTTGATTTTGCCCATCGAATTGCACGTTTGAATGGAATCAAAGTTCCCCCTTTTTGAACCCAAGTTTTTAATTTTTCCGACTGATTGGATATACTATTATAACTTCCATCAACCATCACGATAACATTATATCGACTTAGGTCTGCTCGACTAAATCTGCTCACATCCATTTTAGTAATTGGCATATCGTATCGTTGATCGAGCAAATGCCACACCTCCCCAGCATCATAACTATTTACTCCGCTGCCGACTAAAAGTAGTACTTCAGGTTTTTCTAAAACCTTAAAATCACCACTTCCCAAATCACTACCCATTGGAGTCAAACCAGTTTTTACCGCATAAATTTTTAATTGATTCTTACTCGCTACTTTTTTTACTAGATCAAAAATTTCAGCGGAAGTTCCTCTTTGATTATTGCCGACAGGAATTTGAATAGTACCATAATCGAATAATTTTATTCCTTCCGAAGTTTCGATTTTTAGTTGCTGCGTTCCTACTTTTACGATCAAATTTTTACTTAATAATTCATTCAAAGCATTGGGCGCATAATATTCATTCCACTCAAAAAGGTAGGCATATTCACTTTTTCCACCGACCACTTTTCCTTCTGGTTTTCCCAAATGTGGCATTGCTTCATGTAAGATTTTTTTGCCTGTAACTTCTTGATAATCAATGTTGTATGCCATCGGAAGCGTGAAGGTAGAAACGTCATAAAACAAACTATCATCAAATTTAAAAATAGGATCAAATACTGATTTGATCAATCGATACTGAGGTTGTTCGAGCGGAACATAATAAGAATGTTCTTGGTCAAATTGCTTTCCGCCAGCTGAAATATTCTGTTGCAAAGTTTGCACTTGGATATCATGTTTTTGCAATAGGTTGACAAAGTGAGTCAATCGACTTTTATCTTTTTTCTCAGAAAAAACATATCCTTTCCGATTATCTTTTTTTGCTTCTTGCATTGCAGATTGATAAAATTCTCGTTGGTAATCCAACAACTCTTCTCGCATACTTGAAGCAGCTTGAAGTGTGGACATGGCAGTCGCCGTTTGATTACGAATCGTAAATGGAAAACTCATCAAACCATTATCCGTTTCTTGCAAATGCCCTCTCGAACTTGCTTGCTCAAACAAAATCCCAACCGAACCATTGGCATCAGGATACGTCGAACCTTTGCCATAATAATAATCGTCGTAGCGCTCCTCGGTAAAATATAGCGAACCAATTTTGTCTAAAGCCTTCGCATGGAACGTTCCAATCTTGGCAGTCAATTCTTGATTTTTTTTAGGTGTTAAAGGATGAATTCTAGTTTGAATGCCAGGCATAAAAAAGAAAGTTTGGTTCGTCCCCATTTCATGATGATCCGTCAAAATATTGGGTTTCCATTCTTGAAATTTAGCGACTCGACCTTGACTTTCAGGATGCGCCAGAAGCAACCAATCTCGATTCAAATCGAACCAATAATGATTTGTTCGACCTCTTGGAAAAACTTCATTGTACTCTCGATCATTTGGATCGGAAGACATATTTTTACTTTTGTGAGAATTCGCCCAAGTTGAAAAACGATGAAAACCATCTGGATTATAAACAGGATCTAACAATATAATTACATTATCTAAAATGTCGTTCACTTCTGCACATTTTCCTGCCGCCAAATGATAAGCGACGAGCATACTTGCATTTCCACCACTCGGTTCATTTCCATGAATACTAAATCCTTGATAGACGACCGAAGGCATTTTTGAAATATCCACATCGGTAGATTGATCTGGTTGTGATAATTGATAATGTTCTTTTTTGATGTCATCAAGGCGAGCATGATTCGTTTCCGAAGTAATGTATAGATGATACAAAGGTCTGTTTTCGTAACTCCTAGCATATTCTTTCATGACGATACGAGGAGAGACTTTTGACAATTCTCGCAAGTACATGACTACTTGATCGTGACTCGCATGCCACTCGCCTACTTGATATCCGAGAACAGATTCAGGCGTGGGAATTTTAGTATCGTATTCGCAATCAGGTAAAAAATAATTGATGGCGTTTTTTTGGGAAAAAGAAAATACGAAAGTGAAGGCTAGAAATGTGATGGTTAGTATTTTTCTCATATTTAGTATTTGTTGATTTTGTCGAGAATAAAAATTAAAATAAGAAGTTTAAAAGTACAAAAGGAAATTTTACGAACCTGATTTTTTTGGAAAAAGAATTCAACTAAAAATGGAGTCGTTTTTCTTTTTTTTCAACAAAAAAAACGAACTTAGTTTTGAGAAGAAATTAAAGTTTTGAACAACTACCTAGCTATGTTTACTAAAAACCTCTTTCCTGTATCTATTTTTCTATTTGTAAGTGTATTGTTTTTTTCTTGTAAAAAGGAAGCAACAGAAATGCCATTTGCTGAACTTAATTTTCAAGTAGTTAATGTTACTAATGGATTTTATCATTGTACATGGAATGCACCTAATATTTCTACGTATAAAAACTATTATATAGTCCACTCACCTTTTATTCTAGGGATTGATGATGATCCAAAAAGTATTTATTTTAAACGTAGAACTATTATTAGCGGACAAACTAGAGACGATGAAATTTTATTTGTTAGAAATAATTATGGGCTAACACTATATTTTCAACTATTTATAGATATTGGAGATCGATATGTTAGATCAAATGTAGTGAGTTTTGAAACACCTAATTCAGAAACGATAGATACGGATGCAGTTAGCGCTTTACACTATCCAAATAAAAATGCTATTTATATATCCAATTTTGGATTGCGTGGATTGAATTATTATGACGAGGATGAAAAAATAATCAAGGAAAAAACGGAGCTCGATTTTAATTTTCGGGCAACAACTGCTCAAGTTGGAAATAATGGATTTGGAGATGAGATATATGCAATAGATGGAAATGAGTTAGTTATTTTTAATGCTGAAACTTTAGAAGAAAAAGATAGATATACTGCAAGTGGAGTAATCTATTCAGTTGCCACAAATGATAATGGATTGATTGCCATTACTGTTAGAAATTCAAGTAAAAAAATTCAAATTTTAGCAAGAGAGAATTTGACAATTATAAACAACTTAGCTTCCTCTAATTTATATGATGAATCTCGGGGGGTAGCATTTTTGTCCAAAGAAAATAATGAGTTAGTAGAAATTGGAAGAGACAGTATGACATATTTTAAATTAGATGAGAATGGAATGCAAGAAGAATCTAATTCTGAAAGTAATCCATTTTCAGATGCAGCAGCAAGAGGTCAAATAATCGTTTCTTCGTCAGGGAATTTCTATGTTAATTCTAGGAAAGGACATGTATTTGATTCTGATTTGAATGGAATAGTTGAATTGTATTTACTTTCAGGAAATTATTACTATTACTCGAATTATTTTTTTAATAAGGAAGAGACATTTCTATATGCGATTCCAAGTGGTTCAGAAAGATTTATTGATAAATTCTCAATTCCAAACTTTGAATTGGTAGACCGAAAAGAATTTGTAAATGGAATTCCTCTTGAATTATTTTATAGAGATGATGAAATACAAGTTGTAATTTTTACAAATGATTTTAATTGCACATATATTCAGCCATTAAATTTTTAAAAAAACAAAAATAAAAACTATGCTTAGAACTATTTGTATTTGTATTGTTATGACATTTTCTTTTATTGGAAAATCACAATCTGATGTGGCGGTGAATATCACTATCAATTCAGAAGAAGAAACCAAAAAAGAAAGAAAATTTTTTAATGAAATTGGAATAGGTACTTCGATCATTACTCAATTTTTTAAGGGAGAGGAAAACTCAATTATTCAAAATCCTTATTTTTTTACGTATAAATTTATCTATGGCAATTTTGCTTTACGTGCTGGTTTGGGAGGAAAGTTAGATGAGTCCGAAAGTTTTATTGATGGCACATCTGATAAGTTGACGTTGAAAAAGTCGAATTTTGATTGGCGAATTGGATTGGAATATCGAATGCCAATTGGTGAAAGGTGGTTAGGTACTTTTGGTGCAGATTATGTTGCTAAAAAAACATTTGATGAAAGGGTTTCTAATTCAGGATTTGACAAAGTAGTGATAGCGGATAATCAAGTTGGAAGTGGTGGTGGATTAGCAATAGGCGTGCAATATGCTTTGACGCCAAAATTAATGTTGGGAACAGAAGCAGCATTTTATTATTTAAATGTGGAAAGGAAACAAATGACCACTTTTGAAAACTTGCCTGAATTTAATACCGATCCAGAAATAAATAATAATCGAATTACCCAAAGTTTATTACCGTCTTCCATTTATTTGATTTTTCATTTTTAGAATAAATGGAACTTTTGTAAAATGTAAAAGCGTTGTTTGGGATTTCCCAAACAACGCTTTTACATTTCTAAAACCTTTGAAAAAAAACGCACGGCCAACGATTTCAAGTAAAATGATACAATGATCAGTCTTTGGAATGTACATTGAAATTGTTAGTGCCGTGCTAGTGCGTTAGGCGTTTTCTCATTAAAGTCTGTATGCTTAATTTATTAAAATCATTTTTTTACTTGCCGAAAATGATGGAGTAATTAATCGATAAAGGTAAACTCCTGGCGAAGGAAAAATATTTTGGTCTACATCAATTTGATGAATTCCTTTGTGATAATGTGTGTGATATTTATGTATGATCTTTCCCGAAATGTCTAAAATCTGAAGTTCTACATTTGTAAATTGGGGTAAATAAAATTTTATTTCGGTGGACGTTGTAAATGGATTCGGTTGATTTTGAAAAACTAGAACTTCATCCGAATGACTAATTAAATCTACGTCATTTTTTTCAAATAATAAATCAATTGAATATATTTTATTTTTTATATTATATGCTTCAGCAGAGGTGTATTTGGAATTTATCCATAAATTGTTTTCTAAAAATAAATCTTTTTTAGCGCTGAAATTCAAGTAAAATAAAGGTTTTTGTGAAAGAATTTCATTTTGATTTCCTTTAATCCAACTACAAGTTATCGCTCCTTTTTCTTGAAATTTTAATCCAAAATTTTCTTTTTCTAATATGTTTTTTTCAATATTCAAAAGCTCAATTTGATCAGAATCAAAATTAAGAGTGAATTGGAATCCAGTAATTTCTTCTAGGTTTTTAGCAAAAATAGGAATCCGTGTTACTTTGTCTTTTTCTAATAAAATATTGTCAACTTGTAAAATAACTTCGCCTTCTTCATTCCGTGTATCTATTGTTGCAAAATTATTTGGAGAGGCCGTTCCATTAACATCACCCACTTTTACTCCAATAAAATCCATTCCTAACTCACTTTCCGTTAGGTTTAAACATTCCATACTTTCTGGGAAGTTTTCCAAAAGTGGTTGCATTGGATTATCGAATTCGTAATGTGAATCTACAAATCTCCATGATTTATTATTGGGTAATTCATCAATCGAAAACAGAATAAGAGAACGCAATGCAACTAAATCTAATGCGGTCACACTTCCTGAACGATTGGCATCTGCTGCGATAATTTTATAGGGCGAATCTAATAATTGAGTGCCAAGGATGTGTTTTGAAATTAATACAAGGTCATAAGTTGTGACTCCATTTAATGGATTGATATTTTTGGAAGGAGTGATGGTATAATTATTTCCCATCGTCAAATCATCATTTACATAAAATCCATTAGGTGAAAAATTCATGATAGAATCTGGAGAGGACATTACTTTTACCATCACATCATCTACTGATTCATTTTGCGCTGTTTCAATTTTTCCAGCAAGTGCTAAACCTGATGCACAAATATATCGAAGCTTGGTTTGAGTACAACTATTACTATTCCCCGCAGCATCAGTTGTCGTTACTATTATATTGTCATCATAAAATTGATTAGGAAAATCTGTGCAACTAACAACGGTTCCAAAATCCAAACTACTTTCATCTAAAATTGGTGGCGCTGGATTAGAGCAATTTTCTACCGTAAAAATTCGGTCGGGATAATCATTTATATCAATTGTTGCGATTCCTGAAACTGGTGGAATTTGAATTTGAATTACTCCTGCACAAAGAATATCTGGAGAGGTAATATCCTCTACGATGACTACTGTTTCGCAAGTCGCTTCATTACCACAAAAATCAAAAGCATTGAAGGTCACAGTAGTTTCTCCTACTGGAAAATTGCCCGCAACTGAAAAACCTAATGGCGAAAAGGATGGTGAATAATCATTAGTTATAGTATCAATTCCAGAACAACTATCAACAGCAGTCGCTATAAATCCAATAAATTCTAGGCAGTTATCATTAAAGTCAGGAGTAGTAAATAAGGTATCCTGACAAGTCATAATAGGTGCTTCCAAATCAGCAATAAGAATAAATTGTGTCGCAGTATCTAATAAAAAAGTATCTGCACAATTGTCAAAAAATCCCCACGTGATAAAAAGTTTTTCCTTACAGTCATCTATATTGAATCTAATTGAATCTAGAACTGTTTCTACAATATTATTGCAGCCACCTGTGACAGTTGGACGCCCAGTAACATTAGGATCAAAAGTCCCTGCGCAAGAAATGGTGTCATTTGGAGGAAATGTAAAAACCAGCGGCGCATTATCTTCCACCGTTAAAGTCTGAGTACAACTATCAATGAGTCCTCCAAAATCAATGGCAAACCATTCTCGTATAATAACTCCTGTCATGTTACAAGTGTTAAGACCAGATGAATCATCGACAAAGTACAACGAGTCTAATCCACAATTATCGATTAAGGTAGGAGACGTAAATATAGTGTTATCTAGT
Organism: Saprospiraceae bacterium; assembly: GCA_045106765.1. Classification (GTDB taxonomy): domain Bacteria; phylum Bacteroidota; class Bacteroidia; order Chitinophagales; family Saprospiraceae; genus CAJQQY01. The sequence goes on along the minus strand of JBGCFD010000203.1, from coordinate 28,676 downwards.
TCGGTACATTCAATGGTTAAATCATCAGGGCATACAATTGTTGGAGAAAGTTGATCATCCACAATAGCTTCGACCATACATTCATTATAATTCCCACATTCATCGATTGCCCGTAGAACAACCATTACAGTATCTCCCACATCACTACAATTAAAATTAACACAATCAGAAAAATTTGAATCATCCATTCTTCGAACTAAGAAAGTATCGATACCACAATTGTCTGTACTTCCATCATCAAAAGTAAGGGCGCAAACTTTTGCTGTCCCATCAGTCCCAATAGAAACTTGAGTTGGATTATCACAAATCGCAATTGGCGAAATCAAATCTTTTATGATAACATTAAAGGTGCAAGAAGAGGAATTTCCGCAATCATCTATAGCGGTGTAAGTGACAGGATGAGTTCCAGTTGGAATATTAGAATAAATATTTCCTGAAAGTGGAAAATCAAAATCAACGGAAACGGTATAGTTGGAACAATCATCACTTACTATTGGCATTGGTAAAATAACACTTCCAGTACAATCATTGCTCGATGTACTTGTGCTAAAATCATTGGGACAAATTATAGTAGGTGGAGTAATATCTTTAACTTCGATAGTCTGATTACCAGTTATGATTTCATTTGTACACCAATCCATAACAATCCATTCCCGAAAAAACTTATAACCACCTCCGCAAGTTGGAAATGGATTTCCGTCCACTTTTGTAAAAGTCAGATTGCAACTGGCTCCAATCGAAGTTCCATTGACCATTGGCTCACCGGTGATGGATGGATCTAAATTTAAATTATTACAATCAACCGTAGTCGCTGGAGGAAACATGACTAATGAGATATCTAGGTTTTTTATAAAAATATTTTGTTCGCAGCTATTGGTATTTCCATTAATATCGGTGACTGTCCATGTTCTTTTGATGATAGCTTTGAACTGTGGATCGGCACAATCTAGATTTTCCATAACATCAACATAGGTTGGGTTGGGAAGAGCAAAACAGTTGTCAGAGATGTTTGGGATTCCTGTATTTGCGGGACTAGTATTTTCATTGCAATCAATTTCAATATCAATACAATTGATCGTCGGTTTTAGTTTGTCTTCAATTAAAATACTCCCCCAGCAACTGTTTCCAGAAGTAGGATGAACTACTGAGACCATCAAAATTTGTCCAACATAATTGCAGTCTACTATGTTACCAATATCAACGCCATTGGCATCCATAATATGAACTTCCAGTACCCCAGGGCAACCTGAAGCTGAAGACATCATACTAGGTGTGACGATTGTGAAACCTGTTTCGGGTAAAGATAAATTGATCTGGCCATTGCAGTCTAACGAACAAAAATTAGTGGAATTATTTTCAGAAAATGAAAATGAATTGAAGGATAAGCATACAAGCAGAGTTGTACACATAAGGGTGTTAAGGATTTTCATAATAACCGTTTTAATAAAGTAGCATTAATCTGTATTAACTCAGATTTAAGTGAGACAACATTTTTTTGTATTAAAAAATGATAAAAAATTGTATTTGTATTCCTTTGCTAAAGCTACTAAAGTGGGTTTTTTATATATTATGAAAAATTTATATTTATGTGACAGGGAAGAAAAGGATCAGATTTTTTTAACAAATTAATTACCTTTATTTTTTTTGAGAGAAAAATAGATTGAAAAATATGTTTGTATTATTAGTTTCCATTGTTGTGACGTTATTTATAGGGATGCTTTTTTTGAATATTTACTTTCGAGTAAAAGTATTTAAAGCATACAAAGTACTGACACAAAATGATATTAAATTTAATTCAGCTCATTTTTTTAATAAAGAGAAAATGGAAAAAGAAGTCATTGCTCATCATCCTGAACATAGAGAGTCGATTGAATTATTTGTCAAGCATATGAAAAATTCGATTAACATGGCAACGGTGTTAATTGCTTTGATTACTATTTTTGGAGGAATTTTGATGTATTATCGACATGGGATTGACTAAATTTGAATAAGAAATACTGAAGTAAAAAACCCTTTTGACTTGATTAGCCAAAAGGGTTTTTTAGGAAAAATCAAACTTAAAACCTAGTCCACCACCTTTTGAAATTTATGAACATAAGTTCCATTTGGTGAATTAAATATTTTGATAAAATAAGTCCCAGGGAGAAAGGAACCTACCTCATTTAAATTAATTACTTGCAATCGATTATCAATATCTACCTGTTGACTAAAAATTTCCTTTCCATAAATATTATAAATCGCAAAGTTAATTGCTCCCTTCTCAAAATCTGCGAACGAAATATTTATTTCATTAATTACAGGATTTGGAAAGGCATTTATTTTTCCATCAAAAATTCGAACAGCTTCAATATTGCTCAATGAACTTGTTCCGTCAAAATCAGTTTGCTTCAATCGATAATAATTAATTCCCCTCATCGGTTCTTTGTGAAAAGTAAAATAAGATTGAATAGAAGTACTATTTCCTGTACCATTTATATCTTCCACATCTCGAAAGTTAATTCCATCAACAGAATGTTGAATCGTAAAATATTCATTATTGATTTCATTGGCTGTCACCCAAGTTAATTTCACTTTGTCTTGTTGATAATCTGCCCGAAAAGAGATTAACTCAATTGGAAGACTACCTACGTTTTCAAATTCATAGGCTCCAAGGTCAATCGTTGTATTGCTCACTCGATCAGTTCCAATCAAATCTAAAGGTTCAGAATTGGCACTATTGAGTCCTTTGTCAACTGCTGCTGAACTAGAAGAAGGAAGCGTCAAATCACCACTTGCCAAATTCGTAAAAGGGGAATTTTGATCATAAATCATTCCTGATCCGCAAGTGATATTTGGCCCACTTTGCAATTCTAAACAACTCGTCACATCTACAAAGCAATAACTGAAAACAGGTGCTCCATCTACGGATCTAATGATTTCAGATTTATTGGTATTCTGAGTCAAATTACCAAAGAAAATGCAATTAGTGATGACTGGATTACTTGTGCCACTTTGACTTCCGTTGGCATAAATTGCACCGCCATTTCCACCTGAGTTAATGGTAAAATTTTCTACAAATGTACAGTTGGTAATCGTAGGACTACTCACTCCTCCGATCGTTCCATTATTATAAATTCCTCCAGCAGAGTTTCCACTATTATTATAAAATCGACAATTGGTAATCGTAGGACTAGATGAACCAGAATTGGTTCCCAAATTATACATTGCTCCTCCATGTTGACCAACTGCATTATTTGAATCAAAATTACATTGCTTGAAAGTTGGACTTGTACTTCCAGAAATACCTCCATGATTAAAAACAGCACCTCCTGATGATCCAGCAGTATTATTTAAAAAATCACAATTAGTGAAAGAGGTTGCGATATTTCCATTGGAATATCCACTATGATAAACAGCTCCGCCACTCGAACCTGCTTTATTATTTTGAAAAGTACAGCGATCAAATTCAGGAAAAGCAACTCCTCCATTTCCCGCTTCAACATAAATTGCTCCTCCTTGCCCTTTAGAAAAATTATTTTGGAAAGTGCAATTGTTGAAACTAGGAGCACTTCCTGTAGGCGTAGAATAAGCATTAATATTAACTGCTGCACCATTAAGTGTACCGCCACCTCCTTGTCCATTTGCATTTCCATCTTGAATAATAAATCCGTCTAATGTAAGAGTTGTCACATTTTGCCCTATGGAAACCACACAAAAAGAATTTCCTAAAGTATCATTATCCATATTAATATCACCACTCAAAATAGTAGGATTAGTCGTCCAATTTCTTTGAGCTAGACTAGTTTGTCCACTTTGAAAACCACCATAAATTTTTACTCCTTGGACAGAGACGGTAAATGAAATAGTTTTGTCAGCACTTGAAGTTGGATAGTAAGAACCTTGAGCTACCCAAAATTCTTCACCAGCACCTGCATTAGATAATGCCACCGCTAAGTCAGGATAAGCATTGCTCCAGGAGGAACCATTTTGAGAACCACCGCTAACATTTGCATCAACATAAGTTTGAGCTTGGGTAAAACTAAGGTTAGTAAATAGTAATAGAATACAATAGAAATGTAGATGATTAGATTTCATGGATCAATTAGGTGATGGTTGTTGGAAAATAAGACTAAAACGGAAGGGAAAAAATGGAGGAGGTATAGTTTAAAAAATGAATTATAAAGATACAATGCCTAAACTGATTGTGATATACCACTATTAAGGTAATTTAATAATTGAAAAAAATAGTATATGTTGTTAAATAAGCACTTGAACCCAAATTGCTTTTAGGTTTTTTTGTTCAAGTGCTTATTTAAAATTACACAATAGCGACGAGTAATTCCTCTATTTGATGAGTAGAAAAAGCATTTTCAAAAAGAGCAAATTCTCTTTTGTTTTCAAAACCTGAAGCAATGATTAAAGTCTCATCTTCTTCAGCCATTATTTCAACTTTAGCAGCTAGAAAGAAAATTAGATCACGAACGGTTAATCCTTTTTCGATCTTTTTGATTGTTTTAATTTTACCTCCGTTTTGAGCATTAGTAATGGCAATTTGCCATTCCTGAATTTTGATGTTTAATTTTAAGATTGCTGGTTGAAGAGTCAAAAAATGAATGTTTGAATTCATTTTTTTGACAATGTTTTTTGCAAAACGAATTTGTTGGGGAACTTTCATTTGTTTGAATGGAAGTGCGATAGATGGGATCATATAGATATTATTTTAAGGGTAAAAAATGTTTATCGCGTGTATTGTATATTTGTTTTTTATATATCAAAAATTATACCATATGATTTTGATGTGCTTGTAATTAGCCAAAAAATATTTGCCTAAATTAGTTTTTGTGCTAATTTACCATTGATCAGATAATTGATACGCCTCGATAACTGCTAACTCCCCTTTCTTTCCTTTGACAGAATTACCATGTTCCATACCTAATATTCCATCAAATCCTCGACTGTGGATATATTTAAAAATATTTTTATAATTGATTTCACCAGTAGTTGGTTCTTTTCTTCCAGGATTATCGCCCATTTGAAAATAGGCAATTTCATCCCAACATTTTTCGATGTTTGGAAGAATATTTCCTTCTGTTATTTGTTGATGATATATATCAAATAAAATTTTACAAGAGGGACTATCAATGCTTTTACAAATCGCATAAGTTTGAGCTGCCTTGGTCAAAAATAAACCTGGGTGATCTCTAAAGTTAAGTGGTTCTAAAACCATCGCAATTTTATGAGGTTCCAAAATTTCACAAGCTCTTTTCAATGTGTCAATGACATTGACTGTTTGGTAATCCATGTCTAATTTTAAATCTAAATGTCCAGGAACTACCGTCATCCATTTGGCATTGACTCGCTTTGCAACGGCTACAGAATCTTTGATGTTTTGTAAAAATTCTGTTCGCCATTCTTCTTTTCCAGATGCTAAATTAGGTTCATTCCAGTAAATTTTATGTGCCACAAAAACGCCCATTTTGATGCCTAGTTGAGTCATCGTTTTAGCTATTTTTTCTTGCAACTCGATTGGACGATTTCTCATCTCATTATCTTCGAAGGCAGTAAACCCTTGATCCGCCATAAATTTCAATTGGTCAATCGGATCATCTCCTGCATGATGCTTAAACATACCTAGATGTGGAGCATATTTTAATCGATAATTATATTTGGAAATATCTTGGGATGTATTATCTACCGATGTTGCAGCAACAAGAGTTGGAGATGCAAGGAGACTAGCTTTTACGAAGTTTCTTCTTTTCATGATAGTATGTTTTTAAGACGTTTTACGTTGGACGTTCTACGTTGGGGGAACGTCCATCGTAAAACGTCCAACGATTTTAATTCATTTTTATCTGCTCATAATCTTTAAAAATTGGTGTTTGTGCAGCCTCAACTTTTGTTCGATAATCTTTCCAATCAATCTCAAAGAATGCATTCAATTTAATTAAAGCATCTTTTACTTTTTCTTCCGCTTTGGTCGTTGAGAATTTCGCCATTTGGCTTGGTGCCCCTGGTGAATCATAGATGTATCCAGCAGCCCTAAAAAGATGAGAATTAATTCGGTCATCTGATCGTTGAATTCCTTTTGCATCTCTAGGTGAAGTGAAAAGATATTGAATTTGAGAAATAGAATCAGTCAAAGATTTTCCTAATTTTTTAATTTCCGTTTTGACAGAATCAGGTGCATTAATCATTTGGTCATTGACTAGTTTGATGGTTTTTTTAGCTTCTTTTAATCGTTCAAAACCATCATAAGCAGTTGTTACCAATTTTGAAAAGTCATTGATAGCTGCTTCTTGTTGTCGCATTTGTGCAGCAGACATTTCTCTTCTAGGATCAAGGTTGACATTGACCATTGTAGAGTCTTTGAAATCACCATAAATGAAAATCATTTTATAAGTGCCTGGCAAAACACTTGGCCCACCACCTGGAGGATCAGCATCTGGTTTTGTCGTTCTCCAAGAAGGATAACGAACGCCATCTCGATTCATTCTCCAGCCAATTCGATTCATACCTGGATCTAATTTTCGAGAGAAAGTTCGAAGCGTATCACCTGCCATATTCATCACATGGATTTTTACTTTTTTATCTTTTGCACCAGTTTTCTTTTTTGGTTTGTTATCGGTCATTTTTTTATCGTCGTCCTTTTTACCTTTTTTCTTTTTATCCTTTTTTCCTTTCTTCATCTTTTCCTTTTTCTTCTCTTTTTTTACCCAAATAGAAATCATTGGACTTGCTCCTTTATTGTCACCAAGGAAAGTTGCGTCAGCTGTAAATCGCACTCCATCAACAGATCGGAATGATGCTAAATATCCATCTGTTGCAGAAATGACATCGAAATCTTTTTTCAATAAATCACCTTTCGTTTTTGCTAATTCTCTAAATACTCTGAGGTCATCAAAAATCCAAGCTGCTCGCCCGAAACTTCCAACAATTAAATCGTGATCTCTTGGATGAATTTTCAAATCACGAGTCGAAACGGAAGGATAATCTTTCATCCATTTGTTCCAATTTTGACCTTTATCAATAGAAAAATACAAACCATAATCCGTTCCCAAAATCAATAAATTTTCCTCCACAGGATCTTGTACGATGGAAAGTGTATGTCCTTTTACGGTGTTTCCATTGGCTAATCTTTTGAAAGTTTGACCAAAATCTGTGGTGTGATAAAGGTAAGTTCCCCAATCATTTTGGCGATAATTATTTAGAATGATGAATGCCTCCCCAGCATTTCTTTTATTCACTTCGATGTAAGGAATCCAAGCATTTTTTGGAGCACCCGGAAGATGACTGGAAAGGTTCGACCAGTTTTTTCCACCATCACGAGTGATTTGCAAATTACCATCATCCGTTCCGACCCAAATCGTATTTTCATCCGTTGGACTTGGAAGAATGGCCAAAATGGTGGCGTGGTTTTCCGCACGAGTTACATCAGGAGTTAGTCCTCCTGTTTTGAAACCAGCATTAATTTTAGCTGTATCGTTAGTCGTTAAATCTGGAGAAATGATTTCCCAACTCATGCCTGAATCATTACTTTTATGTACGAATTGACTTCCAAAATAAAGCCCATTATCATTAAACGGATTTTGCGCAATCGCAGCATTCCAGTTAAATCTTAACTCTATTCCATCAGGGTGAACAGGCTTGATGGAAGTTGTGTGACCAGTTTCTCGATCGACCAAACCAACGAATCCACCTTGAGACATGGACCATAAATACCTGCTATCTCCTTTTTTGAAAATCATATCAAAACCATCTCCAAACATCACTTCTCGAAAGTCTTGATTTCGAATGCCTCCACGTTTCCAAATCGAACTTGGCCCGACCCAGGAACCATTGTCTTGCATTCCGCCACCGATGTTGTACGGAATTTCCATATCATAATTGATATGATAAAATTGTGCAACTGGAAGGTTTTCTACGAATCTCCAATTCACTCCATTGTCTCTCGAAATATTTACCCCTCCATCATTTCCTTCAATCATAAAACTTGGGTCAGTTGGATGTTGCCAAAAAGCATGATGGTCAGGATGAACTCCTTTTCCATAATCTAAAATTACTTCAAAAGTTTTTCCTCCATCTTCACTTTTGGAAACATAAGTGTACAGATTCCATAGCCGATTTTCATTGCCAGAATCAACAAAAATATCTGCATAATAAAATGGACGATTTCCAATATTTTTCTTCGAAACTAGTTTCCAATTCTCCCCTCCATTGGTAGATTTGTACAATCCATTTTCTTTTGCTTCAATTAAAGAGTACATGATATTTGGTTTACTTGGAGAAAAAGCAAGACCAATTCTACCTAGGTTCCCTTTAGGCATGCCGTTGTCTTTTGCGTTTAGTTTTTTCCAAGTCTCACCACCATCATAAGTGATGTGCATGCCAGAACCTTTGCCACCAGAATTAAAAGTCCAAGGCTTTCGACCAAACTCCCACATGGCTGCAACTAATTTATTTGGGTTGGAAGGGTCCATCACAAGATCAGCAATTCCAGTTGATTCGTTGGTGTATAAAATTTTCTTCCAAGTCTTTCCACCATCGATTGTTTTGAAAACACCTCGCTCAGAATTGGTTCCCCAAGCTTGACCTTGTACTCCTGCGTAGACGATATTTGGATTATCTTTATTGATTAAAATTCGGTGGATGACTCGCGTTTTTTCTAAACCCATTCGCTTCCAAGTTTTACCTCCATCGATGGTTTTAAAAATTCCTTCACCACTATTTTGAGAGTTCCGTGGATTCCCTTCTCCAGTTCCTACCCAAATTTCATCGGTGTTTTTTTGATTGATAGAGAGGCTTCCAATTGATTGCAAAGGAGCATCATCAAAAATTGGTTCCCATCGAATTCCACCACTTTCAGATTTCCAAACGCCACCTGAGGCAGTACCGACATAAATGATTTGAGGATTGGACAGGTCAACATCGATGGCGGTAACTCGACCACTCATTCCTGCTGGGCCAATGTTTCGCATTTCGAGATTCTCAAGATCTTCGACATTTATTTTTTGGGAAAAACTAAAAAGTGGAAAAAGAAGAAGAAAGAGAAAAGTGAACAGATTTCTCATATTATATGTGGTTTTAGATTTTTTAAGAGTTAACAAATTTTTTAAAATTAAATAGTCGGCTAATTTATTGAAAAAAAACGGAAGGAAGGAAAAATGAAGAGAGGATGATTCGGAGAGGACATTTGGATTTATTTTTGGAAAATTTAAATTGATGTCTTGATTGTCTTTTTTGAGATAAAAGATGAAAACGAGATTACTTATTTTTGACTACTTAAAAATTGAAGATCATGAAATTATATTATCCAGTTTTAGATGAAAAAATAAAAACGCTCGAAGAGAAAATGGTCGAGATGGTGGTGTCGCATCAATTGATTTTGCGAAAAAAGATTAAGCTACCATTGTTAGAATTTGGGGGAGATAGGGTAGAAGGGGCAGATGAAATTATGGTTTACTTGGAAGATTTACATCGAGATATGCAGAAGGGATATTTTTGTGCTTGTTGATTTTTTTGAAAAGAATAAAAGTAAATTCAGTACTAATAGTATTGAATGAATGGAATGCAGAGACGGGAAGAATCTCTGCGTTCCATTCATTTATTACACACAAGAATCAATTTTTTAAAACTTTGACCGTTTGAGTTTTGGTTTTTACAAAATAAATACCTGGAGTTAATTGAGAAATATCAATGGAACAGGAACGATCTGTTTTATCAATAATTCCAATTGAAGAAGAAACTTCTTTTCCTGTTTCATCATAAATGGCTAGCGTCTGAATTTCATTTTTTTCCCCTTCGATGGTAATTTGACCTTTGGAAGGATTTGGGAAAACTCGAACGATTGCATCCATTTTTATAGTAACCACTTGGATTGGAGAGTAGGCATATTTTCCATCCAAGTCAATTTGTTTTAACCGATAATAAGAAATACCTGTGTATGGTTCTTTATCTGTCATGGAATAATATTGGTTGACATTTGAATCACCTAATCCATCTACTTTTTCGATTTCTTCCCAGTTATTTCCGTCCATAGAACGTTGGATACTAAAGTAATCATTATTGATTTCGGAGGCAGTTTGCCAATTTAATTCAACTACTCGATTGTCAATAGGTAGAGCAGTAAATTTAGTCAACTCAATCGGCAAAGATCCTGCTTGCACGGTGTACATAAAACGATAAGTTTCCGAATCATCACTACTTGCACCTTCAGCAAAAACTTTAAAATAAATTTTTGTGCCACCTGCATAATTTGGAATTGGGCTATCAGATACCCAAGTGTTACCAGAAGTATTTGTCATGGAAATTTGATTTCCTAAAGCATTACTATTTTGAGACCATTCCAAATAAACATTGCTTAATGTTCCAGAATAATCAATCGTGGAAGTTACATATTGGTTGGATCCAGCCGGAGGAGAAGTATCAGTTGGTTGGTCGGTGATACTAGTATTGGTAATGGAAGGGTAGGTACTACGATTCAATAAACTTATTTCCCATAATCCTCTTCCCCAAGATCCAGCTCGAAGGGTATTGCTGCCGTATATAATCTCTAATTCTTCGACCGTTACATTGGGCAAATTAGTATTATAAAGTGACCAAGTAGTAGCTCCCATGGTTTTTGTATATACTCCCAGTTCAGCACCTAGATAAATATTCTTATTTGCAGAATGATCGATGACAACTGTATGGATAGGCATATCTCCTAAGTTGTAAGTGATATTAGTCCAAGTTGAACCTCCATCAGTAGTAATGAAAACTTTGTTTCCATCATTTTGATAACGGGCATAAGTGACAATCATGGTATTATCATCTTGCGGATCAAAAGCAATATCTTGAATGCTTGCACTTGGCAAAGTATTTTGAATGTCAGAAAACGTAGCTCCACCATCGGTAGATTTTTCAATATCTTGACCTCTCGAAACGATCACAATATCCGAGTTGTTTTCAGCAATTGCAGCTTGGCTTATTGTTCCTGAAAAAGAAGGCGAACCTTTGAATGCCCAAGAAGTTCCAAAGTCATTACTTGTATATACGCCGCCTAAGCTAAAATGATAAACTTGCATTTGATCACTTGGCGAATAAGCAAGAGGTGCTTCCCATGCTGCGTTTCCACTTCCAGATTGATTTGTGGGAGATTTGTTAAGACCTGATTGTCCTCCATCTTTTGTAATTCTACGGCCACCATATTGAACACTACTCATCATCCAATCATCATTCAAAGGGTGAATAATGGCTTCCATTCCATCTGCACCATAAAATTCTACCCAACCTGATTCAGTATAAATAGAGGTCCCATTATCTTGAGAACCTAAAATAGTTCTATTAGAATTGGATTGACTTACCCCTAGTTTATAATTTTCTCTAATGGCTGTACCTTGACTTATATATTCCCAAGTCAAACCATTGTCAGTACTTTTACATAAAAAACCATCTGTACCGAGATAGAAAACTCCATTGATACATTTCGCTACTCGTAAGTCAGCATGAACATAAGCTGTACTATTATTAAAATTTTGTTGGAGTGTACCACTTCCATTATTACTATTTGCAAGGTACCAATAACCTGTTTGGTCAAATGATGCCCCTTCATCAGTACTTGTCCACATATCAATGTTTCCCCACATCATATTTGTTTGATCCAAATCATTGACAGCGAAACCATCATTGCTTGCTGAAGAGGAATTAATATTTGAAAAAGTCAACCCTTTATTTGTCGATTTCCAAACACCATTATCTGAACAAAAATAAACGCAGTCAGGGCAATCTGGGGTTGTAGAAATGAGACCTCTGTTATCGTTATTTGATGCGATTTGGGCGGAGGCAATCCAGGTCACTCCTTTATCTGTTGAATACCAAACATAATCTCGCTCTCCAGACATGCTACTGATTAGATATACAATATTTGGATCAGTTGGATGAAACGCCATATTGGTCACATTAGAAGAAGGGATTAAATTAGACCAAGTTTGAAGGTTGTCAGTTGATCGATAAAGTCCTTCAGTTGTTCCCACAAAAATTAAATCAGAAATAGTCGGATGGTATCGGACGGTATAAACTCTAAAATAGGAACCGAGTCCTCCCATACCAAGGTTGGTTGGATTAAAAGCTGTTTGAGTCCAAGTGTCTCCTGCGTTAACAGAACGATAAAGTCCATGAGAGATATCGTTTTCAGCATTTTGAACATTAATTAAAATTGAATCTTTATTCATTGGAGCAACTCCCATGGTGTTCACCCCACTTGCCACTAAATTGTCGGTGGTACCACCTGTCCAATTTGCTCCACCATCAACGGTTTTCCAAAAACCACCACTTCGCGAACCTAAATAAATAACATTCGCATTAGTTGGATCAACATATAAATCTTCTACTCGTCCTAAACCTGCGGAATATTGACCGGTAATATTGGTTACTTCGCTTGGGCCTAATTCTACCCAAGTACTTGATGTAATATTAAGTCCTGCATTATTTTGTAAAAAATTATCATAAGCATTTACTTGAAAATATGGGTCAACATTATCTCTTCGACCAGTTGGATAATATTTATATTCATTGTTGTTTTTCCAGCGGGCATAATTTTTCCAACCTGAACCTTTTGCATTAATATCAATTCGGGAGAAATAACTTTCTGCGGAATCACATACTTCGTAAAAATTAATGGACATGTCATTAATCATGTCTTTGTATGTTTGTGCCGAGAGGGGAAAAATAAAAAATAAATTAAGTGTAAGAATGATGAAAAATCTCATAGTAAACGTTGTTTTTATGATTGGGCAATGATTATGTGAAATCTAAGTAAAACTAAATAATTTATTTTTTCTAAGTAATTGCACAAAATGTAGTTAAGAGGGCTTTTTGAAAAACCAATAAAAATTAGAATTATGAACAAGCTAAATATGGATAGTCAAAATTTATCGATGGTTGATTTTTTAGAAAAAAATAAAAATTATCGAGTGATTAGTTTCTATAACAATAGACTTGCGGAAGTGCCGAAATTTATTTGGAAGCATAAGGATTTGGAAATACTTAATTTAGGAGGGAATGAAATTAGGACAGTATCTAAGAAGATTGGTAGATTTCGAAAATTAAGTATGTTAGACTTAGGACATAATAAAATTAAGAAATTACCTAACGAAATTGGGCAGCTAAAATCGTTAGATGGGTTTTTATATTTAAGTAATAACCGAATGGAAAAGTTACCTGACTCGATTTGTAATCTGAAAAAATTAAGATATTTAAATGCGACGGATAATCAATTGAATGAGTTACCAAAAAAGATTGGAGAGATGGAAAAATTGGTAGAGTTGCGTTTTTATAACAATGTAATTACAAATTTGCCGAGATCAATTGTAGATTTGCCGAAATTAAGAGAGTTGTATTTGATGAATAATGCGTTACGTTTTTTACCCCAAAAAATGGGAAAGTTAGGAGCACTTCGAATCTTAGATTTGGAGAAAAATGAAATTGAAAAGCTACCGGAGTCAGTTGGAGATTTAAAGAAAATTCGTATTTTTAATTTAAGATTTAATAAAATTGTTTCTCTTCCTGAATCTATTGGAAAATTAACTTCTCTTGTTCATTTAGATTTACGTGCCAACCAATTAGAAAAATTACCCAAATCCATATTGAAATTAAAAAAATTGGAAAAACTAGACTTACGTTGGAATAATAATTTGAAGATTCCAAAGTGGATTTTTGAATTGGAAAAAAGAGGTTGCTTGGTTTATTTTTAGATTTGGAAAATTGATATATCCTTAAAATAATAATGTTTTGTATTTTATGATCTAGTCGAGGCATCATTTTGCTTCAAATGTGTATCTTTATATTTTTAGAGTGAATTTATAGTTTTCATCCTTATATTAAAAAAAGAAGTTTATTTTTTACAAAATGGATTTCAGTCTATTTATCTTCATAATATATCCCACGCATCAAATCAAAAAACCTAAATAATTTTAGGACAATTCAGCTATGTAAAATTGAGACGATTTTAGTTAACATTATTTATCTAACTTGAACGACTCAAAATGAAAAGATTTTTACTCCCTACAACCACTATTTTAATTTTATTTCTCTCTACGGCTTTTACTTTCGAGCCCGATACCAAAAATGATTTTCTTAATTGTACCCTTGACGATGTGATATTGAATCTGTCTGAACCAGTAGAACGGATCAAATTTGTTTTGCCTGAAGGAGGTATTAATAGCGTGGTATTATGTGATTTGAAAATTGGGAAAACATATGATTTATATCTAGTAGATGTGACGAGTGCTTGTGGTATTCCTGCTGAATTTGAAGGTAATGCTGTTGGAAGTGAAATGTATTTACAAATTACGCCGACTGCTACTTGTCATGATTTAAGTATTCATAATTTTTGTGATTTTAAAAAACCAGTTAGACTTTCTGTTTTTGAGCAAGGAAATGGAGGAGGATCGAATATTTCGACAGGAGCAGACATGGTTCCGATTACCACAAACGGTAATTATACAGCGACAGAATTAATAGAAGATGTATTTATTGGTGGAGGTTGTTTTGATGTAACGAATGTAACGTCCATTGGCTCTTCTACAGGAATTGGCGCTTTTTCAAATGGGTTAACTTCAATTGGATTTGATGAGGGAGTGGTAATTTCTTCTGGAAATATAGCAACAGTTTCTGGACCAAATAATTCAGGAAGTGCTGGGGCCGCCACAGGTGGAGGTTCAGATCCAGATTTACAGCAGTTGAACTCACAAAGTATTTTTGATGCAACAGGAATTGAATTTGATTTTTCTCCTACGTTAGCTACTATTGATTTTAGATTTGTTTTTGGATCAGAGGAATACTGTGAATTTGTCAATGCGAGTGTAAATGATGTATTTGGATTTTTTATAAGTGGGCCTGGAATAACTGGACCATTTTCAAACAATTCAGCCAACTTAGCGCTAATACCGATGACTAATATTCCAATAAGTATTGATGATGTAAACAATAATAGTAACCCCACATATTTTGTACCCAATAGTACTTCTTGTGGAGGAATAACAAATGCTGCGGATATTCAATTTGATGGTTATACAGTAGCATTAACAGCAACAGCAAATGTAATTCCATGTGAAACTTACCACATAAAATTGGTAGTAGGAGATGGTGGAGATGCAATATATGATTCAGGAGTATTTTTAGAAGCAGGTAGTTTTAATGCAGGTGGACAAGCCACGGTAAGTGCAATTAATGCTTCTACAGGTACAAGTTTAGTATATGAAGACTGTGGAGATGCCTTTATTACATTTACTAGGCAGACAGGAGACCTTAGCCTTCCTTTGGTTATTACTTATACAATTGATCCATCGAGTACTGCAACTAACTTAGTAGATTATGCAGGGCTTCCGCCTTCGATTACTATTCCAGCAGGACAAACAGAAGTAACGATTCCTTTAACGATATTTTCAGATGGAATTCCAGAAGGACTAGAAACTATTATCATTAATATGGATAATTCTTGTTCTTGTAATAATAGTACAGCTACGATAGAAATCCAAGATGTGCCTCCGTTGATAGTTGATCCAATGGTAGATCAAGTATTGTGTGGACCTGAAACGGTAACGTTGGCATCAGGGATTTCGGGAGGAGTTCCACCTTTAACTTATAATTGGAGCACAGGTGCAACTACCGCTACGATTTCGGAATTTGTGCCTTCTAATATGACTTATACGGTGACGGTTATGGATGCCTGTGGAAACTCAGTTCAAGATGATGTGATGGTTGAAGTAGGAACTACTCCAACTGCATTTATAAGTGGAATTGGAGATATTTGTCCTCCGGGTAATCCAGTCGCAGTTATACAAATAGATTTTACTGGCCTTGGTCCTTGGGATGTTATTTATTCGATAAATGGAATTCCCCAAATTCCAATCACGGGAATTATTGACAACCCATATTTCTTACCTGTATCTGAAGTTGGAAACTATACGATCACTCAATTAATGGTAAATGGATGTCCTGGACCAGGATCAGGTATCGCAGTTATCACAGAAACTATTATTGCTCCAGTAGCAGTTGGAATGGATATAAGTTGTTGGGGATTTAATGATGGTTCTATCAATGTTTTTCCAACAGGGGGGCAAGGCCCATATGTTTACTCTTGGAATAATCCATTTGCAAATGGAGAAAATCCAACTAATTTACCAGCTGGTGATTATACAGTAACCGTTTATGATGATAATGGATGTACAGGATTGACAAGTGTAACACTAGAGGAACCAGATCCGATTATTTTGGCAGCAGTAGGGAACCCTGTTGATTGTGGCGACCCTAATAGCGGAAGTATTGATTTGACGATAAATGGAGGAACATTTCCTTATGCTACTATTTGGAGTAATGGTTCGAGTAGTGAAGATCCAACTGGTTTACCAACTGGAACTTATACGGTGACAGTTACAGATCTGGGTGGATGTTTTGTAACGACAACTGCAGTTGTAGAAGATAATAATGATCCACCATTAGCTGTTGCGAATGCACCTGATCCATTAAGTTGTACGAATACTCAAGTAACAATTAATGGGAATGGTTCGAGTACAGGAAGTGATTATACTTACCTTTGGACGACTTCAGATGGAACAATTATTTCTGGAGAAAATAGTTTGACTCCAACTGTGGGAGCTGGTGGTACTTACCAAATTTTAGTGACGAATACGACAAGTGGGTGTACAGAAATAGCAACCGTTATAGTTACAGAAAGTGCTGATTTGCCAGATGCATTTGCGAATGCACCAATGGAACTAGACTGTAATAATATGCAAATTTCTATTGATGGGAATGGCTCGAGTACAGGAAGTGACTTTACTTATTTATGGACAACTTCGAATGGAAATATTGTTTCGGGAAATACTTCACTTAATCCAACAATCAACCAAGCAGGTACTTATCAAATTCAAGTGACTAATTCTGCTAATGGTTGTACTCAAATAGCTACTGTTACAGTTGCAGAAAATACAACTCCACCTATTGCAGATGCAGGAACTAACCAAATGTTGGATTGTAATACAACAACAATTTCTTTATCAGGAGCAGCCTCAAGTTCAGGTGCAAATTATACCTACCTATGGACTACGTCTAATGGGTTAATTGTAGATGGAGAAACTACTCTCTTTCCAAATGTAGAATCAGCAGGAACCTACCAAATAGAGGTGACAGATCAGACTAATGGTTGTACTTCGGTGGCGACTGTTGAGGTAACTTCAGACTCGAATGTTCCTACGGCAGTAGCAGGTACTGCAGCAAATTTAACTTGTTCAGTTTTGGAAATCACCCTTGATGGGACAGGTTCAAGTTCAGGAACTGGATATACTTATTTATGGACGACGAGTAATGGAACAATTGTCAATAATGAAACAACCCTAAATCCTACAATTAGTGCAACGGGTACTTACCAAATAATGGTAACTGCTCCGAATGGTTGTACCCAAATTGCGACAGTTATGGTTGGAGAAAATACCACTCCACCAATAGCAGATGCCGGTTTGGAAATGACTATAGATTGTGGAGTTACAACAATTTCACTTGATGGAAGTAACTCAAGTTCAGGAAGTGGTTTTACTTATGAGTGGACTACTTCAGGAGGAAATATTGTTTCTGGAGAGACTACTTTAAATCCATCTGTTGATGCAGCGGGAGGATACATTTTAACTGTAACAAATACCGCTAATGGTTGTACCTCAACTGCAAGTACAAATGTCAATAGTTCGGCTGATCTACCTGCCGCAAATGCAGGAGCTCCGCAAACGTTAGACTGTGGAATATTAGAAGTTACTTTAGATGGTTCAGGTTCTGAAGTTGGACCCAATATCACTTATCTCTGGACCACTTCAGATGGAAATATTGTTTCTGGAAATAACGGAATAAATCCAATCGTAGATGGAGATGGAACGTATCAAATTTTAGTCACCGATACAGATAATGGATGTACAGCAATTTCAACTGTTACGGTTGATTTAGATAATCAAGCTCCAGTAGCAATGGCAAATGCGCCAACTCAATTATCTTGTAATTCTTCCTCCGTTTCATTAGATGGAAATGGATCAAGTTCAGGAGGTAATTTTACTTACGAATGGACGACCTCAAATGGAAGTATAGTGTCAGGAGAAAATTCACTTACGCCAGAGGTTAATGCAGCGGGAACTTATCAAATTATGGTAACCAATACTGATAATGGGTGTACCGAAATTGCCTCTGTGAATGTTTTGGTTAATGGAGATTTGCCAAGTGCAAATGCAGGAATTGCTGATGATTTAACCTGTGTGACTAATCAAATTTCTCTTAACGGGAATGGATCAATAGGAACTAATTTTACCTATCTCTGGACTACTTTAGATGGAAATATTGTTTCTGGAAATAATGACTTAAACCCAAGTGTAAATGCAGTTGGAACTTACCAGTTATTAGTAACAGATACGGATAATGGATGTACTGCGATTTCAACTGTTCTAGTGGAAGAAGATATGGAATCACCTGATGTTTCGGCAGTAACTCCTTCTTCCTTGACTTGTATTATTTCGTCAGTAGATTTAAGTGCTACAAATAATGGAACAGGAACTAATTATACGTATCTCTGGACTACATCAAATGGAAATATTGTCTCGGGGGAAAATGGCTTAACTCCAACTGTAAATGCTACTGGAAACTATGTTTTAGAAATTACTAATACGACTAATGGATGTATCTCGACAATTTCTGTTGATGTCCCAATTGATGATCAAGAACCAACGGCTAGTGCTGGTGCAAATATGGAAGTTACCTGTTCAGAAACAGAAGTTACTTTAGATGGAAGTGGTTCTGACTCTGGGGCTAATTTTACTTACCTCTGGACGACTTCAAATGGAAATATTATTTCGGGAGAGGATAGTTCAAATCCTATTGTTGGAGCAACTGGAACTTATCAAATATTAGTTACCAATACCATAACCGGATGTACTTCAATTGCAGATGTTTTTGTAGATGAAGATATAGAAGATCCGATTGCGGCTGCAGGGCTTCCGCAAACATTAAGTTGTGCTTCAACCTCTACCCAGTTAAATGGAAATGGAAGTAGTTTCGGTTCAAATTTCACGTATGAATGGACGACTTCAGATGGAAATATTCTTTCAGGAGAAAATACACTTACACCAGAAATCAATGCTCCTGGAGAATACCAAATTTTAGTAACAAATACAGATAATGGATGTGTTGCAACAGAAGTCGTAACGGTATCTCAAGATAGCAATGCACCAATTGCCGAAGCAGGTTTAGATGATCTTTTAAATTGTAATATTACGAGCTTAATTTTAGATGCAAGTGGCTCATCACAAGGACTAGAATTTACATATGAATGGACGACTTCAAATGGAAATATCGTTTCAGGTGGAACAACTTTAAATCCAGAAATCAATGCTCCTGGAGACTACCAGTTAGTAGTTTCAAATGTAGCTAATGGATGTTCTACTGTTTCTTCATTAGTCATTGACATTGATGATGAAACACCAACTGCGGAAGCAGGTCTCTCCCAATTTTTGAGTTGTACTAATAGTTCACTTACACTTGACGGAACTGGTTCTAGTGCAGGCACAGACTTCACTTATCAATGGGTCACTTCTAATGGAAATATTGTTTCAGGAGAAAATTCTCTTACTCCAGAGGTTAATGCTACAGGAACTTATGAGTTAATCGTTACTTCAGGAATTAATGGATGTACGATCTCAGATGAAGTAGAAATTACACAAGACAGTAGTTTGCCAGTAGCTAATGCAGGAGATGGGTTTGAAATCACATGTCAAGTTTTCGATGGCACTTTAGATGGATCAGCTTCAACTATTAATAATGATATTACTTTTGAATGGACGACTACAGATGGAAACATAGTTTCAGGAGCAAATTCATTGACCCCTTTTGTTGATGAGGCAGGTGTCTATCAATTAACTTTGACAAATATTACAAATGGTTGTACGGCTATTTCATCTGCAACTGTTATCGAAAATAATGAAGCACCAGATGTCGAAGCAGGAGCAACAATGGAACTCAATTGTAATAATGAAAACCTTTCAATTATAGGTTCAACTTCGAATATTAGTACCAACTTTATTTATGAATGGACAACAACGGATGGGAATATTATTTCTGGAAATAATGACCTTATCATTGATATAGATAGTGCAGGAATGTATCAATTAATGATAACTAATACTGTGACGGGTTGTGTCTCGACTGATGAAGTGATGATCACTTCTAATTTTACAGAACCTACGGCAGATGCTGGTGCGACAGATGAATTAAACTGTACAGAAACGTTCGCCACGTTGGATGGAAATGGAAGTAGTCTTGGAGCGAATTTTATTTATCAATGGACAACCTCTAATGGAAATATTGTAACAGGTGATAACACTTTAAATCCTGAAATAAATATGCCAGGAGATTATCAAATTTTAGTTACCGATTTGGTCAATGGATGTACTGCTATTGAAAGTGTATTTATTTCTCAAAATATTACCCCTCCAATTGCGGATGCAGGGTTGGCAAATGATTTAACTTGTATTGATTTATTTTTTGATTTGGATGGTAGTAATTCGAGTACAGGAACTGATTTTGAATATCTCTGGACAACAACTAATGGAAATATATTAATGGGAGATAATACTTTGAATCCTACTATTGATGAACCTGGGATTTACGAAATTCAAGTAACCAACACAACTAATAATTGTGTTTCAACTGCTGAGATTACAGTTGATCAAAATATCGATACTCCAACAGCAGATGCAGGGTTACAAGCACAATTAACATGTACTGTTACTGAAACTCAATTAGACGGAAATAACTCAAGTTCTGGAAATAATATTACTTATCAATGGATTACTTTAGATGGTAGTATAATTAGTGACGAAAATACTACGACACCAACTATTGGAGGGACAGGAACTTATGAATTAATCGTCACCAATACTATTTCAGGATGTACGGCAAATGCATTTGTGGAAGTTGTTGCAGATGGAAATATTCCAAATGCAGAAGCTATTCCAATGGGAGTATTAACTTGTGATGAAAATACAGTTTCTCTAAGTGGAAATGGTTCTTCAAATGGAACTAACTTCACTTACGAATGGTCCACAACTAATGGAAATATTGTTTCAGGCGAAACTTCCATTACTCCAGTTGTTAATCAGACAGGCGAGTACACTTTATTAGTTACAAATATAGATAATGGGTGTAGTAACGAAACTACAATTACTGTTGAAGAAGATTTATCACCTCCGGTAGCAACGATTGATCAAACCATAAATATCAGTTTAGATTGTGATGTTTCAAGTATCGTTTTGGATGGATCAGGTTCTCAACCGATTGGAAATGTTTCTTATTCATGGACGACCATAGGAGGAAATATTCTTTCAGGGGCGAATACAGCAAACCCAGAGGTTGATGATGAAGGAGAGTACATTTTAACAGTCACTAATTTGATTAATGGATGTACTGAAACTCAATCAATTTTTATTCAACAAGATGTTTCTGTTCCGCAAGTTAATATTGCACCTCCTTTGATGTTGACTTGTGATTTAACAGAAACAAATTTAGATGCAGGCAACTCATCTCAAGGAAATTATTCTTATCAATGGACCACAACAAATGGAACCATTGTTTCAGGCGCAACTACCTTGACTCCATTAATCAATCAAATTGGAACTTATCAATTAGTGGTTACTGATTTAGGGAGTAATTGTACAAATGAAGCTTCGATAACTGTTTTGGAAAATACCACTCCTCCAATTGCTGAAGCTGGAATTGCAGATATGTTAGATTGTCAAACTACTTCAGTTTCATTAAATGGGACAGGATCATCCTCGGGACCAAATTTCATCTACGAATGGAGTACAGGTAATGGTAATTTTATAGGAGGAACAACTACAATTTCTACAGAAGTAAATTTTGCAGGAAGTTATAATCTGGAAGTTACGAATACTCAAAACGGATGTACCGCAATTGATTTTGTTATAGTTGAAGAAGATATTAATACACCAAGTGGAATTATTTATGATATTGATTTACCAGAGTGTCATGGAGATCAAGGAAGTATAATTATTGAAACAGTAGATGGAGGAACAGCACCATATGTATATTCAATTGATGGAGTTAATTATTATAGTGGGCATATTTTTACCATCGAAGCTGGGAATTACACATTATTTGCGCAAGATGCACTAGGATGTGAAACTCAAATCGATTTTGAAATTCCAGAATTAGCTCCAGTTGAAATTCTTTTGGATAGTGAGGCGACCATAGATTTAGGAGATGATTATCAAATTGAATCATTTACCAATATCCCTGCAAATAATATTGAGAGTATCAGTTGGACACCTTCTCATCATTTATCTTGTGATGATTGCTTGAATCCAAAAGTAGAACAGTTATTTGAGAATGCAACTTATACTTTGACTATTATTAATAATAATGGGTGTAAAGTCAGCGCTAAAATCAATATCAATGTCGATAAAGCTCGAGCGATCTATATTCCAAATGTATTCACTCCAAATGGAGATGGTGAGAACGATATATTTATGATTTATGCAGGAGATCTAAATCAAATTAAACAAGTTAATACTTTTATGATTTATGATCGCTGGGGAGAAACAATTTTTAGAGCAGCAGATTTTGGTCCAATGGATCCTCAAAATGGCTGGGATGGAACATTTAAAGGAGAAACAATGAATCCACAAGTGTTTGTTTATTGGGCGGAAATTGAATTTATTGATGGACTTAAAGTAATGTATAAAGGAGATGTTGCTTTAAGAAAGTAAAAAAATATAGTTTTTAATTTGTTGAAAAAAACGGGTTTATTTTGTTTCAAAATAAACCCGTTTTTTGTTTTTTAGATGGAAAAAACAAAATTTAAGAATAAGACAAAAGAAAAAGCAATTTTTTTGCAACTAAAGCACTTCTAAAAACGATACAAAATAGATGCTTTTTGATAGATTTTAGATTGATTTTATCTTTACTTCATTCGAAATCAATTTTTTTTATAAAAAAAGTAAAAAAAGACTTAAAAAAAAGAGTTTTCATTTGCCAATTTATTTAAAAAATGTATCTTTGCATTCGTTTTTGGAGAAACAACCAAAAAAACAGTTTTTTGGTAACTCTTTTGAGATGAAAAATTATAAGAAGTTATAATGTATAAGCCGATGTAGCTCAGTTGGCCAGAGCAGCTGATTTGTAATCAGCGGGTCGGCGGTTCGAATCCGTCCATCGGCTCATTTTAGTTCTAATTTGACATAACTTTTTTTTAATCATTTTGTGATTTAGATTCATCAGGAATTAATATTTTCAAAGGGAAATTTAATTCATAAATTTTGATCTACATATATCCAATGTCACGAATTTTTTAAAAAAGACAAAAATAAAATATCATTAGGGGATGCGCCGGAGTTGGAGAGCCGGGACGGACTGTAAATCCGTTGCTTCTAGCTGAGTAGGTTCGATTCCTACCATCCCCACTTGATAATTTAGTAATGATAATTATATTCAATAAAAAAATCATACCTTCGGGCGATTTTAGAATTATGAAAATCATTAAAAGCGGGAGTAGCTCAGTTGGTAGAGCGACAGCCTTCCAAGCTGTAGGTCGCGGGTTCGAGCCTCGTCTCCCGCTCATTTTTTATTTTTGAAATAACCGTGGTATGGTTTGAAATTCTATCCACCCTCACATTTGATGAAATGAAAAAAGAGCAATTAGTTAATTTTAATTACTTTTTTCATTAAAAAGCCGATGTAGCTCAGGGGTAGAGCACTTCCATGGTAAGGAAGGGGTCAAGGGTTCAAATCCCTTCATTGGCTCTGGACTGATTTTAAAAAGATTTTGTTAACCTTATTATTCATAAAATTAAAAACTTTTAACGATGGCTAAGGAAACCTTTGAAAGAAATAAGCCGCACTTAAATATTGGCACCATTGGTCACGTTGACCACGGTAAGACTACTTTGACAGCTGCAATTACTTATGTGTTAGCTGAAGCTGGTTTGGCAGAAAAGCAAGATTATAGTAATATTGATGCTGCTCCAGAAGAAAAGGAAAGAGGTATCACGATTAATACTGCTCACGTTGAGTATGAAACTGAGAAACGTCACTACGCACACGTAGATTGTCCAGGTCACGCTGATTATGTGAAAAACATGGTTACTGGAGCTGCACAGATGGATGGAGCTATTATTGTTGTTGCCGCTACTGATGGTCCTATGCCTCAAACTCGTGAACACATCTTGTTGGCACGTCAGGTAGGTGTACCTGAGTTAGTTGTTTTTATGAACAAGGTTGATTTAGTAGATGATGAGGAGATGTTAGAGTTGGTAGAGATGGAAGTTCGTGAATTATTAAGTTCATATGAGTTTAATGGTGATGACACTCCTATCGTAATGGGATCTGCATTGAAAGCTTTGGAAGGAGATGCTGATGCTCAAGCAAAAATTATGGAATTAATGGCAGCTTGTGATTCATATATTCCAGAACCAGTTCGATTGACTGATAAGCCTTTCTTGATGCCTATTGAGGATGTGTTCTCTATTACAGGTCGTGGAACTGTTGCTACAGGTCGTATCGAGCGTGGAGTAATTAATACTGGTGATGCGGTAGAAATTATTGGTATGATGGCAGATGATGCTAAACCATTAACTTCAGTTGTAACAGGAGTTGAAATGTTCCGAAAAATTTTAACAAGAGGAGAAGCTGGTGATAATGCTGGTATCCTTTTGAGAGGAATCAATAAAGAAGACATTAAGCGTGGAATGGTAATCTGTGCACCAAAATCTGTTAATCCGCATAAACACTTCAAGGCTGAAGTTTATGTATTGTCAAAAGATGAAGGTGGACGTCACACTCCATTCTTTAACGGGTATCGACCACAGTTCTACTTTAGAACTACTGATGTAACAGGAGATGTTAATTTACCTGAAAATGTTGAAATGGTAATGCCTGGTGATAATGTATCTTTAGAGGTGAAATTAATCAACACTATTGCGATGGAGAAAGGTCTTCGATTTGCGATTCGTGAAGGTGGTCGAACTGTAGGTGCAGGTCAGGTTACTGAAATTATCGAGTAAGATGTATTTGATTTCTGATCAAATCGTTTCTAATAAACGTGCAAAATTAAGTATTCGAAAGGGTACTTAATTTTTGTATACACGGGTATAGCTCAGCTGGTAGAGTGGCGGATTCCAAATCCGTAGGTCGTGGGTTCGATCCCTACTGCCCGTGCAAAATTTTTAAAATAATGGATAGAATTCAACTTTATTTAAAAGAAAGCTACAACGAGCTAGTGAACAAAGTAACCTGGCCAACATGGTCTAAATTGTTGCAAGATTCTCGTTTGGTATTAGTTGCTTCTTTGATCTTGTCATTCATCATATTCTTGATGGATATGGCTGCTCAAGGACTTTTAGGATTAGTTTATCCTGAATCAGGAATTACGGGCTAGTTTACCAATTAGTTTGACTTTTATTGACTTAGAATAAAATTTACCCTCATGTCAGAAGATCACAATTTGCCAGAAGAAGAGAATATGAACTCTCCTGAGGAAAATTTAAACCCAGAAGAACAGGTTGTCTCCCCAGAGGCTTCAGATTTGTCAGAAGAGATAAATGCTGATGCTGGTGATGTGGTTGAAAAGTCTGAAGATTCTACCTCCGAAGATGTATTCGGAGATAATGATGAGGAAGAAGATTTATTTGCTGGGAATGGTGAAGAGAAGAATGAAACATCTGAGGCTGAAGAACCAGTAGAGGTAATTGCTCCAGTTGAGCAACCTGCTGTTGAAGTAGCAGCTCCTTCAGTAAAAAAGAAAGTTGAAGATTCAAAAAGATGGTATTCTTTAAGAGTGATTAGTGGAAAAGAAAGGAAAATTAAGGAAAGAATCGAATTAGAAATTAGCCGAAGTAAATGGGGCGATTTTGTTACACAAATTCTTGTTCCATCTGAGAAAGTTTACAAGATTAGAAATGGTAAAAAGGTAATTTTAGAAAGAAATATTTTACCTGGCTATATTTTAGTTGAGGCGGATCCAGCAAGATTTACAGGTGAAATGGTTCAAGCAATTGCAAATGTTCCTAACGTTATTCATTTTTTAGGGAAAAATAACCCAATTCCGATGCAACAATCAGAAGCTAATCGGATGCTAGGAAAAGTGGATGAATCACAATCACTTAGCGAAGCAATGGTCGAGCCATTTATAGTAGGTGAAACGGTTAAAATTATTGATGGGCCATTCAATGAATTCGTCGGAGATATTCAAGAGGTGAATGAAGAGAAAAAGAAATTAAAAGTTATCGTAAAGATATTTGGTCGTGGAACAGAAGTGGAGTTGAACTTTATGCAAGTTGAAAAACAACAATAATCATTAGAAAATGAACAATTAAGTCTGAATAAAGCTTCCAACTATTCATCTTAATTTTATCATATTAATATTTTGGAAAATTTAAAAATGAAAGAAACTCATGATTCTCAAATGGTTTCAGTAATTCATTATTTAAAATTTTTCATTCAAAATTAAGTCTTAAAAATACATACCAATAATGGCAAAAGAAATAGGTGGTTTCATCAAACTTCAAGTAAAAGGTGGCGCTGCAAATCCATCACCTCCAGTAGGCCCTGCATTAGGTGCGAAGGGTGTGAACATCATGGAATTTTGTAAGCGATTTAATGCCAAAACAGAAGACCAACGAGGTAAAGTTTTACCAGTTGTGATTACTGTTTATACGGATAAATCTTTCGATTTTATTATCAAAACTCCACCAGCTGCTGTTCAGTTGATGGAAGCTGCAAAAATCAAAAAAGGATCTCCTGAATCTAACCGTCAAAAAGTTGGATCCGTTACTTGGGATCAAATTAAAGCAATTGCTGAACAAAAAGCACCGGATTTAAATTCCTTTAAAGTAGAATCAGGAATGAGAATGGTGGCAGGGACAGCAAGAAGTATGGGATTAACTGTAAAAGGAACTCCACCTTGGGAGGCTTAAGCAGGAATTCTTCAAAAGTATTTAGAATACATTTTATATAACCAAGGGAGTTTAACTAAAAAATAGTGTAAACGTTCGAACCTTAAAATTTTGACCATGGGAAAAGTTTCCAAAAAAAGAGCAAAGGCTAACGAGAAAGTCGATAGCGAAAAGTTCTATAACCTCAAAGAGGCTATGGCTTTGGTTAAAGAAGTCAATACAACGAAGTTTGACGCATCTGTAGATGTTCATATTCGTCTCGGAATTGATCCTCGTAAAGCGGATCAAGCACTTCGAGGAACAGTTAACTTACCAAACGGTACTGGGAAAAATAAAACTGTTTTAGTTTTATGTACTCCTGACAAGGAGGAAGAAGCGAAAGCTGCAGGTGCTGATTACGTTGGATTAGATGAGTACATTCAAAAAATCTCTGGCGGTTGGACTGACGTGGATGTGATTATAGCTACGCCAAATGTAATGGCGAAGGTAGGTCGTATCGGTCGTACACTTGGACCAAGAGGTTTGATGCCTAACCCTAAGACTGGAACAGTAACGCCTAATGTAGGTGCAGCAGTTGCAGATGTAAAAGGTGGTAAAATTGCTTATCGAGCTGATAAATTTGGAATCATTCATAATTCAGTTGGACGAGTATCATTCACTCCTGAAAAATTAGCTGAAAATGCTGATGAATTACTTTCCACAATTATCAGAATCAAACCATCCTCAGCAAAAGGTACTTACATGAAATCGGTAACGATTGCAAGTACAATGAGCCCAGGAATTAAGATAGATATTAAATCACTTAAGTAAATAGATTAAACTTTAACATCATGACTAGATCAGAAAAAGGCGAGCAAATCGCTGAATTGAAGGAAAAGTTTAGTAATAGTTCATTCTTTTACTTGACTGATTCATCAACATTAACCGTTGAACAAATCAACGAACTTCGAGGAAAATTTTTCGAGCAAAATATTGAAATGAGAGTTGTAAAAAATACTCTAGCTCAAAAAGCTCTTGAAGCTGCAGATGCTGAAAAAGGCTATGCAGGATTATTTGAAGCGTTAAAAGGCCCAACAGCTGTACTTTTTACAGAGGTAGCTAATTCGCCTGCTAGAGTAATCGAAGAATTTAGAAAGACAGCAGAAAAACCTGTTCTAAAAGCTGCATATATTGATTCATCAATATATCTAGGTGATGACCAACTCAAAGCTTTGGCTGCATTGAAGTCAAAAGAAGAATTAGTTGGAGAAATCATTTCATTATTACAATCTCCTGCGAAAAATGTTATCAGCGCGCTTAAATCTAGTGGTTCTACCATTTCAGGTTTGTTGAAGACATTAGAAGAAAGAGGAGAATAATAACGGTTAATGATTAATGCTTAATTATGAGCAAAATGTTCGTCATTTAGTATTAACAATTTATCGTTCAAGAAACACGGCTTCCAAGCTCATTCGCATATATTAAATTATTGCAAAACATTAAAAAAAGAACTGTAACATGGCAGATTTAAAAGATTTCGCAGAACAACTCGTAAACCTTACTGTTAAAGAAGTAAGTGAGTTAGCAACTATATTAAAAGACGAGTACGGCATTGAGCCTGCTGCTGCAGCTGTTGCTGTTGCTGCTGGACCAGGTGCTGGTGGTGGCGGAGAAGCTGCTGCTCAAACTGAATTTGATGTAATATTAACTTCAGCAGGTGGTACTAAACTTCAAGTAGTTAAA
>JBGCFD010000202.1:0-30179 GCA_045106765.1 Saprospiraceae bacterium | reverse complement strand
CCTTCAGCTAAATCTCCTGAAGTAATTTTTGCACCACCTAAAACATGATATAATAATACTTCCTTAAGAGCTGCATCAGAAATGGTAGCTAAGTCAATTCCTGCATTAGTAAATGCAGTATTTGTTGGAGCAAAAACTGTAAATGGTCCTGTTCCTTCTAAAACAGAAACTAAATCTGCTTGCTGCAATGCTGTAACTAAAGTGCTGAATTGAGCATCTCCACTTGCGATTTCAACAATACTCATTGGCACAGGAGCAGGGTCTGGATCTTCATCATCGTCGCCACATGCTACGAATAAAAATGGTAATGATAATAAAAGTGCCCATCCTAGAAACGAAAGATTCTTTTTCATTTTGTAAATTTTTAATTTCTTAATATTGATTTGATAATAAATGTTTAGTTGAGAATAGAACACAAAGGTTTTATTTTTGTTTAATGAAAAATAAAAAAGATTAAACAAAGTGTAAATTAGTTTACATTAAACTAGGACAAAAAAATAGGAGACATTTTCAATTTTTATGAAAAATGTCTCCTGTTTTTATGCAAGATCGATGTAAATTAGAGGAATTCAAAACATATTAAACCAAGTCATTTTCTTACTACTTTTTTCTTTTTCAGATTTTAACATTCGATAAATTGTTGATTTTCCAATATCTAATTTTGTTGAAACAATCTGAATATCATTGTTATATTTTTCTAAAAAATGATGAATAATTTTTGATTTGTATTCTTCAAAAGTCATGTCTTTTTCTGTAAAACTTATCTGGTTAGAAGAATTTCCAAATTCAATATCGTCTTCAGAAATAATATTATTATCGGATAAAACCATTGCTCTTTCTATGATAGATTTTAGTTCTCGAATATTTCCAGGGAAAGAATAAGAAAGGAGTTTTCGTTTAGCTTTTTTTGATAGTACTTTTTTCTCAAAATTATTTTTTTCAAAAAATTCATTCATTAAATTGTTAGCCAACAAAATAATATCGTTGCCTCTATCTTTCAATGGAGGGATATTAATGGTCAGCCCCATCAATCTATAATAGAGACTTTCTAAAAAATCTCCTGCTTCCATTTCTGAAAATAAATCTTTTGGAGTGCTAGTGATTAATCGAATATTGATTGGGATATTTTCGGTACCTCCAATTCTTTGGAAGTAGCCTAATTTGATGGCGTTCAAAAATTTAGTTTGAAATGTCAAAGGCAACAAATGAATATCTTCGAGGTACAAAGTTCCACCATTTGCTAATTCTAATTTTCCTTCTTGGAATACTTGATTTCGGTAATTTTCATATCCAAAGAATTCTTTTTCCAAATCATCGGATTCCATGGTACTTAATTTAAGGTAGAGATATGGAGATGATTTTTTATTAGAAAAATAGTGTATGAGGTATGCCGAAACACCTTTACCGGTTCCTTGTTCACCTGAGATGAAACAAGGAATGTCAGTAGAACTCGCTTTGTCAATTAGTTTTGCGACTCGTTGCATGCTAGCACAATTGTACACCATGTTTTTGGTAATGTTGTGCTCCATTTTGACTTCCAATTGATTTTGGAGTTGATTAGTTTGACTTATATTTTTTAATAAAAAATAAAGCCATTGTTCGGTCAATTCTTCTTTTTTTAAACAACTATAAATATTTGACTTTAAAGAAAAATTAAAATCCGTAATATTATTGTTTTTAAGTATAAGTATGATTGGAATAGTTTTATTAAAATCCAACATCTTATCTATAAAAGGAATAGCATCAACGAATTCATTTTCAATCTCTAAGAAAATGGTACTAGGGCGTTGGTGAATATTTTGAAATAATAAATCACCATTTTTAAAAATGGATAATTCAAAATTGGGAGAAAAAAAGGTAGCCAGATTTTGACTAAAATTGGAGTCGGTAGATACTAAAAAAATCCTGCTCGCTGCAACATTTATACTCATTAATCTATACTTGATTTTTTGTGATCCCCGCAGATGTAAAGCTTTGCGATGTTCAAAAATATAAATAAAATGATGTGGAAGTTTTTGGTCTATAAGCTCGCGAACAAAGATGGGTTGATTTCCAAAAAATTACTGCGAAACAGAATCTCACATTTCTGTTTGAATTCTGTTTCCGCAGATAATCTTTGGAACGAAAACTTCCAAGGGGGGAATATGAAAGTCACATATTATAATAATAGCTAATACTATGCCAAGTTCTCAAAATGAAAACAAGTGTTCTCAATTTGGGAACAGGTTTAGTTGATTTATCAGGTAATCAGTTTATCGGATGAGATGTAAAATTTGAAATTGAAGGTTCTCTAATTCGGTTCCGCTTCCTTCAAAACATAAGTCAAATGCTTATCATCCACTTTATTCAATTTCAAAACTCCTTTGAATTCTACGACAGAATCTACTTCGTATCTTTTGATTGCACTTGGTTTTAGTTCTAATTCTAAAACTGTTTCGGGGCCAGCACCGCCGCAAAAGAAGCAACTTGAATTTGGGTTTTTTGATAAAACATAAGAAATACCCATAGGATCAAGCGGAATCATATGACCTGAAATGATCACTTCTTTTCCATCGAGGTCTTTGATTGATTTTCCAAAAGTAGCGATGTGTAAATTATATCCTAACTCTTCAGAGTATTCAACTTCATATTTTACATCACCCAAATAGCTCCAGTTAATTAGCTTCTGTGCAGCTAAGTTATTTTGAAAAAAAAGAAAAAGTAAGCAAGCGAAAGTATATTTTGTCATTATGAAGTGTAATTTTAGTCCAAAGATAAATAACTAAATCGGTTCAGATTTCGTATCACATAGTATTAACTTTTTTTTATGAAAAAAATTACGGAACAAGACTCTAAATATCAGAATTTAGAACAAATGTCAACTCTGCAATTGTTGGAGAACATCAATGCTGAAGATCAAACAGTAGCATTTGCTGTGCAAAAAACGATTTTGCAGATAGAACCATTGATAAATATAATTGTGGAGAAAATGAAAAATGATGGACGACTCTTTTATATAGGAGCAGGGACGAGTGGACGTTTAGGGATTTTAGATGCATCGGAATGCCCTCCTACTTTTGGAGTTTCTGTCGATTGGGTAATCGGTCTGATTGCAGGAGGAGATCACGCGATTCGGAATGCGGTAGAGAATGCGGAAGATAATATTGAAATGGCTTGGAAGGATTTAGAGAAGTATCAAATGAGTAAACAAGATGTAGTGATTGGAATTGCTGCAAGTGGAACAACTCCTTATGTAGTTCATGGATTAATAAGTGCTCAAAAAAATGGAATTACCACAGGTTGCATCACTTGTAATTTGGATAGCCCTTTGGCAGCGGCAGCGGATTTTCCAATTGAAGTTATCGTAGGACCAGAGTTCGTGACAGGAAGTTCAAGAATGAAAGCAGGGACAGCTCAAAAAATGATTCTCAATATGATTAGTACTTCGGTGATGATTCAGTTGGGAAGAGTAGAAGGAAACAAAATGGTTGACATGCAATTGTCGAATGATAAGCTTTGGGAGCGTGCAATTAATATGATTCAAAATGAAATTAGTGTTTCTAGAAAAGATGCAAAAGCATTGTTAGAAAAATATGGAAGTGTAAGAAAGGCGATTGAACATTTTGAAAAATAAAGTATTTCTAGTATCTTAATTAGAAATGCGCAAACCATGAAACAAACCTTCCTCCTTTTGCTTTTAGCAATTTCTCACCTTTCTTTTGTCTTTGATTCGGAGACAATTTCTCTTCAAGATGGGCTAGTAGCTCATTATAATTTTAATGATTGCGATGCTCGTGATGTCAGCGGAAATGATTCTAATGGTTTGCTTTTTGGCGAGGTAACTTGTTGGTGTGGAATTGAAGATGATGGTTTGCTTTTGGATGGAGTAAATGATTATATAGAATTTCATGGTCTCGTCAATCGGTATTTTACGACCTCTGATTTTTCGCTTAGTTTTTTTATCCGCACCGATCAATATTCATTTTATGAACAAAGTCTTTTTAGCAAAAGAGAAAATTGTGGAGAAGATTTCGTGTTAGATTTTTTACTTAATAGAAATCAAAAAAAAGTCAAGACATTAGTTCAAGAAAGTGAATTTAAAAAATACAAAGATATTTCTCCTGACATCAAAGAGGGTGGTTGGTACCACATTACCTTAGTTCGAGAAAGTCAGGAAGCTCATACTTATATCAATGGAATTATGCAAAGATCTGTTAAACGATGTAGTGGAATAGATTTGAGTAATGATGCTGTTTTATCGTTTTCCAACTCTCCTTGCCTTGATGGAAAAGTGCAAAGATTTAAAGGAATCTTAGATGAGGTGAGAGTATATGATAGAGCACTTTCGGAGAAAGAAGTACAGACAATTTATTCATTGACCCCAATTGAAAAGGCACATTCAGATTGTGTAATGTAATATGACTCTCCGAGTCGTTTATATTTTTGATAAACGATTCGGAGAATCCTACTACAAAAAATCAAATCTTTAAATTTAGTTATTCCAACCAAAGCAAGTACCTTTGCGCAATATTTTTTCAAATCTAATTTTTAATATTTAAAGCGATTCACGTATAACGTCCATCGTCAAACGAAAAAAACTATATCATGTTCGGAGATCTTTTAGGAAATATGGAAGAGAAGCAGAAAGTGATGAAGGAAAAATTAAATACGATTATTTTGACCGAAGCAACAGGTGATGGAGCTATCCAAGTAACGGCTAATGCTAATCGAGAAATCACCAATATTTCGATCAAAAAAGAAGCAATTGACTTGGAAGATATGGAACAATTAGAAGATTTATTAATGGTAGCGATCAATCGAGTTCTAGAAAAAGCAGCAGAACAGGAAGCTATCGAGTCACAAAAAATGATGAAAGATATGATGCCTCCAGGATTAGGTGGCTTAGGTGATCTTTTTGGTTCGTAGTTTGAATAGTATATATATGTAAAATAATTTTGATAAAAAATAGTAAGAAAGTCTATTTTTAGACTTTTTCTCTATCAGTTAGCATGGATTGTCTATAACTCTATTTTTTTCCAATAAAATTAAATAAAAATCGTTTTTATTTGGTCGAAAAAAAAGTACTCTATAAATCTATATCATAGAAAGCAGAGTTAGCGTTTCAAGCACTAATTCTACTAGTTTTTATTAAAATGAGAAAGCACTATAAAAAATTAAAATACCAATTATCGATGAAATATTTTTCCCTGATTATTCTATTTTTTCTAAGTTTTCAGAGCAATGCACAAAGCGGTTTAGTAGCACATTTTACCTTTGACCAATGTGGTGACGTAGTAGATGTTACTGGAATCAATAATTCAGCATTTCCTGATTTTCAAACTGGATTTGCCAACGGAATTGGCTGTACTTGTGGTGTAAAAGATTCTGCATTAGTGATGGAAGGTGTATATGATTCCCCTCCAGGGAGTGGGATTGAGTTTGAAGATAAAATTTTCTTAATCGGTAATTATGATAATTATTTTGATGATGATGATTTTACGATAAGTATGTTTTTCAAAGTAACTGATTATAATGGGAATAGAACCATTCTTTCAAAAATGGGAGATTGTAACGATGATAATGGAATTTCTATTCGATATACGGGAGCAACTAATTTCATTACTGCTTTTGTGGGAGAGAATGCTATTAAAAATGTAACGATTGCTGGAAAATTAAATGACGATAGATGTTGGCATCATATCGTTTTGATTAAAAAAGGGAATCGTGTTTCATTTTATGGAGATGGAGTTTTAATAGGTGAAAAACCAACTGTAGGAATTTTAAACCCTAAAAATGATGAAGGATTTGTCTTAGGTTATGGCCCATGTGTAGGGACAGTTGATTTTCCATTTGCTGGATTTATAGACGATTTACGAGTGTATAATCGTGCGGTGCCACCTTCTGAAATTGAAGAGTTTGCTTATAGTGTAGATTTGATTGGAAACCGTAGAGATACTTTAATTATTGAGGGGACTTCAGTTGATATATTTACGAGTCCAACTTGTGCAGATGAGTTTAGTTGGTCTCCAGCAGATCCATCATTTGGAGTTGATGACCCAACTGATCCTAATACAACAATTACACCTCCAGAAGATGGAACGTATGTTTTATCAATAATTGATTCTATGGAAATTGGAGGATGCATAGCAAGAGATACGATTAATATTAGAGTGATTGATGCAGATAGTTTGGATTGTAATCAGATATTTTTGCCGGAGGCATTTACCCCAAATGGAGATGGCGTCAATGATACTTATTTTATCAGTAATCCATATGCTATTGTGAATTTCGTCTCGTTTGAAATTTTTGATCGATGGGGAGGAAGAGTTTTTTATACTGAAAATGTATTCGATCAATGGAATGGAGATTTTAATGGGAAAAAAATAAACCCAGGAGTTTGTGTTTATCGAATTGTATATAATTGTCAAGGCGAAGAGAAAATAGAATTGGGAAGTCTGACTGTGCTGAGGTGATGATTTTTTTAGATGAAAAAACAGAACGATTTCCTGAATTTTAAAGAATCACGTTCTACATTCTCATGAATGTAGAACGTGATTTTTTTTTAAGAACTACTCAGAAAAGCTGAATTATATCTGTTTTTCAATATAAAGATGCAGAGAATTTTTTCTTCGAAAATTTTATAAAACCTCTACATCTCTACGTTGAAAAATAAATTGCCCATAGCCAATACTGAATATTTAAGAAAAAACAATTAAGAATAATTAAAATATAAAGTGACAGTTAGCATAGAAGTTACGTCATAAAAATCTACAGAAAACGGAATAGATTTATTTTAGATTCTTTTTTTGGAAAATCTAAAAGATAGATCGTCATAAATACATGATTACTTATGTCTGACTACTTAAAGTCTATTATTTTCCAATAATCATTCAATAATCACTATTTTTGAGGGAAAGAAAACAATCTCAACTCTCGAAAACCATAATCTTTTAACAATTTTTTATTTATGATGCAATTTAAAAAATCACTCAAATTTTCGAGTCTAATTTTTACAATCGTAATATTATTTAACGCTTGCGGTGGAGATAATTCTTCTCAACAGACAACTAAAAATTCTAATGAAGCAACTACTCCTGCTGGATCTAAGGTTGTCGCAGCATCCAATACGGATGTTGAAAAACCAGCTAAAGTAGCTGAAGAAAAAAAGGAAGAGGTAAAAGAAAAAGTTGAAGAGCCAATAGTTGAAAAACCTGTAGAGAAAAAAGAGGTAAAGAAAGTTGTGAAAAAAGCACCTAAAAAAAGAGCTAAAATGCATTTCCCTGAAAAGGTATTTGATTATGGATTTATCATGCAAGGTGATGTTGTAAAGCATGATTTTTATTTTAAAAATGTTGGAAATGATGATTTAGTCATCAAGCGAGTAGAACCTTCTTGCGGCTGTACAGTACCAATTTATCCGAAGGAACCAATCGCTCCAGGTGAAGATGGAAAAATCTCAGTTACGTTTAAAAGTGCAGGTAAATTAGGAAGACAAGTTCCTAATATTAAAGTTTTTACCAATTATAAAAGATCCATCAAATTAGAATTGAAAGGATTCGTAGATGCAGAAAGAGAAAAACCAAGACAAGTAGCCGAAGAGGTAAAAGATACCACTCAGCAGTAAAAAAATACTCAAAAAAAAGGTTGTTTGTTACAAAATTAGCGTAAGGAACAACCTTTTTTAGTTCCAAAATTTTTAACCCCAATGAAGACCCAATCGATTACTCCTTCCTTAATATATGCTGAAATTTCTTTTTTACAAAAAGATTTAAAAGTAGCATTGACTTCAACTCAATCAATATTAAAACATGCGGAAGAAAATAATTTTATAGAAGAGTCTATCTCCTCCAAAATCTTCATTGCAAAAATTTATTGTACAAAAGGACGCTACGGAGGGGATGAGCAATATTTTTCTAAAGCATTGGAAGTATTAGATTCGATAGATGAATCTCTGATAAACGAAAGTGAAATTCTCCATTTCGTTTTGACTAAGAGTGAAATTTATTTATTGAAAAATGATATAGGTCGAGCTCAAAAATATGCTGAGTTAGCATTTCAAAAAAGTCAAAAGGAAAATAATATACTGGGAATAGTTCAATCTCTTTTAGCAAAGGTGGAGGTTTTTATGTTGAAAAATCAGTTTATTGGAGCGGCTGATTTGACGAATAAAAGTTTAACTTTTTTAGAGGAAAAAGAAGAACCGCTTTTGAAAGCCAAAGCCTATAATTTACTTTGCAAAATCCGAATCAAGCAGCAAGATTATAATGAGATATTAGAATACGGAAAAGAGGTTTTAGCGATTAGTCAGGCATATGGAGATATTGAAAAAGAAATTATTGCGATAAGTAATTTAGGTGTTTATTGTGCGAGTCGATTAGATTATAAATCTGCGATTGAATATTTTTATTCTAGTTTAGAAAAATCTAAAGCGATTCAATTTGATCGTCAAACTGCTCAGAATTTAATTAATCTAGGAACCATTTATGCTCGATTATTTAATCCACAAGAATCGCTGAGTAACTACCAAGCGGTAGTCGAAAAATATGATCAAGTGCTGGTGGATACAACGAAGACAATCATTTTTAACAATATTGGAAATATACATTTTGAGGAAAAATCTTATAAGGAGAGCAAAAAACATTTCCAAAAATCTTTAGTACTTGCTGAGCAAATTCAATATACTGAAATGATCGCTCTGGCTTTGGCGCATTTAGGAAAATTGAGTTGTGAGGAGAGTGATTTTGGAACAGCGATGAGCTATGCCGATCGAGCCAATGAGTTATTGGAAGATTTAGGAGATGTCAATGCGAAATCGATTAACATTTTAAATTTTGCAAAATTAGCTCATCATTCGGGAGATTTTGAAACGGCGATTTTACATTTAAAAGAAGGAATTGAAATCTCTAAAAAAGTTAGAAATGAAGAGAATGAAATTGCTTGTTATCGTTTGCTAGCTGATTTTTATAAGGATAAAAAAGATTTTGAGAATGCTTTCCAATTCAAAAGTTTATATGCCGAAAAGCAAGAGGATTATTTGAAAAAACAAAGGAATCGACAGATTTTAGATCAAGAAATCACTTTTGCCACCAGAGAAAAAGAACAACAAATAGAAGCATTGACACAGGCGAATCAATTACAGGCGATGCTATTACAGAAGCAAGAGGAAGTGGAACGGGCAAATGAGCAATTGACACAAGCGAATGAAGAGTTAAAACAATTTGCTTATGTGGCATCGCATGATTTGAAAGAGCCGTTGCGAATGATAGGAAGTTACACTCAAATTATTAATAGAAAATTTGCGAATAAATTAGACG
Source organism: Saprospiraceae bacterium (assembly GCA_045106765.1). Lineage (GTDB taxonomy): Bacteria > Bacteroidota > Bacteroidia > Chitinophagales > Saprospiraceae > CAJQQY01. The sequence goes on along the minus strand of JBGCFD010000202.1, from coordinate 20,886 downwards.
AGAATACTCAAACATATTTTCATTATGTAACAGATGGGGTAGAACGGATGGATAATTTGTTGGATGGATTATTAAAATATGCAACAGTTGGACGAGGAGCACAGGAATTGAAAGTGATCAACTTGAATGATACGATATTGATTTGTCAAGCTAATTTGAGGTTACTGATTGAGGAGACTAAAACAAAATTAGAGGTGGATGAGTTACCTTCCATTTTAGGAATTGGGTCGTTACTTTCACAACTTTTTCAAAACCTTATTTCGAATGGAATTAAGTTTAGAAATAAAGATATGATTCCTGAAATCACCATTCGAAGTGAGGAGAAAGAGAACGAATATTTGATCAGTATAAAAGATAATGGGATTGGGATTAAGGAGGAGTACAAAGAACGAATATTTGTCATCTTCCAACGATTACATGCTCGAACGGATTATGAAGGAACTGGAATAGGACTAGCGATTTGTCATAAAATTATGCAACGAATGGGAGGAAAAATTTGGGTAGAGTCGGAATATGGGAACGGATCGACCTTCTTTTTTACGTTTCCGAAACCTGTGGGAATATCGAATATCGAATAAGGATTTGAGAAATTTGACGAAAACTATATATTTTTTAACTTGGAAAATATCGCCAAACTTGTCAAATCAATTTTTCTAAAGGAAAGAAGCCTGATTTTCAATAATTGAAAATCAGGCTTCTCTTTTTTATTTTTAGACTCAAAATGTAATATAGTATTCCGTCAACGTAGCGGTCGTTAATCGGAAAAGATTAATGAAGTAAAGTCACATCACCTCGGTATAACAAGGTAACTCCATCATCAAAAGTTACTTCAATTAAATATACAAAAACACCAGTATTCATAATTTTCCCTCGGAATCGACCATCCCAACCATTTGCTACATCAGGGAATGCTGAAGGTGATAAATTGTTTCTTTGGAAAACTACTTCTCCCCATCGATCAAATATTTGCATAGAATTAATTTGAGTGACTCCAGGGCCAGAGAAGACTTGGAATTCATCATTGTATCCATCTCCATCTGGAGTGAAAACATTTGGAATATAAACGTTTCTATTTTTATCTACCTCTACTAAAATATCATCACTTCCATTACAACCATTAATGTCAAAAATTTCAACAGAATAAATTTGATCGTCAAGTGGAGATACTGTAGGATTTAAACAATTCATACAAGAAGTCGAATCAAAAATCATCGGTGTCCAAATGATTGAATCAATCGGCACATTACTTCCAGATAAAATCGCGTTCAGTTGGATAGATTCACCTAATTGGATTTCAATATCTGGGCCAAGGTTGACGATGATTGCTGGTGGTTCATTGATAAAAATATCTTCTGTATAGGTACATCCATTTCCATCAGAAATCTCAACAACATGATCTCCAGCAAATACACTAATTGCAGTTCCAATATTTTGAGCTGGACCACCATCAATAGAAAAAGTATAAGGTCCACCAACTCCACCTCCAGCAGTCTCTACTGTTAAAAGAGTTTGGTCACCATTACAAATTGGCTCATCAGGTGTAGGTATGAATCCGAAAACAGGGATAGGTTCAGTAATTGCTTGACTTACTTCAGCTGAACAACCATTGGCATCTTCTATTGTAACCGAGTAAGTTCCAGGAGCTAAACCAGTTACTGTATTTGTTGTACTACTCAATCCTCCTGACCAAGTATAAGTCATCGGATCACCATTCCCTCCAGTAAAACCTACCTGAATAAAACCATCAGAGTCTCCACTACAAGTTACATTTTCAGTACTATCAATAAAGGCAACTAAAACATCTGGTTCACCTAGTGTGAAAATTGTATCAAATTCACATCCATTCATATCCGTAACTGTAACGGGATAATCACCAGCTGGAATATTTGTCAAAGTTATATCTGTAGTTCCATTTTCCCATTCAAAAGTATAGGCAGGAACGCCTCCAGATCCGTTTGCCGTAATGGAACCATCGGAGTCACCATTACAAGTTGGTTGGTTTAATAATGGTGGGTCAAAACCTAATTGTGGAGGAGCAGGTATATCTACCGTGGCAGTATTAAAACAATTATTTTCATCAGTAACTACAACTGTCTGAAGACCTTGGCAAAGTTGACTTGCTGTACTACTCATGTCCACTTCTATTTCTCCAGATGACCAGTTAAAAGTATAAATAGCAGATGGCGCATTTCCTCCCGAAGCCAAAGCAGTTGCTCCACCGTCACAATCTATGACTTGATTAAAACAACTTACTGGTGTAATGTCAGTAAAAACAATAGTAATGCTATCGGGATCTTCTAATATAACTTCTGTAACTACTTGATCACAGAAGTTAGCATCAGTCACCGTTACTGTATAAGTTCCTGCTCCTAGACCGGGAACAGCAGAGTTCATGGAGCCATCAGACCAATTATAAGTATAAGGCATTGTTCCTCCTGACATTTGGACAGCTGCAGTTCCACTACTTTCGCCAAAACAATTAGGATTAGTTGGTAAAGGTTGCACTAGCATCAATTGTTCAGGGGCAAATAATGTTGCTGAATCAATAGCTACGCAACCATCAGCAGCAGTTACAGTTACAGTATAAGTTCCAGGTCCTAAATTACTAATTGTTTGACCATTAGCGTTTGATCCATTTGGAAAAGTCCAAGCGTAACCTGTGATAGGTGTATTTCCTTCCGTTGCATTTACAGTTAATTCTCCAGTAGTAGAAGAAGGACATGGTACCGGAATTGAATCAAAAGAAACAATCATTGGAGGTGTCGGAGGATTGATAGTAAATGGAGCTGAAACACTACAATTATTAGCATCTTCGATAGTTACAATATAATTCCCTTGAGGAACATTATTGACAGAGTTCGCATCTATACCTGCACAACAAGTCCAAGAATAAGTATAACTTCCATTAGGAAGTGGAGTTCCTCCAATCACATTGACAGAGGCTGTTCCGTCATTTCCGCCTATAGCACATGTTTCATCAGTCGTATTAACCATTCCATCAATGACTAAAGCGTCAGGTTCAGCGATGGTAATTGTTGTGTCAATATTACAACCTAGTGCATCAGTAATTGTCGTGGTATAAATTCCGGGAGCAAGTGGCGAAGCACTACTCGTCGTTGAAACATTTGGGGACCATTGATAAATGTATCCTCCATTATTTATTCCAATTACACTAGGTGCATGAAAGATGGCTCCATCATTTGCACCATTACATTGAACATCAGAAACAACGGAATTAGCAAAAATTATAGTAGCTGCACTTACCGTTCCTGTGGCAGTTGCAGTACACATATTATCATCCGTAATCGTAACAGTATAAGCTCCGATTCCAAGATTGGTTGCGATTGGAGTAGTTTGAATTGGAGTAGTACTCCATGCATAGGAATAAGTTCCAGCAGTTACGCCACCCATTCCAGTTGCTTCAATTTCTCCATTGTCAATACCAGAACACGCAGCATCTGTAACCATCACCCCTACTGTTAATTCAGAAGGTTGTGAAGGTGTAGTACTAGCGACTGCGGTACACATATTCCCATCGGTGATGGTAACTGCATAAGTTCCTAAAGCAGGGTCGACATTTGAAATAGTTTGAGTAGTAACATTTCCAGGAGTCCATGAAAAAGTATATTCCGGACCTGGATTTGAAACAATTACTCCACCAACAATTACATCAGCAGTAAAAGAACCATTGGTATCTCCAAAACATAAAATAGGTTGTGAAACAGAAATACTCGCTCCTAATATTGGTGGCTCTTCAATTATAACTGTATCTAAATCAACAACAGGAGGAACACTTGAATCTGCAATAGTTAAAGCATAAGTTCCCGCAGGTAACCCCGGTTGAGAAACCATTTCACCATCATTGACTCCTGTAATTGAACCATTGTTGGTAGGATTACCTACTTCTGAATAACCAATATTATATGGTGCAGTTCCATTACTTGGAATATTTACAGTAAAATCAATACTTCCATCTGAAAGTCCATTACAACTCACATCATTTGGTGTAATTGTGATGTCAAAAATAGCTTGTGTTACTATTGTTACAGATCCTGCATTTGGAACAAATCCCAAATAAGTATTACTTCCATTATAAACATCAATGATTGTTGGATTACCATCTATGGTGATTGGACTCATGGAACCTACTGGTCCAAGAACATTAAAACATATTTCAAAAAGTGGCTCTCCATCTGGTACAGTCAAGGAAGCTACGCCTCCTGAAAGATAAAAGAATGACGTAGTCAAAGCATCAATTCCAACTGTATTAAAATTCAAATCAGCATTATTCAAATCAGAATTCACAAAATTTGCGTTAGCAAACGATAAAATCGTTGGATCCCAATGAATGGTATACTGGAAGGAAAAAATATCAGTAAAGTCTTGTGCATAAAATGGAACACAAACTGTCGAAGCAGGTAAAGCCGTTACATCTGCAATGTCTGTTCCCAAGGCAACACATCCAGCCATATCCATTTGAAAATTCGCAGGACAAGCTTTTCCATCAGTTACTGAAATATCATATAATCCAGGTTCTGTAATTTTAAATTTAGCCAAGCCATTTACCACACTTACCAAAGTACCTGTAGTTGTAGGGTTACCATTTAATGTAATAGAAATATTATAAGATTCATTATTGTCAAATTCAGGAAGTCCACCAGCAATATCAAATGCTCCAAAACAAGAACTAACAGGCTCTCCTGTTGTAGGTGGAAAGGATGTTTGTAGGTTAGTAGCTGTAATTTCGTTGAGGTAAACTACTGAAAATGCAGCATTGACGTTTGAATTTACACATGAACCACTATTCTCATATCCCTGAGTTGCAAATTCGTCTAAGGTTATTGGAGAAAACCAAAATTGAATTGGATCTCCATTATTAAACCCATCTTGTAAAGCTCCAGTATTTTCAATATCCAAATCTTGCATATTGACGGTGGAAGTGGCTACCCAAATATTATTAGGACCTATCGTTGCGACAGGAGGATTTCCAAAAGAAGGATTTTGATACAGACAAGGATCAGTTGTTGTAATTGTGATCAAATCTGGTCCATCGATAGTAGGCGCACAATCATAAAACGCATAGCCAATTCCTGGGGTCGTTGCAGGAGCAGGATCACCTGAAAGATCAAAGTCTCCATTGTGAATAATTTCAACTTGATCTCCAAAACATAAATACATCGTATTTAAGTTTATATCATTACTTGACCCTGTAAAAGTTCCAAGGGAAACTGTTCCTGCAAAATTTTGCATTCCTGGAGGACATGCTAAAATTGATTCTTGATTGGGATCTGTAATTACTTTTTCAACCTGAATAGGTCTTGGATTTTGAGCAAAAACAACCGTCGCCATAAATGTCAACAAGGTGATTGGGAATAAACGTTTTAACATCTTTAATTTATTATTTTTTGAAACCATGGGGAATTAGGATCGGTTAATTTATTTTTTAAAAAAACATACCTAAAACTCTTTAGCGCAATTAAAGCACAAAAATAGGAATAGGTTACGAACAATTCTAATTTTTAGATTAAAGGAATGGAGGTTTTCTCTAATGTATTTTTTCGAAAAAATCGTTTAAATCAGAGATGCTGTCATAGAATATTTGGCTGCCCTCGTTAGTCTAAGGTTTAAAGATTTTGACGGATATTTGGCAAAAATATTTTTATCAAAAAATCCATTCAAAAAACCTTCTGTTGAAGATCGCATAAATAACGATTTTTAACTCCAAATATTGCTCAGCGGTTATGCAAAATAATAGGCAAATCATCACTTTTTATTGAATGATTTCTTCTGGTAGGTTATCTAGTTGTGAAAGGGGGAATACTCTTTAAAATCAACTATTTTGCCAAGTTTTAATTGATTAATTAGGTAATTGGTTAATCCGAAAATCAGGTGCTAGCGAAACCTTTATTTAGAAATTCGTTCACCTGTTTACCTGATTAGCACCTTTGCCCATTCAAAATCACTCTCTCTACTAAATTACTTCCAAATGAATAAGGCAGAAAGGCAATCGAAGACATTGGCTTGGTAATAAAAATATTTGCCACTTTTCCTCTTGCGATACTTCCAAAATCATTTTGCAATTCCAATGCAGCAGCTCCGTTGATAGTAGCCGCATTAATCGCTTCTTCAGGTAACATTTTCATTTTGATACATGCCAAAGAAACGACAAATGACATTCTCCCAGAAGGAGTGGAGCCAGGATTAAAATCTGTTGCTAGTGCCACAGGCAAACCTGCATCAATTAATTTTCTCGCAGGAGGATAGTGATCATTGATAAAAAATGGAGCTGAAGGTAGCAGAGTTGCCATCGTATTTGAATTCTTTAAAATCTCAATCTCACCATCATTCACTACTTCTAAATGATCGACTGAAATAGCTCCATGTTTTACACTCGCTTCAATTCCTCCCATGCAATTAAATTGATTGGTATGAATTTTTGGTTTTAAATTATGTTGCCAACCCGCGTCCATAATTTGCTCTGTTTCAGCAGGTGAGAAAGCTACTTTTTCACAAAAAACATCAATATAATCCGCCAAGCCTTCATCTGCAATTTGAGGAAGTAATTCGTTGATAATCAGATTGATATATCCATTTCTATTTTCTTTAAATTCAGGTGGTAAAGCATGTGCACCTAAAAATGTGGCTTTAATTTTTAAGGGAGAAATAGCTTTTAATTTTCGAATAACTCGAAGCATTTTTAGCTCACTTTCAACGGTTAATCCATACCCACTTTTTATTTCAATTACTCCAGTTCCAAAATTTTTCACTTCTTCCAACCGAGTCCAAGCTTGTTCCAATAAATCTTCTTCAGGAGTTACTCGAAGTCGTTTGGCTGAGTTCAAAATACCTCCACCACGTCTTGCAATTTCTTCGTAGGAAAGTCCTTCGATTCGATCTCGAAATTCTCCTTCCCGACTTCCTGCAAAAACTAAATGTGTATGAGAATCGCACCAAGAAGGAAAAACCATTTTTCCCGTTGCATCAATTACATCGTCATTTCGCTCTGGACAAGTTTCCATTTTTCCAAAATCAGCAATTTTATTTTTTTTAATCAAAAGCCAAGCATTGTCGATAGTGGGGAGATTTTTCATCTCTGCTCCTTTTTTTACTTTGCAAAAGTCTTCATCGACTCCAACTAATGTTTTGATATTTTTTATCAGCATGATTTTTTTGTCAAAAGTAGAAAAAATTGAATATCGAATATTGATTTAAGAGCAAGGATTTGAGAAGTTTGACGATGTTAGTTTTGTCTTCCATGAGAAGTATCGTCAAAACTTCTCAAATCGAAATTCCTTAGCGAAGCGTTGGATATTCAAAAAATCTCAAAAAAAAAGGGAAGAAAGCAAGCTTTCTCCCCTAATTCGTTTCCTAAGCAAATTAGTTTTAATGGTTGGAAAGATCTTTAATGATACCTTCCATTCCCTTTGCTTGAACCGCTCTCATAAAATTTATTGCCGCAGTACGAGTATCAAACTCCCCGAGCATCAATTTATATAAGGTACGATTCCTGTTTTTAGAGATATGAACAATGACTGGCTCATCAAATTGTTGTTGAAACAACGATGCTTGTTGCAAGACATTGCTATACTCAGCGTAAGCGCCCACTTGAACACTAAACCCAGTTGAATGTTGGCGTAGTACATTAAACCTGTACAATCCCTCGCCACTATCCGTATTGAGATCTAGATTCGAAACATGAGCATAAGGTTTCTCTTTTGTTAGAGTTGGTGCTTCCTCGATTTCATCCTCAAAATAATCTTCTTGAGTAGTAATCGTTGTCGGCATAGTACGTAAGTTTGGTTGCAATTTTTGATTGTTCTCTTCGAAAGAAATAAGTTGTTTTTCTTTCTTTTTGACCAATCTATTTCTTGAAATAGTTCCTACCGCAGCTGGGCGATTGGAAGTATAATCTATCGTAGTTGTAGTAGACTGATTTACCATAAATGTAGCAGGCAAATTCATCTTTTCTTGAGGGGTGTTTTCTTTAGTTACTGGAGTTGAAACTTGAGGTTGATTCTTTCTTATTTTTGGAGCTAATTGTCTTCGATCTGTAATTTTTGCAATTCTTGCCTTTGATGGACGAGCTGCCATTCGATTCATAGGTTGATCGTATTGCTGTAAAATGGACAACATGTTGGAAGGGGAAAGTGATTCTTGATATTGCCCTAAAAGTTGTCCAGAAGAATTAAAAACGAGTAATGATGGTAATACCTGAATATTATATTTTTGCTTCAAAGCATAACCATCAAAGTCATCAATATCTACTTGGAGTGCTACATAATTTTCTTTTACATAAGCTGCCAAAGTTGGATCTGTAAACGTAGTTTCTTCCATCCATTGACAAGGAGTGCACCAACTTGCAGTAAAATCTAAGAAGAATAATTTACCTTCTTCCGATGCTTTTAATTTAGCAGAAGTGAAAGAACCTTGGAAAAATTCGATTCCTTCTGATGGTGGATTTTTAGCCGACATCAAAAGTAGACTTGCCAGCAATAAGAAAAATAGTGATCTCATAATGCTTGTTTTTTATAGTGTAAAAAATATATCATTATCGATGTGTGTATTTTGCAAATACTTGGTTTTCAATTCTTTATAAAAAAATGAAAACTAAATAATTGAATTTGGCTGAAAAAATCTTGGAAAAAAGAAGATTTTAAATCAACCAAAATTCGAAATTCTTCATTCAGAATTAGTTAAAAATACATCCATCTAATTTGGATGATTTCAATTATGGAAATGAATTGTGGGAGGTAGTGGAAATGTTGTAATAATATTTTTAAACTCAAAATTCATGGCTGAACGAACGGGGGGATGTTCATTCATCGCCTGACTTTCTCATAGTAGTTTAAAATTGAATACATGACTACATATGCAAACAACATACCATTTATGATTTTTTTTAATATTTAATTTTTTCAGGTATTGAGTATTGGGATTTTACCTTTCGACAATTGCGTATTGAGACTACATTTGTATCGTCATCCCAATACCTAATTGCCAGAAGGTAAAGCCCCAATACTTAATACCATTTATTTACGATTTCCAAAAACTAATCTTAAAAAAACATTATCCTTCCCTCATTTCCCCACTTCCTCCTTTTTCGCTACCTTGCGACCGATTTTTATTAAACAATCATAGATAAAACCATGTCAAAAAAATACGCAACTATCACAGGTGTTCATGGCTATGTGCCAGATTATGTTTTGACGAACAAAGAACTCGAAACAATGGTCGACACTAATGACGAATGGATTCAAAGTAGAACAGGGATCAAAGAGCGTCGTATCCTCAAGAAAGAAGGTTGGGCTGCTTCAGATATGGGAGTAGAAATGGTCAAAGGTTTGTTGGAAAAAACGAACACAAAACCAGAAGAAGTGGATATGTTGATTTGTGCAACCATCACCGGTGATCGAGTTTTTCCAGATACAGCCAATACAATTGCTGATAAAGTAGGTGCAAAAAATTCTTTTGGATTTGATATCAATGCTGCTTGTTCAGGTTTTTTATATGCTCTAACTACGGGTGCTAAATTTGTAGAATCTGGGTCTCATAAAAAAGTAATCATCGTTGGATTAGACATGATGTCGTCCATTATCAATTATAAAGATCGTTCGACTTGTATCATTTTTGGAGATGGTGGTGGTGCAGTTATGCTCGAACCAACAGAAGAAGCAACAGGAGTTCAAGACTCTGTTTTAAAGTCAGATGGAGGAGGTCGAGAGTATTTGAATATGGCGGCTGGAGGTTCACTTAAGCCTCACACTCCTGAAACGTTAGCTGCTGGTGAGCAATATGTTTTCCAAGAAGGTCGCCCAGTTTTTAAAGCAGCGGTTAAAGGAATGTCTGGCGCGATCAAAGATGTAATGGAAAGAAATAAATTGGAAAATGATGATATTGATTGGCTAGTACCACATCAAGCCAATATTAGAATCATTACTTCAGTTGCGAGTCAGTTAGATTTTCCCATGGAAAAAGTGATGATGAATATCCAGAAATATGGAAATACGACTGCAGGAACTTTACCACTTTGTTTGTGGGATTATGAAAGTCAATTGAAAAAAGGAGATAAAATAATTCTTGCTGCTTTTGGTGGTGGATTCACTTGGGGAGCAACTTATTTGGTTTGGGGATATTAGTGGAAACATAAAACGTTTGACGTTAAATGTTTTACGTTTTACGGGGGCTTCAACTGAATAGGTAAAAAAAGCTATTTCGATAATTCGAAATAGCTTTTTTTATCAAAATTATAACTTGTAAAACGTCCAACGTGTTTTTTATTGATTCAATATTTTTAACTCCACTCTTTGATTAATTGCATGTTCTTCTGGACTGCAATTAACATCATTGCCACAATGATTGAGTAATTTAGTTTCACCATATCCCATCACTTTTATTCGATCTGTTCCAATTCCTCTTCGAATCAAATAACCTGCTGTAGCGGTAGCTCGCTTGATGGAAAAAACCATGTTTTCTCGATCGTTACCGAGGCTTGTCGTATGAGCATTTATTTCAATTTTCAATGCTGGAAATTCATTCATAAGATTTACTAACTCATCTAAGCGAGAAGAGATTTCGTTGGTAACGGTATATTTTTTAGACTCAAATTTTACTTTTTCCAAAACAAAAATCATTTCATCTTGTGGAGATTGAAGTGTTAGATATTCTCTCATCTCAGCAATATTTGCATCACCTGTTTGCTTTTTATTTTCTTTTGCTAAAGGAGAAGAATCAGTTATTGGCGAATCTATACTTGCTAATCCTTCTGGGAAGATATTAGAAGAATTATTTTCGTTATTATTCATTTCTGTTTTCGATTCAAAAGGCTCAATTGGTTCAAAAGGCAATGCTGTTTTTTCTGAAGAGGAAGAAATATTCTTTGCCATCTCTGTACTATTTTCTTTTTGAGAAATACTACTTGAGTTGTTGTCTGTTTCAATTTCCGAGTCAAATGGTTTCATTGCTGAGTCCACATTTTCAGAAGAAGTGATTACTATTTTTTCATTAATATCTTCTGTGGGAATCTTTTGAGAAGGCCTATTTAACTCTTTCAAAGTTTCAATTGATATTTCAAATCCATCAGAAGAAGTGTTAGTTGAATTTTCAGAAATAGGTTCTACAATAATCGTTTCATCTTTCGATTTGGAAACTAAAACTTCTTCCGAAGCTGGTTTTTTAGTAATCATATTCATCGAAGACCTATCATACAACCCTTCAATATCAAAGAAATAAATATCATCATCGCCACCTTCACGAGAAGAAGCGAACATTCCTTTGGTCAAATCTTTGGAAAGATAAATGGAAACATCGTCAGCAGGACTATTGATCGGTAAACCAATATTGATCGGCTGACTCCAGTTGCCTTTTAGATCTTGTTGACTGACGAAAATATCAAAACCGCCATAGGAAGTATGCCCCTTGGAGCAAAAGAATAACTTCCCATCAGCACTCATAAATGGAAAACCTTCATTGGCTGTAGTATTGACTGGAGCATCCAAATTTCTTGCACGACTCCATCCTTTATCTCCAAGAGTAGAATAAAAAATATCAGTTCCACCTACGCCACTTTTATCAGAAGTAAAAAATAAAGTCTTTCCATCAGGCGAAAATGTAGGATGCATGTGATTGGAATTATTGTTACAAAAGTCCATTAATTTTACATTTTTAAACCTTCCCTCTTTTGTTATTTCAGCTTGATAAAGCATCAAGTTATATTGATTTTTTCGATTAGAAACATCACTATTTCTAGAAAATACAACCATCGTTTCATCAGGAGAAAGTGCGATCGTTCCTGTGTTTTTATTTAAGTCATTAATTCTTTTTGAGATTTGATTAGGTGATTTGTAACTACCATCATCCTTACTTTTACTAAGATAAATACTCAAAAAATCTCTTCCTGTGAAGCTAGATTTCTTTTTCATAATCTTAGCACCTACTTTTCGATCAGAAGAAAAAGCAATTCCACCTCTAAAAAAAACAGGAGCAGAATCATCTGCTTCAGAATTGTGAGCAAAGGCTTCTACATTTTTTACGATATAATATGGTTCAATAGTTTGAACTTTATCAATTGATTCGATGAGTGTCCAACCTTTTGGATCGCCCGGTTTTTTCTCTGTGTATTTTGTTAACCAAACTTTAGCCTCAGCATATTTTCCTTGACTCATCAAAGCTTCACCAAAGTAATACCAGGTGATTGGTTTTGCTCTTTTATGTTGAACTATCTCGGTGTAAAGGTTTACTGCGTTCTCAATATTATTATTGACACGATAGCAATAAGCCAATCTAACTTTTGCACTTAGGTTAGGATTTTTTTCTAAGCCTTCCTCATAAAGAGGAATTGCTTCAGCATACTTTTTAATTTGGTAGCGTTTGTTCGCCTTGTCTAGTTGCTTATTTTGAGCAACCATTTGCGAACTAAAAAGAAGAATTTGAAGAAAGAGAATTACTTTTAACCAATTCATGGGAGGATACATTTTTTAAATTTGTTAGGTCATGGTGTCAGCTGAAAATATTAAAATAATATTAATATCAATCCTTAAATTATAGGTATCACAAAAATTGTGCGAGTTTTGTGACATGTGACCTAAACGATAATAAAGGGTCTTTATAACAAATGAAGTGCTGCTGAATAATACAATAAAAGTTGTAAATTGATGTTGGGGAAGAGACTGTTGAAGTTGTAATTATTTGATTATCAGTTAATTACAGTTTGTGTTTTACCCAAAAAAGTAACTTTATTATATTCATAATCAATTAATTAAATCATTTTTTAATAAAAAATATTCTCATGAGAAATTTATTCTTAATTATTTTTATGACATGTTTTGCCACTCTTGGTTTTTCTCAAATGGAAGAAATTACTGAGTCAAAGGAAACCATGAAGAAGGGTACATTTAATGCTATTGTGGTGGAATTGCCCAATGCAGATGATAAAGTAGCTTTGAAGGTTTGGAAAAGTTTTATTAAAGGATATGGAGCAAAAGCAAAAAAAGTCAAAAAGTCAAAAGAATATTTGGCTAGTGGTGCAATCATTGGAGGATTAAATAATTCTGAAAATGTTGATGTTTATGCCAAAGTTCAAGAGAAAGGAGATGATTCAGAATTAATTGTATGGATTGAAATGGGAGAATTTTATGTTTCATCAGGCTCATTTCCGAGTGATTATACAGCTGCTGTAAAAGTATTAGAAGATTATGTAATTGAAGTGGCTAAAGAATTAGTCAATATCGAAATAGACGATGAGGAGAAAAAAATGAAAAAGATGGGAAAAGAAATGGATAAACTCAAAAGGAAAAATAAGAGTTATCACAAAGACATCGAAAAAGCAAAAGATGCTATTGCTAAAGCAGAAAAGAATATTGAAGAAAATGAAAGTGCTCAAAAAGAGCAAACTAGTGTAATCGAATCGCAACAAAAAGTTTTGCAAGCACTCAAAGAAAAATTATCAGAAATGTAATTCCATTTGCTTTAAGAGTTAGTAGTCAGATTCGTCGCTGACTCCTAGCAGATAAAAATTAGAGATTGTTTAAATGTATTGAATTTTTATTCTACATTTGTAATACGATTACCTATCGTAAAAACATTTAAAACAATCTATATAGAAATTAGCCACGATTCAGAAATGGATCGTGGCTTTTTTGTGTTTAAATGATACTAAAATCAAATTGAATTTTTAAAACTTTTTGTTTAGATTTTATGTATTTTTACAATGAGTTGGAAATGAAATTAGATTTCATTTAAGCTTCTATAAAAAACTTTTCCCCATTTTGATTTTTTTTTCAAAAAAAAGAAAACTTAAATCGAATGGTGAAAATTTACTTTCTAAGGATAGAAAAATAGAAATGAGAGGTTTTCTGTGATGATTACAGATATTTTTTTAGCTAATGTAACTAATAAGGGCTATTTCAATTTTTTTGAAAAAAAAAGGAAATTGAATTTGTCTGTAGTTATAATAGGTTATCCACATTTTTCATCAGTTATTAACATTGCAATAAATTGTTGGATTATCGAAAACGAGTTTTATGCATTAGATTTGTCATCCCAATTTTATATGAGAAAAACAAAATACACCATCACACAATTCATCTGATATTTTGAATATCGGAGACCTAAATTTTTATAATTTTTTTTGAAAGAATAATTATGTCGAACACCAACCAAAATTCAAAAAAGGAATTCAAGCTAAGGGGAAAGAAAAGTGATCAAGGAGCAGATCTCGGAGCTTTCGTATTTGGGAAAGTTCAACCTCAAGCCATGGCTTTGGAGGAAGCGGTACTCGGAGCAATCATGCTTGACAAAGATGCCCTTCCAGTTATCATAGATATATTAAGTAAAGAAAGTTTTTATACAGAGTCGCACCAAGCGATTTATACTGCGATGCTTCGATTATTTGAAAAATCACATCCAGTTGATTTGTTGACGGTGACAGAAGAATTAAGAAAGTCAGCTGAGTTGGAAAAAATTGGTGGACCATATTATTTAGTAGAGTTGACGAATCGAGTTGCAAGTGCTGCGAATATCGAATACCACGCAAGAATTATTTCCCAAAAACACATTCAAAGAGAATTGATTAAAGTATCAACGAATATTATTCGAGATGCTTATGAAGATACAACTGATGTTATCCAATTGTTGGATGATGCAGAACAAGGCTTATTTAACATCACTCAAAATCATATGAATAGTGGTTATGAATCGATGGGAACTTTGGCTTCGAAAGCATTGAAACAGATCGAAGAAGTTTCGCAGAAAGAAGAAGGGCTCACGGGGGTTCCGACAGGATTTACGGATTTGGATCGATTGACTTCTGGCTGGCAACAGTCAGATTTGATTATTGTGGCAGCAAGACCAGGGATGGGAAAAACATCTTTTACTTTGGCTTTGGCTCGAAATGCAGCGATGGATTTTGGAAAAGGTGTTGCACTTTTTTCTTTGGAGATGTCAAATGTACAATTAGTACAAAGGTTGATTTCGATGGAGGCAGAAATCTCAGGTAGTAAAATGAGAAGTGGTCAACTTGAAGATTATGAATGGACGCAACTGAATGGTGTGATTGAAAAAATGAGTGAAGTGCCGATTTTTATTGATGATACAGCAGGGATTAATATTTTCGAATTGCGAGCAAAATGTCGTCGTTTGAAAATGCAACATGACATTCAAATGGTCGTGATTGATTACTTACAATTGATGAGTGGAGGAGGAGATAACAAAGGAAATCGAGAGCAAGAGATTAGTATGATTTCAAGAGGGTTAAAATCTTTGGCGAAGGAATTGAGTGTTCCTGTGATTGCACTTTCGCAATTAAGTCGAGCGGTAGAAACACGTGGAGGAACTAAGCGGCCACAACTTTCAGATCTTCGGGAGTCAGGTGCGATTGAGCAGGATGCAGATATTGTTTCGTTTATTTATCGTCCTGAATACTATGGAATCTTGGAAGATGAAGAAGGAAATTCACTCAAAGGAACTGGTGAAATTATTATTGCAAAACACAGAAATGGGGCATTGGATACGGTGCGATTAAGATTTACGGATAAGTTTGCGAAATTCTCTAATTTGGATGATCCTGACTTTAATGACATTCCTGCTTTGCCTCAAGAAAATATTATTACTCGATCTTCTCGAATGAATGATGAAGATATTCCGTTTTAGGAAAAAATGAATATCGAATATCGAACAAGGATTTGAGATTTAAGAAGTTTGACGATACTTCTTATAGAAATACAAAACTAACATCATCAAACTTCTTAAATCTCAAATCCTTGTTCGATATTCGATATTCATTTTTTTATTAGTCAGCGGCAAAAAAAATAACATGAAGAAACCATCCAAGAAAGATTTCTTTTCTAAAAAGAAAACTCCCAACTCCACCAATTTTCCAACCGAAACAAATCTCGACAATCTTAGACTAAATAAATTCATGGCACATTGCGGAGTCGGAACTCGTCGTGCTTGTGAAATTTATATCAAAAAAGGATTAGTAAAAGTGAATGACGAAGTAGCAACTGAAGCAGCCTACCGAGTACAAAAAGATGATGTGATAACTTATGAAGGAAAGGTTTTGAAATTGAATAAGAAACACGTGTACATATTGTTAAATAAACCCAAAAAGTATGTTCCTACATTTGAAAAATTAGAAAGGGAAAAATCATTTGCCAATATTTTTTCAGATAAAATAAAAGTGGAAATCAAACCTATTGGAAATTTAGTTACAACATCTTTAGGATTAGTCTTGTTAACTGATGATGATGTATTGATGGAAAAATTTTCGAAACCAGAAAATCCTATTCGTTCTATTTTTCATTTGATTTTAGAAAAACCAATGACTATTGAAATTCGACAAGGATTCGAGAAAAGCTTAATTGAAAAATATCCCAACATCCACACCTTAAGTCACGTACAAGGAAAAGGAGAAAATGAAATCGGAATAGAATTGAAAGGTGGAACAGATGAAGAAGTGAAAAAAATATTTGAAGAAATTGAATATCCAATCGAAAAAATAGATCGAGTATTTTTGAATGGTTTGACCAAAAAAGATTTACCAAGAGGACGATTTCGATTTTTGACAGAACAAGAAGCGATTTTTTTAAAACACTTTTAACATGGAGATTTGCTTCAATTGACCCAAAAAGAGCACAGCGATTTTTTCAAAGAAACTAGATGAGTAAAAGAAAAGGACACTCCGAAGACTTAGGAACTAAACCCATTGGGCAACTCCTTCGCTCGCAAGCCATTCCTGCTTCGATCGGAATCCTTATCATGTCAGTTTATGGAATTGTGGATACGATTTTTGTCGGGCGATGGATTGGATCTTTAGCAATTGGAGCAATTACGGTAGTTCTTCCGATTACTTTTTTAATAGCCTCTGTCGGGATGTCGATAGGAATTGGAGGTTCTTCAGTTATTTCACGAGCACTAGGTGAAGGCAATGACAAGCGTGCTTACCAAACTTTTGGAAATCAAATTACCCTTACCTTATTAATTGCGATTACAGTTGTCACTTTTGGATTATTTTTTCAAGAAGAAATTTTGCAAGCCTTCGGCGGAAAGGGAGACATTCTTCCATTTGCCAAAACATATTTTCAGATAGTTTTATTGGGAGTACCATTTTTAGCTTGGGCGATGATGTCCAATAATGTGATGCGAGCCTTGGGGCAACCCAAAATGGCAATGGTAACTTTAATCGCACCAGCTATTGCCAATGCGATTTTAGATCCACTTTTGATTGTTTATTTTGACATGGGAATGGCTGGAGCAGCTTGGGCTACGACGATGGGATATGTATCGAGTGCTGCTTTTACGATTTGGTTTTTTGCTAGTGGAAAGTCAGAAATGGAATTTTCTTGGAAGTATTTAAAATTACGTGCAGATATTGTTAAGGAAATTTTTTCTATCGGAGGAGTAACTTTAGCGAGGCAAGGAACGATTAGTGTTTTGTCAGTTGTTTTAAATAATACGTTGTATAGTTATGGAGGAGAAATGAGTTTGGCGGTTTATGGAATCATCAATCGATTGATGTTTTTTGCCAACTTCCCAGTCTTAGGAATGGTGCAAGGATTTTTGCCGATTGCAGGATTTAATTATGGTGCAAAAAAGTTTGGTCGAGTACGAGAAGTCATTTTAAAATCCATCGGTTGGGGAACAGGTATTTCATTTATCATCTTTGCTTGTATTTTATTTTTTGCAAAAGACCTAAGTGCTATTTTTACGAATGAGCAAAAAATGATTGATCAAACAGCACCTGCTTTGATTGCTGTCTTTTTAGCTACACCAACTTTAGTCATGCAATTAATTGGTTCAGCTTACTATCAATCAATAGGGAAAGCCTTGCCAGCATTATTTTTAAGTTTATTGAAGCAAGGGATATTTTTGATTCCATTGATTTTAATTTTACCGAGATATTTTGGATTGAATGGCGTTTGGTTTGCTTTTCCAATTGCTGATGTGGGAACTGCGATAATTAATTTTTTCTTTTTGAGATATGCATATCGAAAATTGACGATTGAAGAAAAAGGAAATTTTGAGAATGAAGAGGTGTTGGATGCGAATGTGAATTTTGAGAAAAAATAAAGAGTATAAAATTTACAAAGAAAGCCTCATCAGAATTATTTTGATGAGGCTTTTTGATTTAAAATAATAATTAATTTTAATTACGCAAAAAGATTGCGCACTTACCTTATATCTTTGTTTTAAATTAAGTTAGTTCAAAATATTAAAATGGAAGAGGAAATATTCATATCAATTTTTAATCAAAGTATTCAATTCATTTCTGATGATTGGAAAGCTAAGTATAACAGATTGCTACATGACGAACATTGGGATGTGATCGCTAAAAGAATTTCTTCCTATGTTTTGGAAAATAAGATCGACCATAATCCTCTACCTATTTTTAGTGAAGAAATAATTTCAGACTATCCAAGTCATTATCAATATTTCGAAAAATTAAAATCTTCTTTAGCAAAAAACGAAAATCAAAATGCTCAATTGATTGCCAATACAATTGAAAAAACGCCCATTGAATCTTTACTTGTTATTTTAGGGCAACGAAAGACACCCGCAACAATTAGTGATAAAAATGGAATTCCACCCTTAAAAAATCAATTACTTAAAAGTTCTTTTGAATTATACAATGAGCAAATATGCAAAGCTGCCAGAGCAAGAGAAAAACATATTTCAAGAAATGAAGCCGATACATTTTGGGGAAAGATAGAAGGAACACCAATGGAAAAAGAACAAGCAGCCAAAACAATCGTAAGAAAAATAGTTGAAGAAAAAACTTGGTGGAATATATTCACACATTATAAGCATGAAGTAGTTTACGAAATAAGAGTTGCCTCAGGACAAGGCATTAGATGGAAATTAAATAATTTAGAATTGATCGGTTTTTTAGAACCGTTTAAATAAATTTTCTAAGAATTAAATAAAAAATCATGAATGATTTTCAAAACCAATATAATTTTTCGGAAACCGAATGGGAGAATTGTTTACATGTTTTAAAACAATTAAAGAATGAACCCTTTCAAAATCCTGATAATCAATTGTTCTCAGGATTGATTACAAAGATTCACAAACAAGCAAAGAAAAAATCTAAACGGGAAGATTATTTACAAAAGAAAAAAGCAGATTTGGCGGTACTCCAAAGTTCGACTATTTCAAAAAATGCTTTGGTGAATACTACCTTCTATTATGATGACGAACCGGTGAAGCAACGTTTTTCGCAATTGCAATTAGAAAAAAATTGCTACGCTTGTAATTCAAAATATAGTTTGGCGCATTCATTTTATAATCGACTTTGCCCGCTTTGTTCAGGACTCAATTATAAAAACCGATTCAAGGAAATTGACTTGACGAATCGAAATGTTATCCTCACAGGAGGACGAGTGAAGATTGGTTATGCTGCGGCACTTAAATTTTTAAGAGCGAATGCTAACCTAACTTTGACCACCCGATTTCCTGCGATAGCATTGAGTCAATTGCAAAAGGAAAAAGACTATGACCAATGGAAAGATAATCTAAAAGTAGTTGGTTTAGATTTGCGAAATCTGAAAGCAGTCAAAGAATTTATCGATCATTATGCTAGCGAAAATAAATGCTTAGATATCTTAGTCAATAATGCTGCACAAACGATTAAATATACAGATCAGTATTATTTACCCATTTTGCAAAGTGAACAAAAGTTGCTAAAAACTTACGAAGGGAATCCGTTACTTTCTAAAAATAAAACAGATGTCATCAGCAAAAAAATGCTACCCGATGCTGAGGAAATAAAAACGGAACTCAATCGATTTGGAAATCCAATTGATGAACGAGACAAGAATAGTTGGAATTCAACTTTGGAAGAAATTTCGATGACAGAGATTTTGGAAGTAAATTTAATCAATCAAATTTCACCTTATTTATTGATTAAAGAGTTGAGTCCTTTGATGAAAAAATCGAGTTTTAAATATAAATTTATTGTCAATGTTACTTCGTCGGAAGGGCAATTTAGTTATGATAATAAAACTATTTTTCATCCACATACCAATATGACTAAGGCGGCGCTCAACATGTTGACTCGAACCTCAGCGAAGGAATACCAAAATTATAATATTCTGATGAGTGCAGTTGATGTGGGTTGGGTTTCGACGGGAGCGAAAGAAAGTTTAAGGAAAAAGCAATTTGAAGCAGGATATATTCCTCCGTTGGATTCGGTAGATGGTGCATCGAGAATCATGCATCCAATTATCGAAGCCCTCGAAAATGAAAATTTGATCGTCGGAAAATTGATCAAAAATTATAAAGAAGAAATCTGGTGATTCATGTTAGCGGTTAATTTAAATGGAAAAATACTTAGTTTTCATCTAAGAGCTAAGAGTTCGATTCTCTTACCGCTTTCCACCAGTTAGTGAATGGTAGTTTAACTGGAAAAACGTTAACCTCATATTTACAGATGCAAGTTCGAGTCTTGCCCATTCACGACTACAGCGTTAGCTTAATTGGAAAAGTGCCAGCTCTGCAAGCTGGAGTTGAGGGTTCGAGTCCCTTGCGCTGTGCTAGTTATTAAAAAATAAAACCCAAAGCATTTACTAATTAGGTAATAAAATGATAACCGAATTTGAAATAACAATTGAAGAATTATATAAAATATTTTCTAAGTACCCACTCAGATCTAAAATTGAAGGCTGTCCATGTTGTGTTAAAGAAACTGACAAAGCAACATTACATTCAAAGAAATTAAGAGACCTAGGAGATGAGGATTTATCATACTATGCATTTAAAGCTATGACGACGTTTTGAGACTTATAAGATTTTAATCATTATCTGCCAAGGATTTTTGAATTAAGTGCTAAGAGAAATTTAATGGGTGGCACTTGTGTCATTCTAGGGAAACTGGAATATGGAGAGTGGCTAAAT
>JBGCFD010000201.1:0-6722 GCA_045106765.1 Saprospiraceae bacterium | reverse complement strand
CAGGCCGAGATACTGGAATTGTCGACCCTTAATAATAAAGCTTACCATACTTTAAAGGATTTTGACCTGCGGATGAAGTACGTCTTGGACCTCAAGGGTGCCTTGGGGGAAGAAGGGCAAAACAAGCTCCCCCAAGCCTTTCTGATGGAGATGCTGGACATTAACGAGGCCCTGCTGGAGATAGAGTTTGACTATGACGCATCGGTTCATCAAAAGCTTTCTACGGACCTTCAAGCCTTGGAAAATGGCTGGTATACGACGATTGCCGATTTGATTTCGAACTACGACGACCGCGAAGCCACCGCGTCTGATTTGGAACAAATTGGAAAATATTATTTAAAAAAGCGCTACCTATTGCGGATTAAGGAAAATTTAAATAAATTTGCGGCCCGTTGAGGTTATAACGATCCGCGTATTAATAGGATTTCAACGGGATTCACTTACAAGTCTACTGCCCCTGTGGCGGAACTGGTAGACGCGCTGGATTCAAAATCCAGTTCCTTCGGGAGTGGGGGTTCGATTCCCCCCGGGGGTACTAAGAAAAATATCGGTCATTTTGACTGGGCTTTTTTTATTTCTTGTACTCTCTTAACCCCTTATTGATATAGGCTTTGAAGTTAAAAGAAAAACTTAAAGCGTTTTGCTCTAGGTTCCTGTTTGCCTCTAACCGAAGTTAGAGGAGAATCCCGAAGGATGTTTGTATCACCATTATAGAGAAAAGTATTCTACAAATACATTGTTAGAAAGGGTTGAAACTTACACAAATTATTTTGTGAGAAGTTCAAATATAACACATAGAAGTAAGATAATTTTAGATTAGGATTGAATAGCGTTCTTGCATTAGTAAAGAGGAGTTACTTTATTTGCTTATTGATGATAATGTATATGAGTTCTAAATTCAAAATAACAAGTATTAATACCTCATAAAGAGGAAGATCAAAGTACTTAAAATTATCATCTAAATATTTTTGAAATTCAACAACACATATATCAATAGTAGTTATTGTTTCCTCAGCTATAACTTGATCAATACTTTTAGACAAAAACAAATTGTAAATAAAGCAATTGTTCAACCTATGACATAGCAGACTGAACTAACCCTTTCAGTACTCAATAAATCAGATTACCTACTCACCATTTTAAATGAGGTATTCACTCATTTACCCTGAACTCTAATTTTTACTATCACTATATTTATTTCTAAATAGGATTTCACTCTTCAAGAAATTACTCAATAAAGAATATTTTTTACTCGCTAAGATTCTAAAAAAAATGTTTAAAAAGTAGTCCTAAGAAGATGATTTCTCATTGACTCTTTTTTAACAAAACTGCACAAAGCATCAATAGTTTTCAAAAAAAAAAATTAATTATGAAAAATTTTACCCAACTAAAAATCACCTTACTAACTTTTTTAAGTTTACTCATTTATGTACCTATTTATTCACAGATTCATTGTCAGACCGCAGATTCTTATGCAAAGGAAACTATAGAATTAAAATCTTCACTTACAAGTTGTCCATCACAAGTTTCTTATGATGACTTTAATCTAATGGCTCCATTTACAGTATACGTAAACGTACATTACTATCCAGATAACATGGGTAATATTATTAGCGTTCAAGAGGGAATAACTAGAGCATTGGCTATCCTTGATAAAGCTAATTCATACCTAGATGATATGGAGCAAAATCAAAACCCTGGACCTAATGGACAGCTCTCTCCTCATATAGTTGAAGCAAAATTTAATTATAAATTGTATACAGAATCAGATAATCCAAATGACCTACATGGAGGAATATGGTTTCATCCTTCCCAAACTGCAGATGCCAATATTTATAATGATAAAGTAGTTGATATCCATTTAAAAGAAGAAGCTGATGAAGATTGTGGATCAGGGTGGTCATGTACTGGTTGTGACTTAACTCTTAACCGATATTTGAATTGTACAAATTTTTTATTAGCACGAGTACTTAACCATGAACTTGCCCACTCTCTAAGTTTAGATCATGTTACTTGGTGTCAGAATCAATGTAGTCCTGGGTATACAGATTCAGGATTAACATCAGATATTTCTCCTGAAAACGAATGTGATCCTAATTGTCCTATGCAAACAGTTTGTGACGGTTATAATCCAGGTGAAATTGTTTGTATAGATCAACAAAATATGCTTATAGATAGGTGTAATTGGGGAGTAGGAAACAATATTACATCTCAGACAAATTTACCAAATGCATTGACACCTTGTCAATGGGAGACAGTTTTTAACCGAGCAGCATCCATAAATACTCCAAAATATGGCTGGGCTGATAATTGTACCCAAATGGCTAGTGATTGGATTATAGAATCTGGTGAAAATGTAGTTTGGGACAACTTAAAACTCATTAATCGGAACGTAGTCATCGAAACAGGAGCAACTCTTACGATAACTTGTGAGGTAAGAATGGCAGAAGGAGCCGACTTCATTGTTAAGAGAGGAGCAAAATTAGTAGTAGATGGAGGAAGCATAACCAATTTATGTAATGATACATATTGGGGTAGCATCTTTGTGGAAGGTAACTCTTCAAAAATACAACCTAACCCTTTTGGTCCACTCCAAAGTGATGATGCTGGAGTAGTTCAGATAATTAATGGAAGTATAATTAAATATTCTAGGGCAGTCACAAGAACCGAAAAGTATCTCGATCAAGGAAATAATCAATATTGGGGTGGAGTAGTCTACTTTGAAGATTCAGAGTTTGTCGATAATAAAGTTGTTTCTGGATTTATGAAATATAAATTTCCGAACAAAAGTAGATTTATCGATTGTACTCTTGATGGAGGAGCTAATGGAAGTCATGGTGTTACAATTTGGAGTACTGACGGAATTACTTTTAATGGATGTTCAATTTTGAATATGAGTGCTTATGGTATATACTCCATTAATTCAGGTGTTATTGTTAAAGATGGAAATCATTTTGAAAATAATGATAAAGCCATTGGTACAAAAGGGACACATCCTTTTAGTACATTTTATGAAATAGGAGATCTAGATACTGCTCCAAATACATTTGAAAACAATAATTATCATATAGATGCTAACTCTACTAGTTCGGCTACAGGATTAAAGGTAATTAACAATATGTTTTCATATTCTAGTATAGCAATCAACATTGATGGCCCATCTACTTTTTTTATTAATGATAATACTATAGGTCAAACTATTGCAGGAATATATCTATATCAAACCGGAACCCATAATTGGAAATCTTATAATTATATCAAAAGAAATTCAATAAATGCTAGTTCAGTAGGAATTGCAGCAATAGGTGCAAACAAAGAAATGCAATTTTTATGTAATGATTTTTCTACTCCAGTTGATTTTCACCTTGAATCCATTGATAATAATAACCCTGGAACGGTTCACATTTTTCAAGGTGATTTTTTCTATGCAGCAGGTAATTGTTTTACAACCCCTATACAGACAGCAGACATACAAACAGTAGGGAATACTGAGACGTTTACCTATTTCCATCACCCATCTCAAACAGATCCATGCTTCCTACCCTCAAACTCTGGTAACTATGGAATTAATTCCAGTCCACTTTCTGCTTTATGTACCCCCTATGGAGATGGAGATAAAAAAACTAAAAAATTGAAAAATCCTCATGACCAATCTTATTATTATCAAGTTCATCTAAGAAATCAGATTCAAACATTTGTACATAAAAATGATTTTAGAAGTGCATTGAAAATTGTGGAAGGAAAACAGTCTCTTGTCTCTCAACAAATAAAACTTGGACTTTTATTAGAACTCGGAGAGTTTAAAGAAGCTTCTAAGGTATTAAGATATTTATCTGAAGCGACGCCTGAAATGAAAGAATTTAAAGAAGTACAAAAAATAAATATTGACAGAATGAAAATAGGACTTAGTTATCAATTGAACACCTCCGATTCTCTATTCTTGGAAAAAGTAGCAATATCGCAATCAAGCAATAGGTCATTAGCAAGAACTTTATTAGAAATTATAACTAACCGTAGATTTTATAATCGCTTACCTGAATCGTTGCAAGGAGATACTAACCAGATTATTGTAAAAAAAGATCCAATTGGAACAATTCAATTTTCTGCATTTCCTAATCCAACCAAAGAAGAAATATCGATTAAAATCAATAATGCTTCTTCTTCAAATATTATAAGGATTCTTTCTTTAGATGGAAAAATAATATACGAAAGTGAGCAGATTGAGAGTAAAGCATATACTTCACAAGTCCTTACGAAAAGCTGGAATAATAGTATCTACTTCATACAAGTAATTGGAAAAGAAGGAGAAATTATTCATACAGAAAAAATAGTGAAAATAAATTAACGATCGAATTATGAAAACTCCATTTCAAAAATCACTCAAGTTGAATTGTCTGATTTAGATTGTCCTTTAATATTATGTTTCATCAAAATTGGAACTAGTTCATAAATTATATTTATTAATCTTAAAATTTTCATCTATGAAAAATTCAAAAAAAAGAATTAATCCTATCACAAAACAGGTAAAAAAATCTCAAGTAATTTCTTTAAAGGCAAAAAAGAAATTAAAAGGAGGAATCATTGATGGTGATATTATCGATGGAAGATAATAATTCTCCCAAGAATTGAAGAATCAGTATCAGTTGTTGATACTGATTCTCTTTTTATAATTCGTTCCTAAATTAAGAAATCACATGAAGTTATCAATTGTTAATGAAACATCAGAACTCCAAAGCGTAGTTTTGGGAATAGCAAGAGAAATGGGAAAAGCTAGGATTGAAGAAATTAACCCCACTATGAGAAAATATTTAAAGGAAAATTCTTATCCAAGGGAAAGTGATATAGGATCTGAAATTGATGCTCTTGAAAATATTTTCATTAAAAATGGAATTGATGTATTCCGCCCTTCAAATATTTTGAATAAAGGACAGCTGTTTACAAGAGATATTGGTTTTGTTATTGAAGATTACTTCTTTATTTCTAATATGAGAAATAAATCGAGAATGATAGAAATTAATGGCCTAGCACATATTTTAAGCGAAATCGAAAAAGACAAAATAATTAAAATTCCAAAGGAAATAACTATAGAAGGAGGTAATGTGATTTTATGGAACCAATATATATTTTTAGGAGTTGGTCCAAGAACTAGTAAAAATGCTATTAATTTTTTACAGTCGTTTTTTCCAGAAAAAACTGTTTTAGGTTTTGAATTAAATTCTGATTCGATCTCAATAGATAAAAATATTTTACATTTAGATTGTACTTTCCAGCCTATAGGTTTGGATGAAGCGATAATTTATCATGGTGGATTTAAAAAATATCCCAACGAGTTATCAGATCTATTTTCCAAGAATAAATTAATTGAAGTAACCTTAGAAGAAAAGAATTTAATGTATCCAAATGTATTCTCTTTATCGCATTCAAAAATTATAATTGAGCGAAAATTTAAAAGATTAAAAAAAACATTGACAGAAAGAGGATACGAAATCATCGATGTTAATTATTTTGAGACCTCAAAATTAGGAGGATTGCTAAGATGTTCTACTTTGCCTTTGAAAAGAAAATAAATATAATTTATGCTGACTTGAAATTAAACAAAAAAGAATGTTGACTTGAAAATCAAGTCAACATTCTAATTTTAGATACTTACTGCCTTACAAATCGACTAGTTTGAATCGTTCCATCACTCAATGTCATTCTTACAAAATATAAACCTACTGTTATATTTGATACATCCAACTCTAATTCTACCTCATTCATTTTAGCACTTTGTATTAATTTCCCATTAATATCAAATATTTCAATACTTGCACCTAAGCTTCCTTTTACATTAATAAAATCAATAGTAGGATTTGGATATAGTATAAGTTTATTATCAACTCTTGATTGAATTGGATTAATACTTTCAAGTGGTATTTGAATTGATCCAGAAGATCCTTCATCTGATTCATCAATATTATCTAATTTAGTCTTGGATGTATTTATACTATTATCAGATAAGGTTGAAAAATCCATTCCATGGCCACCGCCACCGCCACCAGTAAGTCCACAAGTAGGTAATTGATATGTATTAAATTCCTCATGACACCAATCTCCATTAGGTAAGAAATTCGTAAGAGATAAACCAACTGTATTCGAATTCCAATTTGTACTCAAAATAAATCCAGTTAATTGAGCTGTATTGTTAATAGTAATAGTTCCTAAATTTAAGTCAGGACAAGCAGACCATAAATCGATAGTTCCTGTTCCAACAAAATCTAAAACATAACTTATATCAATAGTTCCATCTCCATCCACATCTGTATCAGCACAATTGAAAGAAGCATTTACAAGCATAGGGCATTCCTCTTCACATGGTGGTAAAATAACTGAAAAAGTATCCGCATGGCAACACCAAAATTCATTAAATTTTTCATCCCATAAAACGCCCTGATAATCAATCTGAGTCCCTGGAATTAATGGATTACCTCCGAGAACAGGTTCAATACAAGTTGTTATTGTCTGAGTCGTATTTGGAAGAAAAGCAAGAAATGAAAAATCAATAGGATTAAACTGAGCCAAATTGGTTGGTGAAATCATTATTAGACTTATTTTTGTTACGGTATGGCTAGAGTTATTTGTAATATCTACAGTATAATCATACCCTCCACCATTCGGCTTGCATTCAATAATTGGATTCGATACAGTCACACAAAGCTGGCAATCAAAAGTAATCACCGTAT
>JBGCFD010000200.1:0-26019 GCA_045106765.1 Saprospiraceae bacterium | reverse complement strand
TGTACAACCATTTATATCAGTTACAGTAACTCGATACGTTGTAGTTGAACTTGGTGAAACAGTCTTATTTGCACCATTTCCCAAACCATTATTCCAGACATAAGACTTACTACCAGTCCCACCAGAAGATGAAGCTGAAAGGGATGCATTACTACCTTGACAAATAGTTTGATCTGATCCTGCTATTGCAGTAAGTCCATTACAATTAATTACATTGATGGTTAAAACTGCCTGATCACAAAGATATTGACAATACGTTTCACAAATCTCATAGGTAATAGTTACTGTTTCAGTTACGTTCCCGGCTGTGAATCTAATCTTGGAACCAGAATCAATAACCGTTGCTGTACCATTGGATGGTCCACTAACAATAGATGGGCTAATAATAAAAGGGTCTCCTGCTGCATCTATATCATTTAATAAAACACTAAAATCAACTGTTTCACCTGAATACATAGTTCCTCCATCATCATCAATAGCATCAGGTGAATCTAATATGGTTTGAGGTTCAATATCTAATAGATGATAGTTTCCAAGATCTTTAGGAATAACTTTTATTTGTGATATTCGTCGATCTCCATTTACATAGGGATAATGAATTTCAACAATGTATAATTCATCATCTCCCTGTGGTAATCCAAAATGTACTAAAGAAGGATCTTGAGTTCCATGTCCGTTACCTCCATTTACCTCCCGTATTCCTGAAATTACTACACCATCACAATCCCTTAATATTACGTTCGCTCCAATAGCATCTCTATCAGGTATTGAATTATCAAGATTCTCTATTACTTTTACGACCAGGTGATTTTTTCGCTTATTACTACTTAGTTTATTTTCCCATAATTGATTATCTCCTCCTCTAATATTAATATATAAATCTAAATCTCCATCTTGATCGTAATCAACAAAAGATGCACCTTCTGCATTTCTATTAACGTTAATCCCACAATTGTTTCGGGTAAATTGAAGGTTGGTACTACCTGCCGGGGTAGTATTTATAAATAAATAACTACTACCTGAATCATCTCCTAAAAACAAATCAATATCTCCATCATTATCAATATCTCCTGACGCTAAACCATCAATACCTGAAGTAGGAAGAGTAACTCCTGAAGAGGACGCAGGTTGATTGGTCGCTACAAAATTACCTGATCCTACTCCTGTCTGTTGCCAAATTTGATTAACATCATTATCAGTCCAATACAAATCATAATCCCCATCATTATCATAATCGTATAAAGAGACAGCTCCCTTATTGGAGTTGTCAGCTTGTTGATCTACCCAATCCACAGGAGAAAAAGTTCCATTTCCATTATTTCTCCAAAAATCTTGCATGTCTCTTTTCCGAGCCACAATATCAATATAACCATCATCATCAAAATCTGTAACGGATCCATAATCCCCATCTATAGCTGTTTGATCTAAACCTAGAGGAAACCCTGTTCCTCCTGTTGCATGAGTCAAAGAGAAAAACCCAAAAGGAACCGTATTATTTCTATAAATATCAATCCCCCAATTATGATTCTCAATCATAATATCTAAATCACCATCATTATCATAATCAAAAAGCCCAATTCCTTCGGTATTCATACCATTAGGTATTCCGTTAGGAGGATTAGCATCTCCAACACTATTCGTATAAAGTGAAAAATTAGGTGTGTGATCTGTACCTATACCAAACTGATAGTTATCAGCTGCTCCTCGATTTAAGAAGACTTCAAATCGTGATGAAGTATTACGAATAAAATCAACATCCCCATCATTATCTAAATCACCAGCAACTGCACATCGTTCCATCGTACTGCTACCGGGCAATCCACTTGCTATTAATCCTTTTGCTTTAGTTGAAGTTACATCTGTAAAAGTATATTGAGGTGGGCCGTCATTAAAATACATCCGAGAACGATGATTAACATCATTCTGATCTGTATTGACAATTAAATCTAGATAACCATCATCATTCAAGTCTACAAAAGTAAACCCTCCATCCTTATTTCCATCTAAATTAATTCCTTTGGAAGATGCTTCCTCCGTAAAGCTTGTTTGAGTATATACCTCTGATGGAAAAATTTGAATAATTAGTATTAGAACCAATAGATGTAAACATCTATTTCTTCGTATATCAATTATTAATTGAAATAAAAAAGACTGCAATACTATTCTTTTGATATAGATTTATTAGAATATACTAATTGAAATATTAGGTTTAATCTAATTCTTTAGCAATGGCAATTAAAATCTGATAATAACTTATCTACTCTAGAAAAGTATAATAAATATATAGACTAATACTTCACCTTGCTTTCCTTAAATTTACTAATCTCATAGTTGTGTTGTTCACCAAATTTATACCAAAAATAATTGATGTTATATATATATAGCAAAGAGTCTTGATTTTTCTAAGAATTCATTGATCTAGTTTCCTAAAGTTATCTTAGGCAATTCAATAGCATAATAGTTCATATGGAAATTCCATCACTAAAATGAATTCCGCCATCTAATTTTTCTAAAGATTTCATTTATCAAAACTAAATGTAAAATAATTGTAAAATAAATTTTAACCTAATGTAAAAAAGCGGAACATCTTTACGATGCTCCGCTTTTCTTTTTTAGCAAAACCCTATGTCTTCATTGTCGGTATATAATTCTCGACTTTTAGATTTTTTAGGTGATTTCTGCTTTAGGTTTTGGGAAATTTTTTCTTTCCCTTTTTCCGTAAAACGTACCTTTACGCCTTGACGGATCTTTTTTAGGATGTTCATGAAGTGTAAAAATTGAATGGTGAATAATTCTAATAAGTTCTACAACGAAATTACGAAAAATTTTATTACCCACTCAATATTATTTTAAAATTCTTATACGAAAAATATAAATATTAAACTGCTTATATAAAAATCAATTTCGTCGGCGTCCTCCTGTATCAATCATAATCCCACCAGGAGTTTGATCACCTAACATCGACAAGGAATAGGAAAAAGTTAACATCAAATATCTTCCCAAAGAATTAATTTTTACATCCTCTATATAATTCAATGTACTTCTTCTATCAATGCCGATTCCTTGATTTAATAAATCTCTCGCAGACAATTCTATCGTTCCTCGATTCTTCATAATTGACTTCGAAACTGACGCATTCCACATGGGTACTTGACGTTGATTTTCGAATCCATCACCTTGATAAATTGTGTAATCAAACGAAGTTCCCAAAGTCCAATCCTTCTTCAAACTCAAAGTCAAATCTGAATAATAATTGATCGTATTAAAGCTTTGATTAAAACTTTTATTGATAGAATATTTGGATTCATTATGACTCCAATTAACTCCTAACAATATATCTACAACTTTCTTTTTACGATTTTCTATATTAAAATCTACCGCGGTGCTCCACCGATCAGAATTATTTTCAATTTCATTTAAAAATAAAATTCCTCTATTGTAATTTCCATTCAAACTCAAATTCATTTTACTACGTATAAATTTTAAAGGCGTTCCAAATGAAATATAACCTCTAGTCGCCCAATCGTTTTTCACATTAATTGGTTGAGTCGTTTGAATAAATAGGGAATCAAAACTTCTTGAGTTCGCAATCTTATCTTTGGTAAAAGTACTATTGACTGAAGCAAACAAACTTCTAAAATTGAACTGATCGAACAAATTATATCGCATGGAAAATCGATGTCGATATTCCGGTTTCAAATCTGTATTTCCAATATATAAATTTAATGGGTCTGTATTATCTACCACAGGTTGCAACTGCTCCAAAGAAGGTTCTTTGATACTCGTTCGATAATTAATTTCAAAAGAACTAGAGGCTGAAAAATCATAATTGAAATTTGAAGAGGGCAACATAGCCCAAAAATCTTTAGTAATTGAACTTTCGATATTCGATATTTTTCCATCCAATCTTGAATACTGAAAATCAACTCCTGTAGAAAAAATATATTTTTTCCGATTCAACTTAAAAGTCAATCCAGGACGATCGTAAGTATAATCTCGCTGATAAGCATTACTTAAAATATTATTCCGATTTTGTGTTTCATTTTTTATATCAAAGAAATCTTTTACCAATTCATTGGAATAATTCCTTCTATTGTACCGAAATTGCAAATATTCTCTTTTCCCAATTGGCTCAGTAAATGAAACTCGAAGGGAATAATCAAATTGATTTCCATCCTCATTTTGAATTTGATTTAAACTATCTGTAAAAGATAAATTTGGATGATCCAACAAAAATGAATTAACTGATTCTATTCCATTCATTCGCTGTTTGTCTTGAAATCCTGCTCCTATACTTGTTGCCAACGAACGTCCCTTCTTTTTAAATTTCAGCAAATAAGAAAGTCCTGCGTTGGCATTCCAATTTTTATTATCGTACTCATTATTACTCCAATTAGAATTTTGCAAATCATTTATAACATTATACACACGGTTTCTTAAAACCTGCTGAAAAGCACCATCACTCAAAGTAAAATTCGTCCGTAAAGTCAAAATTTGATTGGAATCAATTTTACTTCTAAGCTTCATATTTAACCGATGAGCATTGTTAGTAGTCGTCTGATCTTGCATCCGATCAGAAGAGAAAATATTTCCATCTAAAAAGTTTTGCCGAACGGATTCTATCTCTTCTCTTTTTTTCAAATGACTAAAAAAATAACTTCCTGTAAAATCAGTTTTTTTGGAAAAATCATAATTAAAATTCGCTCCTCCTGATCCTGAATTTGTAAATCCATAATTCGGTTGACCAGTATCAAAAGGAATAGGACCATTATTTCCATCAATTCTCAATTCACCATCATCGCCTCCATTTTCCATCATCACATTTTGCAAGCCACCTGCAAAAGTCAAATAATCATTAAATGAAAATCCTTGCTGATTAATATTATTCGCTCGACCTAAAAGAGATAATTGAGATTTTTTATTGAAGCGATTGACATTGATTTTACTTTCAAATCGATCACCAGTTCCATAGCCAGCAGCGATATTTCCAAAATAACCCTTCTTTTTTCCATCTTTCAATTCTAAGTTAATCGTCTTGTTTCTCACTCCATCATCAACGCCTGTAAAATCAGCCATCTCCGATTTCTTATCATAAACTTGAACCTTGTCCACAGCGTCAGCAGGAAGATTTTGACTCGCAATCTTAGGATCATTTCCAAAAAATTCTTTACCATCTACCATGATCGAATTGACTTCCTCGCCATGAGCTTTTATCGTTCCATCTTTCGCGACTTCCACTCCTGGGAGTTTTTTCAACAGCTCTTCCACCGCTGCATTTGGTTTCACCTTGAAGGAACCTGCATTGTATTCGACGGTATCCTTTTTAATCAAAATAGGAATTCGTTCTCCATTTACGACCACTTCTCCGAGCGTTTTTTGTTCAGGTTGCAAAAGTAAAATTCCCATTGGTAAAACTGCTTTTGTATTCGTCAAATCAATTGAATTAAAAATACTTTCATATCCTAAATAGGATGCTTGAAAAATATATTCTCCCCGTTTGATTCCTTTTATTTTAAAATTTCCCGTCGCAGAGGTGATCGCAAAATACTCCATGGTTGAGTCTTGCGGATTTAACAAAACGACAGTCGCACTCATCAATGGCTCATTTAATGTATCTGCCAAAACTCCCTGAATAGTTACTTTTTGGGCATAAAAAGCTACTGCTAAGTGAAGGAAGATTCCAATCCACGCAGCCCGTGATATTATTGTTTTCATAAATGTGTTTTTACTTAATTTCGAATGATAATTCTCGTTCCACTTCCTTCTCCAAACTCCTCATTCATTTCTTTCATTTTCTCTTCTTGAATTTTTTGAAATTCCTCTTGAGTTACTTTTTTTCCTTTTTGGGGAGCTTTAAGTGTTTTCTTTTCTATTTCTTTTAATTCAACTGAAGTAGCTACCACAACCATTTCACCAGCATTTCTATCTAATTTTAAAATCATTCCAGGCAAACCAGAAATACTTCCAGGACCAGTAGCTACAGGAATTTGAGGAGTAAACCAAGCCACTAAATTTTGAGTTGAATCTTGATAAGTTGCTTTTTGACAAACATAATCCAACACCTTTTCTTGCTCACCAGTCAATTTCCATTTATACTTTTCGACAGCACCTTTTATCAAAAACTTCTTCCCCATAAAATCTTGCTTCTCAATCATCGTACCTTCCGTAATATTGGTAAAGGTTTTGTTTTCAGGCATATCAAATTTCATCTTTAGCATCATTCCACCTTCCTCACTTCCCATCGTTACATCTTGAGGATCTTCATTACTTTTTGCAGATTCGTACAAAGCAACCTCCTCCGTAAACGTCAAATCCATTTTGTTTTTTTGAGAACTAGGGATTTGAGATTTAAATTCCTCCATGCCTTCTGGGAGGTCAATTTGAAAAGAGATAGTTTCTTCATATTGAATTACTCCTTGAGTTTGAGCGATTAGGAAAAAAGGTAAACTGATTAATAGTCCTGCAATTAATTTTTTCATTATCATTTTATTTTTGTTTTGAAATTTTACTCGAATTGATTTCGATTACAAAAACAAAATTAGTTCATCATGTTTGCAGATCAGGTTAATCAACCTTTATTTAAAGTTAATTAAGGTTAATGAATCAGGATTTTCTAAGTTAAAGCAGTTAATTTTGACCTATGAATGCATGGAAAAATCATAAACTTTCATTTCTCTTAGTCGCAGGCAGTATGCTATTATTGTTGCTCTTTCAGGTATTTTGGTTAAATAATATTTACCAAAACGAGAAAGATAATTTGCGGGAAAAAGCAGATTTGGTTTTTGAAGATGCGGTGCGAAGTATTGAAGATTCCCTTTTCCAAATGATTCTCTTGGATACTGCGGGGATTCAAATGGCGAAGGATGCACAAGTGAAAATCAAAATAATGGATTCAGCTGAGGATCATAATTTCAATCATATTTCTTCCACAAGAAGGGAATTCAAACATTTAAAAGGGGATACATTAATTGAATTGAATATTGATATGCGTTCTAATTTCAACCAAAAATCTGATGAAAAAAGTTTTGGTTCATTTATGATGTTCATGGCAGGTGATACCTCCTCAAGTCGTGAGGAAAATTCAATTTCAAATCCAATTGAGAAAAAAAATTTATTAGAAAAAAAATTAACCTCACTCATTCCGCAGTCCGACCTCCCCTATCCTTATGAGTTAGTAATTTTGGAAAATGAGAAACTTCCCAAAGGTGGCTTTTATTCTAATTCTCATCTTGATCTTTTAAGTCAAGAACGATTTGCCATTTTTTTTCCCAGCTATAAAAATTACATTTTTCAAAAAATATTACCTCAATTTTTATTTTCTATTTTCCTTTTTGGGGTGATGTTTTTATCGTTTTTTATGGTCTGGCAAAGTTTGGAAAAACAGCGTCGATTGACGGAGTTAAAAAATGATTTCATTAGCAATATTACACACGAATTAAAAACTCCCATCACGACTGTTGGAGTTGCTTTGGAAGCATTGAGCAATTTTAATGCTTTGCAAAATCCAACTCGAACGGAAGAGTATTTAAATATTTCAAAACATGAATTACAACGACTTTCTATCCTCGTTGATAAAGTTTTGAAGATGTCTTTATTTGAGAAAAAAGAACCTGAACTAAAGCTCGAATCTTTTGATATGAATGAGTTAATTGAAAATGTTTTGAGGTCGATGAAATTACAATTTGAAAAATTCTCTGCCAATGTAAATTTCCAATCAGAAGGAGTTAATTTTTTCATCAAAGGAGATAAAATCCACTTAACAAATGTAGTTTATAACCTCATTGACAATGCCTTAAAATACAGTAAAAAAGAACCCGTAATTGAATTGTTATTGAAAAATAAGAATGACCAATTACAACTAGTCGTGAAGGATCAAGGTATTGGTATTTCTCAGGATTTAAAAAACAAGATTTTCGATAAATTCTTTCGCGTTCCGCAAGGAAACCAGCATGATGTAAAAGGTTATGGATTAGGTTTAAGTTATGTATCTGGAGTGATAAAAAAACATCATGGAAACATTCAAGTAAATAGTCAAATCAACGAAGGCACTTCTTTTACTATCTCACTACCAACGAATTATGAATAAAACAAAAATACTATATATTGAAGACGAACCTTATTTAGGTAAGATCGTCAAAGAGAGTTTAGAAAGTCGAGACTTCAATGTAAAGATGTTGTTAGATGGTCGTGGAGTACGAGCTGCGATAGAATCTTTTGAACCCCAAATTTGCGTACTAGATGTGATGCTTCCATACAAAGATGGCTTTACAATTGGAACTGAATTACGACAAACTCATCCACAACTTCCCATTATTTATTTGACCGCAAAAAATCAGCAAAAAGATATTTTAAAAGGTTTCGAATCAGGTGGAAATGACTATATAAAAAAACCATTTAGCATGGAAGAGTTGATTGTCAGAATCAATAATATTTTACACTTAGCCAAGCCAAATTTCCAAGCAAAAAAACAAGATAGTTCTATCGAATTAGGTCAATATATTTTTCACCCAATGAAGTTTGAATTACATTTTGGAGAGCAAGTGAAAAAGCTATCGAATAGAGAAGCGCAACTCTTTCAAATATTTTGTAACAATAAAAATACATCTGTAAAAAGGAAAGATATTTTGCTAGAAGTGTGGGAAGATGATTCGATTTATAATTCTCGCAATTTGGATGTTTATATCACCAAATTGCGAGATTATTTAAAGAAAGATTCGAGTCTAAAAATCA
The DNA here is from genome assembly GCA_045106765.1 of Saprospiraceae bacterium. Lineage (GTDB taxonomy): Bacteria > Bacteroidota > Bacteroidia > Chitinophagales > Saprospiraceae > CAJQQY01. The sequence goes on along the minus strand of JBGCFD010000200.1, from coordinate 17,289 downwards.
TCACTTTGAAAGGATTTGGTTATCACTTTGTGGTGGAATGATTTGGTTGATTAGGTAATCGAAATTTCGCAAATGCCTGATTTCCTAATTAACTGATCAACTAATAATACTTCCCCGCTTCCTTCGTCGTATTGATCATTTTCTTAGCTCCTCCAAAAACGAAATAGGAAATCCCAATAGAAATATTTGTTACTCGGTGTTTAGCATTTTCCACAAAATCCATCGCATCCTCCGTAACCATAATTTCTTTTAATCCCATGTTATAACGAGCATCCAAAGTATATTTCCATCGATTGGTTCGGAAAGAAATTCCTCCTCCAAAATTGATTCCAACATCTAATCGCTCTAAGGATTCTACATCAAAATTATATTCAGTCGTCGTCGTTTCTCCATTCATCGAATTATAAAATTCCTCTTCCGCTTTGATTAAATAACTCACATTTGGTCCAGCATTGGCAAATACTCGAAAGTTTTTCCCCATGGCAAAACCTGCCTCGATCATCAAAGGCATATCTAAATAACTGGTATTCAAAGTTGATGAACTATCAGAACTATCCCATGTGGCAGTAAATCCTTTTTGAGAAAAAGTTACCTCAGGTTGTAATGCCATTATTGAACCTAATTGAATATTGGCAAAGATTCCAGCATTTACTCCATTGAGTTGCGCAGCCTTGACTAAGTCGCCATTGGTTGCTCTCAAATCAGTTGCCTCTGACATATTTAGCCCTGCTCGAAACCCTAATTCTAATTGTGCTGATAAAAATGTCGGAAAGACGAAAAAGCAAAAAATAATTAATTTTCTCATTGTAAGATTTTTGGATTAAAGAATATTTCAATAGACTTTATTCGTTTGACGTTGAACGTTTAGCGTTTTACGGCTCGTATACAAATTCAATTAGAATAAACTTTAATATTTAGAGGAAAAAATGTGCCATATTTTAATTAATTAGAATTTGAGTTATGTTTGTCAAAAAATTATTCCTTATGTCAAATATGAAAGAATTGTTACGTACGATTCCACAAGTCGGGAAAGTTGATTTTATTAGTGTCAGATCTGAGCGAAAAATACTTCCAACTACTTTAAAAACGGTGAAGATTTCGATTGAAGATGGTTTAGAAGGAGACCATTATGGTGGTCGTAGTCGAAAACGGCAAGTGACTTTGATTCAAGCTGAACATCTAAATGTAGTCGCTTCTTTGTTAGGAAAAAATACCATTGATCCACTTTTGACTCGTCGAAATATTGTAGTTTCGGGAGTCAATTTATTGGCTTTTAAAAATATGCAATTCCAAATTGGAGCAAATGTTATTTTAGAAATGACTGGCGCTTGTCATCCTTGCTCGCAAATGGAAACTAATTTTGGAGAAGGTGGTTATAATGCAATGCGAGGTCATGGTGGGATTACGGCGAAAGTAATTCAAGGTGGGGAAATCAAAGTTGGAGATAAAATAAAATTAATATAAAATTGATTTGGTGAAAAAAGTATTCATTTCAAGGAAGTTAAATTCAGAAAGCATTTTCAAAATAAAATTGGAAAATGAAGATTTTGAAATATGGGATGAGTCATTATTAGAATTTGAATTAATTCCTTTTGAGAAAATACCAGAAGTCGATTGGATATTTTTTTATAGCCAAAAAGGGGTTCAATTCTTTTTTAATCATATTCGAAATAACAATATTTCTTTTTCTAAAAAAACCCAGTTCGCAGGTTTTGGAGAAAAAACAGCAGAGGTGATTGAGCAATTTACGAAGTGTCATTTTGTAGGAACTGGAAATGCAAAAACAACTTCTCCTGATTTTTTAAAAATAGCAAAAGGTAAAAAAATCCTTTTCCCTCGTGCTCAAAAATCCCAACGAAGCATCCAACAACTCATTGATAATCAATCAATTACAATTGACCTAATCGTTTATAAAAACTTTCCAAAAGAGCATTTTAATATTCCTCGAATAGATTATTTATTTTTCACAAGTCCGCTGAATGCGAAAGTTTTTTTTCAAAAATATCAATTAGAAAAAGGTCAAAAAGTATTTGCAATAGGACAAACAACTGCTCAAGCATTGACTGATTTAGGTATTAAAAATATAATTTCCCCAAAAAAGCCTTCTGAAGAAGAATTTGTAAAAGTATTGTTAAAAAATTTGTAATCAGCTCCTTTTTCAGTTTTGTCTAAAATTCCAACTTTTGATTTTTATATTTGTTAGGTTTAAAATCAATTAGAGACAAATCCAAAATATGATTTTCCAAAATAGTCAAATCAATGTGGCAGAGCTTCCTTCGATTGATGAAATTAATTTTCAGCGACTTGATCCTGCACACGTTCGAGTAAAATATATCGCTAGTACGATTTTCTTTTTAATCATGTTGGCTGCAATTTTATACTTACGAACTGAACCATTAATCGTCGATCATCCTCGCTTGGGAAATGGTCTGTTAATTTTTTGGGTATCATGGTTGGTACTTTCTTTTGCTTTGACAAAAATGGGTTATAATATCGAAGGCTATGCTTTGCGAGAAAAAGATATTGTGCATATTAAAGGTGTCATCAATCGACGACAAACTGCTATTCCTTTCAATCGGGTGCAACATTGTGAAATTAAAGCAGGACCAATTCAACGATTTTTCAAATTAAAAACTTTAGAAGTTTACACCGCGGGAGGACAAAGTAGCGACTTGAGTATCGACGGACTAAAAGGCGATCATGCACAAGTGCTCAAAGATTTTATTATCAAAACTACCGGACAAATCCAGCATGACGAAGAAGAATGATTTAGACTTTTTATCGGAACCTCGACGGCAATCGTCCGTGGCTATCTTTTTAATTTTACTCAAATCTTTTCGGGTTATTTTGGGTCAGGCTTGGCCTATTTTTATTGCGCTGATTTTTAATCCGACGAAATCAAAGGATACTTATTTTGCTTTGGCGATTATTGGAATTACTGCAGCTTCTGCAATACGTTCGATCATTTTATATTTTAAATTTTACTACTATGTCAAAAACGATGAGTTGATTATTGAGAAAGGAATTTTTCAAAAAACAAAACTCAATGTTCCTTTTGATAGAATTCAAACTATCAATTTTAAGGAAAATATTTTGCACCAATTTTTTAATGTGGTGAGTTTGGAAATTGACACGGCTGGCTCGAAAGGAAATGAATTTTCGATTACTGCTTTGAAAAAAGATAAGGCGATTGCGATTCGAGAATTTTTATTAGCTCAAAAAAAATCAACTACTCCTACTCCATTTTCAGAGGAAGAGATGGAAGAAGAAATTGAAATTCCAGAAGAGGAGTTATTGCATTTATCTCCCATGGATTTGGTTAAGATTGGAGTCAGTCAGAATCACTTAAGAACTGCTGCTATCGTTTTTGCATTTATGTTTACCTCGATGGATTATATCGAAAGCATCACCGGTTGGAAATTGGAAAACGGAATTGACAATCTACTTGGGTCGAGCTCGAATACACTTTTGATTGGATTGATTACCATCGTTCCGATTTTTGTAATTATTGCCTTTTTGATTTCTTTGGTACGAACGGTATTCCGATATTATGATCTCCGTTTTATAAAAACGTCGATGGGTTTTAAAGTTATCTCAGGGCTTTTCACTAGAAATGAGCAGTCTGCTTCCATGCAAAAAATTCAACTGATTCGTTGGACGACAAATCCAATTAAAAAAGTATTTTCTCTTTTTGACATCAGTCTTCGACAGGCTGCAAGTACTGCTATTGCTAGAAAACAGTCAATTTATGTGCCTGGTTGTTTTGAAGAACAATTATCTTCCGTTCGAGCGGCGTATTTCCCTGAAGAGTCGCAACTTTCATTTGAGGAACATGTAATTCACCCTTTGGTCATCTATCGAAGAGTGCTGTATCTTGGATTATTACCTGCTGGAATTTTTCTTTTAAATCAATATTGGAGTGGGGCAACTGGTAATTATTTTTGGTCAATTATTTGGGTTGTAATTGTATTGTTATTAAGTTGGGTTTATCAACGAAATTTTAAATATTTTGTGAGTGATGAAGGGATTAGAATCTCTACTTCGATTGTTGGAAAAACAGAAACACTTTTAAAATGGTTTAAAATTCAAGGGGTAGAAATTCAGCAAGGTATTTATCAAAGAAGAAAAGATTTATGTAATTTGGTTTTTCATACTGCTGCAGGGACGGTAAAAATTCCTTACATTGAATTGGAAAAAGCGAAAAAAATGGAAGATTTTGTTTTGTATAAAATTGAAAATTCGCAAGAACCGTGGATGTGATTTTTTAATCAATTTTGATTTTAATGGAAGAAGTCGTTTATAAAAATAGGTTTTACATCATCGTAGTGACAATTTACATTTCATTTTTGTTACTAAAAAATGGGTTTAAAATGTTTGTGGAACAGGATTATTTCGCAGCAATAATTTTCGTTGTTCAGGCAATTGTTTTGTATCAAATTTATTTGAAAGATAAATATGTAAAATTAGGAATTAAGACTTGGACCTTTTTTCCCATTGCAAAAGAAGGGACGCTCTTAGTAATTGCATTTTTATACTGGGTGTCAGGTGGGAGTGAAAATATTGTGATGGAAGATTTCTTAAAATCTGTTTTCTTTTTTTCTGCTGCGGTTTTGATTTATGCTTTTTGTGATCGGTCGATTGGAACGAAGAAGAAAAACTATGTTTGATTTTCACCACATAGGCAGAACGTATATTTTTTCCAAATAGTAATGAACTATGTTTTCTATGTACCTATGTGGTAAAAAATCATTTCAATTTATTCACCGACTTCCATTTGTGACAACTCGTAATATGATCGTTCACCATTCCACAAGCTTGCATAAAAGCATAGCAAATTGTACTCCCCACAAATTTGAATCCTCGTTTTTTTAAATCTTTACTCATTGCATCACTTTCAGGAGTTGTGGCTGGAACATCTGACATTTTTTCAAATTTATTTTTGATCGGTTTTCCACCAACGAATTGCCAAATATATTTATCGAAGCTGCCAAACTCTTTTTGCACTTCGAGAAAGAGTTTTGCATTAGTTCTAGCTGAAGCAATTTTTAATTTATTTCGAATGATGTTCGGATTCTCCCGTAATTTTTCTAATTTTTTATCTGTATATTTTGCTACTTTCTTCGCATCAAAATTATCGAACGCTTTACGATAACCTTCTCTCTTTTTCAAAACAGTTATCCAACTCAATCCTGCTTGTGCACCTTCAAGCATTATCATTTCAAATAATTCTCGGTCGTCATGAACTGGAACGCCCCATTCGTTGTCATGGTAGTCGATGTAAATATCGTTCCCTTCGCACCACGTGCATCTTGTTTTTTCTTTCATGTTTTTTTAAAATTTTGGAGTCCAAGTAATAGTTGATTGTTCATACTTTTTTCGAATCTTTTTCATCCGTCTTTTATTTTTCCCAAAATCTCCATAACCTTTTCTTGATGCAGATCGAAAATGAATCTGCTTATTTTTTTCATCAAATATAAATTCTACATCATCAATGAATTTTCCAATTTTGGTTTTGAATTCATAGTGAAGATATTTTTCACCTTCCTCAATTAAGGTAACATTTGAAAAATCATCCTCATCATTCAACATCAGTTTCATTTTCTTTTTTGCGTATGCAGATGTATGCTTTAAGATAATCGGTCGCATCCTTTTCCTTCGTCGAGTCTCTTGCGTACTCACACAATTGGGCGAATTTGGACAAGGTTCAAGTTTAGTTTTTTCAAAAAAAGAAAAATTAGAATCAGTAGTCCAACTCATCGAAATCAAAATAATTATTGAAAAAAGGTATTTCATTTTTATCATTTTAGGAATAAAACTTTGCGTTAACAACTCATTTGCAATCATTAACAAGTCATTACAAATGACTTTATCAAAGGCAACGTAAGTTTACAATACATTTCTAAACAAAAAAAATTACCGATGAAAAAATCAAACTATTTGCCTTTAATTGTATTTGCTACCATTTTATTTTTTGCTTCTTGCGCTCCACAAAAAAAATATTTAACTACCGATCCAACACTTCCTGTCAACAAAGAAATCAAGGATGTAAAAAATGAAAAAGAACGAGTCAATCTCATTGGCATTTCTAATCGAGTAGGCTTGCAACAAGCCCCTTTTAATGAATGGTATCAAAAATATTACGCTGAATATAAACCTAACCCAAAAGTAATTTCCAAAGGAAAATCAAAAATGAAAGGGGTAGAAGTTTTAGCCTTTTTAGGTACTTGGTGTGGCGATAGTAAAAGAGGAGTTCCGCAATTTTATAAGGTGATGGATGAAATGGGTTTTGATGAAAAAAATTTAAAACTCGTTTCCGTTTCTGACTCAAAAGAACAATACAAACGAAGTCCAAATGGCGAAGAAAAAGGGTTAAATATTTTCCGAGTGCCTACTTTTATTTTTTACAAAGAAGGAAAAGAAATTGGGAGAATTGTAGAAACTCCAACTACTTCATTTGAAGTGGATGTAGCACAAATTGTCAACGGCCTCGCTCCTACTCCAAACTTTAAAACGCAAGCATTAATCCATGGAAATTTGGAAGCTGGAGGTTTTGAAAAAATAGAAGAAAGTATTAAAAATTATGGTCGATATGTTTCGCGTCGAGCGACTGGTCCCTCCGAATTAAATGCTTATGGTTATGTATTATTGAGAAGTGGAAAAATAAAAGAAGCTATTTTAATTTTCAGAATAAATGCATTGGCATATCCTCATTATTCCAATGTTTTTGATAGCCTCGCAGAAGCTTATTTAGTCACAGGAAATGAAAAATTGGCGATTGAAAATTATAAAAAAGTATTGGAGTTAAAACCTGAAGATGAGCATGCGAGAAAGGAATTGAAAAAATTAGGCATCACAAATTTTACAACGAATAATTAATCTATTGAAACTAAATTTTAATGAGCAAGGAAGACCAATTATTTTTAATCAATTTGCGTCTGAAATATTTTAACAAATTGGTTTTTCCTTGTTTTTTTTATTCACCACAGATTTTCACAGATTCTTTTTTTTCAAAACATCTGTAAAAATCTGTGGTGAAAAATCTCAGCTTTTACGACAAATACTTTCCAACAATTGGCATCCTTCTCCCCATTCCAAATGCTTTGCTTGACACTCGCAAAACTGGCGCAGTTTGATACCTTTTAAATTCATTAATATTTACCAACCGCAAAACTCGTCGCACTAATTTGGGATCAAAACCCATGGCGATAATTTCATTCGGCCCTTGCGTTTTTTCAATGTATTGAAAAAGAATTTCATCCAAAATATCATAATCAGGCAAACTATCAGAATCCTTTTGATTAGGTCGTAATTCGGCGGAAGGTGGTTTTGTAATTGTATTGTTAGGAATAATTTCTTTTCGTCGATTGATCCATCGACAAAGTTCAAAAACTTCTGTTTTATATAAATCTCCGATAACCGAAAGCCCACCACACATATCTCCGTAAAGTGTTCCATAGCCAACAGCTGCTTCACTTTTGTTCGACGTATTCAAAACGATATTTCCAAACTTATTCGACATTGCCATCAAGATCATTCCACGACTTCTTGCTTGAATATTTTCTTCCGTTACATTGAAAGGTAAGTCACCAAACATTGGTTTTAATTCCTTCATATATGTTTTGTAAATATTCTTTATTGAAACAATATCATATTGAATGCCTAGATTTTTCGCCAAATCTTCTGCATCTTTTATGGAGTGATCCGAAGAAAATTGCGAAGGCATCAACACAACTCTAACATTATTTTTCCCCAAAGCTTTAGTTGCCAAAACTGCGGTCAATGCTGAATCAATTCCACCAGACAAACCAAGAATCGCTTTTTTAAATCCTAATTTCCCAAAGTAATCTTTCACTCCTAAAACTAGTGCATCATGGATTCTCTTCATTTTATTCTTAGGCTGAACTTTAGACGTTTTTCCTCTTTTGACTTCTGCCAAATTGAATGTTTTGATAGACTCTTTGAAGTAAACCATCTCTTCAAAAACATTCCCATTGGGCGACATCACAAAACTTCCACCGTCAAAAATCAACTCCGTTTGCGCACCTGCATGATTAATATAAAAAATGGGTAATTTATATCGTTCCACATTTGCTTTTAAAATATGAATTCTTGATTCTGCATGAGTATATGAAAAAGGCGATGCGGAAACATTGATCATAAAATCTGGTTGATGTTTCATCAACAAATCCATCGGACAGATATCATACATTGGGTTTTCATTTCCGATATTCCAAATATCTTCACAAACGGTCAATGCGATTTTTTTGCCTTTATATTTTACAATATTGAATTCCGAAGCAGGTTCAAAATATCGATATTCATCAAAAACATCGTAAGTCGGCAAAAGTGTTTTATGTTGGATATGTTTTATTTTTCCATTGGCTAAAAAATAAACAGAATTGTATAAATCTTTTCCTTCTACAACTGGATTTTTACTTGGCGATCCCACTACGATTGCAATACCTTTTGCAGCTTTTGCCAAAGTCTCAACTGCTTCTTTTGCCTGACGAATAAAATCATCGAATTCTAAAAAATCTCTTGGAGGATAACCACAAGTTGCGAGTTCGCTAAAGCAAACAATATCTGCTCCTTGCTTTTTGGCAGTTGCAACTGCTTTGAGCATTTTTTTTGTATTTCCTTCAAAATTTCCGATGTGAAAGTTGAGTTGGGCTACTGCTATTTTCATATTATTGGTACGTAGTGGTCTGCTTTAGCAGACCGTAAAAAAGCGAAAGCTTTTTTTATTAAAAAATTAAGTTTTGGGAAAAATCTATTTCATAGATTTTTTAGGTCTGCTGGAGCAGACAGCCATGTGCTAGATGGAATACAAAAGTAAGATTTTTCGATAAAAAAGTGCTTCTAGTTTTTATCAACATCATCTAATATTCAAATTCCTTTTTTGTACATTTGCAACAATTCGAAAATAATATTTATGAGCAAATTTGTCGTATCCGCAAGAAAGTATCGTCCAATCAGATTTGATGAAGTAGTTGGTCAACAACATGTTTCGCAAACTTTAAAAAATGCGTTACAAAATGACCATTTGGCTCATGCTTTTTTGTTCTGTGGACCTCGTGGTGTTGGTAAAACGACCTGTGCTCGAATTTTAGCAAAAGTCCTTAATTGTACCAATCGAACTGCTGATTTCGAACCTTGCGATGAATGCAACTCCTGCAAAGCTTTCAATGAAAATGCTTCTTTTAATATCACCGAATTGGATGCTGCATCCAACAATAGTGTAGAACATATACGAACATTAGTCGAGCAAGTTCGATTTCAACCACAGCAAGGTGAATACAAAGTATTTATCATTGATGAGGTTCATATGCTTTCGCAAGCAGCATTTAATGCATTCTTGAAAACATTGGAAGAGCCTCCTTCGTATGCTATCTTTATTTTAGCGACGACGGAAAAACATAAAATTATTCCGACAATACTTTCTCGTTGTCAGATTTTTGATTTTAAACGAATTCAGGTTCAAGACACGGTAAAACACCTTCAAGGAATTTGTGCAGAAGAAGGAATTGAGGCAGATAAAGATGCCTTGCATATCATTGGTCAAAAAGCAGATGGTGCGTTACGAGATGCATTATCCATTTTTGATCGGATCGTAAGTTTTTCTGGAAAAAAAATAACTTATGATGATGTCATTACCAATTTGAATGTATTGGATTATGACTATTTTTTCAAAGTGACGGATGCGATGATGGTGGAAGATTTATCTTCATTGTTTTTAATTTTTGATAAAATTCAAAAGAACGGTTTCGAAGCAGATTTATTTATCAATGGATTGGCGGAGCATTTTCGAAATGTATTGGTCTGTAAAGATGAAGCAACTTTACAATTGTTGGAAGTAAGTGATAATTTAAAAGAACGATATAAAAATCAAGCGAAAGTTGCACCAACTTCGTTTTTACTTTCTGCATTAAATATTGCCAATGAATGTGACGTGAATTATAAAATGGCGAGAAACAAACGCCTTCACGTGGAGATGGCTTTGGTTAAAATGGCTTATATCAATCGAGCTACGACCCTTTCGCAAAATACAGTTGTTGAAAAAAAAACTTCTGACGCACCAATAGCACGAGCAAAACAAAATACTTCTGCTCCAGTTATTGCTACCCAAAAATCAGTTGAACCCACTCAGTCAAAAGTAACAACTCCACCTCCTGTTCCAACCACTCAAATTCCAGTTACCCCACCAGCTGAAAATAAAGCATCCATTCCAGTTCCTCCTCCTACAGGGAAATTAGGACTTCCTCTTTCGAGTAAATATAATATTACTAGCATTCCCAAAAAGGAAGATTTGCAATCACAAGTAAATGAAGAGATCGCTCAAACTGTCGATTCTGTTTCTCAATTAAATCAAGAAAATTTAGAAGCAACCTGGAAAGCTTATTATGAACAAATTACTTCTCCGTCTGTAAAAAGTGTTTTTAAGCATGCGGAAGTAACTGTGGTTGATGAAGATTCTATCTTGATCAAAGTAGGTTCGACAATGGGAAAAGGAATGGTGCAACAGGAATATGAATTAATGAACTTTATCCGAACTAGTTTGAAGCATCCAAAATTAATTTTGGAAGTAGAAATTGATGCCACTAAAATTCCAGTTGACAAGAAACCTAAACCAACCAAACTATCCACGCCTGCCGAAAAATATAATAAAATCATTGAAATCAACCCTCTTGTAGAAGAATTACGAAAACGATTTGATTTGAAAATGGATAAGGGGAATTAGTTTATCGGATAATCAAATTATTGTTTCAGATCACACCTGATTTCCCAATCAGCTGATCCACTTAATTAATCACCTAATAAACCGATAAACTATTTAATCAATTACCTAAATACCATTCTTCTGTGATATTTCTGTTATACTTTGCTGTTATCTTTGAATTGTCAAAAGGAAATAATCAATACCTTGATGAAACCTTTAAGACATTTTAAATAACTAAAATGTATTACAATGAACATTAATCCACTTCATTTTGTTAAATTTGACGAAGCTTTTCCACACAAAAATCAATTCAATACTATGGATAAACAATCGCTTTGGTATTTGGAAAATATTGACATGAAAGGAATGATGTGCCCCAAAAAAATGGAAGGTGACCACATGGATTCTTTCAACCACAAGACATTCAGAAAGAGTGAGTATATCTATATGCCTGATGAGCACGCAGATAAAATCTATTTTATTAGCGATGGTCGAATCAAAATTGGAACCTACTCTGATACTGGAAAAGAAATTACAAAATCCATCTTGACACAAGGGGAAGTTTTTGGAGAACTCTCTTTGATTGGAGAGACGAAACGGAAAGATTTCGCTATTGCTATGGAAGAAACTTCTGTTTGCATCATGTCTGTTGCAGAAATGAAAAGTATGATGAAAGACCATAGCACATTGAGCCTTTTTATGATGAATATTATGGGGTCAAGAGTTTTGGAAATGGAACAACGATTGGAATCACTCGTTTTTAAAGATTCTCGAACTCGTATAGTTGAATTTTTGGAAAGCCTCGCCAAGAAAAAAGGGCAACGAGTAGGTTATGAAATGTTGGTTAGAAAATTTTTAACGCACCAAGAAATAGCCAACTTAACAGCCACTTCTCGACAAACAGTTACTACTGTCCTTAATGAACTTAGGACTAAAAATGTATTGACTTTTAATCGTCAAAGATTATTAATTAGAGATATGGATTTGTTGCGAGCCGAAGCAAAACCAGTTTAAAATAGTGATGAACATTAAGTGTTAAGTTCTAAGTTTTGAAGCCTGAATTTTCTAATGAAAATTCAGGCTTCATTTTTTTTGGAAAAAAACAGTACACCTTCCTTACATTTATTATTTTTGCACAAGCATCCTACCTAAGAAATTTAATTTTATAAAACTCATCACTAAACAAAACGTCGTGTATAAAATTTTTATCAAGCCGTTCCTATTTATGTTTTCTGCGGAAAAAGCACATCATCTAACTATCCGATTATTAAAAATTACTCTTTCGATTCCGATCATCAATTTCTTATTTAAAAAATCATTGGAACTCAAAGACGATCGTTTGAAGCGAGAAGTTTTTGGTTTGACTTTTCAAAATCCAGTTGGCCTAGCTGCTGGTTTTGATAAAGATGGAAAAAGTTATCACGCGATGTCTTCGATGGGTTTTGGTTTTATTGAATTAGGAACGGTCACTCCTCAGCCTCAAGATGGTAACCCACAACCTCGACTCTTTCGAGTAAAAAAAGATGAAGGCATTATCAATCGGATGGGATTTAATAATGAAGGTGTACATGCTTTGGTGGAAAGATTAAAGAAAAAAGGAAAACCTGAAGGTGTAATCATTGGTGGAAATATTGGAAAAAATAAAGTGACTCCCAATGAACGAGCAGAAGAAGATTACGCCTATTGTTTTGAAGTTTTATTTCCTCATGTTGATTATTTTGTCGTCAATGTAAGTTCTCCGAATACGCCAAATTTACGAGCACTCCAAGATCGAGAACCCTTGACTAAATTATTGACGATGCTTCAAGAAATGAATCATAAAAAAAGTGCTCCAAAACCAATCCTTTTAAAAATTGCTCCAGATCTCAATAATGCACAACTAGATGATATTTTAGAAATTGTCAAAGATTCAAAAATTGCAGGTATCATCGCAACCAATACGACTATCAGTCGAGAAGGATTAAAAACTTCAAAGTTACAAATCGAAGAAATAGGTAATGGCGGACTAAGTGGAAAACCAGTCAAGCAACGTTCGACCGAAGTCATTCGTTATCTAAGTACCAAATCGAACGGAGAACTTAAAATTATTGGAGTAGGAGGAATTTCTACACCAGAGGATGCTAAGGAAAAATTAGAGGCAGGGGCTTCGTTGGTTCAGGTTTATTCAGGAATGGTCTATGAAGGACCGTACATGGTAAAAAGAATTAATCAAGCACTCCTTAAGTAATTTAATTCGAGTGTTTGACTTTTATTTATAATAGAGGTGTTAGCACTTGAGTGCTAACACCTCTTCTCTTTGATATAATCTCACTTTGGTGGATTACATGGCATCTTTTTTGAATTGATAATACTTGAGTAATACTAAGTTTGACACTCCCCTTTTCAATTTGATTTCCTCCCACAATTTTATCCATTAATATTTCTTAGTCGAAAAATCAAAGAATTACATCTAGCATTTTGTTAAATGCAGTTGTAAAACTTTAACTAGAAAGTAGATTCTTTTGAATCGAAAATCAGTTTCAATGGATTTAAATATTGACAATCACTTTTAAAAATCATGCCTATGTTACTCGTATCGTTCATCATTTTATTAATCGTTTTCAATCTATTTGACGTGGTAACAGAAAATATTACTCCATACTACAAAGACATTCGATTTTGGTTAATCATGATTTCATTGATTGTTCTGGTAACAATTACGGTGGAAGGTTATCCTCTTCGATAATTATTAAATCCTAAAAACTAAAAAGAAAAATCCCGAATTTTGACGAAATCAAAATTCGGGATTTTTTGTTTAACTCGAAACTGTCTTTATTATTTAATCACTTTCAAACTCATATCTAAACTTATAAAAGAATGTGTCAACGCTCCTACTGAAATATATTGAACACCAGTTTGTGCAATTTTTCTAACGGTATGAATATTTACGCCACCTGAAGCTTCTGTTTCAAATCGACCATCAATCACAGCCACCGCTTCTTTTAATAATGGCAAATCAAAATTATCCAACATTATCCGAGTCACCTTTCCTTCACCAATTTCGAGTACTTTATAAAGTTCAACAAGATTTCGAACTTCTACTGTAACTCCCAATTCTAAATTATTTTCTTTTTGATATTCGGCTGCACGAACTATGGCTTCTTGAATTCCACCACAAGCATCAATATGGTTATCTTTAATCATAATCCAATCATACAAACCATATCTGTAATTTTCACAACCTCCTAATTTCACCGCCCATTTTTCCAAAAATCTTAAGAGTGGAGTCGTCTTACGAGTATCTAAAATTTTAACGGGTAAATCTTCCACTTCAAATTTGAATCGATTAGCCATCGTTGCTATTCCACTCATTCGCTGCATAGCATTCAGCACTAATCGCTCTGCTTTTAATAAAGCTTGTGAATTACATTCTACCTCAAAAGCAATATCTCCGTACGAAACACTTGCTCCTTCTTCGATAAAGACTTCCACTTTTGCCGTTTCATCTACGCGATGAAACACAGCTTTTGCTAATTCGATTCCAGCAATAACTCCAGCATCTTTAACTAATAATTTTGCTCGAGTTCGTGCTTCAGATGGAATAGTTGCTAATGAAGTATGATCGCCTTCGCGCACATCTTCATACAATGCATCATCAATAAACTCTTCTAGAACTTTAGCATCAATTGGTGTAGGTTTCGACATGGTAATGTTATATGTATGTTTATTTATAAAAATCAAAAAATGCTTCTGGGTAATTCAGGTCGCAAAAATACGAGTAATTTTTGGGAAAAAGCAAATGGGGAAATTTACACTTGTAAATTTCCCCATTTCTATATTTTTTTTAAGAGAAAAACTAAAACATCACCCCCATTCGAATGATAAATGTACCAAGGGTAGCTTTTGAATTTTCTGATTTTACAGCACCTGTACTGTCAATATAAAAACCGTCATCTTTAGTTACATCTGAAAATCCTTGTTGGTAATATAATCCTCCAACTAAGGAAGTTTTAGAACCCAACTCATACTCAAATCCACCACCAATTCCCCAAGATAAATTGAAGAAAGCAACATCAGGTTTAATATTCTCTTTTTCAGTATCCGGTCCAGGGCTGTTTCCAGTTATCGTTCCTTTAGCTTGAGAATTAAAACCTATATAAAGCATTGGCAATTCAGCGAAAACCCTAAACGTTCCGAAATATCCAGACCTTAATTTTAATGAAATCGGAATTTCCACGTATTGCAAATTATATTTCAATGAGACGCCACTCGCCAATGTATCCAAACCTGTAATACTCAAATCAGAGTTAACCCAATAAGAACCAGCATCTTGATATTTTAATCGACCACTATGGTTAAATCCAAAACCAATTCCGCTGGCAATGGAATAATTCTCTCGGAAATAATATTCGCCAACAGCACCTAATTTAGCTCCTAAAATTAAGCCTCCATTATTACTAACTCTTTTGGAATCTGTTTTCATCCAACTCAATGTTGGGCTAAATTGAAATCCAAATCTAATCTCGTTTTGAGCATCGCTTTTTGATAAAAATAATCCTAAAAAGCAAAGTACAATTACAATTTTTTTCATTTTATAAATGTTTTGAAAATGATGTTATTTTTGCAAATAATATAAATCTAAATCAAAGATATTAATATAATAAGAATTTAAAATATGAATCAAAAAAATCTGTTAGTTCTTAGCTTTTTTCTTTCTTGCTTTTTTATCCAATCCTGTTGGAGTGACAAAGGTAAAAATATTCCAGACGTTTCAAATATCGAAGTCGAAGTTGAAATTGAAGATTTTAACCAACGCCTTTTTAATATAGACACTAACGATATTCGAGGGGAAATTGTGAATTTAAGACAAGATTTTCCTAAGTTTTTTAACTTATATTTTTCTCAAATCCAAACTTTTTTAAAATCTCCAGAACTCGATAATTACTTTTTTGAAAATGCGCAAGGTTTTCTAAGTGATCCAAATGTTCGAAATTTAGCCGATACAACGAATATCGTTTTTCCTGATTTAAAAACATATAAAAAAGAATATGAGCAAGGATTTAAATTTTATAAATATTATTTTCCTAATAATTCAATTCCTAAAATTTACCCTTTGATTTCGGGTTTTAACTATGCTTCTTTTATTTTTCCAATCAATGAACAGCAAGATGGAATCGGAATCGGATTAGACATGTTGCTTGGAAATGATTATCCTTATTGGCAATTAGGTATACAGAATCCTGCCTTTTCTAATTATATAACACGTTCATTTACACCTGAACATTTGGTTAAAAAAACTTTTGATGCTTTAGTTGATGACTTAGTTGGACTACCTCAAGGTGATCGATTATTAGACTTAATGATTTATAATGGCAAAAAATTATATTTGCTAGAATGTTTTTTACCTCACACCCCAGATAGCATCAAATGGGAATACACCACTCAACAAACGGAATGGATTTTAGACAATGAACCACAAATTTGGTCACATCTTTTGGCAGAAGAATTAATTTACGAAACGAGTACCAACAAAATTAAAAAGTTGGTTGATCAAAGTCCAAGTTCACCTGGGATGCCAAAAGAAGCTCCTGGAAGAACGGCTAACTTTATGGGATTAAGAATTATCGAAGCTTTTATGAAGCAAAATCCTGACGTATCCGTTGAACAATTACTCACAACTGATGCTCAAAAAATCATGGATAAGTCGAAATATAAACCGAGGCTTCGATAAGTGATGATCATTCGTTGCGAAGGAACACACGAAGGTTTTTTCCAAAAAAAACCTTATTTTGTTTTGAAATTATTAAACACAATTTTTGAGAAAATATAAAAAATTGAATTATGTCAAAAAGAAACATCCCCGTAGTTGATTTAGAACATTTTATTCATGGAACATCTGCGGTACGTGCAGATTTTGTTGCCGAATTAGGTCGAGCTTTTACTGAAGTTGGATTTGTTGGAGTAGTTAATCATGGCGTTTCAGCGCAATTGGTTGATGATTTTTACGCTGCGGCAAAACGCTTTTTTGGATTATCTGTTGACGTGAAAAGAAAATATGAAGTGAAAGGTCTAGCAGGTCAAAGAGGTTATACTTCTTTTGGAAAAGAACATGCAAAGCAATCTGAAGTGGCTGACTTGAAGGAATTTTTTCAAATTGGACAAACTGTTCCTTCCGATCATCCATTGAAAAGCCAATATCCTGATAATGTAAATGTAGCAGAAGAAGCTGATTTTTTCCGTTTGGGAAATGAGTTATATCAAGCCTTTGAAAAATCAGGTGGAGCCCTTTTGGAAGCAATTGCCATTTACTTGGATTTAGGAGAACACTACTTTACCAATAATATTGAGAAAGGAAATAGTATCCTTCGAGCTATTCACTATCCTCCTATCACTAAGGAGCCAGAATCAGCGATTCGAGCAGAACAACATGAAGATATTAATTTGATTACGCTTTTAGTTGGAGCATCTGCAGGTGGTTTGCAAGTGCAAGATATGGAGGAAAATTGGTTACCTGTACTGCCTGATGAAGGAGAAATTGTAGTTAACGTTGGCGATATGTTACAACGATTGACTAATAATCTTTTGAAATCTAC